>NZ_JBGSPA010000081.1:0-23078 GCF_041738855.1 Chamaesiphon sp. | reverse complement strand
AGCTCCGTCAGTGGTTGGATGAGCGACTTTGTAAGTTCTCGCGGCTTGACCCCAGAAACCGTCGTCGGCAATCTTCGCAACTTTGTAGACATCACCGATGATAAGCTTGATTATCTAGGTGCATTTCTGGATGTGAGCACCAACTATTACGCCCACACAGGGACTCAGACGTTAGCCCGACGCCTGATCGAACGCGCCGCTGCCGAAATCTAAGCTAACTCTCGATCGGGTACCCCGCCGTGTGCGGAATGCTCTAGATCTAGAAGGTGCAAGAGATCGACCCCTATTTCCGGTCGATCTCTTGCCTTGCGACTAAAACTTGGTATAATAACAATCTAGACTTAAGGCAGCATAGCCAAGTGGTAAGGCAGAGGTCTGCAAAACCTCCATCCCCCAGTTCAAATCTGGGTGCTGCCTTCGATCGAAACCTCGCAACAAGCGGGGTTTTCGTGTTTCTATCGATCGTTAGAACTTAGTCTGGTTGGGATAAATCTTTCAGATAATCGGGTCTATTGGGGTACCTTTAGGGTAGAGCCTTGGGTCAAAAATAGTATTTTTGTCCAAATGCCAATGTCTAAAGCTTAGGCTGGTACCCCTCCCGAGTGGGGATTCCCCCGCTCCCCTGTAGGATAATAGGCTCTATGGTTACCCTAGAACAGATTCATGTCTGTCACGGCACCGAGACTACTCGACGAAACCAACTTCGCATATTTACCCAAGATTCCGGTTTTGTAGCGTGGTGCTGGTGCTCGCCAATTGGCTCGACGCGCGGCTAATTCGGCATCCGCAACATTTAACTGTAGTAGCCGCTGAGGAGCATCGATCGTGATACTATCGCCTTCATGTACCAGTGCGATCGTCCCGCCGACATAGGCTTCAGGCGCGACGTGTCCGACTACCATGCCATAGGTACCGCCAGAAAAGCGTCCATCGGTAATTAATGCCACGCTATCGCCCAAACCAGCACCGATAATAGCTGAAGTAGGCGCGAGCATTTCTCGCATCCCTGGGCCGCCTTTAGGGCCTTCAGAGCGGATGACGATGACATCACCAGCGACGATCTTGCCAGCGAGAATGGCATCGAGACAGTCTTCCTCGGATTCAAATACACGCGCGGGGCCAGTAATTACGGGTGTTTTGACGCCAGTAATCTTCGCAACTGCGCCTTCGGTGGCGAGATTGCCTTTGAGAATGGCGAGGTGTCCCTGGGCATACATGGGATTGTCCCATTGACGGATGACATCTTGGTCGGTGCGAGGGGTGCTGGGGACATCAGTGAGGACTTCGGCGACGGTTTGACCGCTAATCGTCAGTGCGTCGCCATGAAGTAAACCCTGCTCTAGTAAAATTTTCATGACTTGGGGGATGCCGCCAGCTTGATGTAAATCGGTGGCGACGTATTTACCAGAGGGTTTGAGATCGCAGATCACGGGGACTTTGCCACGAATCACTTCAAAATCATCGATCGATAGGGGTACACCGATCGTCCGAGAGATCGCTAGCAGGTGCAGTACGGCATTGGTAGAGCCACCGACTGCCATAATTACCGCAATCGCGTTTTCAAAGGCTTTCCTGGTCAATATTTGGGTAGGTAGGATCTGGTTTCTGACGGCTTCGACGAGGACGTAAGCAGATTTCTCGGTACTAATGGCTTTTTCTTCATCTTCAGCCGCCATCGTGGAGGAGTAGGGGATGCTCATCCCCATCGCTTCGATCGCGGATGACATGGTATTGGCAGTAAACATCCCCCCGCAGGAACCCGCGCCAGGACAAGCCTTTTGCTCGATCGCGGTAAGTTCCGCCATGTCGATTTTACCCGCGCTGAACTGTCCGACGGCTTCAAAGGAACTGACGACAGTGAGATCTTTGCCGTTGTGATGTCCGGGCTTAGTTGTCCCCCCATAGACAAAAATCGCGGGAATATTCAGTCGTGCGATCGCGATCATTGCCCCTGGCATATTTTTATCACAGCCACCGATCGCCAGAACCGCATCCAAACTCTGTCCGTTACAGACAGTTTCGATCGAGTCGGCAATCACTTCGCGCGATACGAGGGAATATTTCATCCCCTTGGTACCCATCGAAATGCCATCGCTGATCGTGATCGTCCCAAACATCTGGGGCATCGATCCCGCCGCTCTGAGCGCAGCCTCAGCGCGGAGTGCGAGTTTATTAATTCCCATATTGCAGGGAGTGATCGTACTATAACCATTTGCCAAACCGACGATCGGCTTGGTAAAATCATTATCCCCAAAGCCAACGGCACGAAGCATCGCCCTGTTGGGAGAGCGTTGTACGCCCTGAGTAATAGCTTGACTGCGTTTGTTGTCTGACATAAATTTTTTTAAACTCGATCTTCCTAGAAACGGCTGCACTTCTTCGCGCTATTGTCTTTTAACGGCTGCTGTTAGTGTCTATCTATTCTACGGGGTATTTGAATCCACAGAGGCAAATTAAGTTGTTAATTTGTGGCAATTAAATAACTGTCATGTAGATTTTCTCTTACGCTCTCCCATTTGGGTAAAGTAGGAATATCTGAATCGATCGCACACTTTAACTGCTATGGCTGGCTCCGAACTCACCAATCCTAAATCTGACAATTCCAGTCAACCCGTCCAATCGCGAGTTTCGCCGTGGTTGACCAAAATTATTCATCCCCTCGGTCGATATATCGTTCTTCCTGGCTTCTTTCGCGAGATTGAAATCCAAGGCGAAGAATACACTCCCCACACAGGTGCTGTAATTCTCGCACCCACTCACCGGACTCGATGGGATGCACTGCTGATTGCCTATGCTATTGGGCCATATGTCACGGGTAGAAGTTCGAGAATTATGGTGACTGCTGATGAAATGAAAGGAATTCAAGGCTGGTTCTTACGAAGATTGGGATGCTTTGAGATCGATACCACCAAGCCTAGTCTAGCCGTTATTCGTCATAGTATCGAGTTGCTGCATCAAGGCGAAATGCTCACAATTTTCCCTGAAGGTAATCTCATTCGCGATCGGACTTTGCATCCGCTTGAGCAAGGGTTGGCTCGGATTGCAACGCAAGCGGTGTCCTTAAAGCCAGCTCTAGATCTCAAGATTATTCCAATTAATCTCGACTATGAGCATCCCTATCCCAAATTTCGCGATCGCGTTACCATCGAACTTGGCAAACCACTACAGGTCAACGACTATCAACAATTTTCTAGTAAAACTGGTGCTAAAAAACTCCACCAAGATCTGACTCAATCTTTGGAAGATTTGATGCAGCGATCTCTGCACACTTCAACTTAAAATAACTAAGTAGATCTCTAGAAACTCGCGATGATTGCATCACCACAGTTTGACTATCTCAGCCCCACCGACTACCTGCATCTCGAAGAACATAGCGATCTCTACCCAGATGCGATCGTAACTTACGACGAGCGAGACAAATCTAACAGCAATTACAAGCAGTAAACTTCGGGCTATTGCAATAGTGGTTCGCGCTCGATCTGGGCGGATAGTTGCTTGCACAGTGAGACTTCAGTACCTTGACGATTCCAGACTACGCGATCGAAGATTTGATGTAACAAAAACATTCCGCGTCCCGACTCTGATTCTACATGGGGTAGATTATTTTCGGGTAACTCTTGCCGAATGCGATCGGGCGGTTCAAATCCACTACCTTCATCAGAGACGATCCACCAATAAGCACCCTCTTCAAAACAAAAACGGACAATAACCTGCTTGTGTGGATCGAGGTTATTTCCGTGTTTGGCGGCGTTTACTAACGCCTCTTGGAGTCCTAGTCTAATTTCTGCGTGCCATTTGCCTGGGACGAGCGACAATAGGCTATCGAGAATCGGACATAAAAACAGGGTTGAGGAAAAACTTACTTTATCCCACTCAGACTTCACTGGACTTAATACCATAGCAACCTTTCAATCCCCTTGGGGCACTTTTGCTGGATTACAATCGCCTACTGTGCTGAGACAGTATGGCTTGAGATTCTCGATTGGAGAAACCGTACCAATGCGAGCTGAAGAATATCTATCGATCGGGAGTATCTACTCCTTTTGATAGAGAGAAGATCGCGCTCTTACCTTCCATTGTAATTAGAAAATAGCTGTTAGTCTAGGCAATCTCGGGTAGTATCAGTACATAAAATTACTACTATTGGCTGATACGTAGGCAAATTTAGCCAGATTTTGGGTCAGATCGATACATCATAGTTACTTTTACTTAGAAAATGAAGGTAAATGTGTAGTCTGCTAGTAAGTGCGACCGGATGCTGGTGTGTTACGAATCGCGCCCAACACCCCTACATCAACTTAGGAATGAGGATTAAACAACCTACAATTCTAAATTGAACTTGTGATGGTGCGTTACGCTGTCTTGATTCGCTAAACCCTCGGGGAACCCGTAGACGAGCGAAGCGAGGCGTGTCGAAGACGGAGCGCGAATCGCTCCGCTAACACACCGTACTTTTGCACTTTATTTAATCCCCATTCCTTAGCTACTCATTTAGGATTAGAGACGAGCGTAACGCAATCCAAGTGCCTAAAATCGAGGTCGCAATTTGTGCTACTCAGCAGCTAATGCTACCGGACTCGGAGCTGATGCGACACTACGGGTCAAAAAAGCTACGCATTCGACATGGGCGGTTTGGGGGAAGAAGTCCGCAGGTTGAACGTGGGTGAGCTGATAGTTGCCTTGTTCGCAGAGGATTTGTAAATCGCGGGCGAGAGTTGCGGGTTTGCAACTGATATAGATGATTTGCGCGGGCTGCATGGCGGTGAGGGCGTCGAGCACGGCGCGATCGCAACCCGTGCGGGGCGGATCGAGGAGGACGACATCGGCGACGATTTCTAGCTCTGGCAGCAATTCTTCTACTTCACCTGTCCGAAATTCGACGTTATTGATACCATTGAGCCGTGCATTCGATCGCGCCTGTACCACTGAGGCACTATGGACTTCGATCCCGACGACGCGCTTGACTCGTTTGGATAATGGGAGCGTGAAAGTACCGATCCCACAATAAGCGTCGATCAGAGTTTCAGTACCCGTGAAGCCAGCGCGATCGATAATCAGATTCAAGACGGCTTCGGCTTGCTCGGTGTAGATTTGGAAGAAAGTATCAGCTTTGAGTTGAAATTGGAGGTTGCCAAAAGTCTCGCAGATATATTCGCGCCCAGCAATGCAACGAGTTTCGGTACCAACAATATTATTGGTTGGTTGCTCATTGAGATTGAGACAGACACCGACGAGTTTGGGATACCGCTGCATCCAGCGTTGTGCTTGCCCCTCAATATCTGGAATATTCAAATCAGTGACTACTAGGGTGAGCAGTATTTCACCCGTCCGCCGCCCGATCCGCAGTAATAGATGCCGAAATTTGGGACGATCGTCATGGATTTCGGTGACGTTGGTAACCATCGGACGGTTGCGGAGCTTGGGTTTGGAGATGCCGCGATCGGTGACACCCGCATCTTCATACTGGCTGACGATGATTTGGACGCCAGTGCGACGCGATCCTGGTTCTCTGGCTCCTTTGCTCTCTGGCTGATATATTTGCCAGCCCCGATCTTGGATATCCTGTTTGATTTCGGCGAGGAGCGGGTTGAGCCGTTCGTCTTGGACAGGACATTGATTGATGTTGACGATCTGATGGGTACCTTTGCGATAGTAGCCAGCTTTGACATTCCCTGAGTCGCTGACGCCGAGGGGATATGTAACTTTGTTGCGATAAGCAAAATTGCCCTGTGCGCCGACAATTGGCGCGACGGGAGGCTCGGCAAATTTACCAATCCGTTTGAGAGCTTGGATTACTTGATTTTCCTTGGCGGTGAGCTGATAGTCATAGTCGATATGTTGTAATTGACAACCCCCACACTTATCAGCCACGATACAACTAGGGCGTACGCGGTGGGGGGAAGCAGTGAGAATTTCGAGTAAGATCCCGTGCGAATACTGCCGTTTGACATTTACCAGTCTGGCACTCACTCGATCGCCTGTGACTGTATCGGGGATAAATACGACTCGATCGCCTACTCGCCCAACGCCTTCGCCACTTTCGCTGATATCGGTGATTTCAACTTCGACAATATCCCCTTGTTTCAAAAACTGTTGATGAACGGGTTGTTCGCTAGAAACATCAGGAGCCGAATTATCAGGAAACATGGTTGGTGGTGGCAGGTGAGCAATCTACTATCATAACAGCTATTTAGGAACTGAAGCAGACACTATTTTCTCTGGGCTGAGGATACTGGTGCGTTACCAACTATGGTAATGCCGCGAATTTAACTGTCAACTGTCAACTATCAGATATGCCGCGTCCTAATTATGGTAATGCAGTCAAACAACGTGCCACGCAGTTCTTCACTGTGTTGGTTGACTATGCCAATGATGAATTGGACTGCGATGAGCGTCAATTGACACAGCTTCAGCAAGAGATTCAACTGCATTGGCAAACTAACAGACGATGTGTCGTGCGGACGAAAGTTAGATATCTAGAACAGTTGATGAAGTTGGCTGGGCTGATACTGAGTGGTGAACAAATTAAGGAATCGATCAAATGTCTGACTGATTTTCTGGGCATTGTTGAAGATAACCGTGCTAGTAAAGGTGGCTCGGAAACTTGGCATTTTACGCTAAATCTCTGGTATGACAGATGCGATCGAGTCGCAAATATTCACAAGTTCGCAAGTGAATGGGATGCTTGTAGATCGCCTCAAAGTAAGCGTGATGAAGTGCAAACAGCCGCGCCTACAGATGACTGGCTGGAACTAGTACGATCGAGTCTTGCTACTCAACAATATCATCGGATTACGACTAATGCCTTGATGGGTGAAGATCGACTCAAATTTAGTCTCGATCGAGTCTATGTGCCGTTAGAATTGATGAAAAGACAGCGAGTGACTGTTTTTGATAGTCTAGGAGGAAATGATGGTGAGGATGAAGATATCGAGCCGAATACTCGTAACGATCTAACCGATGAAGCTGCACTGACTGTAGAGCAGTTATTAGCACAGCTCCTGAACAATTCTGCACCGAATCGTATTGCAATTATCGGCGAACCTGGTGCGGGTAAAACTACTTGCCTCCAAAAACTAGCAGCGGAATTACTCGATCGCGAATTGTTACCGATTTGGATTTCACTAGCAGATCTGCAAGGTGAAACTTTAGAACGCTATCTCCTCCAAGACTGGCTCAAAATCGCTACCCGCCAAATTGCGATCGATCCAAAATTACAGCGAGATTTTGTAGCCCAATTTCAGCGTGGGAGAGTCTGGTTACTATTGGATGCGGTTGATGAAATGGCATTTGATGCGAGTATTTCACTTGCCAATCTAGCGCGACAATTTCAAGGTTGGGTTGGTGGCGCACATATCATCTTGACATGTCGATCGAATGTCTGGGATAGTGGTAAAAACGCACTCGAAAACTTCACTACCTATCGCAATCTGAGTTTGAGCGATGGATATCATGGCGCGATCGTCGGCACAGTCACTCCCAGGGAGAATGGAGTGCGTCAATTTATTGAAGGTTGGTTTGGAGAACATCCCAATTTAGGCGGACAGCTCATAGTCGAACTCGCCCACCCTCAATATCAACGGTTACGCGATGCGATTAAAAATCCATTACGATTGGCTTTATTATGTCGGTATTGGTTTATTACTCAAGGCAAATTACCGAGTACTAAATCGAGCTTATACCAACAGTTTACCGATACGATCTATGAATGGAAACAGGATCGCTTTCCCACGAGCTTGTCTCAACGTCAACAGTTGAATCTTGGCTTGGGTGAATTAGCATTGCAAGCAATCCTCACACCGCCAAATGCCACTGACGATCGCTTAGTCCGATTTCGGCTACACCACCATACCATACTGGAACTCCTCGATCCAGATTTGCTCGAACTAGCTTTGCGACTGGGATGGCTGAACCAGGTGGGGATTTCGGCGACTACTGGAGCGAAGATTTATGCCTTTTATCACTCTACTTTTCAAGAGTACTTTGCCGCTCGATCGATCTCCGATTGGCACTATTTTTTAACTGAAGATCGAACTAGTCAATTACCAATTTTTAATCCCTATTGGCAGGAGACAATTTTGTTTTGGTTTGGGAGAGTTGATATTGCTAGTAGTGACAAGGAAGCATTTATCACAGCATTAATGAATTTCGATCCCAATCGGGGTGGATTCTATGCTTATCGTGCATATTTTCTCGCCGCTACGGCGATCGCCGAGTTTCCAGAATCAAATCATAGTCAGGAAATAATCGATCGCTTATTAAGATGGCGATTTGGTGAATTTATATCTACTCAAAATATCTGGCAATTTTACCCATTACCAGTTCAAGATGGAGCCAGAGTAGCACTCCGCAAAACCGATCGAGTAGCCGCAATTGCTGGCTTGGAAATCTTCATTCAAACTGTTACTAATCCCTTTTTAGCTTGGCAAGCTGCCCACAGTCTAGGTAAAGTATTCGATCCAGGTAATCCGATCGCCATTCAGATATTAACCAACTCGATCGATCTAGTCAATAGTAGCGATCTTCAAATTAAAATTTGCGAATCATTGAGTAGAATCGATCCTCAATATAATGCGAAAGCGATCGATAAACTAGTAGAAATTATTCATGCTCACAAAACAGCATCACTCACTCGCAAAGCTGCATTTACGCTTGGTAAATTAGCGATCGCTAACAGTCCACTATTCGAGCTAGCAGTTACCACCCTCGTTCGACTAATTGAAGTGGAACAAAATTCACCAAATCAGGTATTAAAGCAACGCGATAACCAAATTGCAGCATTAGAAAATCTGCGACAAATTGCCCCCAAACATCCGGCTGCTCAACAGCAATTTGGTAGAGATCGCACCTTACCGAGTAGCACCCGCAACCACCGCAAAAAAGTGGCGCATCAGCGCAATGTCAGTGTTGCCATTTCCGAACTCGAACAAAAACTAGCTACTGCCAAAAATGCTGAATCCCAACGTCGATACGCTCATCAATTAGCCAAATTCCAACCTGGACATCCATTGGCAGTTGAGGCATTATTAAAATTGATGTCTTCTATTCAGCCATCTAGCTTTTATAAACGTACTGGCGAATGCCTCAAAGAAGCAATATTAGATGAGCAATTAGCATTGGTAATTACGACCTTAAAACACAATCTTGTCAAAATCGGATCGGGCGATCGATCCGCTGCCACTTTAGAATGTTATAAACTACTATGGTATTGTGCCGAACAGCTACCTTATCAACAATTCATCGACATTTGCGATCGCCAATAACGCTAATTATGTCGTTCGCGTAGCGTCTCCAAGGGAGAATCGATCCTAAACTCTAAAATCTGTCCTTCCTCACTGCCAAATTTAAGCTGCATTCCTGACTCCAGCGGAAATTCCTGCGCGTGAACCTTCAGCCATTTACCCTCATTCGAGAGCACATAACTACCAAAGCGGGAAGTATCACGCAGATAATAGGTACCATTGGTCGGATCGGTCATCGATGCAGATCGATAGATGATTTCGCCATGACGTTGGGACACCCACGGCTCCACAACGACCAGATCGTTGTCGCTCGATCTACCGACTCGCATCAAGCCACCAGCGATCGGAAAATCAGGATGAGTATGGAAACTGAGCGATCGCACATAGGCAAGTGGCAGTGATTGTGGCACGAATGGAATCTCCGTAATCCCCTCCGCCAGCGGTCGGATCAATTCGCCATTGAACTCTGGGTGCATGTACAAGATCGGCAAAGTCCAAGCAGGTTGGTTGAATTTATATGAGATTAATAACTGCTGTCTGGCAATTGCCACCGCTTCATCGATGCTCATGCGGTGTGCTAGAGCCTGAGTAAATGTCTCAATAAAGCTGAGAGCCTCGCGATCGGCGATCGTGTCTCGCATCGCCAATACAGCAGGGACACCATAGTGAAGCAGCACTTCCGCCAGACTGCTGCGGGGGACTGCTTGCTGTTGATGTTGGTAAGGTTGCGCGCCCCAACAAGAGTTAAATACAGCTAACTTGACGCGACACCGCACGAGCAATTGCGCCAATTCCGTACCATTGATCCCACCGAGATCGTTGAGGATCAACAACCCGCCATCTGGCGCAGGCATCCCATGCCCAGCATAAAAAAATACATTGTACTGCTGGCTCTCTAGTTTGGCGATCGCTTCGTCGGCAGTGGGTTGCACCAGTGTATCGACCTGACAACTGGCAGGATTGAGCCGATTCGGGGGATTGAACCCGCTCGACATGGTATTTTGGAGTACTTGGGCGATCGTCGCTGATTCGCGGTGGAGATCGAGATGGGGACTACCAGGGATATTTTGACCGAGTACCAGCAGGATTCTAATCGATCGATCCAGTCGCTGGGGTGGTAACGGATCGACATCGCTATTGGTACGACTAAACAAGACCTGGCGATCGATCGACAGCGCAGGTTTCCCAGGCTGTGACTGGAGGATTTCCCAGGGCAATGAGATCGCATCGGGATCGCGGATTTCCAAGCGTAGACGCAGCGATTTGCCTTGACCGATCGCGATCCCCTGACTCTGAGCGAAAGCATTGCCCACTTGCTGACAAAATAACCACCGCCACAGCGCGATCCCCAGGTGTTGCATCAGGTTGGCACTGTAGACTTGCGGCTGCGGCGCATCGGCTGGCACGATCTGCTCAAAATCCAGATCCGGTAGATGCAAATCTTGGTGACAAGGCAGACAATACGGTCTACTCCCAGGACTAAATAGCCCTTGCCAAGCCAACCACAATTGGGACAGATCGATCGGCCAATGGCAATTTTCAATCACATAGCCGCCAGGATATGGTGCTTTGAGCACCCACACAGCATAGTTGTCCAGCGTGTTACCCAAGCGAGCAACTGCAATATTTAGAGAAGGATGTTCATCCACAGAGACAGAGACAATAAAATTAGGGGATGGGAAAGTGTGGCAGAGTTGAATTATCGATGGCTTCCAGTGTCATTATCGGCGATTTTTGTGCCAAAAGGCTATGCTTGCAGCTTGGACTAGATGCAGAATCGCTAGTGAAGATGGGGAAAGGGTAACGGGTAACGGGGAAAGGAACTAGGGCGTGCTATCTCTGAGTTGTAACGAGTTGCTCCAAAATCGCTATACTTGCACTGTATCGTTACTCGCAAACCATTCACCTTATGGGCATAATTGAATTACTGATCCTGCTGGGCTTGGGTGCTGGGACGGTCGGGTTTATAGGTAAGTCCAATCGACGTAAACGTCTAGAAGCAGCTTTCTACCAGTTATTGCGGCAACAGGATAGTCGGCTCTCCTTGATTCAGTTGATGGCGATTTCGCAGGTGAGTAGTCAGAGTGCCAAGATTTTTCTCGACGAACAGATGCGCTTGCTCAACGGCATCCCTGAGGTTGATGATGAAGGCGATACCTACTATCGGTTCCCCAAGTTGCAGCTCCCCCATGCAATTGTTAATGATGACTGGTAAGAGATCGGCTTTAGGTTTTAGGCTTTAGATTTTAGGTTTTAAGGGTGGATGGTGGACGGTGAATGGTGGATGGTGAATTATGAATAATGCTTGAACTATTCCCAAGTCCCCCAGTCTCCCAGTCCCCCAGTCCCCCGTCCTCTTATCTTGAGGAGCGAGACAAAAATGAGCCAGAGTGACACATTTGTAAATAGTCAGATAGTTGGTAGCTGTAAGGTTGAGTGAAAATTAAGGAATGTAATGTTTTCGACTCAGGGTCAAAGGTGGGTACCAGATCGGGATTATGATGAGAGAAATTTGTAAAGTTTCGTAAGAAGAGAACTTTAAATATATGCCTATTCCATTATTAGAATACATCCCCTCGTCGCAGAATACCCGCGTCAAGGGCTATGAAGTGCCTGGGGACGAGCAGCCCAGAATCTTTTCGACCGATAACTTGCTATCCTCCAGTCAGATTACCGACCTGATCGAAGCTGCTTATCGTCAGATATTTTTTCATGCGTTTGCATCCGATCGCGAGAAGTTCTTGGAATCCCAGCTACGGAGCGGACAAATCACCGTCCGCGACTTCATCCGAGGCTTGTGCTTATCCAATACCTTTACCAATAGCTTCTACAACCTCAACAGCAACTATCGGTTCGCCGAACATTGCGTGCAAAAGGTGCTAGGACGCGACGTATACAACGAAGCTGAGAAAATTGCTTGGTCGATCGTTATTGCTACCAAAGGTCGTGCTGGCTTCATCAACGACCTACTCAACAGCGATGAGTACCTAGAAAACTTCGGTGACAACATCGTCCCCTTCCAACGTCGGCGGGTATTGCCTTCCGGTGCTAGCGAACTCCCCTTCAACATCAAATCTCCCCGCTACGACGCCTATCACCGCCGCCAACTAGGATTCCCCAAAGCTTCCTGGCAAGCTGCCGTTCGTGGGTACAAAGCTCAAGAGAAACAGCCCAAAGCAGGCGATCCCTCGCTGTATCTGTCAATGGCGAAAAGCCTCGGTTCGGTTGGCAATCAACCCCAATCGATCTCTGCTTACAATCTTGACTATCTCAATCTCGTCCCTCGTCGCTAACCTCTTAGTGTTGGCTGATTAAAGTAATCTAGAGGTTTTCGGTTTGTTGCTTTGCCTGATGGTTGAGCGATCGATCGAGAGCCTCTTTTGTAATATTATGCGATCGCAACTATCCACAAGTTTCTACCGATGTCGGATTGAGTAAAAATGCCGCCGAACGCTGCGCTGTTGCTTCAGACACCTGAATTTGAATCAGTTCGATCGAACTATCTGCCAATAAGAAGTCACGAACTTGAATATTGTTGCCACTATTAAAAGTCGTCTCATAAAACACCTCTCTAATCCCCGCCGAAATAATTATTTTCAAACAAGACAAACAGGGTTCTAAAGTTACATAAATACTCGCACCATTAGTCGCAATCCCATGTTTTGCAGCTTGAGCGATCGCATTTGCTTCGGCATGTACAGAGCGAGAAGGCAGAATTTTACTAGCATTGCAAGCACTCAATTCAGGATAACAATATCCCTGCGTCGTACAATGTATCGAACCCGATGGAGAGCCATTATAACCTGTCGATAATACTTGGCGATCTTTGACAATTACCGAGCCAACAGGGAACGCTAAACAAGTAGATCTCGTAGCGGTTAATTTTGCCAGCATCATAAAATATTCATCCCAAGTCGGACGCGAAGAAATATCGTACATTAGGTTTTAGGTTTTAGGTTTTAGGCTTTAGGCTTTAGCGGATGCGCGATACGTAGGGTTCCCCAAGGGTTTAGCGCACCAAGCAGGCTTTAGGTGCAGGGTGTGTGGAGCGTAAGCCACCAGCTTGTAGGTGGGCACTACCCACCAGTCAAATATTAGTAAATTATTAAGGGCTTTGGTGTGTAAATTTGAAAGGTAAACGGATTTTTTCCTACCATTTTATCAGAAAAGCTATTGATAAAGTGAGGCGGCAGATATGGCTCAAATTTTCGATCGATCGATTCTGAACTTCGAGGAAAGAATGTGTCACAATCATAACTTCCTTCCAGACGAGAAAGATAGATAATATCGAGATCGATGAGGTTGAGTACCTGCTGATAAAGGTTGGCTCCACCACAATAAAATATTTTAGTATCTGTAGCTAACTCTACATCTTCACAATTAATATCGGTAGTAAAATTCAGCTCTGATGCTGGATATTTATCGGCAAATCTATCCCGATATTCAGCCGCTGCGGATGTCACGACAATATTTTGTCTACCTTTCAATGGTGCTTTGGATCGATCGAACATCCCATCGAAAGTCTTACGTCCCATCACGATCGTATTACCCATCGTCAGATTCATAAATAGTTTTAGATCCGCTGGATAGTGCCACGGCATATAGCCATCTTTACCAATACCACCATCTTGATCGATCGCTGCAATGAGAATTTTTTGCATTATTACTTAATTATTTGCTAGACTGCTACAGGTAATTTAATAAATGCACCATGTTGATAATTGACTAACTGAATCCGATCGATATCATCATAAGTCAGATCGAACATCGAGCGATCGCCCAATTGACTCAAATCTAATTGAGGTAATTCGTAAGTCTCGCGACTAGCATTACGATAAGGTTCGACATGATCGACATATATATGTGCGTCGGTAATCGAGTGATAAAAATCTCCAGGTGCAAGATTGACTTCTCGACAAATTAGTAATAAAAGTAATGAATAACAAGTTAGATTAAAAGGATTGCCCACACAATGATCTGACGATCGTTGTTGAAGATGTAAATTTAATTTACCACCTTGATAATTTAACGTAAAACTATGATGGCATGGCGGTAACTTACTTACAGTTGCATTCGGTGGATACCAAGCCGTAATGTGTAGTCTACGCGATCGAGGATTGCGCTTCAACTCATCAATTGCCCATCTTAATTGATCGAAGCATTGCAGAACTATATTCTTGTCAGCATCAATAATTAACTCGTGTCGATACTTGCTATCTGCTAAATTAACCAACGATTCACCATCACAAAGATAGTTACTATTATCGCGGCGAATTGGAGCCACATAATCAGGAACTGGATAATATCGCCAAAACCTACCATAAGCAGTTTCCAGATTACCATCAACATCACTCCAAGCATCCCAGATTTTAGTATGCTTTTGGAGATTGCGAATATGTGGTTCACCAGAGAGATACCAAATCATTTCTGTTACCAAACTCCGCCACTGAATCTTCTTGTGCGTCAAAATTGGGAAAGCTTCAGCAGTAACAGGTAGCCGATAGCTGAGTCCAAATAATGAGACTGTATCGGTACCCGTGCGGTTAGTTTCTCGCGTTCCTTCTGTGAGGATGCGATCGAGGATCTCTAGATATGTGCGATCGACTATGTTCATATCATGCCAAAGCTTACTATCTTACCATTCGATCGTCTCATGCGATCGTACCGCTAGAATGTACGCTAACGTAGAAACCCCGATGAGTGCGACTTTCCCCTGAAAATCCATTTTAAGTATTGACAAGTATAATTTCGTACCTTACTCTTGATTTATACAGATGAATATCAATGCTTAGATGTTCGTCTCATGGGCACTATCTCCGATTCTCACGCCAATGCTTACCCAGTATTCTGGTTTAGCGATTGTTTGAGACTATGATTTAGCTCCCAAGTAACCGCTGGTTCAGCATACTCGGTATGCGCTGGCGTGAGGCTTGGAGATAGTGCGCTTGAGACGGTTATTATTAGGCAACAATTAGATCGATCGCTCACACTACCTCTAATAGTGATAGTGAATTTCTATGCAGTTTTTGGCATTCATTTGTTAGTCATCTCTAACAAATAATCTCAATTTATGAATTCTAAGCAAAAACGATCGAAAACGGCTAGTCTCGTCAAAGACTTTGGATCTCAATGCTGGTGGTGTGGATGTAAGTTATCTCCAGATAAAATAACTCTAGATCACCTCAAACCTCAAAGTAAAGGTGGCTCTAATTCACTAGAAAATCTACGATTAGCTTGCTTTCATTGCAATAATTCTCGTGGGAATAGTCTTTATCCTCCTCAAAAGAAACGTTGATATCTTAAAAACTACTTGCTCACACAACGCAACTTTAGATCCTAGATTCCCGACTTCTTCAAGAAGTCGGGAATCTATTACCCACAAGTTTTAAAAAATCAGCTCGTGCATAAACTATTATTATTTAGTGATGAGAAACTACTTCGACAGGCACTCACTCACCGCTCCTACGCTCACGAACATCCTGACGAAACTAGCGACAATGAGCGACTAGAATTTTTTGGAGACGCTATTCTTACATTTATTAGCGGTGAATATTTATACCTTCTTCATCCCGAAATGGGCGAAGACGAAATGACTAGACGACGTGCTGCACTTGTAGAGGAAAAACAGCTTGCTAAATTTGCAAATGAGGTAGGATTAGACTTTAGAATGCGCTTAGGCGAAGGTTTAATTCGTGCTGGTGGTTATCACAGCGCAAACTTGCTGAGTAGTACTTTTGAAGCAGTTGTTGGAGCTTATTACTTAGACAAAGGTTGCGATCTTGAAGCTATTCGTCCCCTTATACATGAATTATTTGATGCTGTGCCTCAAGTAATTACGGCAACTCGCTCGACTGTAGATCCAAAAAATCAATTTCAAGCATTTGTCCAGGCTAATGGAGCAATAGCACCACCTAAATATATCACTGAAAAAAAAGGTGGCTCGGATCATAGTCCAGAATTTGTATCAAAGGTTTATGTCGGTGACAAATTCTGCGGTGAGGGTAAAGGACTTAGTAAAAAAGATGCCGAGAAACAGGCTGCTAAATCTGCTTTAGCAACGTTAAAAAAGGGGAATAGTTAGCTTGTTGTCGGAGATCTTGAGTCGCTCGGTTGCGAATGATTAATTCACGGCTCATTATCGCTCTCGTTCTCCATCGAAAATCGATGCCCGTAAGTTTGTCCAATATTCAGGGGTAATTGATTCGCTATCTGAATCTAGACCTTCTTGTAGCAAGTCTTTTATTTTAGCTCGATCGTCTTGCCGCTGACGATCCTGTTGCCCCAATCCTAAAAAATATTCTACTGCACTTGAGTAGATACCTGCTCGAATCTGAGCCTCAATATGCACCTGAAGATCTGCGGGAATATCAAGAATAACGTTCATAGTCAAAAGTTACTTGAGCTGTTTCTATTGTATGTCAATCCAGACTCGTAGGTTGGGTTGAGCCACGAAACCCAACCTACATACGGCTAATTTAAACGCCTGTATGTCCAAATCCACCCTTTCGTTCTCCCACCGTTGTCAATTGCTCTACTACCCGTTCCTGTGCCACACATACCTCTAGGAACATCACCTGCGCGATTCTTGCGCCATGACTAAATAGATGCAAATCCGCGCCATGATTGATCAGTCCAATTCCTACCCAGTCGGGATAGTGCTCGTCTACAATTCCTGGCGCGTTGATGACTGCGATCGCATTTTTGCACGCTAGACCACTTCTAGCGCACACCAGCATCGTCGCAATCTTGTCGGGTTGGTCGGTACTCAATCCGACCTTGAATCCGGCATTGACAATTTTCAGCTCACCTGGAGCGAGGCTAAAAAATCGGAGTTGCGGCTCGGATTGTTGCAATAAATCGAGTGTCAACTCAGTGGTGATTTCCTTACCATTAACATACACCGAACCCTGAGGATACTCGATCGAGAAACTACTCACAGTCGCTCGAAAGGACTCCCAGAAACTATCTGGAGGCATTGGCAAATAAGCCTTCACATCCAGAGCCGCCGACCTGTCTACGGCTCTGTGTGGTCTAAATCCTGGCTCGGCTAGTACGTATTCAACTGAAATCACACGATTAGGCTCACATCAATTCTGGCTCTACACTTTATCAATTTTTGTTACACTCGCTTGCTCAAAACTTAACTAATTTTTACATAAACAATCCTCAAAATTTCCGATCCAGATCGAATTGTAAATTTTCGCCCATTTCCGCGAAACTTAGTTAATAATGCTAAACGTAGCAGAAATTATTATAGATATTCATTCTTGTTTGACATCACACAACGTATTGGAGACTAGCAGAGCGTGAAACTGGCAGTATATGGCAAAGGTGGGATTGGAAAATCTACCACTAGTTGCAACATCTCCGTCGCATTAGCAAAACGCGGCAAAAAAGTATTACAAATTGGGTGTGACCCCAAGCATGATAGTACCTTTACCCTAACTGGGTTCTTGATTCCGACGATCATCGATACACTTCAGGAAAAAGACTATCACTACGAAGATGTCTGGCCGGAAGATGTCATCTACAAAGGTTATGGTGGCGTGGATTGCGTCGAAGCTGGTGGGCCTCCTGCTGGTGCTGGTTGTGGTGGTTATGTAGTAGGAGAGACAGTTAAGCTGCTCAAAGAATTAAATGCTTTTGACGAGTACGACATTATTTTATTCGATGTACTTGGCGATGTGGTGTGCGGTGGTTTTGCTGCACCTCTAAATTACGCTGACTACTGTTTGATTGTGACTGACAACGGTTTTGATGCTTTATTCGCTGCCAATCGGATTGCCGCATCGGTACGCGAGAAAGCGCGGACGCATCCATTACGATTGGCTGGTTTAATTGGCAATCGGACTTCCAAGCGGGACTTAATCGATAAGTATATCGAGACAGTACCAATGCCTGTGTTGGAAGTGTTACCACTGATTGAAGATATTCGGATCTCTCGCGTCAAGGGCAAGACTCTGTTTGAAATGGCAGAATCCGATCCTTCGTTGGAATATGTCTGTGATTATTATCTGAATATCGCAGATCAAATTCTGGCATTGCCTGAAGGTGTGGTACCGAATGATACGCCAGACAGAGATCTGTTTGCGCTGTTATCTGATTTCTATCTCAATCCAGTTGAGCCGAAGGCTCAGGATAATAGTGAGAAACAGGATCTGATGATGGTGTAAGAGTGAGTGGCGGGGATCTAACCCACCCCGCCCGTTGGGCACCCCTCCCAAGAGGGGATTTCCCGCGCAAGGATTTGTAGGGGCGGGTTTATGCTAGTGACATCGAATGTAACGATAACTATCGTACAAACCCGCCCTCACGCACTGTTAACCTACAGACTGCGTATTGCTTCAATTATAAAAAATAAAATTATATAGAGAGGATAATATATGACTGTTGCAGCAGAGCCACAGGCGTTAAACTTTGAATGCGAAACCGGAAATTATCACACATTCTGCCCGATTAGCTGCGTTGCGTGGCTATACCAAAAAATCGAAGATAGCTTCTTCCTCGTAATTGGCACTAAAACTTGCGGCTACTTCCTCCAAAATGCGATGGGCGTAATGATCTTCGCAGAGCCGCGCTACGCAATGGCGGAATTGGAAGAAGGCGATATCTCCGCCCAGCTCAATGACTATGCCGAACTCAAACGTTTGTGCGAACAGATCAAAAGAGATCGCAACCCCAGCGTAATTGTTTGGATTGGTACCTGTACCACCGAAATCATCAAAATGGATTTGGAAGGATTGGCTCCCCGTCTGGAAGCGGAACTGGGAATTCCGATCGTTACAGCCCGCGCCAATGGTTTAGACTACGCCTTTACCCAAGGTGAAGATACCGTTCTCGCAGCAATGGCGGCGCGGTGTCCTGAAAAGGCTCCTGTCGCTCAGGAAGACAAAGACGAGCGGAATGCGATCTCCAAACTGATGAACTTCGGGCGCAAGCAAGAAGATGTCAAAGTTTCCGACTCCGAATATAAAGATCATCCCCCACTAGTATTATTCGGTTCCTTACCAGATCCTGTCGTTACTAACCTGACACTAGAGCTGAAAAAACAAGGTATCAAAGTCTCTGGCTGGCTTCCCGCAAAACGCTTCACCGAGCTACCCGTACTCGAAGAAGGTTACTACGTTTGTGGCGTGAATCCCTTCCTCAGTCGTACCGCTACCACACTGATGCGCCGTCGTAAGTGTAAACTAATTGGCGCACCATTCCCGATCGGCCCTGACGGAACCCGCGCCTGGATTGAGAAAATCTGTTCGGTATTTAATATCGAACCTCAAGGCTTGGACGAACGCGAAGCGCAAATCTGGGAAGGCGTGGAAGAATACGTCAAACTGATTCGCGGTAAATCTGTCTTCTTCATGGGCGACAATCTCCTGGAAGTTTCAATGGCGCGGTTCTTGATTCGCTGTGGGATGACAGTCCAAGAAATCGGCATTCCATACATGGATAAACGCTACCAAGCAGCCGAACTCGCCCTACTCGAAAAAACCTGTCGGGAAATGAATTCGCCATTACCAACCATCATGGAGAAACCCGACAACTATAATCAGTTGCAACGGATTTACGCCCAAAAACCCGATTTAGTAATTACGGGAATGGCTCATGCGAATCCGCTGGAAGCACGGGGAATTACGACTAAATGGTCGGTAGAGTTTACGTTCGCCCAAATGCACGGTTTCACTAATTCTCGCGATATTTTGGAATTGGTAACTCGTCCATTGCGCCGGAACGAAAATCTCAAGGATCTCGGTTGGGAGAAATTAGTCAGAGACGAAGCGATAGTCTAAATTAGTTAATAATCAAACGTTAAAAACCGAGCCTATGAATAAGCTCGGTTTTTGAATGACCTAAATCTATCTATTACTAGTAACTAGTGGAGAAGTGTAAAATAAGTTTTCTCAGCCTACGGCTTCTGGCACTTAGATTCTGGTTTAACCGGACAATTCTTGACAGTAGTTGGATTGCCATTAATATTTAATATTTGTAAGTTACTCAACACAGATAGTGGCTGTACATTAGAAATTTGATTGCGATATAAGAATAGAAAGCGTAGATTCGACAATCTACTTATCGGTTTAATATCAGTAATTTGATTACTATTGAGACTGAGGTATTCCAATTTGGTTAAGCTAGACAATGGTTCCACATTGCTAACTTCATTGTTGTCAAGCCTTAGCTCGCATAAATCTGTCAATTTAGCTAATGGTTCTAGATTCTTTATTTGATTTTGGTATAAATTCAGTTCTGGTTTACATGTCCTAAAGTCAGGATTAGTTTTGAAAATATTCATTTTAGTAAGTGGTTCTACATCGACAATCTTGTTATTATCTACTTGAATACTTGTCAAGTTGTTGAGATTGGCTAAGGCTTGAATATCGACAATCTTATTATTACTTACATCGAGAGAAAGCATCTTGTCTAGTTTCGCTAATACTTGAATATCGACAATGTTATTCTCGCTAATTTGAAGAGTTTTTAGCCTTCTCAATTTTGCCAAAGCTTTTATGTCAATTATTCGATTTTTGTTAAGATATAAAGAGGTTAGCTTTCTCATATTGGTAAGTGGATTTAGATTGTTGATTCGATTTTCATTGAGGGACAAACTTTCTACTTTAGTTAGATTGGTAAGTGGATTTAGATCATTAATTTGATTTTTATCGAGATACAAAAATCTTATTTTAGTTAGATTGGCAAGTGGGCTTAGATCGACAATTTTATTTTCACCGACAGACAAGCTTGTTAATCTGTTTAGATTGGCAATTACTTTTATATTAGTAATTTGATTGGCGAACGCTGTTAGATCGGTTAATGTAGTTAATTTTCCAAGTGGTTCAAGGTTGCTTATTTTATTACCATAGATATCAAGTTCAGACAACTTGCTCAGGTCAGATAGTGGAGTTAGATCGGCAATCTCATTGCCACTGATTTTAAGAACAGTCAAATTCTTTAGCCCAGACAATGGCTTTAGATTGCTGATTTTATTATTGCTCAAGTCGAGTTTTTTTAATTTTGTGAATCCAGCCAATGGTCTTAAATCTTCTATGGTACCTCGCACGGAAGATCCACTACCAAAGATACCAAAGTTGTGGCCAATAGAACCGTCAAATAGTTTGAGTTCGGTAAGACTGCTCAATTTAGAATTAGCTATTTCACAGTCCTCTGTTTGAACTTTTTTCAGTAGCTCCAAAATTGTTTTTCTAGCACTATCAGATACTAAATTCTTTTTTTGACACCACTGAATAAAGTTTTCAGGTGTTGTTGATTCTACTGCATCGATTGGCGATCGATTAATTGGTGATAAATCGCATCCTGTGAATAAAAATGGAAATGTCAATCCAATTGCTATTATGACTTGTTTTCTCATCATTTGCAGTTAATAATGTAGATAACTGAAGATTTTCAAATTCTAGAACATACTTTTAATAAGTGAGATCGAATCTAATATATCAACCACTTTAATCGATCGACCATTAAATATAGGGTCTGTAGGGGCGGGTTTATGCAAATAATTATCGCTAAATTCGATCGATCTTAAACGAACCTGCCCATCTTCACTAGGATCGATCGATTGTGATAATTTGGGATGATGATGTTCGATCGATTGTCTGTAGGGTTGGGCGGGTTTGATTTAGATTTTTAGGATTATTCGTAAGTGATTTCATAAACCCGCCTCTACGAATTTGTGTGAGTGGAGGTTCGATCGAATCATTTCGATCGATTGTTAGGATTATCTAACTCGATCGCTAATCGATCGAATATTTGGCGGTACCGACTCGGACTGATGACCTTCCAATGCTGTTGGTAAAAATCTTTCTGGCCATCCCCTCGATCGATCCGAACCCAGTATTCAAAGCCTTGGTGCGGAACCTCGCCAACGTCGCTGAAGGCGGGGTTTTGTCGTTTTACTGCAATATCAGCAGGTCAACAACAAATGTTCCTAGCTGTATTTTACCTCACATCCGTGCAGCCCTTGTGGTATGTAAGGGAATTGAAATTAGACTGCGGCTGGCTTACTTCCAAGCATTCGGGGCGACGATTTTAGCACTACTATCGTCCAAATAAAATTCCGACACTGGCACCCCGCTCAATTCGCACCGGAGCGGTTCCACCATGCGCGTAAACGGATTCCACACCGCCGTTACCACCCGTCGTTGTTTTTTGCGAATCAACTCACAACTGATATGCACCGTCGGCAACTCAATCGCCAGCACGCTATGTAAAGACGCGACCACCTTCAGCGCGTACCTCGATTCCAAATCGGCTAATTTAGTCGCCAATTCCCGCTCGGTGGCGGAGATTCGGGCTAGTTCCTTGGCTTCATCCTCCCCGACTAAATGACGAGCGATAATCCGGTGGCGAATCTCTTGAGAGATGGTGCCATAGTAGCCATTCAACCGCTCCTGGTCTCTAGCTTTAGCTCTAGCTAACTTAGCTTGCCAATTGTGGAGATCGACATCGATTAACTCCGCCGCAGTGCGTTCGATTAACTGTGTCAACAGCGTCGCCGACTCTCCAGACATCGGAGCAAAGGATGTCACCGCCACCCGATCCGCTTCCCAAAATAAAGCATCCCCAATCGCCACCGGAGTCACCAGCGTCAACTCATTCACCAGAAACGACACCATGCCGATTCTTTTTTCATCGGCTTCGGCGGTATAAGCGACATGACACCAGAGATACCGCGTTGGGGCGGGTTTGGCATCCAGATAGCGAATCAGACCATTTTGGGGGGTCAGCGTTTGGAGCAGTTGTTTCTCAAAGCCAGTAGTTTTCAGATGTCCTTGGTAAGCAATCGAGATCGCACTCATCACCCCGCGCTGGTTTAATAAACTGCTA
>NZ_JBGSPA010000007.1:0-111491 GCF_041738855.1 Chamaesiphon sp. | reverse complement strand
CCTCTGGCTCAAACTCGCCGTTCTCATTTTGAAAAAATGGCACATCGGAAGCGCGCGACCTGAATCGCCAGCGTTTCGCAATCGCCGCCAAGCGATCGATTTTTGAATTCGCCAACAGTATCCGTATCTCGGCTCGACCCCTTATTTGGTACAACCCTTAGCGGCACTTTTGACACAGATGCTACTCAAACACCGAATTTGCCTATCAGCCCGATCGATCTACTACCCCGCAACCGTGGAGAAGTTCGATAATAGAAATATTCAGACCTATTGAATTTTGACGATGGAAATCATTCGCATCCCTGTCTTATCAGACAATTATATCTTTCTCATTCTCGACCTAGAGCGGAAAATTGCCGCAGTTGTCGATCCGGCTGAAGCTGCACCAGTACTCGCCGAATTAACCCGTCACCAAGTCCAGCTAGTCGCCATCTTCAACACGCACCATCATGGCGATCATGTTGGTGGTAACAAAGAATTAATCGCCGCCTTCCCCGACGTCCGCGTTTACGGGGGTGCTGAAGATCGGGGGCGGATACCAGGACAACAAGTATACTTAGTCGATGGCGATCGCGTGGAATTTGGCGATCGCATCGGTGAGGTCTTTTTTATCCCCGGACATACTCGCGCTCATATCGCCTATTATTTCCCACCAGTTGCGAGTGATACTCCTGGCGAACTATTCTGTGGCGATACCATTTTTGCGGGCGGTTGCGGTCGTTTATTTGAAGGGACTCCCGCCCAAATGGTCGGCTCGATGACCAAGTTGCGGCAGTTGCCCGACGATACGCGGATCTGGTGCGCCCATGAGTATACCTTGAGCAATCTCAAATTTGCTGTCACCGTCGATCCGACCAATCAAGAACTGCAACAGCGACTAGTTGACGTGACCGCTGCCCGTCAACAGCTCATACCGACAGTACCCACATCGCTCGGCATCGAAAAGCGCACCAATCCTTTCCTGCGCTGGGATACAGCCCCACTCCACACCAGTGTAGCCAGTAGCGACCCGATCGAAACCTTTGCCAGAATTCGGGGTCGTAAAGACCAATTTTGAGCAGCTTCTCACTCGGCGTCGAGCCGAGTTAAAACAGTTAGCAGTTGCCACTTATCAGCTAAAATTAGGTTTAGTGTGTGAAGAGGTAGGACGGATGAAATTTAAATTGCAGCGGATCGGGATTGTGGGGATCGCGACCGCTGTCAGTCTGTTGACGGCAAGCTGTACTAGTGACAAATTGTCCCAGTGCGCTAACATCATCAAAGTAGTCAATCAAACGGTGATCGATACCAAAACTACTACCGAGTCTGGTACCAAAGGCGATCTTCCAACCATCGAAAAACTTGTCAGCACATTTGACAAAGCCGCCAAAGATCTCAGTGCAGTCAACGTCACTGACGAAAAGCTCAAAACTTATCAAAGTCAGTTTTTGACGATGTATCAAGGTGCGACTGACATCAACCAGCAACTCGTCGCCAGCATCAAAGAGCGCAAGTCTACTAAGGTTCATGAAGGCTTGCGGAAATCTCGCAATATTTTCAGTCCCGAACGCGATCTCGCCACGGGACTAACTCAATACTGCAAAGCAACTGAGAAGTAATCATGTTATCCACCTATTCCCCTACCAGCGGAGAAGTAGACATCTAGGGTAGGGGGTGGATGGTGAATGGTGAATGGTGAATGGTGGATGGTGGATCGTGGATGGTGGATGGTGAATGGTCTATTTTTTGGGTGAGAAGAGAGTAGGGGGTGAGAGTGAGTCGAGGATCGAACGGATCGATCGTGCCCAAGATGCAGATGTTAGGCATCATCCAAACCCCTAAAGCCCAAACCCTAAAGCCTAAAGCCTAAAGCCTAAAGCCTAAAGCCTAAAGCCTAAAGCCTAAAGCCTAAAGCCTACTTCTCATGTTTGACTTCAACAATCATGTGGACATTGCCACGCGGTGAAAAATCAGCGCGGACAGTTATTTGATACGGATCGGCTACGCTGACAAAATCATCTAAGATTTGATTGGTGACTTCCTCATGGGAGATATAGCGATCGCGATAGCTGTTGATATATAGTTTCAATGCCTTGAGTTCGACCACTTTTTGGTCGGGGACATAGATAATCCCAATCGTCGCAAAATCAGGATAGCCCGAAAAAGGGCACTTACAGGTGAATTCTGGCAAACTAATCTCGACATTGTAACGTCGTCCCAAGCGGGGATTGGGAAAGGTAATCAGTTCGCCGTTGATGATTTCCCGTTCCCCATACTTCATCTCGCTGGGGTTTGTTGTGACTGCTTCTGATTTCATCTGACTCATGTAATTAATAATTAGCGATCGATTGTGGAGATCTAGCTCTGCCCCACCGATCTTAACGCGAGTTCGATCTACTAGTTTTGCTAGAACCCTCGCGATCGATGCTTAGAGGAACGCAGGTATGAGCGCACAGCTTCTGTACCCATTCATCGCTGCCGAGGGTCGAACGCTCCCGCCCTTCTTAGTTTAGATCGTTCTCGCCTTCCCAATCAATACAGGTATCGCTATTGCAGCCATAAGGGTGTATCCCACATACGAGTAAGTTGCCACCATAGACCGAACCATTGTAATTGAGGCAGCCCACACAAGCCGGATGGAGTGCCGGATCTGGCATCGGCTGGGTGGAAATCGGCAAATCCCAGTTAAAGGATGTCGGTTGTTCGAGGTCTAATTCTAATTCTTGCCAGATTTCGGTCAGCACTTCTTTAAACTCATCCCATTGGGGACTGAGGATTTCGGCAGCTTCGGTGGCAACTGCTTCCACAAATTGCGTGAGTTCGCGACCAAATTCATCAAACAGCTCGGTGACATCTTTGAGCGCGGCGGCGATTTCGTTTTGCCATTCTTCCATAGCGAACACCTAGTAATTGTGTCTGGGTTTAATCTTAAATTGTACGACGCTCTCAGGCAAGATGCGCCAATGAGTCACTATATTTTATCTTCGATCGATAGGAACAACTAGCGATCGCGCAGCATACCAGGGGTAATCGCGTAAAACAGTTTAAACTCTGATTGCTTTGGCTCAAGTAGTTTCTAAAAACTAAACCTCACAAATTGCCAGCCACAAAATGGAAGATAAGTACCCGAAATTCAGCAGATTGTCATTGAAGTGATACTGTAGAAATTAATTGCCTATTTAGGCGAACTAAAATGCATAGTTTCCAAAAAGTTCTCGGGCAATCTCAGTCTTTACTCCTGGCAACTACCGCCATTGCCACGACGATCGCCTTAGCCGGAGCGATGGACATCGCCAAGCCTGTCAAAGCCAATCGCCAGCCGATC
The DNA here is from genome assembly GCF_041738855.1 of Chamaesiphon sp. Taxonomy (GTDB): domain Bacteria; phylum Cyanobacteriota; class Cyanobacteriia; order Cyanobacteriales; family Chamaesiphonaceae; genus Chamaesiphon. The sequence goes on along the minus strand of NZ_JBGSPA010000007.1, from coordinate 108,187 downwards.
GAACCTAGCCTCAGTCGATCGTCAGTCATCGCTAGGCAAGACGTTCCAGTTATTACTAAAGTAGTATTAGGCGATCTGACGGGGCTGATTATCCTCCTCGTTGTCGGGGGAACGATCGTGGCTATCCCCTTATTCTTCGGCGGTTTAATTGTCATCGGCGAACGCGAAGTCGGGGTGGTTGTCAAAAAATTTACCATGTCGGGCAAGGGCTTATCACCCGATCGATTGATTGCCCTCAATGGTGAGGCGGGATTGCAAGCTGATACCCTCGCTCCAGGCTGGCATTGGGGCTATTGGCCGTGGCAATATGCGGTACGGAAGGAACAGGTAGTCGTCGTGCCTCAGAGTGAAATTGCCCTGATTGTAGCGGCAGACGGAGCGTCGATTCCCTCGGAACGGATTTTGGGGAAGATCGTTGACTGTGATAATTTTCAAGATGCCCGTAAATTCCTCACTCAGGGCGGCGAAAAGGGGCGATAATTGGGGTTTTTGACTGCTGGAACCTATCGCATCAATACTGCCTTATTCAAGGTGATTATGGCGGCAAATGCGGAGCAACACGAAATGTCTCCCGCTCAGTTGCGCGTCTATCAGGTGAGTGCGGATAAGGTGGGGATTGTGACTACTCTCGATGGGATTCCGATTACGCCTGGAGAAATTGCGGGGGCGGTAATTGAAGGGCACGACAACTTTCAGAATGTCCAAAAATTCCTAAATGCTGGCGGCAGTCGGGGATTACAGGAGCAGATTCTCCTCTCTGGATCTTGGAATCTCAATCCTTGGTTTGTGCAGGTGCAGCAGATTCCGATGACGGAAATCCCGATCGGGTATGTGGGTGTGGTAATTTCCTATGTGGGGAAAGCTCAGGTAGATGTCAGTGGAGCGAGTTTTACCCATGGAAATCTGGTCAATCCTGGGCATAAAGGGGTGTGGGTGGAACCGCTCTATCCTGGCAAACATCCGCTGAATATTCAGATTATGAAGGTGGAACTAGTGCCGACGACGAATATCGTCCTCAACTGGTCGGCACGGACGGAACGCCACAGTTATGATGCTAAACTCGAATCGCTCACTGTCCGATCGCGCGATGGATTTGCGTTTGCGCTGGAAATTGCTCAAATCATCCACGTCGCTGCAAATAACGCACCGAAAGTGATCTCCCGTGTCGGTTCGATGCAAAATCTGGTGGATCATGTGCTCGAACCTACCATCGGTAACTATTTCCGCAACTCTGCCCAAAATTGTACCGTACTCGACTTCCTGACAGCTCGATCGGAACGTCAACTTGAAGCCGCCGAATATATCCGCAAAGCCCTCTACAATTATGATGTCAATGCGATCGATACCCTGATCGGCGATATTCAGCCCCCCGCATCCCTGATGCAGACTCAAACCGATCGCAAAATCGCCCAAGAGCAGGAAAAAACCTACGAAGTCCAAAAAATGGCGCAAACCCAACGCCAACAACTAGTTCGCGAAACTGCCCTGGCAGATATTCAGCAGGAAATGGTCAAATCCGAACAAAGCGTCAAAATCGCCGAACTTCAAGCCAGTGCCCAAATTCAAAAGGCAACAGGGGAAGCCGAATCGATTAAATTACGTGCTATCGGTGAAGCCGAAGGGATTCGCGCTACAGGTACCGCCAAAGCCGAAACCTATCAAGCTGGGGTCGCTGCTCTGGGCGGACAAAGCTATACGGCGATGCAACTGATGCAAATTATCGGCGATCGACATGTCCGTTTGATTCCGGATGTGATGGTGGGGGGAAATAGTGGTAGCAATGGTTTAGTTGATGGGTTATTATCGATGATCCTCTGGAATCAAAGCGGACATCAGGTCGGTGGCGAAGTAACTGCACCGGAATCGACAGTTAATAACTATGATTCGATCCCTACTGTGACACTAGCAAATCTACCTCTACCGATCGATAAGTCCGGTCAAAAAACTGTCAATGTTACGGACAATCTCAAGATTAAACTCGATCGACAATCGCCACCAGTAACGTAAGCAACTGGAGGTTGGGTCGATCGCTGCGACACCCAACCCGATCGATCGTCCCAACACAAGACGGCTGCTACGGTTGACGAATGGATCTAGATGTGCATGTTTATGATAGATCGATCGAGCTTTTCACCAGCGAAAGTGTCTATCATTAAACTAGGTCAAATGAAAATTCAAACCAAATAGCAGGTCAGACATGGATATTTTTTCAAATACCGTTGCCCTCTCGCGAATGCAGTTTGCTTTTACAGCCATTTTTCACATGCTGTGGCCTGTTTTGACAACAGGGATGTCTATCTATCTGGTCATCATCGAAGGGTTGTGGCTCAAGACGCGCAAACCTGAATATTACTATCATCTGCGCTTTTGGTCGAAGCTATTTATCCTCAACTTTGGAATTGGGGTCGCCACCGGACTACCGTTAGAGTTTCAATTCGGTACGAACTGGGGGCCGCTCTCCGAAGCTGTTGGCGATTTTTTTGGGAGCGTATTAGGGTTTGAAGCTTCGATGGCGTTTATGCTCGAAGCGGGATTCTTGGGAATTATGATGTTTGGCTGGGGACGAGTTGCGCCACCAATTCACTACTTAGCCACGATCATGGTGGCTTTTGGTGCCAACTTGTCAATCTTCTGGATTTTGTCTGCCAACTCTTGGCTCCAGACTCCTGCTGGTGGTGAGATGGTCGATGGTAAGTTTATCGTCAGCGATTATTTCCAGGCAATTTTGAACCCGTTTATGGTCAAAAGTGTCGCTCACATGTTCTTGGCGACACTCGAAACGTCGCTATTTATGATTGGTGGGATTAGTGCTTGGTATATTCTCAAAGATCGTCACACCGCCTTTTTTAGTCAATCGCTCAAAATTGTCCTCGCTACAGCGATCGCGGTGGCACCGATTCAGATTTATGCTGGACACTTGAGTGCCGAGCAGGTGGCGTATTATCAGCCGACGAAGCTGGCGGCGATGGAATCAAAATGGGAGAGCAGCCCAGCGGGGCAGCCTGCGGACTGGAGCCTACTGGCTATTCCCGATGAAGCCAACAACCGCAACTCGTGGGAACTCACCGTCCCCAATGGCTTGGGATATATCTTAGAATTTCGTAAAAATCTCTCGGTACCCGTCCCAGGACTCAATGAATGGCAACGCCAAGATCGCCCCAAAATGGTCGGACTGATTTATTACTCCTTCCGCGTAATGATCGCCATCGGCTTCTTTCTCGCCGCAGTGATGTTGTGGAGTACCCTGCAATGGTATCGAGGTAAGCTCTCACCCGAACAGATCGGCGCACAAAAATGGCTGATGCGAACCTGGATGTTTTCGGCACCTTTAGGCTATATTGCGATCGAGGCTGGCTGGGTGGTGCGCTGTGTGGGTCGCCAACCGTGGGTACTTTACGATCGCATTCGCACGGCGGATGGTGTCTCCCCAGTGCCACCGACTAATATCCTGACTTCACTGATTTTCTTTATGGTCGTCTACTCAATCCTATTGGTGACGACGCTCTACTTTGCCAGCCGGATTATCGGCAAAGGGCCGAAGCTGGATTTACCATTACCAGGATTGGACGGTCAATTTATCCTTAATACCGCACCTGCCGAATCAGTACCCGACCGCCGACCAGTCGAAGCGCAGCAATAAGGTTAGGGAGTAGAGGGTAGGAAATAGGGAATAGGGAATAGGGGATACAGGTCAGCACCGATCGCCTAATCCTGCAAATCCTCAAATCCTGTAAATCCCGATCGTAATTAGGAGTTTTCATGGACGCATTATTACATTTTCTGCCGCAAGTTTGGTTTGTGATTTTGGGCTTGTTTTTGTTTCTATATGTGATGTTAGATGGGTTCGATCTGGGGGTGGGCATTCTGTCGCTGACTAGCTCTGATGAAGAACGACGCGGCTTATTGATGACTAGTCTTGGGAATATTTGGGATGCCAATGAAACCTGGCTAGTCGTGATGGCTGGTGCCTTGTTTGGGGCGTTTCCACTTGCTTACAGTACGATCCTGACGGCTCTGTATATGCCCATTTTTATGATGATTTTTGGGCTGGTATTTCGAGCAGTGGCGTTTGAATTTCGCGAGCATTCTACGAATAAAATGTTTTGGAATTATGCCTTTGGATTGGGTAGTTTTTTAGCTGCTTTAGGTCAAGGTTTCGCACTCGGTAGTACGATCGAAGGGATTACTGTGGATGCCAAAGGTCATTTCAGTGGTTCGACTTGGGATTGGCTAGATTGGCGAACGCTATTAGTTGCGCTGACTTTGATTCAAGGTTATGTCTTGATTGGTTCGACTTACCTGATCTTGAAAACCGAAGGTGAGCTACAACAGACCCATTTTAAGACTGCCAGACTCGCTACCATCACGACCTTTATTGGTGCAGTTTTGATTACGATCGTTACGCCAACATTTTATGAGGCAGCGCGGACACGGTTATTTACGGCTCCGCTGGTGTATGTATTTGCAGCGATTCCGGTACTAGGGGTATTATTGATTTGGTTGCTACTGCGAAGTATCGCTCGTCAAGAAGAACGCACGCCATTTGTCTGGACAATTTTGATTTTCTTACTTAGCTTTCTTGGCTTAGGATTGATTATTTTCCCCTACGTTATTCCTACCCAGATTACGATTTACCAAGCGGCTGCTTCGCCTAGTGCCTTGGTATTTATGCTAACTTTTGTAGGCGTACTAATCCCGATCATGATCTTCTACAATATTTATAACTATGTAGTGTTCAGGGGCAAGGTTGTTACTAGTGTTGAATATGATTGATAAATTTTAGATCCAATATCTAAATCTAGACAGGGGGAAGACACTTCCCCTTTTTTGTGTATAGCTAACTCAACAAACATCTGGCGGCAAGTGATTTTTGGGAGCCTCTTTCTTTAATTTCTGGGCGATCGAATCTTCCAAGCTCTGACGCGATATCTCTTTGCCGATATCTAGATTCTGAGAGTTGTTGAGAAATACGATCCGATCGATCTCTGGAATAGCTAGCAAATAAAATAATAACTGAATCACGGGAACTTCAACGGCCAATTGAGTAGCCAGCGAACCATTGTCAAAGCTGCCGATATCTTCAGTTCTGGTGAATGCGTAAATAACTTTAATTTCTAAATTGGGTTGGCGATGGTGCCTGAGGGTGATGATGACAGATTCACCCTGCGGACTTTGGCAGATATAGTATGTCGTCTGGGGTAAAGTTGCCGCTAGTTGCTGTAAGATTGGCGCGATCGCCATCACGCTCATGCGGCTCTCAATATCTGGCGCACCATCAACTAATGCTTGTACTTGTTGTTCTAGGTTCATAGGGGGTAGAGGGTAGAGGGTAGGGGGTAGAGGGTAGGAATTAGGAGTTAGGCGTTAGGCGTTAGGAGTTAGGAGTTAGGAGTTAGGAGTTAGGAATTAAGACGCTTGCGTCCTAATTTATTATCCTTTACCCCCTACCCTCTACCCTCTACCCCCTACCCTAGTAGTGCAATCCTCACCCGCATCATGGATCGATTACCGTTGGTACGCGACGCGATCGGCTAAAATAAAACCAATATTTGTGACAAATTAGTCATATTAAGGGAAACAGCGGATGGGTAAAGTAGTAGGCATCGACCTGGGTACCACCAATTCAGTGGTAGCTGTGATGGAAGGTGGAAAACCAGTGGTAATCGCAAATGCCGAAGGGATGCGTACCACACCCTCCGTCGTTGGTTTCAGCAAAGACGGCGAACGCCTCGTGGGACAAATGGCGCGGCGGCAAACAGAGCTAAACCCCCAAAATACATTTTATGGGGTCAAACGCTTTATGGGGCGCAAATATGGCGAACTCAGCCCCCAATCGAAACAAGTTCCCTACACCATCCGCAAGGATGAAGATGGCAATATCAAAATCAAATGCCCCAAACAAAATCGAGAGTATGCGCCCGAAGAAATTTCGGCAATGATTTTGCAAAAACTCGCCGATGAAGCGAGTCGATATCTGGGCGAACCCGTGACTGGTGCCGTAATTACCGTACCTGCCTATTTTAACGATTCTCAACGTCAAGCGACCAAAACTGCTGGAAAAATTGCGGGACTGGACGTGTTGCGAATTCTCAATGAGCCGACGGCGGCATCGTTGGCTTATGGATTGGACAAACGCCGCAGTGAGACGATTTTAGCTTTTGACTTGGGCGGTGGCACCTTTGATGTGTCGGTATTGGAAGTCGGCGATGGGGTGTTTGAAGTCAAGTCTACTAGTGGCGATACTCAACTCGGTGGCGTGGATTTCGATCGCAAGATTGTCGATTGGTTGGCAGAGCAATTTCTCGCCGCCGAAAATATCGATCTTCGCAAGGAACGCCAATCCCTCCAGCGGCTGACAGAAGCCGCTGAGAAAGCCAAGATCGAACTATCTGGGGTGATGGTCACAGATATCAATCTCCCCTTTATCACCGCCACCGCAGATGGCCCCAAGCACATCGAAACGCGGCTCACCCGCGCTCAATTTGAGGAGTTGTGTAGCGATCTGATCGCTCGGCTCCGTGGTCCGGTCAAACGGGCGATGAATGATGCTAGATTGGCTGCTGATGATATCGATGAAGTTGTGCTCGTTGGCGGCTCGACGCGGATACCCGCAGTGCAGGAATTGGTACGCAGCTTTATCAACAGACGCCCTAATCAAAACGTCAATCCTGACGAAGTAGTCGCTGTCGGGGCGGCGATTCAAGCCGGAGTACTCTCTGGTGAAGTTAAAGATATCTTACTGCTCGATGTGACGCCGCTCTCGCTCGGATTGGAGACTATTGGCGGGGTGATGAAAAAATTGATTCCGCGCAATACGACTATTCCCGTCCGGCGATCGGATATATTTTCCACATCAGAAAATAACCAAACGATGGTAGAAGTCCACGTCGTGCAGGGCGAACGGGAAATGGCGAATGATAACAAATCCCTGGGTAGATTTAAACTCACAGGCATCCCCCCCGCACCTAAAGGCATCCCGCAGGTGCAGGTATCGCTCGATGTGGATGCCAATGGCATCCTCCAAGTAACGGCGATGGATCGCACCACCGGACGCGAACAAACGGTCACGATTCAAGGTGCATCGGCTTTGGGCGAACTGGAAGTCCAGCGCATGATCGATGAAGCGACTCAATTTGCCGCCAGCGATAAACAAAAACGCGAAAAAATTGATAAGCGCAACCGTGCTGAGGCTTTGTCATACCAAGCCGAGCGGCAGTTGCGAGAAGTCGCACTCGAATTTGGGATGCAGTTTGCCAATGCTCAACGCAAGCAAATTGAAGGATTGGTGCGCGAAATCCGCGCCGCTCTGGCGGATGGGGACGAGCAAGCGATCGATGAAATCAAAGCCGAACTAGATGACGCACTCTATGATTTTGGTCGTCAGGTAAAAACGCTCACCGCAGAGGAAGATAAAGGGATCTTCGGTACGCTCAAAGAGATCTTTGTCGGTGATGATGAAGAGTACAGTTATCGCGATAACTACAATAGTCGAGATGCGTACAATCCGTATAGTAATCAGCGAGACCCTTATTTCGATCGCCCCAGCAATGATTATCCCCCGTCATATCCACGAGATCGCGGCGCACTCCCACCCCAAAATTACAATTCTCCAAGGGAGCCGAATCGCGATCGAGATTACAACCCACCTAGAGATCCCTACAGCGATGCGGTGAGAGATTCCCGCCGCGATAGTCGCTCCAATCCGCCCAATAACCCCGAGCCACGCGGACAGCAAAACTACCGCGATGAGGGCTATACGCGCGAAGATCGCTATCCCGATCGCCAAAACGATAACTATAATCCCAACCCGCGCCGCGATGACTATCCTCGGAGATCGCCAGACAACAGTAACGGGAGCGATCGATCGCGCCAACGTCAGGATGACTATCTCGATGATGCCCCACAACCGCCCCAGGATCGCTGGGACGACTCTGCCAACCCATCATGGCGATCGGAGACCCGCAACCCCAGATCGGACGATCGCAGTCCCAATCCTGCCGCTCCTCGTCAAAACAATTCGCGCTCTATCCCCCCAGAACAGCGCGATCCTCGCTATGTTGATGGCTCGAACCAACGCCCAGACATCCGCACTCAGCCGAGCGATAATACCCCTAATCGTCGCCCCGCTCCCAACTCCCAACCTATCCGCGATGATTGGGATGATGAAGACGAATGGTATTAGGCTAGGCTTTAGGCTTTAGGCTTTAGGCTTTAGGGGGAATAGGCTTTAGGCTTTAGGGTAAAGATGAAATCTGTGGCGATCGATAACTCTAATTCCTTACCTTTCCCTAAAATCCAACCCCTAAACCCTAAGCCTTAAATCATACTACCCTAATACCTAATACCTAATACCTAATACCTAAAGCCTAAAGCCTAACCCATGCAAGATATTCGCAATTATTACGAGCTACTGGGTGTGAAGCGGGATGCTTCCGCTGATGAGATCAAACAGTCATTTCGGCGACTGGCGCGCAAATATCACCCCGATCTCAATCCTGGAGACAAAGCTGCTGAGGATAAATTTAAGGATATTAGTGAAGCTTATGAAGTGCTAGGCGATCGATCCAAGCGTACCCAGTACGATAAGTTCACTGGTTTCTGGCGCAAGAATCGCACCAAAGCTCCTACCAACAATTCCCCTAGAGAACAAGCCGATGAAGAAGACTTTAGCGATGATTTCAACACCTTTATCGATCGCTTATTAGGGCGCAAAAAAGTAGCCAATAACGGTAATAACGATCGTCGCTCCGCAAATGCCGATCCGCAACCCGATCGCGATTTCCGAGCCACCGAACGCCGCAATTTCCGCACTCAGGGAGAACCAGATCGCTCGAACGACCGCCATACCTTCGCCGAGGCTCAACCCTTGCTGCGTCCCAAAAACCTCGAAGCTGAACTTACGCTCCCACTCGATAAAGCCTATCTGGGGGGACGCGAACGGATTACGATTCAAGAAGATGGTCGCTCACTGGAAGTAGAAATGCCGCCAGGGATGATCCCTGGGCAAAAAATTCGGTTGCGCGGACAGGGGATCGCAGGTGGCGATCTCTATCTCAAGATTAATGTCGCACCACACCAATTTTTTCGACTCGCGGGGATCGATGTCTATTGTCAACTACCAGTGACGCCAGCCGAAGCCGTCTTAGGTGGTTTTGTCGAAGTACCAACTTTAGATGGATTGGTCAAAATCACGCTCCCTCAAAGTATTGTTGCTGGACAAAAACTGCGCCTTGCTGGTAAGGGCTTTCCAGGGGATGATGGTAGGCGGGGCGATCAATTACTCGAAATCCAAATCGTCGTCCCCAAACAAATTACCCCCGCCGAACGCGAACTCTACCAAAAGCTCCGCGAGATCGAGTCCTTTAATCCACGCTTGGATTTGACTACTGGGTAGAGGGTGGATCGGTAGGTTGGGTAGAGCAAGGCAAAACCAAACATCTCTGGTGAGTTGGGTGTCGCTTCGCGCTTACGGGAAACCCTACGTATCGCGCATCCATTACCCAACCTACTGACATTACCCCACCATTTTGATAAAATCCAGCATAATTTGTTGATGTACTTGCCCCAACGGACGTTCTTCACCAGCAACTGCCGAATATGCAAATCCCGCTGCAATCTGAGCCGGACTAATCAATCCCAAATCCCACCCTTCACTCAGAACCAACCGCTCGATCCCGACAGTCAGCGGTGCATAAAAAATATGTCTGATGACGCGATCGTCACTATAGCAGCCAAATTTCTGCGGAGTTGGTAGTTGATAGCCGATTTCCTCGAGGATTTCTCGCTCGACGGCGACTTCTGGCGTTTCCCCCGCTTCGATATGTCCGCCAAACAAACCCCACAATCCTGGGTAGAGAATAGTAGGAATATTGTCCCGTAATTGCATCAAAAATTGACCATCATACGGGAGGATCGCGATCGCTACTTCTATGCGTGACTGCTGGATCATGAGGAGATCGCGTGTTGCTGGAGATCTGCCAAAGACACATATTTGAGGGCGGTGCTATGAGTCGCCGCCAAATCAACAGGTGGCGCAACACCAGCTTCAAGAGCTTCTTTCCAACGGGATGCACATAGACACCATTTATCGCCAGGATTCAAGCCAGGAAAACTAGAGCCAGGAACGGGCGCACTCAGATCGTTGCCTTGAGATTTGGTAAATGTCAAAAACTCAGCCGTAACCTGCGCACAAACTACATGAGTACCGCGATCTTGAGGCCCTGTCACACAGACGCCCGTGCGGAAGAATCCAGTCATCGGAGCGGTACAACAAGTTTGAAGTTCAGTACCTAAAACATTTTGGTCGGTATTAGTATCCATAGCTCAACATGGGGATGACTAACTATCAAGCTAGTGCATCATAATAAAAATCTTCATTCTTACTATATCCCAACGATCGATAGATGTTTTAGAGTTGAGTTTTGCTGGGGACGATAATCATCGAAAAATAGGGAACGCTGCGCGGATCGACATCGGCGATCGCGATAATTTTTTGCTCGGTACCAGTTGCGTGTTCGATATATTTAGCGCGATCTAATAAATCTAAATCGCTCAAGATTTGGTAAACCTTCTCGAAATGACGACGCAGTTTGATGATGGCAACAGCATCAGCATTAGCCAATTGGGTAGTTAATACTTCGATCGGTAAAGTCGCCGACAGGACGCTAAAAATATCATTACGGTAACATAAGGGCATCCCGATCGCGGCGGCTGCGCCCATCGGTGAGGATACGCCGGGGACGATTTCGGTGACAAATCGATCGGCTAATCGAGTAAATAAATACATAAACGAGCCGTAAAACAACGGATCGCCACAACATAAAACCACCACATCTCGTCCCGCTGATAGATGTGCCGCGATCGGTTTAATTGCATCAGCATATAGTTCCTGCGCGGTTTCAGGATCGAGGGCGCGGGGGAAGTGAAAGGGCACTTCGATTTGATTGCCAGTGAGATAGGGTGCGACAATCGATCGGGCGATACTTTCGCGATCGGTTGCCGACTGATAAGCCACTACTGAAGCCGCCTGCAACAATCGAAATGCCTTGAGTGTCAATAACTCCGGATCGCCAGGGCCAACCCCAATCCCATATAATCTTCCTGTTTGAATTGCGACCATCATTCCTGCTCCGTGGCGAGGGCATTGACAGCAGCAGCAGCCATCGCACTACCACCCCGCCTGCCGTGAATCGTGATAAAAGGTACCCCCCGACTATCTGCGGCTAAAGCTGCCTTGGACTCGATCGCACCGACAAATCCGACGGGGAAACCGAGAATGAGTGCGGGCTTGGGCGCGCCCTCATCGAGCATTTCCAGCAATCGAAATAACGCTGTCGGCGCATTGCCGATCGCGACTACCGCCCCAGCCAAATGCGGTCGCCATAGCTCCAAAGCCGCAGCCGATCGGGTATTCGCTAATTGGGCGGCTAAATCTGCTACTTGCGGATCGGGGAGGGTACAAATCACCTGATTGTCCACAGGTAACCGTTTGCGAGTTACCCCATCAGCGACCATTCGCGCATCGCACAAAATCGGTGCTCCAGTTGCCAGTGCCTTTCGCCCTACCCGCGCAGCATCGGGCGAGTAATCCAGATCCTCAACAATATCAATCATCCCACAAGCATGGATCAGTCTCACGGCAACAGTGTTGAAATCGGCGGGTAGTATATCTAGCTGGGCTTCCGATCGAATCGTGGCAAAAGATTGGCGATAAATTTCCGCCCCATCGCGGATGTAATGTAATGGCGCGGGAATAATGATTTTAGGCGACATGAAGTAGTTGTTGCAGTTGGGCTGATGATTGACGGTTGATAAATGCTCGCAAGGATTCATCGCGATCGCGCCGCTGCTCGTGATAAGCAGTGATGAAGTTGCCGATCGCGATTGGGACTCGTTCGGGGGCTAAAAGATCGCTGGTTTCCCGCCCAAATTCGGCTGTAGCACCATCGATTTCGATGCGATAGCTGGGGGATCGATCTGAGCTTGATTGCCCCCACAAGGTAATATCGGCTCGATCGTGTTGAGCGCAAGATTTTTCACAACCGCTGACATGAATATTTAGCGGTCGATCTAAGGTGAATTTAGCTGCTAAATACTCAGCTAGCGCGATCGCATCAGCTTGAGTATCCGTCGCCGCAAACTGGCAACCAGTCGCACCCGCACAAGCTCTCAACAGGCTAGTCGGATGAGTGGCTGTTTGCACCAAACCTAAGTCAGTAATCATCGACTGTACCAGCGGAAGATCGCGCGCTGATACATCTGGAAGGAGGACATTTTGCCAAGGAGTCAGCCGGATCGTACCACTCCCATATCGACTCGCGATCGATCCTAATCCCCTAATTTGACCCACAGTCCAGCGTCCCAATGGCAAGACTACACCCTGATAATATCGATCGGTTTGACGTTGTGGATGTACGCCCAAATGCAGATCGCCACTTACCAGATCTGCATCTCGATCTGTGAGGTTTTTAAAAATAAAATGCCTAGAACCCCTAATTTCTCGTCGGACTAGTTCGCTAAACTCCGTCAAACCACAACTACCAATAATATCCCGTAACCGTGGTTTGCGCCGGATATCGCCGCCGCTGACTTCAATCCGCTGACGATAACTTTGCGCGATCGCCGCCAACATCGGTAGACATTCAGCTACGCTTAAAATCACCCCAACTGGTACTGGTCGAGTTCCTAGATCGCCCATATTTAGGTAGAGCCTAAATTCGTTCGCGCCCACTGCTAACAGCGTAATATCATTGGGTCGATCGAGAATACTAACGCTGCCACCACCATCAAAACCGACACTAAATTTATTTGATAAGGCACCCAATTCGGGATGTACGTCTAAATACTCCAGCCAAGCCGCAGCCAACGGACGCACATCGATGAGTTCTCCTGCGTCAATCCCCGCCGTCGGACTGAGCATCACATTGCGGATACCATCTACAGCAGTATTACTCGCCGCCAATCCACACTCAGTTAATTTCGTTAATATACTTGGATCGAGATCGCGATCGAGCGATCGCAGTTGCAAATTAGCCCGATTGGTAACTTGGACATATTCTAACCCGATCGTGGCTAGTAGCTGGGCGAGTGCCTGACATTGGCTTTCATTCAAGACACCACCTGGCACTCGCAACCGCGTCAATAACCCATCCCGCGCGATCGCAGGATGATAAATATCTGGACAGATCGACCTTTCAACTGACACTAAATCTAACTCCTTCCCCATGCGACGCGAGGAAATAGTGGATGCGATCGCCACATGGGCGCACTCAGGCACGGTATTCTGACTCGAAGCACTCGCTTCATCACAGTTGCGGCACAGTCCTGGATTCACACCAGACTTCCCCGATCCCCAGCTAGAACAATCTAACATGAGATCGGGGGTTTAGGCTTTAGGGTTTAGGTTTTAGGTTTTAGGCTTTAGGCTTTAGGCTTTAGGCTCTAGGGCAAATAAAATATCACCATTCACCATTCACCATCCACCATCCACCGTTGGAACAACGACTCGATCGCCTCGTCAGAGACCTTAAATTCACATCTCGATCTGTAGCTAGTTTGGCAGCTTCCACAATCCAAGACGCTAAAGTCGTGGAATCCGAGCTACAATTGCCTAGAGTGTGAGTAAGTATAAATAACCATCCAAAGCTATGTCCCCCAGCCCATTGACCCTAGTTGCATCAATTACCACCAGCGACTTGGGTGGATCTGCTAGCCGAGAACACGAGCAGCAAGTTGCCAAATTGACCAAGGCTTTATATCCAGCAGATCGCCAAGAAAAATTTCTCGAACTTCAAGCCGAAGTTGAAACCTTGCTCTGTCAGTTACAAGCTCTCCAAAGAGTCCACGGGTAAAATTGTTCGGCTCAAAGAACTCTTACTTATCTAGAATAACGATCGTCAAACAGCTAGAAACAGCGCAATGAGTTTCTAGCCGTTTGACGATCTGCGGCAAAGTCACCGAGCGTCGTTGCAACTCTTCTCTCATCCCAACTACTTCTACGACGATCGCCCTTTAGTAGTACCACTCCAAGCCATCAGGCAATTGATGACTGGCATATTCGAGATGAATCACGCGGCGATGACTGGGAGCGATCGCGATCGACGAAGCATGTAACAATAATGGACGCATCAACAGAATCCCCCCAGCCTCACAATCGATCGAACTTGCGGGAGACTGCTTCCATCGCTCGATCTCCAGCGTGCTTAACCTTCCCCGAAGATGAGAGCTAGGAAGAACCTTCAACGCTCCGTTGGACTCATCCGTGCGGTCGAGATGAATTCTCACCGTCAGCATCTGTTCTAAAATAGCTACAGGCGGCTGAACATGAGGAATTCCAGCTTTGACTGACCAAGGGTGATAATCGGGCACATCCAAGCGATTTTTGACCGCAATGGTGAGATCTTGATGCCACGGAACTTTCCAGTTGGCATTGGGTTGTTTATCAAAAAATATCCCTCTGACGACTCGCGCATCATCGCCTAAAATTGGCTCAACAAGAAATCTAATTTCTGGACTGTGTGCCAATGTGCGAATGCTGGGAACTAGTTCTAATAAATTTCTAATTCCTGCTTGGTTAGGTGTAAGATCGACAGCAGCGAGATCGTCAATCAATCGAGCGATCGAGTCTGAATCTAGATATGGATCGACGATGACAAATCCATATTCCTCGATCGCTCTCCCGAGCATACTCATATCTCTACCTGCTCAAAGCTAGGCATAGTGTGTAAATCCGTTACCCCAGACTGATAGCCCATTTGATTGAGAGTACCATAAACAGACTTAAAAAAAGCCCCGCGATCGGACTGACGATCGACATCAGGAATTTCAGCACAGACAGCATATAGCTTCTGATTCATCCACTGATTATAAGTCGCCATCACAGTGTAATAATTCATCTGTTGTCGGGATTGGGCGTGAAGTATTTATTTAGTGTTAAAGTCCCAAGAATTTAGGATGCAGCTACAATCGGTCGATCGGTCGAGCAACCCAATCATTTATAATAATAGCAGTGCCTAAAACCTAAATGTTGAGCTGAAACCTAGCTGGTGGGCAGCGACTCGCGCTCTGGAGGTTTCCTCCAGATTGAGCGAGTCAAGACATTGACCACCCTACTCTAGAGTCTAAAACTACTCTGGAGTCTAAAACCTAAAGCCGACCCTCTACCCTCTGTCTTGATGCGCTGTCTTGACCCAAACACATGCGGAGGGAACCTCCGCGTGATTTGGGTCGCTAAACCCTCGGGGAACCCTACGTATCGCGCATCGCTACCCTCTACCCTCTACCCTCTACCCTCTCCCATGCCTTCCGTAATTGTTGATAGCAAAAATCGCCTGACAGACTTGATTAAGCGTTACCGCGATCGGGTGGATTATTTGGCGATTAGACTAGAAGAGTCCGAAGGGACAGATATTTTGATTCGGGGCGATAAAGTCGAAACCCTGAGTGAGGATCTCGCTGTCGGCGGACAGGTACGGGCGTGTTATAAAGGTGGCTGGGGGTTTGCGAGTTTCAATCGCTTGGAGACACTAGCCGAACGGATCGAAGAAGCGATCGCCGCAGCGCGAATTATCGGTGAAGATGAGACAATATTGGCACCGATCGAAATTATTCAGACTAGTTGTAGTTTACCCCTGACTGGTACCGATCCGCGCCACATTCCGATCGCGCACAAGAAGGCATTGTGCGAACATTACAATCACATTTTACAGACCACCGATCGACGGATTGCGACGACTTCTGTGCGGTACGGCGACAGTGCCCAGCATATCGTCATCGCAACATCTGAAGGTACCCTGATCGAACAATCCTGGATCGATATGGAGCTGAGATTTGCCGCCACAGCGCGCAATGGTGATACCGTCCAAACCGGACGCGAAACCCTCGGATCGCGCAAAGCCTATGAAGATACGATCGGACTCGATCGTCAAGTCGAGAGTGCCGCTCAACGTGCCGTAGCCGCCCTCTCACTGCCACCTGTCAAAGGAGGAGTTTATACTGTCGCGATCGACCCCATTTTGACTGGTTTATTCGTCCATGAGGCATTTGGGCACCTCTCCGAGGCGGACTCGATGTATGAAAATCCAGACTTGTTAGAAGTGATGACGATGGGACGCCGCTTTGGCTGCAACGATCTCCAGATCTTCGATGGTGCCGCACCAGCCGGACATCGCGGCAGTTATTTATATGACGATGAGGGGACGCCAGCGACGACGACGCAATTGATTGAAGATGGCGTGTTGGTAGGGCGATTGCACTCGCGGGAGACGGCGGGCAAATTGGGTGAAGCCGCGACCGGAAATGCACGGTGTTTGAACTATCATTATCCGCCGATCGTGCGGATGACGAATACTTGGATCGATCGCGGACATACGCCCGTGGCGGATCTATTTTCGGATATCAAAGAGGGTGTATATGCCCGCAATTGGTTGGGCGGCATGACCAACGGTGAGATGTTCACCTTCAGCGCAGGTGAAGCGTGGATGATCCGCAATGGCGAAATTGCCGAACCCGTGCGGGATGTGACGCTATCGGGGAACGTGTTTAAAACGTTGGGCGATATTGAAGGCATCGGCGATGATTTCTATTGGGATGAATCCGGCGGTTGTGGTAAAGCCGGACAAGGTGGTTTGGCGGTTGGTGTTGGTGGGCCGAGTTTGCGGATTCGAGATGTAGTTGTCGGTGGCGATATGGACGACTTGGAGGACGATGAGTAAACACTCAAATTGGGGGATGATCTCAAGCTTGGTTTGGTAGAATGAAAACAAAGTTGAGTTTAGATTCACACAACAAAACAGTTGGTCAAAACTAAGTAGCTAGGTGCAATTAAATGTAAAACAATCGAGTGCATATTTGCCTGTGACACTTCGAGATTACATTTCCGCCATGACAGCCTTGGCTAAGTCATACTCGTTGCTGGGCGGGTGACCCGCTCAGCTATCAAACATTTGTCCACAGATTTCGTGGCTTTTAAGTTGATGCCACTCAGTCTTACATTTAAATGCGCCTATCTACTTAAGTACTCTGCTCGATCGAGCATGGGAAGGCGAACTAATGAATTTTAGCAGAATTGCTACAATAGAGGGGTGCTGCACTGGCTCTGAGAGTCAGCACTCACTGGATGCTGTGCAACTCCAGTCATTAGAAACTATTGAAATTACCCCTACAGAACGTAAATATGGATATCAAAGCGATCGCTACACCCTGTCTAGAATGGACTGGAAATCTTTTGGCGATTGGGTTGTATGAGGATGCTGTCGAACTCAGCGGCGATCTTGCCAAGCTGAATGCTAAATTGGGAGGGGCGATCGCCGCACTGATCGCGGAGACTGAATTTAAAGGAACTAAATCCAGTAGTGCCGTCACTCGTGTCGGTGTCAATACCCCCGTCGAAAAAATCATGCTCGTGGGGTTGGGGAAGGAGGCGGAAGTGAAGCTCGATACTCTCCGCAAGGCTGGTGCGACAATTGCCCGTACCGCCAAACGTGAAAAAGCAAAAACTCTCGGTATCAGTCTCCCTGTCTGGAATAACGATGCGGCTGCAACTACTCAAGTAATCAGCGAAGGTTTGCTCCTAGCACTCCATCAAGACAATCGCTTCAAATCCGAAGTCAAACCTGAAAGTCAGCTCAAGCTGGCTGAAGTGCATATCCTAGAGTCCGCCGGAAATGATGCGGCAATTAGCAAAGCTCAAGCGATTGCCGATGGCGTGATCTTAGCGCGGGAACTAGTCGCCGCACCTGCGAACATCGTCACGCCGATGAGTATGGCGGAAACTGCCGAACAGATGTCTAAAGAGTATGGATTTGCGCTCAAAATTTTGGAACAAGCAGAATGTGAGGCTCTGGGTATGGGTGCATTTTTAGGTGTAGCGCAAGCATCGGAAATGCCCCCCAAATTTATCCATCTGACTTATACCCCCACAGGTACCCCCCGCCGCAAAATCGCGATCGTTGGTAAAGGTTTAACCTTTGATTCCGGTGGACTCAATATCAAAGGTGCTGGGAGCGGCATCGAAACCATGAAAATGGATATGGGTGGAGCTGCGGCGATGTTTGGAGCGGCAAAAGCGATCGGTCAAATCAAACCCGATGTCGAAGTTCACTTCATTAGTGCAGTTACTGAAAACATGATTAGCGGTCGCGCGATGCACCCTGGCGACATTCTGACGGCATCAAATGGCAAAACGATCGAAATTAACAACACCGACGCAGAAGGGCGGTTGACCCTAGCTGATGCGTTAGTTTATGCCGATAAATTGGGCTTGGATGCGATCGTCGATCTGGCAACGCTCACAGGTGCCTGTATCATCGCGCTGGGTGACGATATTTCTGGCTTGTGGAGTCCCGACAAGTCCCTCGCCGATGAGATTCTGGCAGCAGCCGAACTTGCAGGTGAAAACTTCTGGCAAATGCCCTTAGCCGATAAGTATTTCGACGGTATTAAATCCCCCATCGCTGACCTCAAAAATACTGGTCCGCGTGGTGGTGGTTCGATTACTGCTGCTCTATTCCTCAAACAGTTTGTGAAGGATACGCCCTGGGCGCATTTGGACGTTGCTGGACCAGTTTGGAGCGACAAGGAAAGCGGCGTGAATAATGCTGGTGCGACGGGTCATCCGGTCAGAACTTTGGTCAATTGGGTATTGAGTTAGATTGGGATCGATCGGCTGAAATTTATGTGGTGGGCACTGCCCACCCTACTGGCCGCTCATATCGCTAGAAGACGCGCAGAAAATAACGGCTCGTGAGTAATGAGATATTTGGGTCTATGATAACTCGATTGTTATTTAGCTACTTTGCCAAGCGTTCTGGTAATCTGTCGAACCTCAACAAATCGTCGTAATTTTCGCGTTGGATGATGATATTTGCTTCGCCATAATTGACTAAGACCGCTGCCGGACGGGTAATCCGATTATAGTTGGAAGACATACTATAGTTGTACGCACCAGTCGCCGGAACGACGAGGATATCTCCAGGTACAGCAACGGCAATTTGGGCATCTTTAATTAAGATATCACCTGACTCGCAATGCTTACCCGCGATCGTGACTGTTTCTGTCATCGGGGCGGACATTTTATTGGCAATCATCGCTCGATATTGGGATTGGTAGGTAATCGGGCGGGGGTTGTCGGACATCCCACCATCGATGCTGATGTATGTGCGAATGCCTGGGACGGTTTTATTGCCGCCGACGGTGTAGGCGGTGACACAGCTACTCCCAATCAAGGAGCGTCCAGGTTCCGATAGCACGCGTGGATAGGCGACTCCATGCTCGTCACAGGCGATTTTGAGGGCAGTAGCGACGTTTTTTATCCACGCGTCGATGCTTTGAGGATCGTCGGCTTCGGTGTATTTGATGCCCAAGCCACCTCCGACATTAATTTCACTGATGGGTAAGCCGTGACTGAGGGCGAGTTTGTACCATTCCACCATCACGCCAGCTAAATCTTGGTGGGGTTGTTGCTCGAAGATTTGGGAGCCAATGTGGGCGTGAACGCCGATACAGGTAATATCTGTCTGCTTGCTCAACCAGGTGAAGACTTCATCGAGTTGATTGGGATCGAAACCAAATTTACTATCTAAATGTCCGGTGCGGATATATTCGTGGGTGTGACATTCAATCCCTGGTGTGAGCCGAATCATTACGGGGACGTTTTTACCTGCTGCGCTGGCGATATTGGCGATGTTTTCGAGTTCGAGCCAATTATCGGCAATAATTCTACAGTTGTTGGCGATCGCGAGTTCGAGTTCGGCAACTGATTTATTATTACCGTGGAAGTAGATTTTCTCCGCACTCACCCCAGCCTTAATCGCGGTGAGAATTTCGCCACCAGATACCACATCGATCCCTAAATCTTCACTACCTGCGATCGCGCAGATTGCCAGACAACTCCATGCTTTTGACGCATATATTACCAGCGATTCACCTGGATAATATTTCTGCCACCCATCCCGATATTGCCTACAGGCGGTGCGAACCGATTGCTCGTCGAGGATATATAACGGCGAACCAAATTGCTGTACTAATTCGGTGACATCACAGCCCCCAACTTCGAGACAATCTCGATCGTTAACTGTCGCAGTCAGTGGGAGAATGTGCTGATTGGGCGATGCGTCGGGAGTAGCTGGGGGTAGGTACTGGCGGCTAGTTGGATGAGTTGCGGAGATCGATACCATTATTTGGAAATTATACTCAATAGTTAAATTATAATCGGACTAACAGAGATTCAAGCTGAAGTGCTGCAACGGAACTTGGCATCCATGCGCCTTCTTGAGAAATCGGGCTTTCAGTTGCTGCGCGCCATTGCGGGCAATCCGCATGGCGACGGCGATGCTGAGGACTGCTTTCTATACGTCCTTCTGAACCCCTACCAAAATACCGCCTCACCCCTAACTCCTCGCTCAAGCGGAGCGACAACGGCAGGACGCCAGCCCGCACAGCAATAGACTTGGTTCTTTAAGGTTGTCTATGGACTGTAAATAACTACAGGTACCCGCTTGTAGGCAGGCGTACCCGATCGCGTTTCGGTTTGGGCAGTAAAAATCACATTCACTTCTGGATAAAACATCAACGCTGCACCTTCGCGCACCGAGCCGTAAATCACCTCCACCTCATCCAATTTACCAGCGTCTCCCTGCACCGTCACGCGATCGTGTGCTGCCACACCAATCTTCTCGGCATCGAGCCGATTGACGAGGATACAGTTGCGGTGCGGCATTCCCCGATATTTATCGCCGATTTTGTAGACGACGGTATTGTGTTGAGAATAACTGCGCCCAGTCATCAGTGCTAGCACCAGACCGCGATCTGGTCGATCGATCCCAAAGTCTTCTGGTTTTGGTAAAGTCAGGACTGGGAGCGGCGTAGCGAACATTTTAGCCTTACCTGAGGGAGTTTTGAAATGGGGGGTAGTGACGATCCGCCCAGAGATTGTAAACTCCTCATTAGTCTCATCGATCGCGCCGATTTTTTCGTAGCCAGGAATAGTCGTCGCGATTAGTTGTCGCACATAGCGCGGATCTGCGAGTTTGCGCCACGCGATCGGGTGTTCGCCCAAGACTCGATCTGCCAATGTTGTCAAAAATTCAACTTCGGTGACCAAATCTCCGCCCTTGAGATGGGTTTCGCCCGTGTCGTTGAACCGGACGAAGTTATTCCCTGATTCGACGGTGGTTTTATACGGATGCTCGAAGCGATTGAGGACAGGGATGATAATTGTATTGGTTTTCGCCAGTCCGTTAAAGTGCCCGATATTGGGTTTTGTCGCCAGATAAATAATAGTATCGATCTTACTCAAGGCGCGTTTTGCCTGAGCGGAGTTGGGATTGGCACCGTAGAGATTGCCACCGACACAGAGCAGAGTATCGACTTTATCCGCATCGGCGGCTTCAATTAAGTCGCGGGTATGGTAGCCCTTGGGCAGCGTCAACGCTCGTCCCAGCAGCCGTTCCAAGGCTTGCTTGATTTCTGCCTTGAGCTTCACCGTTACGCCCATCGAGCCGAAGCCCTGAACGTTGGAATGTCCCCGCACGGGCATCAATCCGGCTCCCACTTTGCCCGCATTACCAGTTATCAGGGCGGTGTTGGCGATACTGTAGACGTTATCGACACCATTCGTCTGCTGGGTAATCCCCATCGCCCAGCCAAATACTACCCGTTGCGATCGACCGATTATCGTCGCGGCGGTTTCGATTTCCGCACGGCAGACGCCACAGGTAGCGGTAATTGTCTCCCAGTCTACCTGTTCCGCCTGCGCTAAGATTTCTTCCCAATTTTCAGTATGGGTTTGCAAGAACGCGCGATCGACTAATCCCTGAGCGATTAAAGCTTTTTGAATCCCCATAAATAGGGCGACATCACTCCCTGGAATCGGCTGGAGATACAACGATGCAATATCCGAACCTGGAATCAAAGACTTAACAGGAAAGGCGGGCGAACCAAATTTAACTAGCCCGATTTCCATCATCGGATTGATGATGATGATTTTTGCACCTTTTTCGCGCAGCTTAATCAACTCATTCATCAAGCGCGGGTGATTGGATGGTGAATTTGCCCCCGCCAATACCACACAGTCAGCTTCCTTCAAGTTCTCCAAACTGACGATCGAAGTCTTGGTACCAAACATCGCATCGAGTGCCGTTGTCGAAGGCGCATGACACAAATCCGAGCAATCCGCCAGGTTATTAGAACCCAGTGTCCGCATCATCAGTTGCAAGATAAATGCCGCCTCGTTGCAACCGCGTCCCGAGCTATAAGAAGCTACCCGCTCGGGATCTTTTTGAAATGCCGCAGTCGCGATCGCATAAATCTCATCCCAGGAAATCCGCTCGTAGTGCGAACTTCCCGCCCGTAAAATCACCGGAAAACTCAACCGTCCCAATCTGTCGGCTTCATAAGATGATAACTGCCTGAGTCTAGCGATCGGATTGGTATCAAAAAAATGTGTCGATACCCCAGGCTGAATCTCCGCCGTAATCGCCTCTACGCTCTTCATACAGCGTTGGAGCTTTTCACCCTCTTCATTGGTAAATCCCCCCTTCTGTCCGCCCGTACCCCACGAGCAAGATAGACAAGCACTCTTGTGCAATAGTGTTTTCCAGAGTTTAGGACCTTGTGGCGATAGCGTCTGCTCTGCCCAAAACTCAATTACTGGCAATCCCCCACCGATGGCTGGGGTATCCTCATTGGTTTCGTTGAAAGGCGGTTTGGGCTGCGGGTCAGTTTCCATACGATCGCACGATGAGGAGTTTATCTCGCTAAGTTAGCATAATCTGCCAATCGATCGGGTATACCAATAGGTAGATTATTTGGTGCCTGGTGGATGGTGAATGGTGTTGGCGCAGCCTCTCCCTTGGAAAATCGGCTATTAATTGAATCGAGATCGCCAGCAAGCTTATTCATATTAAATCGCGATCCGACCAACACTCGATAAAGTAGTGCTAAAATACTATAAAGAGCATACTATAATAGTCCTACCTGCCATTGCCCCGATAAGTAGCAGGGGTTAAGTTTCCCTATTCCGACACCACACTACCTAGCCTATGTCTTTCGTTGGTTTGCACATGCACAGTGACTACAGCCTGCTAGACGGAGCTAGTCAGTTGCCCAATTTGGTAGATCGAGCGGTAGAATTGGGGATGCCTGCGATCGCGCTGACGGATCATGGTGTGATGTATGGAGCGATCGAACTGATCAAAGTCTGTCGCACTCGCAATGTCAAGCCAATTATTGGCAACGAAATGTATGTGATCAATGGTGACTTCACACAGCAAAAACGCTATCAGAAGTTTCACCAAGTGATCTTGGCAAAAAATACCCAGGGGTATCGAAATTTAGTCAAATTAACGACAGTATCTCACCTCGAAGGTTTTCAGGGGCGCGGAATTTTTGCGCGTCCCTGTATTAACAAAGAATATATCGAGAAATATAAAGAAGGATTGATCGTAACTAGTGGCTGCTTGGGTGGCGAAGTTCCCCAAGCAATCATGGCTGGACGACCCGACGCGGCGCGAAAAGTTGCGAAATGGTATCAGGATCGGTTTGGGGAAGATTACTACCTAGAAATCCAAGATCATGGCTTGAAAGAAGATCGGGTAGTGAATGTTGAGATTGTCAAAATCGCCCGTGAATTAAATATCAAATTGATTGCGACCAATGACTCGCACTTTGTCTCTTGTTATGATGTTGAGGCTCATGATGCGTTGTTGTGCATCCAGACTGGGCAACTGATCCGTGAAGACAAGCGGATGCGGTATAGCGGCAATGAATATCTCAAATCTGCCGAAGAAATGGCATTACTATTCCGCGATCATTTACCTGATGATGTGATTGCCGAATCGATCGCCAATACGCTCGAAGTTGCTGAGAAGATTCAACCTTATAATATTTTGGGCGAACCCAAAATTCCCGATTTTCCCATCCCAGTTGGGCATACTCCGGCTACTTTCGTGGAGGAAATTTCGCGAGAAGGACTGAAGGAACGGCTGAAGGTACAACGGTATGGAGATATCGAAACCGTGTATCAGGAACGACTCGATTATGAGCTGAAAATGATCGATCGGATGGGATTTTCGACATACTTTCTGGTTGTTTGGGATTATATCAAATTTGCACGCGATCGAGCTATCCCCGTCGGCCCAGGTAGAGGCTCCGCAGCGGGTTCTCTCGTCGCCTATGCGATGAAGATTACCAATATCGACCCCGTACATCATTGTCTGTTATTCGAGCGGTTTCTCAATCCCGAACGCAAATCGATGCCAGATATCGATACGGATTTTTGTATCGAACGGCGGGCGGAAGTGATCGATTATGTGACCGAAAAGTATGGGAAGGAGCGCGTAGCGCAGATCATCACGTTCAACCGGATGACATCTAAAGCGGTACTCAAGGATGTAGCGCGGGTGCTAAATATCCCCTACGGTGCAGCCAATGAGCTGGGTAAAATGATCCCAGTTGTGCGAGGAAAACCGACTAAATTGGCAGTAATGATCTCTGATAAAACTCCGGTACCAGAGTTCAAACAAATCTACGAAACGGGTGAATATGCCGATCCCGAAACTGGTGAAAAAATTACCGCCAGACAGTGGGTAGATATGGCAATGCGGATTGAAGGGACTAACAAAACCTTTGGCGTTCATGCAGCGGGAGTGGTAATTTCGGCGCAACCATTGGATGAGATCGTCCCATTGCAGCGCAACAATGATGGCTCGGTAATTACTCAATATTATATGGAAGATTTGGATTCGATGGGTCTGCTGAAAATGGATTTTTTAGGACTCAGGAACCTGACAATCATCCAAAATACGCTGGACTCGATCGAGCAAACGAAGGGTGATAAAATCGATCCTGATGATATTACCTTTGAGGAACGGCGTACCTACAAGATCCTCAACAAAGGAGCATTAAATAAACGTCCGCCCAATGTTGAGAAAACCTATAAACAAGTAGAGTCAGGCGACTTAGAAGGTGTCTTTCAATTGGAGTCTTCGGGGATGCTGGATGTGGTAGCGAGATTGAAGCCATCGAGTATCGAAGATCTGTCATCAATTCTCGCTTTATATCGTCCGGGACCATTAGATGCAGGATTGATTCCGATTTTCATCGATCGCAAACATGGACGCGAGAAAATTACTTACGAGCATCCAATTTTAGAATCAATTCTCGAAGAGACTTATGGTGTCATCGTCTATCAAGAGCAGATCATGAAGATCGCTCAAGATTTGGCCGGGTATACTCTCGGTGAAGCCGATATTTTGCGGCGATGTATGGGGAAGAAAAAAGCCGATGAAATGAATAAGCAGCGCGAGAAATTTCTCGATGGTTCTGCTAAAAAGGGCGTCCCTCATGCAGTGGCTGATGCTTTATTTGATAAGATGGTATTGTTCGCAGAGTATTGTTTTAATAAAAGCCATTCGACAGCCTATGCTTATGTCACCTATCAAACGGCATTTCTAAAAGCCAACTATCCTGCTGAATATATGTCGGCACTCTTGACCGCAAATAGTGGCGACCAAGACAAAATGACCAGATATCTAAACAATTGTGAGCAAACTCTAGATATCAAAGTCGAGCCGCCAGATATCAATCGATCGTATGTCAAATTTCGACCAGTTATCGATCCAGCTCGACCAAATCGATTAAATATTCTGTTTGGTTTATCTGCAATCAAAAATGTCGGTGAAGCAGCGATCGAAAATATCTTAACCGCGCGTGAAGCCGATGGAGAATTTGGATCGCTTGCCGATCTGTGTCAGCGAGTGAGTCTCCAGTCTGTCAACAAACGTACATTGGAATCCCTGATCCAATGTGGTGCTTTTGATAATATCGATCGCAATCGTCGCCAACTAATCAACGATCTGGATGTGATTATTCCCTGGTCGCAAAATCGGGCGAAAGAAAAAGCGATCGGACAAGGCAATCTCTTCGATTTATTGGGTGATTCTCAACCAGAATCCGGTGGGTTTGAAGCTACACCCAAGTCTTCCTTAGTTAGTGACTTCTCATCTCAAGAGCGACTACAATTCGAGCAAGAACTACTCGGGATCTATGTCTCAGATCATCCCCTCAAAAATGCCGAAAAGGTTGCTAAAATTCATCATCATGATTGTAAACGACTGATCGAAATAGACAAACCCTGCAAAGAAGTCAAGGTGCTAGTAATGCTCTCCGAGGTCAAAATCGTCCAGACTAAAAAAGAAAATAAGTCAATGGCGATCTTGAAACTAACTGATATTGCGGGGAGCAAACTTGAAGCCGTAGCCTTTCCAGAAGCCTATGAAAAAATCAAAGAACTAACGATCGTCAATACCCCAATCATCTTAGTCGGTAAAATTAATCGCAAAGATGAAGAGCTACAGATGATTGTTGACCAAGCGATCGCGCTGGATTACAATGCCGTCCATAAACCGATCGATCTCGACATTCAACCCCAACATCTGGTCTTAATCGAGCTACCAATTAAAGTAGCAATGGATGAGATCCAATCCCAAGAATTGAAGACGATGTTAGAAGAGTATTCGGTAGATACACAGGAGCTAAAAACACCTGTATATGCGATTGTGCGGGGCGACAGTGGCTATCGATTAGTATTGTTTGGCAAACAATTCTGGGTGCAAGATCCAACAGAGCTAGTAGATAGAATGCAGAAGCAAGGTTTTGATATCCAAGTCAAACAAATTCAACCACTAGATAGCTAATGGGTGCAGATGACGATCGATCTACAGCAATCCTAAATTAACAGCTAAGTTGATGTTAGGCGCAGTGATGCGCGCTCCTCGGCTTTACCGAGGGTTTAGCGGCTCGCGCTCCTCGGACTCTATACTTCAGTCCGCGAAGGCGGACTTTGTGACACTAGCCCCGATTTCAATCGTCGGCGGGGCTAGAGCGGAGCAAATATGCTCAACCCGAACTGACGTTAATTTAAGATCGCCATAGTACCTGAGCGGCACTCATCAATCGCTATAAATTATTATTAATAGAAAAATATTACCGACGATTGGCGATCGCTAGTTTATACTAATAATCAGGTCAACATAGCCAGATATCAATGAAACCTTACACAGCCTCCTTGGATTCGGGTTGGCGGCATGAATTTATCCAAACCAACAATATTCGCTTGCACTGTGTCACTCAAGGCGAAGGCGAACTAGTCATCCTCCTACATGGTTTTCCTGAATTTTGGTACTCTTGGCGACATCAGATTCCCGCTCTCGCCCGTCATTTCAAGGTCGTCGTTCCCGATTTGCGCGGCTATAATTATTCAGACAAACCTTCAGGTGGCTACGATCTTGATACTCTTAGTAGCGATGTGCGGGGGCTAATCGAGTCACTAGGGTACGTCAAAGCGCACATAGCCGGACATGACTGGGGGGGTGCAATTGCGTGGCATCTAGCCCAAAAATGCCCCCAAGTACTCGATCGATTGGCGATCCTCAATGCACCTCATCCGCAACGATTGTTGCAGGAAATGGGTAGCAATCTCGATCAATTACGCCGCAGTTGGTACATGTTGGCATTTCAGGTACCTGGTATACCAGAATGGTTGATCCAGCAAAATCTCAAAGACTTTATCCTCAATGTCTTTCGCGGACAAGCTGTTAGAAAAGGAGCATTCACCAGCGAGGACAATCAAATTTATCAAGAAGCTCTAGAAAAACCTGGAGTTTTAGCGGCTGCACTCAAGTATTACCAGCATCTACTTGCGCCCCAAAATTGGCTTCAGAACTGGAATACTACACCATCGATGGTGACTGTTCCGACTCTAATTCTGTGGGGTGAAGAAGACAACTTCCTCAGCAACAAGTTGACAGAAGGGATGGAACGATTGATTTCTGCACCATTTAAACTGAAGAAAATCCCTCAATGCGGGCACTGGATTCAACAAGAAGTCCCCCAAATTGTCAATCGAGAACTATTGGATTTTTTTCAATCTGACGCGATCGTTCCGGTTGTACGATAGGTACGTTCTGAAGATCGATATTTTGGTTCTAGACTTTAGATAATTAAATCGGCAATGTGTTGATGGGCAGTGCCCACCCTACAAGCTGACTTTTGCTATGAATAATTTTGCTGATTGGTCATATTGTTGGTTCGGCTGTTGGTCAGAATTTGGCATAGCATATAAAAATTGTCCCAGCATTAAAGAATTTTTAGATCCATCTTGGAGCTATAAAAATACGGATAGTTTAAAAAAATATTTAACTTCTAGTCCTGTAGTTGTCACGACATCACATTTGTCAATTCCTTGGGCAATTGGTTCTGGTGATGGTAGGTCTTCCTTGTCATACCGTTCTGATGATACTTGGCTATGGTTTGATGATATTGATTATTATTTAAGTCAGCATTATCTAAGACTACCAGATAGATTTTTACTACACATCGAAGAACATAATTATATCCCTCCAAAAGAATTGAAGAAAGATTATAAAGAATTACCATGGCCACCAGAAATATAGAGATATTGTGGCTCGACATGCTTGAATATGTGGCTCTTCATTACTCAGTGTCAAGCCAGTAGTCACTATTCTCAGCCAGTGGGATGGGCACTGCCCACAGATTATTTTGAGCTGAAGTAATAAGACTTTAAACTGTTTGATTCAACTACCTGTAGCACGATCTATGAATGTGACATTCATACTAATCGATCGATATTATATTTCTCAATAATATATAAATTGCTCAAGCATTAACTAAAGCCTGCGAAACATATTTGTTGACCAAATTAACCAGATCGGTAGGTGTAAATGGCTTAGTCATATAATCATTAGCACCGACCATCTTGGCTTTGAGCCTGTCAAATAACCCATCGCGACTACTGAGCATCAGAATGGGGACAGTTTTGAGACTGGGAGATTTGCGGAGCAATTGACAGAGTTCGTAGCCATTGATATCTGGCATACTAATATCCATCAAGATCAGCATCGGATGAGTACGAATCAACTTAGTCATGGCTTGAGCGGGCTTGAGTAAACTTATCACCTCATAACCTTGCGCTTCTAGCGTTAATTTGACACTATTTTGGACAGTTTGACTATCGTCGATACAAGCAATCAATGGACGCTCTTCATCTTGTTTCTCACCATATCCAGAAATCTGCGCGCTGCGGTTGCGGACTAGTGGTAGCAGCATGTGAGTGAGTTGTTGGACATCAACACTTAGTTGATTGGCAGTACTATAAAGACAAAGATTTTGAGTGAGCGCGGCTTGATAAGACTCGATCGCTTTGGTACTTTGAAGCTGTTGCCATAGTAATTTGTATAAGCTATCAATATTGGACAGATATACTCTGACTAATGGTGAAGCAATATGCGGTCTAATTTTCTGCCATTGCCAAATCAACTGTTTGACTGGATTGATAATCTGTTGCACTGAAGCTGACAAAATTAAGACATCTAAGTGAGCATCGAGATTGAACTCCATCTCGGCATGACCCATTGCCATAATATGTACAAAAGCTTCTTGGGTACTGGTAAATGCCAGTTGCCGAACTTGTTGCAGCGATAACTTACCAGATTGCCATTGATGACAGATAAATTGGTAATCAGACTGTCCGACCGGAAATTCACTGATATTAAAATCAGGATGATGATGTCTAGTCAAATACATCAACCGCTCTCTTTGCCCCTGTGTACTAGTTGCAAAATGCAGCTTACCATTACCAAAGTAAGCTTCCCAAGTGAGCGCACTATCGAGCGGGTCTTTGATGATTAATTGCCCTGATAGCTCTTGATGGATAATGTCTTTTAATGCTTCAACAATTCTAGTCATCACTGGTATGGATATATTTTAACTAATCTTGTCGCTACAGCACAGTTCGACCTTATCGCTGGTGAATTACAGATGTTGTCATCGTCGAGCGGCGGTGAGGATGAATCTGGCGATCGATCTATCCTCTAATAACGAACATTGGAGCCAGTAGAGCCGCTGGCGATCGCATCGCCAAGATGAGCCAACTCATTTAGATCTTGAAACTATCTCCTGTACTTAATATGCCCAATCCAAATGTAATCTCAACATCGATCGCGATCCTCTTTCACAGCAGCTTTGCTAACGGATTCTCAACTGCCCCGACTCTCAATCTCGATCGAGAGGAAATGCCTGCATCCGATAGTGCCAGGACTAAAGTCGCGGCTACTGTTGCAAAGTCCGCCTAAAGCTGTACTAATAGACTAGTCCGCGTAGGCGGACTTTGCATCACGAGGAGCGGTTTCCAACCGCTTGGGTTAGTTAGCGATGGAAACATGTTGACGATCGCGACAGTCATCAACATCACCTCTCAATTGTGAAAACCTACCTCGAATGACCAAAATGACCAAAGTGCGATCGCTGTTGCTCACACGCCCTCAGAGCGGTGTTTCAGAGCATCTCAATAGTATGAGCAAAAACCGCTCCCACCACTGGCAATCGAGAACCAGATCGGCACTATCGCTGTTGTTGACAGCCAGCTTGGTGCTGACGAT
This sequence comes from Chamaesiphon sp., assembly GCF_041738855.1. GTDB lineage: Bacteria > Cyanobacteriota > Cyanobacteriia > Cyanobacteriales > Chamaesiphonaceae > Chamaesiphon. The sequence goes on along the minus strand of NZ_JBGSPA010000007.1, from coordinate 77,732 downwards.
GGGGATAGCTCCGAGCCTTGCCCAAGAACGCAAGCCAGCCCGCACCATCACAGCGAGTGGGAGAGGGATCGTCACCATCCCCACTACCATCAGCCAAATTCGACTCGCGATCGAAGTCTCAGCCAAAACGCCCACTGCTGCCCAACAAGCCACCGCTACCCGCTCGACACGAGTTATTGATTATCTCAAAACGCAGCGGGTAGACAAGCTCCAAACCACGGGGATCAATCTCAATCCGACTTATACCTATCCACCGAACGCTACCCCCCAACTCACGGGATATACCGCCAACAACAGTATCAGTTTTCGGGTGATAACCGATCGAGCGGGTGCGATCCTCGATGCTGCTGTCAAAAATGGTGCGACACGGATCGAGGGAGTGAGTTTTATTGCTAGTGATGAGGCAATTGCGATCGCTCAAACCCAAGCTCTCAAACAAGCGACTCAAGATGCCCAACGCCAAGCCGATGCAGTACTTGAGAGTCTCAATCTCAAGCGCAGAGAAGTCATCGGCATCCAAATCAATAGTAACTCCACCCCTCCGCCAATACCGATCGCTCAAGAGATGTTGCGATCGAAGGTAGCAGCGGCGGCAACTACTCCAGTCATCGGCGGCGAACAACAAGTGGAAGCAGCAGTGACGTTGGATATTGGGTATTAAACAGTTGACAGTTGACAGTTGAGATCGCAGTTGTCAGACTGGGAGGATGGGCATTGCTACTAGGAGAGTAAACCGCCCAACCTACCATCTAGATTGCAGACCTTAGTTAATAAATACGCTAATTTTGGACTTGCAACTCTCCCACCAAATTGGCGAGTTTTTCCTCACTAACGTGATATATTTCCCCACAAAAATCACAGACAGCCTCAGCACCCTTATCTGTAGCGATCATATCCTCAAGTTCATCCTTCCCCAGTAGCTTGAGTGCGCCCAACATCCGTTGCTCGGTGCAAGGACAGTCAAATTTTAGTTCTCGTTCCTCCGGAAAAATCGTCAAGCCCAGATCTCCCAACAGTTCCTCAAAAATATCTGGCAGATCCATCCCTGCCTTCAATAGCGGTGTAAACCCTTGTAAGCCACTCACGCGGGTTTCGAGTAGCGTTACCAATGACTCATCCCGTGCGGCTTTTGGCAAAACTTGGATCAAGATCCCGCCCGCCGATTGTACGCTGTGGCTGTTCATCGACACGCCCAAAACCAGAGCCGAGGGAGTTTGCTCGGAGCTAAATAAATAATTGGCAACATCATCGCCGATTTCGCCAGACACCAACTCGACAGTACTTGAATAGGGACGACCGTAACCCAAATCGCGAAAGACATAGACAAAGCCTGCTTGACCGATCGCGCCACCGACATCCAGTTTACCATCAGCAGTGAGTGGGACTTCGACATGGGGATGATTGACGTAGCCTCTGACAGTGCCATCGACCCCAGCATCGACCATTAGCCCGCCGATGGGGCCATTTCCCTTGATGCGGAGATTGACGCGTGCAAACTTGGTTTTCATCCCCGATGAGAGCAATAATCCGGCAGCCATCCCCCGTCCGAGCGCATCTGTAGATACCGCAGAGAGTCGATGCCGCACTCTGGCTGTCTCGGTGAGGTTGGTAGTAATGACCCCGACGGCGCGAATACCGCCACCTGCTGCTGTTGCTCGAATCAATCGATCGCTCATAACTATCTTTAAATATTCCTTTACCTCTTATTTTAGATGTTGCCCTCCGCAGATTCCAGTTTTGAGGAGTGCGGATTAGAGCACCCTCACGTCCTGATTACAGGAAGCCAGATATCGCATCGAGTCAGTATAGCAACCGCCACAGTGCTGAGGACATGACAACGACTGGAAGTCGTCGCTCATGGCGCAAAGTCTGCCTCCGCAGACTAAAAGGCAGAGTGTCTTCAATACGGTTCGGTTAGCTAGCGACTGAAGTCGCTGCTAGTGATGCAAAGTCCGCCTACGCGGACTAATATACGATCGATGATTTATTAACCGAACCGTATTGAGAGTGTCTTAACTGTCTTGGCTATTGCTATAGTAGCCGTCGAGCGATAATTAATGATTGCTTGAGATCGGTAACTGGCGGCTGAATTCGGGGCGGGTAGTGGTTGTGTTTCTTTAGGCTTGCCCGATCGATCGCGAACCGCTCTAATTTGGTGGCGGACTATTTCGGAAAAGTTTGGCACAATTCACCAACATCGACGCTACTTGGCAATCGCCAAACTGGCGGCTAATAATTGCTCGATCGAGTCGAGTAGTTCTACTTGTCCCCAATTTTGGTATAAGCTAGCGGCGATCGCCAGTCCCCCCGCACCGACGCCTTCTTTGACAAAACCCTGCTCGTAGACTTGCAATTGGGGATATTTGGAACTAGCAAAACTCAATTTGGTAGAAATTAACGGGATCTGGGGGAGCGATCGCGCCAGGGCAATAGTATCACCCGAGCGATCGGTGGCTACCCAATTAGTCGTCCCGACGACGATCTGAGCCGTGTCGATCTCCAGACCCAGATCGACCCCGATCGCGTCAATCAGAGCGGCTACAGCCAACATTTGCGTCCCCCCAGCCAGCAATACACCACAGGTGCGACTGGCAGCGATCGCCATCCCAGCTACGACGATTTGCATCGGATCGCCGATGGCTGCGACTATTGCTAGGGGCGAGAGTGGTAATTTGAGCTGTGCCAATCCGCGCCCGACAATTGCTGCTTTTTGCTGATGATTGCAGACGGGGTGACTACTATTGACTTTACCAAGTGCGTCGATGCCCAAGCCAGTGAGGAGACTCAGGGCGGTAGTAGTCCCCCCCACCACACATTCCCCAATGACGAGATAGCTCTGCGCACCCACCACAGCAGCTAATTTCTCCCCCCAGCTCAAGCCTTGTTGATAGAGTCTTGCGACTGTCGCCACTGGTAAAGCCGCACCTGTCGTCAGACAAGCTGCTGGTATCCCACCGAGATCTAGATGGGGGACAGTTGGCGAGATGGGTAAGCCTGCATTGAAGATATATAGCGGGAGAGCTAACGCAGCGACAATTGCCCGCGCGATATAGACAGGTGATGCTCCAGCAATCAGTGGTGGTAAGGGGTAATCGGGCTGGAGTCGCACGCCATTGGCCAAAAATTCGGCATCAGCGATCGCCGTATACCGCCGATCTGCTGGGGTTTTGCCCGCAGCAGAGATCCCTGGAATCAGACAAGTCTCGGTAAATCCCAACACGCACGCAAATACTGGCAATTTGCCGCGATACCGCTCCAACCACTGTTGTGCGGCGATCGGTTGGGTATGGATCTGAATCATTGGTTGCTGAGGATCGATGAGCCGAACGCACACATAGTATATAGATATTGTAATAGATCCTCAAAAAAATCCCCTCTTGGGAGGGGTGCCCGTAGGGCAGCACATTTATAGTGCGGGTGGGTTTGCCATCCTCGCTCCCTACAAATCAGCCGGTAACTAGTGTCACTATGGAGGGGATTTCTGAGTGAGTGACTGTGCCGATCTCGTCATTTTGGGGAACTATTAAATTGCTACTTCAATACCAGCTTGAGTAATAGATCTGATGCACCCGAATAGCGGCAATACCTGCGACAAATCCCGAACGATTTTGATTGTCGAAGACTCACCAATCTACCGAGAATTGCTGCAAAACTATTTATACCAAGACGATCGCTACAATTACACGATCTTGGAGACAGAAACAGGTGCCCAGGGATTGCAGCAATACCAAATCGCGCAACCCGATGCGATTTTACTTGATTATTTGTTGCCAGATATGAATGGACTGGAATTTTTGCAAGCCTTGCAGCAGCAGATTGACAAGCCAGATCTGCCAGTAGTGTTGCTGACAGGCTATGAGGGCGAACAGCTAGCAACTCGCGCGATCGAGTTTGGTGCTCAGCAATATCTCAACAAGTCACAATTGACAACTGAAAATCTGCGACTATCGCTACATCATGCCATCAAACAAGGGGATCTCCTCCGTCAAGTAGCCGCACTCCAAGCCCAAAACGATCGACATCTGGCAGTCCTCGCTCGCCAAGAAGAACAGTTGCGACTAGCATTGGCATCGGCACGGATGGGGATGTGGGACTGGAATCTGCGATCGGGAGAGATCGAATGGAATCAAGAGCAAGAACAGTTATTTGGCTTGCTCCCTGGCAGTTTTGACGGTACTGCTGGTACATTTACTGGGTACATTCATCCAGACGATCGCCCGCTGGTACTAAGATTTGTGGAGAACACGATCGCCGAGGGGGCGATCTTGTGCCATCAATTTCGGATCGTCTGGGCAGATGGGTGCATCCACTGGATCGAAACCCGAGGAGAGGTACACTTTGATGAGGCTGGGGAACCGATGCGGATGATTGGCACCGCCATCAATATCGACGATCGCCATCAAGCCCAGCAGTTACTTCAAAACCAGTTAGAGCAGCAACGGCTGGTAATGGATATGACAATCCGCATTCGGCGATCGCTCGATTTATCAGAAATCTTACAGACTACTGTCGATGAGGTGCGACAGTTCCTGCAAACCGATCGAGTGATTGTCTATGAGTTTGCGCCAGATTGGAGCGGTACGGCGATCGTCGAGTCTGTCGGTGCAGACTGGAAAGCGATCCTCAACACGACGATCTATGTCACTTGCATCGAATTGTATCTGGAAGACTTCCAGCGGGGAGTGGGGACAGCCAACGCGGATATCTACAACGCAGGTATCGATGAGTGGTACATACAGCTATTGGAAAGTTTGCAAATCAGAGCCAATTTGCTGGTACCAATCTTCAAGGGCGATACCTTGTGGGGGCTACTCACCGCCCACCACTGCTCGGCTCCACGTCCGTGGCAAACTGCCGAGATCGAGCTATTGGAGCAGATCGCCAGTCAAGTCAGTATCGCGATCCACCAAGCAGATCTGTTGACTCAAGCCCAGAGCGAACTGACGCACCGCAACCACGCCGAAATGACCCTGCAACTGCTCAATGCCGAGTTGGCACAACGTCAAGCGGTAGAACAACTCAAAGACGAATTTATCGGCATCGTCAGTCATGAATTGCGAACACCACTCACCTCGATGCAGGGAGCGTTGGGACTTGTGGCGATGGGTGTGATGGATGACGATCCAGCCCAAATGAAGCAGATGATCGAAATTGCCGCCATCGAAACCGAACGGCTAGTGCGGATGGTCAATGATATCCTCGATCTGGAAAAATTGGCGTCAAATAGTCATGTATTAGCACCAGAATGGTGTGATGCCAACACGATCATCCAGCAAGCGATCGCCAGTACGATCGGTAGTGCTGACGCGGCTCATGTGCAACTAGAGCTAGATTGTCCGCCGCTCCAGATCTGGGTAGCACCCGATCGGATCGTCCAGATCTTCACCAATCTCCTCAGCAATGCCATCAAATTTTCGCATCCAGGCGGTGTGGTGTCGATCGCTGTCAGTACCGCCACCGCCAGCCCAGAGCCAATCTCGTCTGGCTTGACGCGCTCTGACTTAGCGAGATCGCCTGTGACGATGAGAGGGCAGCAGATCCACTTTACCGTCCAAGATCGCGGGCGCGGCATCCCGCCAGCCAAACTAGAAACCATTTTCGATCGCTTTCAACAGGTAGATAGTTCCGATGCTCGCGACAAAGGTGGGACTGGATTGGGACTCGCAATTTGTAAATCGATCGTCCTCCAATATCAAGGTCAGATCTGGGTAGAAAGTGTGTGGGGACACGGTAGTACGTTTTTTGTGATTTTACCCCAGCCAATGAATGAAAACTGATCGAACTCGGGCACTTTATAGAAATAAGCTTTGCCACTAACTATTCGATCGGCACAGCCACGGCTTAATAACTATGAGTATTGATAGTCACAACAAGATCGGGTTCAAAGACGCGATCGCCGAGTTTAATAAAATCAAAAATGATGCTTTCAGTGGCAACCTGATCGTGCAGGTTGCAGATTATCCAAGCTGGATGTTTTGCTTTTCATCTGGACGGTTGGCAGGAATTAGTGGTGGGATTGATGGGATCGATCGGTGGAAGCGAAATTTGGCTCTCGCTTCGCTCAATATGCCGCTCGATCGGTTGGTCAAATCTACTAATACTCAAGAGATATTTTTAAATTCCAATCAACTAGCTCAAGAATGCGCGATCCAGGAAGTTTTATTTGATATCATTCAACTCAGTCAACATCAGGGCGATCGATTGTCCTATCACCTGATTCCAGTTGTAAACAATACTCACTTAAAGTCAGTTTTACCACTGCTCGAAGTTCAACCAATGCTCACGCGCACGATTCAAGCTTGGCAAGAGTGGGAGCGGCACGAGCTAGCTAGTTATCCACCAAGTTTATTTCCGATCGTCCAAAAATCAGGTCAGATTGCTAACTTTGATGACGATCGAGACTTGAAATATTTAATTTCATCAATTGATGGTAGCAAATCTCTCCGCACTTTAGCCATTCACCATCGCAAACAATTAATCGATGTAGTAGAATCTTTGCTACCTTTACTCACGCTAGGCATCATTACCCTATCACCACTGCGGCAACCGCGAACAGCACAAGGCAGTTTTGATGAAGTCAAGATTTTTCCAGAACTAGCTCCAACGGCTGTTTCGCCACAACTACGCCAACCTCAAAATTTATCACCCAATCGTTATTTAACATCGGTCGAGCCAACTTCGATATTGGAGCAAAGAGTCACGTCTAAATCGATTCCCCTAATTGCTTGTGTTGACGACAGTATCGCCGTTTACAAACATCTCGAAAAAATTATCACAGCACATGGCTATCGATCGTTTGGAGTACAAGATCCACTCAAGATTATCCCCAGTTTGATTAGAAATAAGCCCGATCTGATTTTGCTCGATTTGGTGATGCCAATTACGAATGGTTATGAAGTTTGCGAACAAATTCGCAAAACACCTTCGTTGGCAACGATCCCAATTATCATTTTAACTGGTAGTGATGGTTTGATCGATCGAGTCCGTACCAAATTTGTCGGAGCTAATGGATTTTTGGGAAAACCAATCCAACCATCAGCAATCCTCAAGACAATTGATAAATACCTGAGTAAGAAACAGGTTATTAAAAAAACTAAAATTAATTATGGTGAGAACTTCGAGCAGATTTTCATCCCTACCAAGTCAATAATCAACGAACCATTGGATTTATTTAATAGTATTGATAAACAAATTCTGATTGTCGATGACGATCGCAACATCCGCGAAGTCGTCTCCATGTGTCTCCATAAACTCAAGGGGTGGGATATCCTGACAGCGGCATCCGGACAAGAAGGACTAAATGGGATCGAGCAAAATCAACCACAGGCGATCGTTCTAGATATGATGATGCCAGAAATGGATGGAATCACATTTTTACGACAGCTACGATCGCGGCGTTATTCCCAACATATTCCCGTCGTGCTGCTCACGGCTAGTCGCCATTTGCCAGAACGCGATCTGCTCACAGAACTAGGCGTAGTCGAAATTGTCGCTAAGCCATTTCTACCGATCGATCTAGTTCGCCAAATCGATCGCGCCTTGGAAACCAACTTATATCTATTAAACTAATAGTGAGTACCCGATTTGCGATGATGGACTGCGGTGACTCCGCTTGAATTGAATACTTTGCCAGTATCGATCGTGGCATAAATCAACCAATGATCGCCACATTCCATTCGACTTTGGACGTTGCATTCTAGATAGGCTAAGCTATCAGTAAGAATCGGACAACCATTAGTTGCTGCCTCCATATTCACACCGACAAATCGATCTTCACCTGGCGCAAATGGCTTGAGAAATTGCTTCATCAAGGGGATATGTTTGCCCTGTTCGAGGATATTGAGGACGAATTTACCATCCTTGTGCATCAACGATTCGATCGCGCGTTCTTTGGCAACTGCGACAGTCAAACCAGGCGGATTAAATGTGGCTTGAGATACCCAAGAAGCCAACATCGCACCAGATAGATCGCCCTGCTGAGTAGTGACGATCGTCATCGAGCCAACAATTCGCCCGACAGCTTGCTCGACGCGATCGGTTGTCGCGTCGCCAATTTTGGCTTTGGGAATACTGGCTTTTTTGGCTTTCTTCACAGCTTGCGCAAAGTCTGTACCTGTCTCTTCGCACTCTTTGAGCGTCATCTCCGTGGGTTTGAACTTCACCCGAATCGGCTCAAATCCGAGCTTGTAGCCAGCATCTTTGAGCTTTGTTTCTAAAAGATCGATCGCCTCTCCACTCCAGCCAAATGAGCCAAATACCCCAGCTAATTTAGTCTTCTGGGCAGATGATAAGATGACCCCTAAAGCTGTTTGGATCGGGGTTGGTGCGTGTCCGCCGAGCGTCGGCGAACCGATAATAAACCCCGTACATCTTTCTAAAGCTGCCTTAATTTCCGCTGGTTCGACAAATTCACAATTGATTGATTCTACACCCACACCAGCCTTAGTAATTCCCGAGGCGATCGCTTGAGCAACCGTCGCCGTATTGCCATAAGCCGAAGCATAAATCAGCGCAACTGAGAGTGATTGACTACTTTGGGTTTTGCTCCACTGTTGATAGAGATTAGTTAGCTCCATCAAACCATATTTCACCAACGGCCCATGTCCGGTAGCATAGAGACTAATCGGATACTCAGCGATTTTATCTAAAGTAGACCCAATTTGTTTAGCGGCTGGAGCCATCAAACAATCGAAATAATAACGCCGATCTTCCGAGTAAGATTCCCATCCTTCATCAAATACTTGGTCGCCACAAACATGACAACCGAAGAGTTTATCACTGTAGAGAACTTGAGTTTTGGAGTCGTAAGTTAATAAGCGATCGGGCCAACGGGGAGTAGGTGCGAGGATAAATCTGAGGACGTGTCCCTTGCCTAGATCGATCGATTCACCACCCTTAATCGCGATGATGTCGAGATCGTCACGTCCGAGGATCGTTAGTAATGCGATCGCCGCAGGATTGGAGCAGACGAAAGTAATTTGTGGGGCTAGTTCAAGTAATTTTTTGAGGGTTTCGCCGCGATTGGGATTGATGTGTCCGAGGATGACGTATTCGATTAATTTGACATCAAATCGGTTGTTCAATCCGGTGATAAATGCGTCAGTAAAGGAGGAGCCAGGGGGGTCGATCAGAGCTTTGGTGTCGCCTGTGATGATGAAGGAGTTGGCGGTGGTACCGCGTGCGAGTCCGTACTCGATCTCAAATTTGAGTCGATCCCAGGTGCGGGAGCGGAGGACGGTGGTGTCGGGGGCGATGGGGTAGGGTTGGAGGTCGCGGGGGGGCATATTGGTGCTTGGTTGGGGTGGTTTTTTTAACGCAGAGGGCGCGGAGATAGGGGAGAACGCAGAGAGGGAGCTAGTGGAGGGGGGTTTTAGAGGTTGTTGGCGATTCTTTTGATGCCTTGGGTGAGTTGGGGGACGTTGAAGTTGATGAGTAAGCCGAGTTTGCACTTGGCGAGACGGAGATAGGTAAGTAGTTGTTTATTGTGAAGGGATTGTAGAGATTCAACGGTTTTGAGTTCGATGATAATTCGCTCTTCTACTAGTAAATCAATGCGATAACTACATTTGAGATGGACTTCTTTATAAACCAGAGGTAATGGTTTTTGCTGTTCGACTTGTAATCCAGCCTGGACTAACTCATAAAATAGACAAGCTTGATAAGCCGACTCCAATAATCCTGGACCTAACTCTCGATGAATATCGATCGCACAACCAATTATCTTCCCCGAAATCTCATTCTCATCCATAATCCCCTCCATATTTCACCCCACTAACCCCCTCTCTGCGTACTCCCCTATCTCTGCGCCCTCTGCGTCAATAATGATTCCCCACCCGTCGATGATGCACCGCCGTCAGCCCCTCTACCTTCGCCACCCGTCCGGTATCCACCGTCGCGTACACCACATGATGATCGCCGCAAGCCAGCCGACTCACCACCTCACACTCGATATACGCCAACGCATCCTGCAAAATCGGGCTACCATTTTCCGCCGCCTGAGTGTTGACGCCCTCAAACCGATCCGCTCCAGGTGCAAATCGTTTGAGGAAATGCCGCATCAGGGTCTGATAGTTTCCCTCTTCGAGCATATTCAACACGAATTTATCACCAACCTGCATCAATGAATCGATCGCTCGATCGTTGGATACGGCGATTGTCAAGCCTAATGGCTCAAAGCTAGCTTGAGTAACCCATGAGGCTAACATCGCACTACTAGAATCACCTTTTTTGGCGGTGATGATATATAGTCCGCCGCTGATCCGTCCCAGGGCTTTATCGAGGTCGGAATCGAGGGATTTCATCTGTTTGATGGCTTTATCCTTGGTCAGCAGTTGACCCAAGTCGGTGCCAGCTTCTTCGCACTGTTGATAAATCGCTTCGGTGGGGGTTTCTTTGATGCGGATGGCGGGGAAAGCGATACTCACACCGATTTCGCGTAATTTGCTCACCAAGGGGTCTACAGGCTCATCATCGCCGCCGTAGGATTCAAATAACCCGATCGTTTGTTTGTTTTTGGCGGCTACGAGAATAGTCCCGATCGCAGCTTGAGCAAGTTCGGCGATTTTACCCTGTCCGGGGGGCATCCCGATCGCAATCCCCGCACTCCGTCCGACGAGTTCTTGCACTTCTTGGGGGTCGGCGGATTTGAGATCCATCATCTCGACGGCGACACCTGTTTTGGCGATCCCGCGCGCGAGGGCTTGGGAGAGTCGATCGCTATAACCATAGTCGGAGACGTAGAAGACGGCTACGCTGGTTTCGGCTTTGGCTTTGAGTTGCGACCAGTCTTGATACCGTTGGACGAGTTCGCCGACGTTGTGACGCAAGAGGGGGCCATGTCCGGTGGCAATTGTCCCGACGGTGGGGAGTTCGCCCATCCGTTTGAGTGCAGATAATACCGATCGCGCATTGGGTGCCATCAAGCATTCATAATAAAACCGATAGTCTGGTTCGATTTTGCTCAAATCTTCGTCGAATACGGCATCGGAGCAATAGTGCATCCCAAAGGCATCGCAAGTATACAAGATCTGGGTACCGCGATCGAAGCTAAAGATCGTATCGGGCCAGTGTAAGTTGGGCGCAATTACAAATTCGATCTCATGTCCTGCTCCCAAGTCGAGGACATCACCATTTTTAATGATGAGTTTGGTAAAGGGTTGATGGACGAAGTTTTCGAGGAATTGGATTGCGACTTTGCTACCCACGACGGTGACATGGGGTGCTAGAGCCAATACATCTCGAACTAAGCCACTGTGATCTGGCTCGGTATGACTGATAATCAAGTAGTCAAGCTGACTGAGATCGACCTGTCCCTGGAGAGTTTTCAGATACAACTGACGAAATTTCTCGTGGGAGGTATCTACTAAGGCAAGTTTGTCACCCCGAATGATAAACGAGTTGTAAGTAGTGCCATTTTGTAGCCCAAATTCAATATCAAACCGATCGCGTTCCCAATCCAACGATCGAATCGCGGTCGTAGCCTCAGCAATATCTTCAACCTGGATCGTCAACCGCTTTTGAATCTTGTCAGTTAGTAATACCATGACGATCTACCTCTACCTATTCAACTCACAATGGTGTTTGTTACTATTGTGACACGATCTTTTTGGAGTGTTCGATCGAAAAAACTATCGAGCGATTAATCTACACTAATCAATAGGCAGATCGTTACAACTTTAACCTTCAAGTGGCTTATGATATATCACTGGCAATTAGGCACGGGCGCGCAGATCTCCGCAGACAATGAAGGGGCACAAACCGTGGTGACGCTCGTCCAAGCCAGCGCGGGACAGCAACAACGCACCAGCAATAGTTTTACGACTGGGATCTGGATCGCACCTCCCCACATGACGCTGACACCAACAGGCGGCATCCTCAAAATTATTACTCCCAGTGGGGAGTCGCTCATCGAAATTCAGGGTAATAGTATCTCCTTGCAAACCAGTCACAGCGGCACGAGTCAATCTACTAGTTCTAGTTCCAGCTCTACATTCACCGCCGATACCCAATCGATGCCACCGATGCAGCCGATGCAAATGGGCAATATGCAAATGAATATGCAGCCAATGACGATGCGGATGGGCGATCGAGAATTAACAATGGGCGCAACCAGTCAGCAACGTTTTTGTAGTGAGTGTGGTACTCCGGTCAAGCCCACCGATAAATTTTGCGCTAGTTGCGGGCACAAGTTGGGCTAGGTTAATAGTTGACAGTTGACAGTTGACAGTTGACAGTTGACAGTTGACAGTTGACAGTTGACAGTTGACAGTTGACAGTTGACAGTTGACAGTTGACAGTTGACAGTTGACAGTTGACAGTTGACAGTTGACAGTTGATGGCGACCCTGCCCCCGTCTGATGAGGTCGCCTCAGCACCACAAGCTTGCAGCTAGATCGCGCTCACTCGATGATATGGGGCGCGATCTAGATCCTATAAATTGGCGAATGTGAGATCGATTGTCCGGTACTAGCTGCAATTGCTGTCAAGAGTTGCCAGCCGGATCGGCAGCATTGACTAGTTGAGGCTGCTCCTGGAGGGGGGGACGGGCGATCGTCTGAGCGGCTGTCGGTCGCTGTGGCGGTGGTGCGATCCCGTCAATGGATACAAAGCCACCACTCTCGATCGAGTCATTGAGAGCCTGAATAATTTTGATGTCGATTAATCCTTCATGTCCCGATGGTTGTGGCTCTTTGTCTTGCAAAACACAGTCCGAAAAGTAACAAAACACCGCTGCTAGCTGATCGTGTGGTTCAAAGCTCCGCTGCTGCGGCGGTTCGCCATCGATCGATAGGATGTGGTCGATCTGCGCCTGCACCGCATAAGCTGGCTGGACATGCAGGTTACCAGCGGTACCCATAATTTGATAGGTCGAAATCTTAGCAGCCCCAAAACTACAGGTAAATGTCGCCAACCGATCGCCTGGGAAGTGAAGGATCGCACTCGTCATCTCGGCTACTTCCCGAAAGCGTTCCTCACCGTTGCTAGCACTAGTCGCAAATACCGCAGTCGGCTCGGATTGGAACAGATAACGGGCGGCATTGATACAATAAATCCCAATATCTTCGAGCGTGCCGCCACCTGTTTCTACCCTCATCCGGCTATTTGCTCCTTCGGTTTGCTGGGCAAAGATGGAGTGAAAGAATCGAGGGGTACCGATTTGACCCGATTTGACGATTTCTACTGCCTGCATGTTGGCAGCGTCAAAATGCAGCCGATAGGCAATCATCAGCTTGACATGATGCTCCTGTGCTGCGGCGATCATCTGTTCGCACTCGGTGACGGTGACTGCCATTGGCTTTTCGCAGAGGATGTGAACTCCCGCTGCGGCAGCTTTGAGGGTGTACTCGCAGTGGAGATGGTTGGGCAAGGCAATATACACCACATCGATGGTACCGCTACTCAACAACTCATCATAGCGATCGTAAGTGTAGGTCTGAGCATCTGCAATCCCATACTTTTTGGCAACTTCAGCGCGCTTAGTCGGATCGTCCGAAACTAGTGCTACTACTTCGGAGTTGTCGGTATTGACAAAAGCAGGCAAAGCGGATGCTTGAGCAAACCAGCCCAAGCCTACCACTGCATAACGAATTCTCTGCTGGGTATCAACGGGATTGCGATCTTGAGTTGCCATTGTCTACTTACTCCATGTTTGATGATGTGCCGATCTCTGTCCTATTCACAATGCTGTCTTGTTTTACTCAATCTGGAGGGAACCTCCGTGGCTCGCAAACCGCGATCGCCTATTAACTACTACCAACAATCTTCAGTTGAAAGGGATGTTGCTAGCCAGACTGATGAGGCTGCGAACGGGTGCGTCGATCGACTTGCGCGCTTGCTCAGTCGGCAGGAGCGTCCAGCCAGCAGCAATCAGTTTTTGGCAAGTTGCCCAACCTTTGGAGCCATTGGGAATGGGGTAGTCGGCACTGCATAGATGGGGAAATGCCGTATGCGGTTTCCAGGGGTGATAAGGTTCCAATCGCAGATGTAGAGCTAGTTTGCCATTAGATCCAAACTTGGGTATCCAGCATAGTTGTCCAGCCATTTTCCAGTCCTCATAGTTTTAATCGGCGATCTGCCAAGCTGCTGCGGAGCCGATGTGAGCGATCGAGTAGCGCAATCTGTCGAGCAAACTTAATACTACTGATATTTCTCAAAGTTATTTCAAAAAAAATTAAACTAACTCTGTCAGAGGTAAGAGTTAGTAACAGCCCGATCGAAATCGATCGCATCTACTTCATTGCAGCGAGTCAAATCTTTTCCTACTGCGAGTTTCTAACTAGTGGTGAGGATCGATCCGATCGCGCTCACAGTGGTGTCGATCTTCAAAATCTATCTCTTTAGATAGACATCCTTGCTCGCTCGAACTCAGGGGATCGCTGATACTACATCGATCGATAGATCGCATCTCTTACCTTTGACATCGGCACGAAACAACCCAACATTAGCAACTCGCGCTCAGCCCTAGTTTACTCCTGCCGATCGCGCAATGATTCGGGCTTATGTGCTGCTTCCTTACCCGTTTTATCACTTTTTACCAGATATTGTGGATCGTCTGGAGACGCATCAACATGATGCTTTTTAATATCGATCGGCTCAGTCAATTTTTGGTTGACAGTACCGTCGATCGTCCCTTGCGAACTTTCCCACTCCACCTTATCCCCTGCCTTGAAACTATCTGATTGATTTGACATTTGCTACCTCGTCAATTTTTAGTCAACTATTTTCTCGTAGTCTAACGACGATCTTTTCACCAAACATCTATCTTTTGAAATATTTATAAATCGGAGTTACTTAGTATTCACAGCCGCTAATAGTACTGAAGCGATCGCCCCCAGATCCAACCGCAGCTCGTGTCCATTTGCTATCTTGCTCGTACAAAAAAAACTGAGTGGGAATATTCTTCCCACTCAGTTTGAGCGATTAAATTAAGTGTGAAAAATTGAAAGTGAACTAGCCACTATCGAATTACTTTGCCGATGCCATTGATTCCTCTTGGAGCTTACTTTTCACCGTCTTGAACTCAGTAGCCATTTGTTCTTGTTGCTCGTCGCTACAGTTGTTGCGGATTGCTGCAAACATCGTGTTTTCTTCTTGACGAACGTGATCCATTATCGCATTCTTCAGACGTTCGATTTTGGCTTTGAAGTCACCATCGCTAGCATTGGAAGACTTGAGCTCTTCTAACATCGCTTTGAGTTCAGCTTGGTCGTCGTAGAGTTCTTGAGTATCTTCGTAGAAAGAGCGCACTGCTGGATAAACAACCTGTTCTTCTGCTTCAGAATGTGCGGTTAAATCTTTGTAGATTTGACCGAAGTATTCTTGAATTTTTTGAGGATCGTTGGTTTGCTCAATTTGCATAATGAGCATATTGACTTTGTTGTGATCCGCACGGATCACATCTTGGACGTTCATGTCGGACTTGTCGCTAGTGTGAGTGACAGCACTGCCGACAATCCCCGAAAATGCGGCGATGGAGTCTTGTACTCGTGCCCAGAGACCTTGCTCTGCTTCTTGTCCGGTGAGTTCGCGGACACCCAATACTTCAAGTACGCCTTTGAGCTGTTCTTGGTGAGCGCGATTTTCAAAGTTGATGGTATTTAATGGTGCAATCGCTGTTAGGATATCAGCACCAACTACTTGACCAGCTTTGTGTACTAGCACCCCAGCCATGAATTGTTGGTGTTTGAGTAATTCATGTTGAGCTGCTTTTTCATACAAAGACAGCTCAGAGCCTTGCATTAATTCTTCAACTTTCTCCACCATCATGGTAACGGTTTCTTTTGGTTCGCTCATGACACCATACTGCACGATTACGGTGTCTAGAATCCCAAGGTTTTTGCGATCGTCATCTAACATCTTGCTAAACCGATCGCGAATTTCTTGGTCGTCACAAGCAGAGATGAGCTTTTCCTCGTTAGAAATCACCAAGTTTTGAATTTCTTTCATTCCGGCTAGCTTGCAAGCGATCGCCGTACGTTTTGCATCATCAAGATCGATCGACATTTGATTTGTACTCCTAACTAAAATAAAGATTCAATACTTGTTATTGAACTATCTTTTTCTAAGATAAAAGATTTGCCAAATTAACTCATCTCTCTAATGACATAGTGCAAATATCTATCTTTGGAAGGACTAGCCCGTCAGCAGCTAAAATCGCCTCAAAATATTGAAACTGGATGATAATTTAGCACCTCATGTCCAGATGCTAAACCATCGATCGCTCGGTTTCAATGTAGTTAGTCAGCCAACGACTTACCAAAGGTTGTCAATCCTTTACCAACTTTTTGGATTGCTCCTTTGAAGCCGCGTCCGGCGGTGGCAGCAGCGGCTGTAGTCTTTTCGCCAAGTTGAATGAGCTGCTCACTTAGATCGGCACCTTTGGTCTTGCTGCCCTTCAATAGTTGCTTGAGTTCTTTGAGTTCGGTAGCGATTTCCTTGAGGCTCTGGTCATCAGATTTGTGTAGCAGATTGTACCAGCGATCGATCTCACCGACTGAAGCTTTCGCATCGATTTGGTTGGGTGATTGCTTGAGAGTATCGACAAGAGCCTCAAGATCTTCGAGCTGCTCGGTATCTTCGGCTTTGGACAGAGAGCGACCGATTTTGGTGAGCTGCTTTCCTAAGTTTTGGAGCGTCGTCTTGAGGGCTTTATCGGAGTCAGCCGCGATGTCAGTGGTTTGTTCGCCGAGATGGCGGATGAGTTCGCCAAGTTCGTGTCCGCTGGGTTCTTTACGCTTCAACAACTTTTGCAAATCTTTTAAGCCGCTGGCGATTTCTTTGGCTGCTGGTTGTTTGGATTGCTTCAGTAAACTCTGGAATCGATCGATCGTTTCGAGGGCATCATCAGGATTGAGTGCGCTCACATCGCCTTGTAATGATTGCAAGAGTGACTCTAGCTGTTGAGTCGATTCGTCTTCTGGCGATGTTGAGGATGTTTGGGCTTTTTTAGTCTCTTTGGCTCTGTCTGCTAATTCCTGCTGTGCAGCTCCATTCTCAATCGAGTCTGGCTGGGTTGATTCGCGCTTGTCCTGTATTTGTCTTTCGCTTGCCATGATGGGAGACCGCCTACTGGTAAATGACTACCAAACAGCCTACAAATGTTCGATCTCATTTTCCTCATCCGAATGAGGGAGGGGATACTCTGCCGTTTGAGAGATCTGGTTGAGAGTTTTGAACCAACGAGCGATTTGGTCTGAGAAAAGATTAAGATCGATATTTGGCACCGATGGGCTAGCTTGTCTGTTGTGGTTGGTCTAGGCTCCAGATCGATCCGTCAATCTAGATGATTGGCGGCTCTACGCGGTTGCTGATTTAGCTACTATTCTCTATGCTCTATTCTGATATGTATCTATCACAGCTTTGGAAGTTCTCGCGCCCCCATACAATTATTGGCACTACTCTGAGTGTATTCGCATTGGCGACGATCGCGATCGCGACTACTCATCATCCGATTACTTGGCTGAGTGTCGGTCAACTGCTGATAACTTGGATTGCTTGTTTATTGGGGAATGTGTATATTGTTGGCTTGAATCAACTGTATGATGTCGAGATCGATCGCGTCAATAAACCCGATCTACCATTAGCTAGTGGCAAATTATCGATCGCTCAGGGACAATGGATCGTTGGGGTAAGTGGTGTGCTGGCGATTGCCATTGCCAGCTTGGCGGGCAAATGGTTGTTTGCGACAGTTGCGCTGAGTCTAGCGATCGGTACGGCTTATTCTTTACCACCGATTAGATTCAAACAATACTCATTACTTGCAGCTATTTGTATTTTGACAGTTAGGGGTTGCATTGTCAACATTGGACTCTATTTACATTTCAATCGCCTATTTACAGGTATGGATAGTTTACCACCGAGTATCTGGGTGTTGACGCTATTTATCTTAGTATTTACAATTGCCATTGCTTTATTCAAAGATGTCCCAGATCTCGAAGGCGATCGCCAGTATCAGATCGAAACATTTACAATTGTCTTGGGTAAATTAACTGTTTTTAATCTGACACGCTGGGCAATTACGATCGCTTATCTTGGGACGATCGGGGCTGGAATCTTGCTATCATCAACCATCAATACTTGGTTTGTAGCTATTTCACACACGGGATTACTCGCGCTCCTTTGGTGGCGTAGTCGAGATATCGATCTAGACCAAAAAGGCTCGATCGCCGATTTTTATCAGTTTATCTGGAAGCTATTTTTCTGGGAATACTTGATTTTCCCAATTGCCTGTTTTAGGCTTTAGGCTTTAGGCTTTAGGCTTTAGGCTGCGAATTTGAAATCTTCAGTGTGATTCCATCCGTAATTATTAATTATGCAAGTACCTCATAGTGGATATCATTGGAATGGTGTCGATCCGGCTTTTTTTGAGGGGTGGTATTTTCGGGTGACATTACCCAAACTACGAGAATCTTTTGCTTTTATGTATTCGATCGAAGACCCTTTAGGTCAAAGCGATCGTGCTGGTGGTGCGGCGCAAATGTTGGGGATTGACGAGCAACATATATTGTGTACTTTTGCAGATCCGGCTCGATTTTGGGCGACAAAAGATCGTCTGGCTTTAGGACACTGGGGAGAGACAAGTCTAACTACCAAACCCCAATTATTGTCAGTTGCCCAATTCGATCGGCAGATGATTCAGGGCTATCAAGTTACCGCTACTCTTCATCAGGGAGCCTTACCAAACCAAGACTGTCGCTGGTGCTATCATACCGTCCCGATCTATGGCTGGGGACAGCCTCAGCAGCCTCAACAAGCGACGGCAGGTTTACTGTCTTACTTGAGTATCTTCGAGCCAGGATGGCAGATTCTGATGGCACATGGCTTGGCTACAGGTTGGATCGAGTGGCAGGGCAAACGTTATGATTTTACCAATGCACCAGCTTATAGTGAAAAAAATTGGGGTCGCTCTTTTCCCCAGAAGTGGTTTTGGGTGAATTGCAATAGTTTTGATGAGACTGTTGGATTGGCGGTTACCGCAGGCGGTGGGCGACGTCAGGTATTGTGGGCGACGGAGGAAGTCGGGATGGTTGGCATTCATTATCGCGACAGGTTTTATGAATTCGTACCGTGGAATTCGCAGATGACTTGGCAGATCCAACCGTGGGGAGAATGGCAGATTCAAGCTAGTAATGACGATTTTCAGGTGGAATTAATCGGTACGACGCCACTACCTGGAACGA
This sequence comes from Chamaesiphon sp., assembly GCF_041738855.1. Classification (GTDB taxonomy): domain Bacteria; phylum Cyanobacteriota; class Cyanobacteriia; order Cyanobacteriales; family Chamaesiphonaceae; genus Chamaesiphon. The sequence goes on along the minus strand of NZ_JBGSPA010000007.1, from coordinate 58,554 downwards.
TGGTAAATACACCGACAGAACAGGGATTGGTGATGTGTTGTCGCGATACGCTTAAAGGGTTATTATCGATCGATCTGCGGAATCGTCAGGGCAAGCAAATCATCAAGACTAGTAGTATAAATGCTGGATTGGAAGTCGGCGGCAATGGCTGGGATCGGGCTTGGGTGAAGTGATTCTCACAGACGCGATCGATCCTGCTATTGACAACACCGCAGTCTAGTAGCCAAACGCGGATAGGGGCAATCTATGAATTGCCCCTACCCGCACTAAGGTTGTTAATTATACAATCGACGTTTCTGCCCCAGCCCTAATTTACCGCCGACAAGTTTTCAGGCATACACACATTGGTACCGCCCAAACCGCAATAACCGCCAGGATTCTTGGCAAGGTATTGTTGGTGATAAACTTCAGCATAGTAAAATTCTGGTGCAGCCAGAATCTCGGTGGTGATCTCCTTGTGCCCTGCTTGGTTGAGAGCTTCCTGATAGGCTACTTTAGAGGCTTGGGCTAATTGCAGGTGACTATCAGAGTAGCAGTAGATCCCCGATCGATACTGCGTACCAGCATCATTACCTTGGCGCATTCCTTGGGTAGGATTGTGGTTTTCCCAGAAGACTTTGAGTAGTTGTTGATAAGAGATGACTTCAGGATCGAATACCACGAGTACGACCTCATTGTGTCCCGTAGCACCACTGCAAACCTCTTGATAGGTGGGATTTGGGGTACTGCCTGCGGCATAGCCAACAGCGGTAATATAGACGCCATCAGGTAGCTGCCAAAATTTACGTTCGGCACCCCAGAAACAACCCATCCCAAACATGGCTTTTTCCAGGCGATCGGGATATGGTGGGGTGAAGGGATTACCATTGACAAAATGTTTGGCAGGTAGAGCCATTTTTTCGGCTCTGCCAGGTAAAGCGTCTGCTGGAGCGGGAATGGTTGATTTTTTACCACCGAAGAGGTTAGATAGCATAATTTTAGTTAATTTAGATGACGATCGCCAATTGCTTGATAGCCCAACTAGTCGATATCGATCGAACTGAAAGCGGCTATATGTGTATTAACTCTAACGCATCCTTTACCCCACCAAGGATGAGGATCGAGCCTTGAAAATACGACTTGACAATCTCACCAACGAGGATTCATTCAATTAGTTAGCCTACCGCCCAGCCGCCAACAAGAACTGAAATTTCCCCCAGAGCTTCACCCCCCATCCGCCGTCCAATTATCCTCTAGCCCCAAGCCGATCCCTATGGGTAAAAAGTCCGATAGCCAAGCATCTAGCCTCTTATGTCAACGATTGAAAGCTGCACTGCACGATGGGATCGAGGTTTGGTTTGAAACCCGCGACAAAAGTTACTTTGGCGTCCCAATTGGACTCGATCGCGATTTTGTGGAAGTATTAATTTTAGTCCCTGGTAGTGAGGACGACTCGACCGAACACATCTTCCAACGCGTCACCTGGGTAGTGCGATTGTCTGCGATTTCAGCGATCGCTTATCCTTCAGAATACTGGTCTACCGATCGCTTGGATAGTCTCTTGACTAAATCCGCCATCAATAATGACACTTAGTTGGAGCTAGTACGCTCGCGCTATTACCTCTCGGCGCGGCTCCGCCAACGCTAACACATCCTACAGTTTTGTAGAGTCGTAGTGGGCACTGCCCACCATCTAGATCCCAGGCAATTTAGATCTAATAAATTTTTGCACTTGTCTACTTAATGTCTCAGTTCTGATGGTACTGGAGCTACTATCAATGCTGGTTCGATCTTTGGGGGTGCTGGTTCCCAGAGACTGAGCAAAATAGCATTACTACTATTTCCGACGACATTGAGCACCGTCTTAAAACCATCAGTCAATCGATCGATACCCGCGACGATCGCAATCCCTTCAACAGGCAATCCGGCTGCTGCTAATACTGTCGCCATCGTAATCAATGCCGAACCAGGAACTCCAGGCGTACTAAACGAAACTAAAAAGCTACTCAGTCCGATCGCAAATAGTAAAGACGGGGTAATTGGCACATGATATATTTGTGCGATAAAAATAGCATTAAAACCTTGTAAGATTGTTGCTCCATCTCGCTTTAGTGCAGTTCCTAACGGCAAAGCAAAACTCGCAATCTCCGATCGCAAGCCATATCCTTCCTGCATATTTTGCAACACCATTGGCAAAACTGCATTGGAACTTGCCGTCCCAAATCCTAAAAAGAATGATGGCACTAAACTCTGAAAAAACTTAACAGGTTCGGCTTTTAGTAAAGTTAATAAAATCAAATAAAATCCTGCCATGATCGCCGTGGCAATCAATAGTCCCAACACATACCAAGATAGTCGGATCAGCAATTCTAATCCTTGAGTCGCGATCGTCGAACTAATCAATGCAAACACACCGATCGGTGCAACATACAAAATCACCGATAGCACTTTTTCGCTAATAATATAAATACTTTCCAACAGCTCGACAAATGGCTGCGCCTTGGCTTGCGCGAGTTGTATTCCCGCCCCAAATAAAGCCGCTGAGAAAATAATTTGGAGCAGATTGCCGCTACTGAGTGCGCCGACTGGATTGGTAGGAATCAGACTTACCAACCAATCGATCGCATCTGGAGCCACTGTCGCATCAGTCGCGGTAGGCAGCGTAAATCCAGTCACCCCCGCACCAGGTTGCAAGCACAAAGCTACAGCCATCCCGATGCAGAGTGAAACCAGACTCGTCACTACATAGCAAGTCATCAGCTTGAGTACATATCGCCCCACTTGCCCCGTACCCTGAATCCGGTTGACACCCAAAATCAAGGATGAGAAAATCAGCGGTACGACTACGAACTGAATAATTCGTAAAAATCCCGCTCCGATCGGTGCGAGTAGATAACGATCGATTGGCGCGATCGCTAGCGGAAATGTGGTATTCAAAACAGTCCCAAACATCATGCCAACGGCAAGGGCAGTGAGGATTAGTGTAGACAGGCTCATAGGTGGATGGTGGATGGTGGATGGTGGATGGTGGATGCGTTATGGCTGGTTGCTGAATTTGTAGTGTGACATCTGTGCGGGGACAAGGCATCCATCAAAACTTAGCACAAAAATTTGCAACACCTGTTGAGCCTGTGACGAAGTTTCAGGCGAGAGCCAACGCACTAATCCCAAAACTAATCCCTAAAGCCCAAAGCCTAGAACCTAATTCGCCTAAAACCTAAAACCTAAAACCTAAATTAAGACATTCGATCGTTGTCAGTTACTGAAGTGCCGTGCTTAACTAAGTCGATATCGTCAAAAAAGTAACGGAAAAATCCCTGTGTTAGCCAGAGTTTGGAGTGCGACAATTATCGGCATCGAGGCAGTCAAAGTAGGCGTTGAGGTAGATGTCGCCACAGGTTTGCCAGGGATTACCGTCGTGGGGTTGCCAGATACAGCCGTCCAAGAGAGCAAAGAGCGTGTCAAAACAGCAATCAAAAATGCGGGTTCGGCATATCCCGTGCGGCGGATTGTGATCAATCTCACGCCAGCCGACCTTCGTAAGGAGGGGCCGAGTTTCGATCTGCCCATCTGTGTGGGTATCCTCGCCGCCTCAGACCAAGTGAGCGGCGAATTATTGGGTGATTATCTATTTCTCGGCGAACTGTCCTTAGATGGCAGTTTGCGGGCTGTTACGGGCGTATTGTCGATCGCTGCTGCCGCTCAGCAGATGGGGATTACTGGCTTGGTAGTGCCCGCCGCCAATGCTAGCGAAGCGGCGGTCGTGCAAGGCTTACAGGTATATGGCTTAAACGATCTTGCCGAAGTCGTCACCTTCCTCAACCATCCCGAACAATTTGAGCCAGTCAAAGTCGATGTCACAGGTAGACTCGCCCAACCCCAACTAGATTGCGCCGATCTGCATGATGTCAAAGGTCAAGCACACGCCCGTCGCGCCCTCGAAATCGCCGCAGCAGGCGGACACAATCTGATTTTTGTCGGGCCGCCTGGGAGCGGCAAAACGATGCTAGCGCGGCGTTTGCCAGGGATCTTGCCGCCCCTCTCATTCGCCGAAGCGATGGAAGTCACCCAAATCCACTCCGTCGCTGGCTTGCTCAAAGAACGCGGCGCACTCGTCTGCAACAGACCTTATCGCAGTCCCCACCATTCGGCTTCTGGGCCTGCACTGGTGGGTGGGGGCAGCTTCCCGCGCCCTGGGGAGATCTCCCTCGCCCATCGGGGCGTATTATTTCTCGATGAGTTGACCGAATTCAAACGCGACGTACTGGAATTCTTGCGGCAACCACTCGAAGATGGACACGTCACCATTTCCCGCACCCGCCAATCGGTATCCTTCCCCGCTCAATTTACCCTCGTCGCCAGTACAAATCCCTGCCCCTGCGGTTATTATGGAGACACGATCCAAGCTTGTACCTGCAATCCGCGTCAGCGCGAGACTTATTGGGCAAAGCTTTCTGGCCCCCTGATGGATCGGATCGACTTGCAAGTAGCAGTAAATCGGCTCAAACCTGAAGAAATTACCGATCGACCCACTGGCGAAAATTCGGCTACAGTCCGTCCCCGCGTGCAAGCTGCTCGCGACAAAGCCAGTCGGCGATTTGAGTCGGTACCGAGGATTGTGTGCAATGCCCAGATGCAAAGTCGGGAATTACGAACCTGGTGTCCGCTTGACGATCGCTCTCGGCAGTTATTAGAGACAGCCATTCGCAAGTTAGGATTGTCAGCTAGAGCCAGCGATCGGATTATCAAAGTCGCTCGGACGATCGCCGATCTCGCAGATACAGACAGCATTGCAGCGAGTCACATCGCCGAAGCAATTCAATATCGGACGATCGATCGCATGCAATAGCATCCTCACACAAACTAGGAGAGCTGGACTAGGAGATAGATCTAATAATTTCATCTCAACTACGACAAATAGATTGATGTAAACTATTCTCTAACCCCCAACCCCTAACCGATGACTAACCAAAATCCCGCAGTTCCTTCAGCCCAATCACCACTCGATCGTTCGCGCCAGCGCGATATCCTTGCCAAAGTCAATGCTCACGCAGATCGTTCGCTCGATCGCGTATTTGCAGACATCGACGAACTCCTCAGCGACGATCTTGCTACCAATACTCACACGCTGTCGGTACAGCAGCCTCAACGCCCTCAGTACACCACCACATCCGTGTACCCCGAACAATATTCGACTCGGCAACCACAGCAACCACAACTTCAAGCCCAAGCTCCATCTTATCCGCCTCAACCAGCAGTCGAGCCAACCCCAACCGCAGCCAAGCCAAAACCAAATATTCCCCTCTGGCTCAAAGTCCTACTCGGTCTCAGCGTGACTTCGATCGCGATCGGTAGTACGCTCGTCTGGCTCGTCAACGAACGCAAAATCGAACTTCCCAATACCAGTTGGCTCCCATTTCAATCCCAGTCGCCGACTGCTGTTGCCGATGCCAACTTCGCTCAGTACATGCAAAAATCTCTAGCCAGAATCGCCGCCAACACTCAAGCCGCTTCAGTCACTACTCCCACCAATCCCGCTCCGAGTATCGCCGCTCCAGCCGCCTCCACAGCCCCAAATCCTGCCACCACGACCGTCCCCGTAACAGCGACCCCAGTAGCGGTCACCACGCCAATTGGTTTGGTCAAAACCCTGCCCACTAATCAGCAGCCAGGTGCCGTCTTCGAGATCGACCGTCGCAGCGTCGTCGTGACTGTCGGTCAAAAAATTGGCAATACTAACTGGTCTTTGATCGCTGTCAATAAAGGCGAAGTAATGGTCAAACGCAAAGGCGGCGAAATTCGCGCGATCGATGTCGGTCAGAAATTCTAGGTTTTAGATTTTAGGCTTTAGGTTTTAGGCTTTAGGTTTTAGGGAAAAAGAGAAAATACAACTAATTCCCTAGTTTCCTACCTCTACTTCCTCTAACCATCAAGCCTAACTAACACCTAACACCTAATACCTAATACCTAACACCTAACACCTAATTATGGGTTTACTCGAAGACATGAAACGGTTTCTAGAAAGTCAAATCGATGACTTTCTTGCCAAAAATCCGCACCTGGAATTACAGGTGATTGAAGAGCAGCTAGCACAACAGGAAGATGATACAGTCGCGCTGATCGTAGACTTGCAATCTCAAGAAAAACAAACCGAGCGCGAAATCCTTAACACCGCCCAAGAGATCAAAAACTGGTACGATCGCGTCCAAAAAGCCACCACAGCCGGACGGGCGGATCTGGCGACAGCGGCTCAAGAACGCGTCAATGCCCTCCTCCCCCAGGGAAATCAACTCTGGGGCAAAATGCAAGGCTTCAAAGAGCGTACAGCCCAAGCTCAAGAGCTATTGCAAACCATCAAACAGCGAAAAACAGAGGTCAAAGCCAAATCGATCGCTGCTCGTGCCGCCCGCACTCAAGCCGAAACCAGCAGCAATACCAGCAGTTGGGGATCGGCAAACAATTATACCAGTACCAGCGATTTTGCCGATCCCCTCGATGCTCAATTTCGGCGATGGGAGGCAGATGAAGAATTAGCAGCACTCAAACGTAATTTAAGTAAATAGGCTGATTGTAAAATAAATCTTTAAATCTAGCTAGTGTAGTCTGGTAAGATTACCAATACAAGGTCGCTACATCATTGTCAGCAACACGTTATCGATCGCCGATTTTGATTTATTGCCTCAGTTGTGGAGTAGCAGTGTCAGTAGCGACCGATTGACACTATCTAGGTATATAGATATGCTAAAAACCGCGATTTTTAAGAAGTCTCATTTTGGTGACGCGATCGCTGGCATCGTTACCGTATTTGGGATCGATATTCTGATTATCTTTATCGCATTACTATTAAATACATTTTCACCGATTTTTATATCGGTGGTCTTTTCAGTCGGTTTGATCCAACTTATTTATGTATTACCACTATTGCGGTGGTCGATGAAACGCCGTGTCAAGGGATTTAGCAAAGGTATACTACTGGGTGCAATCGCGATCGCCACTATCAATATTGTCTGCTTTTTAGTAACTTTCAAGTTCTTTATTAGCGGTGCAAGATGAAAATTAGTTGACAGTTAATTATCGAAGGCTATTTTCAGGTATTCGGCTTCGGTAATCAGATCGGTGAGATTTGGGATGCGATCGGGAAATAAGATCCCGTCTAAATGATCGAGTTCGTGCTGAAATATCCGCGCGACAAAATCAGTGAGTTCTTGGCGGACAAACTCCCCAGACCTGTTAAAATATGTAACCTCGATCGCGCGATCGCGCAGCACCAAACCACGCGTACCAGGTACGCTCAAACACCCTTCCCAGCCTGCAACCAGCTCACCAGATCGAGCGACGATTTCTGGATTTATCATCGCTGTGGGTGCCATCGTCGGGGCGTGAGGATAGCGCGGACTCGGACGCGAAGCGACGATAAATAACCGCACCGATGCAGCGACTTGGGGAGCCGCAATCCCGACACCATTTGCCGCTTCACAAGTAGCCATCAGATCCGCGATCGTTTCGTCAAGTTGTCGATCGCTAATGTTGCCAATTGCCACTGATTTTTGACGCAAAATCGGATTACCTATTTCCGAAATCTGAAGAATTTTATTCACAACCCGATCGAGAATTTAGATATAAATGAGATGGAGATGGTAGGTTGGGTAGCGGATGCACGCATCCGCTACCCAACCTACGTGGAATATTTAATTCCCAATCTTAATCATGAACAATCTTGACGGATACCATTTTGTCACTACCTTTAATCGCATTGACAACATCCATATCCTCGGTCTTACCGAAAACAGTATGAACGCCATCTAAGTGCGACTGAGGAGAATGACAGATAAAGAACTGACTACCGCCAGTATTTTTACCTGCATGAGCCATCGAGAGACTTCCTGCTTGATGTTTATTCGAGTTGATTTCGCAATTAATTTTGTAACCTGGGCCACCAGTACCAGTACCCTGAGGGCAACCACCTTGGATCATGAAATTGGGAATGACGCGGTGAAAAGTTAACCCATCATAAAAACCTTTCTCTGCCAAATCGACAAAGTTCTTGACTGTATTGGGAGCATCAGCATCAAAAAACTGGATATTGATGTTTCCTTTTGCGGTTTCGATAATTGCACGAGTCATAGCGATTTGGGATTGAATGATTAGCTAACCTATTTTAGCGCAGTTTTAAAGTGGGCTTTCCCACAGCCTCAGACCTAAAGCCTAACTTACCTGTACAATGAATAACTGAGAGAGAGTCGGTGAGGTGGTTGCGAGTTCGCCAGTCGAATTTCGAGGAAAGTCCGGGCTTCCCAAAGACCAAACTTGCTGGGTAATGCCCAGTGCGAGCGATCGTGAGGATAGTGCCACAGAAAAATACCGCCGGAATTAGGCTTTAGGCTTTAGGCTTTAGGCTTTAGGGGACAGGAGATAGGGAAACACCCTAATATCTACCCCTAATACCTAATACCTAAAGCCTAACCCCTAGTGGTAAGGGTGCAAAGGTGCGGTAAGAGCGCACCAGCAGTATCGAGAGGTACTGGCTCGGTAAACCCCAGTTGGAAGCAAGGCAGGAGCGATGGTTGGTCTTTTCCCTGTTCCGTTTAGATCCGCTTGAGGTACTTGGTAACAAACTACCCAGATAGATAACCGCCGTCTCGTCAGAGATAACAAAACCCGGCTTATGTCCGACTCTCTCTCTATTTTTTGAGCGAGTAAAATCCAGATGTATCCACGCCGACAACAAGAATTAGTAAAGTTGATGAGTCGGTTGGGACTACCGCTAGATACTCAGGTGGATTGGTCGTTGTTGGATATTGCTTTGACGCACCCGACGATGGGGACGCCCAACTACGAGCAGCTAGAATTTATCGGTGATTCGGTCGTCCGGTTGGCTGCTTCCGAGTTTTTGTGGGAGACTTATCCCACTAAGTCGGTGGGGGATTTTTCGGCAATTCGGAAGGTATTGGTGAGCGATCGCATTTTGGCACAATTAGCCGATGGTTATGGATTTGAGCGTTATCTGACCCTGGCTGCCTCGGCGGTGGGCGATCCTTCGGGACGGGTGTCGCGGCTGGCTGATGCGTTTGAAGCGGTACTAGCTGCGCTCTACCTGAGCACCAATAACCTCAACCTAGTTCGTCCCTGGCTAGATCCACACTTCCAGCAATTAGCGACCGAAATCCTCCAAGATCCCGCCCGCCAAAATTATAAGGATGCACTGCAAGAGTGGACGCAGGCACACTATAAGGCGTTACCAGAATATCGCGTCCGCGAAGACCCCCTCAAACTCGATCGCTTTCAACGATTTATCGCCGAAGTCTGGTTTCGCGATCGTCATCTTGGCACTGGAATCGGACAGTCCAAAAAAGCTGCCGAACAAGCTGCTGCGAAGGTGGCTTTTACTCAGCTCATAAAATAGGCTTTAGGCTTTAGATGTTAGGTGTTAGGGGAAGAAGCCGGATGTGCGTAACGCCCAAAGTCCAAAGCCTAAAACCTAAAGCCTAAGACCTAACCTCTAGCTATTTACCAACCCGATCGAGTATCATAGACAATTGTGTCTAAACATACTTAATTTCCATGCCAAAACTCAAAAGTCGCAAAGCAGCAGCCAAGCGTTTTCGCGCTAGCGGCACTGGTAAGATCATGCGCCGCAAAGCATTTAAGAGCCACCTGCTCGAACACAAAAATGCCGATCGTCGTCGGAGCCTATCCAAGGCAACTGCGGTTGACGAGACTGATGTACTGCGAGTACGTGGGATGCTCCCTTACTTGTAACCTAGAGACTTTCGTTCATTACAAGACCCAGACACTGGTAGCTTGAGGACTGACGATCGATGGTTAAGACCCAACGATCCACAACGCCGTAGAGCAATTTTAATCACCAACTAACACCATTTACAACTATGACTCGGGTAAAGCGCGGTAACGTGGCGCGGAAGCACCGCAACAAAATTCTCAAGTTAGCCAAAGGCTTTCGAGGTGCACACTCGAAACTCTATCGGATTGCTAACCAACAAGTAATGAAGGCATTGCGAAATGCCTATCGCGATCGCAAGAAGAAAAAACGTGATTTCCGCCGCCTGTGGATCGCGCGGATCAACGCAGCTTCGCGTCAGCATGGCATGAGCTACAGCCAATTGATCGGCAATATGAAAAAAGCCGACATCCAACTCAATCGCAAGATGCTCGCTCAAATTGCCATCCTCGATCCAGCTAGCTTTGAAGCAGTAGTGAAACTCGCTGCCACAGCAAAATAGATATCAAAGGCAGTGGATGGTGAAGGGTGAATGGTGAATAGATCGACCACCCAATATCCACCATTCACTATCCACTATTCACTAGCCACCATGAAGTATAAAGCACGATCGAATAGATTAAAACCTTTATTCTTCATCCTGACACTAATAGCAAGTATTAATAGCTGGCAAGCAGCTCAAGCGGGAACGCTCAAAGAGATTCAACAACGTCGAAAATTAATAGTAGCGGTCAAAGACAATCTTCCCTTATTGGGAGTGCGAGATCGAGCTGGTAATTTACAAGGTTTGGAAATAGATATCGCCCGCAAATTAGCGACAGAGATCTTTGGAAATCCCGAATCTTTACAGCTAGTTCCTGTCACCAATCAAGAGCGATTGAAAGTAACGATCGATGGGACAGTCGATCTTACAATTGCGAGAGTCACCATCTCACCAACTCGATCGCGAGTCATTGATTTTAGTCGCGCTTATTATCAGGATGGGACAGGGATAATTACGGATCGAGCAAATATTGTCAAGAACGCTGACTTAGTTGGGAAGAAAGTTGCCGTCTTAAAAAATTCCACGACGATCGCCACTCTCCAATTTATCATCCCCACCGCCCAACTAGTCGGCGTCAATAGCTATCGACAAGCTCAAGAATTATTAGCTACAGGTAAAGTGGTGGCAATCGCCGCAGATCGAAGTCTGCTACTTGGCTGGAGCAAAACTACACCGACTTATCGTCTCCTACCAGATAAACTCTCGATCGAACCGCTAGGTATTGTCATCCCCAAGGGACAGCAATACGATCCACTACGGGAATTAGTCGATCGCGCGATCGCTAGTTGGAAAACTGATGGCTGGCTTGAGCAACGTATTCGGTTCTGGGGATTGCAATGAACACGGGAACCATGTCACGGAAAGCTGATTGTGTTCAAAAAAGCCTAACATCTAAAGCCTAAAGCCTAAAGCCTAAAACCTAGTTATCATAGATAGTCAGGTATTGAGTACCCAACCTAAAATTCCCTATCCGCTACCTAAAAATGGACTTTTCAGACAAAAATTTACTCGTCGTCTACCTGGCAGCATTCTTGGCAATCTTGAGTGTGGCGGCTTTCTTTATCCTCAGACAAATCATCAGAACTCAGAAAATTGAGAACAAGCTGACTAAATTGGAGCGAAAACTCAAAGCCGAGCGCGGTACCGTGCCCGAATATTATGAACTTGGGAGTATTTATCTAGAGAAAAAAATGTTTATCCAAGCGATCGCCATGCTCAAAAAGGCGATTAAACTCGAAGATGCCGAAATCCCAGCAATGGCTCCGATTTACAATGCTTTGGGATATGCATATTTTGGACAAGAGCAGTACGATATGGCAGTTCGTCAATACAAAGAGGCAATCAAACTCGAACCAGGATATGTGATGGCGATGAATAATCTCGGACATGCTTACGAACAGAAAAAACTCACCGGACAAGCTTTGGATATCTACGAGCAAGCCTTGGCACTGGAACCAGACAATGAAACTGCCAAACGTCGGAGTGAATCGCTACGTCGTCGCTTGGTTGTGAGTAGTAAATAATCAAATTAGTTTACAGTTTGGGGATTTAGATCCCAATCTTTGCAATTATGACGATCGGTTTTAGTGAGATGGAGATTTGAAAGCGTGTCAGAGTTATTAGCAGGACAAGTCGCGATCGTTACAGGTGCATCGCGAGGGATCGGTCGCGCGATCGCGATCGAATTGGCGCAAGTTGGTGCCAAAGTAGTCATCAATTATGCTAGTTCTAGCGGTGCTGCGGATGAATTGGTCGCTCAAATTGTCAGTGATGGTGGCGAAGCAATTGCTATTGGTGCCGATATCTCCAAAGCCGAACAAGTTGACGAGCTAGTCAGTAAGGTGATGGACAAATGGGGACGAATAGATGTCCTCGTCAACAATGCGGGGATTACCCGCGATACGCTGATGTTGCGAATGAAATTAGAAGATTGGCAAGCGGTGATCGATACTAACCTGACTGGCGTATTTTCCTGTACCCGCGCGGTGAGTAAAATCATGCTCAAACAAAAGTCCGGCAGAATCATCAATATCGCCTCTGTCGCTGGACAGACAGGCAACCCAGGACAAGCCAACTACAGCGCGTCCAAGGCTGGTGTCATCGGCTTTACCAAGACGGTAGCCAAAGAATTGTCTAGTCGGGGTATCACCGTCAATGCGGTCGCACCAGGGTTCATCGCCACTGATATGACTAACGATCTCAAAACCGCAGGGATCTTGCAATTCATCCCCCTCGGTCGCTACGGACGACCCGAAGAAGTCGCGGGGATGGTGAGATTTTTGGCAGCAGATCCAGCGGCGGCATATATTACTGGTCAAACCTTTAATGTCGATGGTGGAATGGTAATGGTGTAGGTGTGTCCGAGAGAGATTTAGGGCGTTGCTAAATTAAGGTATGAAACGCCAGATTTAGTTATCGCACCCTAAACGATCGGCTAGATTGATGTAGGGTGCGTTATGGCTTTGCCTAACACACCAGAAATTAAGCCGCATTAGAGTCCGACCGAAAACTGCTGCATATCCAAAAGACGATCGAGTACAGCAATAAGCCTAGAAATACGCCAGACATCGCCCCAATCAGCGATCGCACATGGAAATTGACAAAGGGTTCGCGATTGTCCTGTGCGGCGATCCAAGCCACTCCCAAAGCACAATAAACGATCCCGATGATGGCAAGCACTCGCCACCCAGGGGCTAACGTTTCCACTCGCTGATGCAGCTTTGCTCGATGCAGCCAGGTCGCAAGCCAGAATGACAGCGCGACAAGTCCGAAGATGCCGCCACCATAGTGAAGTAATGTATAAACCTGTAGCGATCCAATCGTTAATTTGAGGAACTCTGAATGTATACCAGAGTCACCAGTGTGTGTCAAAGCATCCCAAATGAGATGCGTAGCCGCACCGATCGCGATCGACAGCATAATATTAAATAGCTCAAAAATTGACAGCGGAAAATATTGCTTAGGTGAGGGAAATTTTTGAGCTAATTTGAGCGGAATCAGAGCTAAAAATGGGCGCAATAACACATATCGAATTACTAATAAGAGGACGATCGAATAAGGTACTCCTTGGATAAAGATGCCATGAAAAGTATGTCCGATGGTTTTGCTCGGATATAGAAATAGGAAGTAATCGGCATCAGGAATCATCGAGCCGATCGCGAGGCTAGCTAAATGTAGTTTCTGCTTCGATCCCCACCAAATCGGGACAGCGGCGATCGGATGAGCAAGGGTAAATGGCATATTTGAGCTTACCTTTCGTGACAAGTAGATGAGGACAAGTCGATCCTAATTTGCTGACTATCGACAGCGAGAATGAGCGGCGATCGGGCTGTTAAGTCATGAATGAATGGCATCATCACCTCCAGAATATCGGGTGCTTGAAAGTGTTCTGGCTTGGTATCGGGATGCGGATAATAAATCAAACCATCGATCGCTTTATCTCGATCGAGCAAAAGCTGGCAATCAAAAAATGAGAAGTCTTCGGCGGGGTCATTGGGCGACCATTTTATCTGCTTGAATGTATATTTAGTCTGCTTTATTTCATACTTGGATGGAGCGATCGATAGATTTATCGTACCTGCAAAATACTCGTTCAGATCTAGACCACGATCGCGAAAAAAGGGTTTTTGCATCTCAATCGTCCCCTGTGGGAAGCGCAGATTTTGGGCTTGTCCTGATGCTACTCCATACCCTTTTTCGATAACACATCTAACTTGAATCCGATCGCTCATAAGTGTATTTAGGTAGTTAAATATATTGGTTAATTAAAGTTCGGGTCACTCAAAACTGTGTAGACTTGACGCTGCTCGAACAATGCCAAGAGATTGCTGTCGAGCTTGCCTCCGGCGGCTTCTTGATGCAAGATCGCTAAGGTTCGATCGAGTGATAAACGCGGCTTGTAGGGGCGATCGCTAGCTGTCAGCGCATCATAAATATCGGCGATCGTCATCATCTGGGATTGGATCGGAATTTCAGTAGCAGTTAGTCCGTAAGGATAGCCACTTCCATCTAACTTCTCATGGTGGGAGCCTGCAATTTTGGGGACATTTTGGAGCTGTTTCGTCCAGGGAATCTTGCGAAGGAAATCATAGGTGTGACTGACATGGGACTCGACTACCAAGCGTTCGGCGACGGTGAGCGAACCTCTCGGGATGAGGAGTTGTTCGATTTCGGCTGGGGTGAGTAACGGTTGTAAATTGCCTGCGAGATCGCGGTAGGTATATTGAGCGAGTTGCTGGAGATCGGTAGCGATCGGATCTAGCGTTTGGGCGAATTTTGAAGTAATAATGACATCTGGTTGGTTGAGTTTAGTTAATAACTCCCAGTAAGATTGTAAGCGATCGAGTTTGGCTGTCAATTCTAGATCGAGCTGTTGCAAGTATCCACATTGGTGACAATTATTATCGCCTTGATGTTGATGTGAGAGGGGAGTATTGAGTAAATAACTGAATTTCTGTTCGGCGCATTCTAGTTGCCAAGTGCGTCGGAGCAGATTGAAGCGGTAGCTAAGTTCGGTAAGTTGATGGGGATAGAGCTTATTACTTTTTTGAACGATCGCTTCGGGAATGCTAACTTTACCAAAGTCATGCAGGAGCGCAGCATAGCGGATTTCTTGGAGCTGGCGATCGCTAAAATGGATGGCGGCGAGTTTGCCAGTATCGACACTACTGACTTCCTGGCTCAAGCGCACGCACAATTGAGCGACACGTTCGGAATGTCCGGCGGTAGTAGGATCGCGGCTTTCGATGACTTGGACTGAGGCGGTAACAAATCCGGCGAATAGCTCCTCGATGCTTTCGAGTAAATGATTGCGCTCGATCGAAATTGCGGCTTGAGAGGCGAGGGAGCGGACGATCTGCTGCTCCCAATCAGAATATGGTTGCGTGATTGACAGTGCGTTGGCGGGGGTAATGCGGAGATCGGCGTTAAGCTTGCGATCGATTAGTTGGAGTACGCCGATCGTATCTCCGTCCCGATTTTGCATCGGTAGTACCAGTACGGAGACAGTCCGATAAGCAAACTCTAGATCGAAATGCCGATCGAATTTGTAAGGAACATTGCTTGGGAGGGCGTAAGCATCGGGAATGTTCAGACTCTCGCCTGTAGTTGCGACATATCCCGCCAAACTTTCGAGATTGAGCGGGATACTGGCAAATTGGAAGGAGAGCTGGGGGAGAGAGTCAGTCTGAGCAGCTTTGAAGATCAGCTTGGGTTCGCGCTCGGTGCGATCGATCAAATAAACACTTCCCGCATCACTACAGGTGATTTCGCGACTTTTGGTCAAAATCAAGTCGAGCAATTCTGTTAAATTGAGACAATCGGATAGTGCCGTCCCAATTGCTAGCAATTGTTCGATCGTCTCCCGCTCGGCGGCGACGCTGGTAAGTGAGTCTAGAGATGTCCGCACGGGATCTTTCAAGCTACTGTCTAAGTACATAAATCGAATGTCAGCGCAGTTCGCGCTCACTGATGGAGCCGGAATACTGAGAACACAAATTCACCAAATCCCCTCAGCGGCAATCGTCAATGAGGATTGCCTCCAATTATATCAAACCCAAAATTGTGACCGATGTTATCAATTGCGATCGAGACTCAAATTACGGCGGTGACTGTTTATACCGATCGGGCACTAGTTACCCGCCAAGGGACAATTGAGCTAACCGGAGCTGAGCGAGTCCTGACGGTGACGGATCTACCTACTACCCTCGATCCTGAGTCGGTGCGTGTCAGTGGGAAAGGTCGAGTTGCAGTCAAACTCCAGGGTGTAAGTGTCGATCGTCACTATACCACCGCACCTGTCGCCGAGCGGCTAGCACAACTGACTGCCGAAATCGATCGACTCACAGCCGACAGACGGCGGCTACACCTCCAACTGGAAACCATCAAGCTCCAATCCGACTTTATCAAAGGCTTACGCGAACAAACCGAAACATCATTTTCACGCAGCCTCGCCCGCCAACAAATCGGGCTAGCAGATACCCAAAACTTCCTCGACTTCATCGGCACCAAAAATACCGAATACGCCTTCACAGGCGAAGATTTGCGCCAGCAGCAGCTTCAAATTGACAAACAGATCCACAGTCTCCAACTGCAACTCAATGATATTCAGGCTCCCACTAGTCAGGAGAGTTTCGAGATTGGGGTGGCGATCGCAGCGGCTGGGGCGGGCGAGTTCCAGCTAGAATTGACGTATCTAGTCGATCGCGCCTGCTGGACTCCCTTGTATGATTTGCGCGTCCAAATTCCTACCACAACAATCCAACTCAACTATCTCGCCCAAATCGTCCAAACTACAGGCGAAGATTGGGCGGATGTCAACCTGACGCTCTCTACTGCCAAACCTGGGCTAGGCAATATTCCTCCTAAATTGGCTCCGTGGTACATCGACACGATCGTCCCAGAGATCGCCCGTCAGAGAAGTATGGCATTCAGGCCGTCAGAACTACTACAAGCTGCACCCGGATCCTATGCTGGAGCTAGCTTTGATAAACTCGAAGCACAGGAGCAAGCACCAGAGTATGCAGCAGAAAATGACGTTGCTACCGTATCTCACCAGGGAAGTGTCGTCACATTTCAACTCGGTAGTGGCGGGAATATTCCCAGTGATGGCAATCCCCACAAAGCAACAATTTTTAGCGATAATTTGCCCTGTCAATTGGCATATATAGCGATGCCACGGTTAGTTAGTTTTGCGTACTTACAAGCCATAGCTACAAATCGTCCCGATGGTGCGACCTTATTGGCTGGTAAAGCTAATATATTTAGGGATGATGTATTTGTTGGTACGAGCAATTTAGAAAATACGGCACCTGGACAAGAATTCAAACTTAATTTAGGCATTGATGAAGGCATCAAGATCGATCGCGAGTTGAGCGAGCGTCAAGTCGATAAAACATTCTTGGCTGGCAATCGGCGGATTACTTATGCTTATCGGCTCAAGGTGACTAATTTACTCGATCGTGTCGATCGCATTCAAATTAACGACCAAATTCCACACAGTCGCAACGAAAAAATCAAAGTAAAACTACTCAAAGTCGAGCCACAAATTCAACTAGGCGAGTTGGGTAGACTGGCTTGGGAACTAAATTTACCCGCAAATACTCAAACTCAAATCGCATATCAATTCTCGATCGAATATCCTGAAGCTGTTCAGATCCAAGGACTAGACGGGATCTAGCCTCGCCACAAGTTCTAACTGTCCTGGCGACTACTATATTTACTCACGCTTACCCGTTGAGCGCGATACATCCCGCCGTGTCCCGAACAGAGATAACTACAAATACAGACAATCCCTGCATACAGCCCCGCCGGAACACCAAATAATTCGATCGCCATCAGCGTCGCCGTCAATGGTGTATTTGCAGCTCCAGCAAAGACAGCGACAAATCCCATCCCAGCTAATAATGGTGGGGGTAAGATCGTCACTGGGGCGATCGCATTGCCCAAGGTGGCACCGATATAGAATAAGGGCGTTACTTCCCCGCCCTTAAATCCCGCGCCTAGACTCAGTGCGGTGAATCCGATCTTGGCGGCAAAATCCCAGGGGGGAAGTTGAGTAGTAAAGGCACTGACGATCGTCGGAATGCCCAAGCCGACATACTTAGTCGTACCCAAGAGTGCGATCGCGATCGCGACTAAAATGCCACCAGCGCATGGTCGTAAGGGTGGATAAGCGATCCGCGCTGCAAAATAGCCACTGATTTGATGCGTCAAGGTGGTAAATACCCACGCAGTGAGTCCGAAGATCGCTCCCGCACCAATTGCAGTTAGCAGCCCCCACACAGTCAATTTGGGGACGATCGGGATGCTGTAAGTTGACGGTGTAGCCCCCATGCTAGCGTGACGCGATCGCCAACGATCGCCGCGATCGCACAGACAAATAATCCGTCATAGCGCAACTTGCCCACCGCCAATACTTCCAGCCCAAATAACATCCCCGCCAAGGGGGTGCCAAATACAGAGGCACATCTACCGCCGATCCCAGCCATCAGTACCAGCCGTCGCTCGGCAGCAGGTAAGCCCAATAGCAGTGTCAATCGATCGGCAAGTGCCGCGCCCATCTGTACCGCCGTCCCCTCTCTCCCCACCGAGGCACCAACCACATGCGCGATCGTCGTACCGAGGAATACTAGTGGTGCCATCCGCAGCGGAATCACCGTGCGCGGATCGTGAATTTGAGCGATCGCCAGATTGTTGCCTGCGGCGACACTGCGACCGAGATAATGATAGATCAGCCCACTTATCAGCCCACCCACGGGCAATAATAACCAGCTCCAGCGGTGGGACTCCCGCCACTGCGTCGCCCACTCCAGAGTAGCCAGGAGAGCGGCTGAGGCGGTGCCAGCGAGGATACCGATCGCCCAACCGATCGTCAGCCATTTTAGCAGATCGGAGATAGCTTGAGCTGGTTCGAGTCGCGACCATTTTGTCATGATAGTTTGTGCGTGACACTGCTGTGGCGGCAATCCTGCTGTCTGTGAGTAATCGATCGAGAGCTAAAGTATAAACGATCGCAACTTGCTGTCGATCGAGCATAATTACGAGATCGACGGGGTAATATAGAGATTGGGATCGATCGCTTTGTTCGCACCGAACAACTAAATAATGCTGATAACTCCCACGCTCGGTTAGCATCTGCGGCACCAGATCGCCAACCTCCCATCGTCTTCAGTTTAGGAGCAATAAATCGCCATGCAATCACGCGCAGTCCGAGAAGGTTCAGTTGGATTGATGCTCATCGCTGGGTTGGGAGTTTTTGGAGCGATCTTCTTGTGGCTCAAGGGATTGGCACCAGGAAATCAGACTTACAATATTATCGCCCAATTTGCCCAAGCACCAGGGATGCAGCCAGGAGGTGTGGTGAGATTTCGCGGCATCCGCGTGGGCAAAATCGCCAAAGTCGAACCTGGAGCCAATGGGGTAGAAGTGGTGATGCAGATGGAAGATCCTAATTTGATTATTCCCAAGGATGTGCTGGTGGAAGTCAGTCAAACTGGGTTGATTGGCGAACCAGTTGTGGAAATTACCCCGCGCAGTACGGTGGCAATTAATACCAGTACGATCGCCAAAGCCTTGGATACTAAGTGCGATCGCAATTTGATTCTTTGTAATAATGCTAAAGTGAATGGTCAAATTGGGTCGAGCTTCAATGAATTGATCCAAAGAGCGACGAAATTAATTGAGATTTATAATAATCCAGAAGTCGTTAGAAATCTCAATAATACGCTCGTTAAAACTGGAGCCGCAGCCGAAGATTTTTCCCGACTGAGCAAGAGTTTGAGTAAGGTAAGTAATGATTTTTCGAGCCTCCCTAAATCTGTAGAATCTGGATTGACTAATCTATCCGCCAAGGCAAATGTGTTGACGACATCACTCGATCGCACGAGTACCAAAATCGGGCAAAGTGCGGATAAATTTAACGTCACGGCTGCCGAGCTGACGGCGACAGCGGCTGAGTACAAAAAATTAGCCACATCTGCCAATCTTTTGGTAGTCGAAAATCGCAAAACATTTTCATCTTCTCTCGAAAATTTTGATAAGCTCAGTATCGATTTACGCAAAACAGTAAATCAAATTAATCCCTCGATCGGCAAGCTCAACACCACCATCTCGAAAGTAAATACTGATAAATTGGTACGAGATCTGGAGGGCGTCTTGAGTAACGCCAATCAAACCACTCTCAATCTCAAAAATGCCACCGCCAATCTCAACGATCCCAAGACGGTTCTAATGTTGCAACAAACACTAGATTCCGCGCGATCGACATTCCAGAATACCCAAAAGATTACCGCCGATCTAGACGATCTCACTGGAAGTCCCGAGTTTAGATTCAATCTCCGCAATTTAGTCAATGGTTTAGGAAAACTAGTGTCCTCCACCGAGCAATTGGAACAGCAAGCCAAACTCGCTCAGACACTCGCACCATTGGGTAACTCACTCGCACAGATCGAAGGGTTACCAAGCCAAAACTCTCCCGAGCCAAATGCTGCTAGCCTCAATTTGCAGCAGATGCTACCAAATAAAGTCTCAAGCAAAGCATCATCATTTATCCCCAGATCTCGATTGAGCGGTGACGATCGAGATCTACTGATTCCCGATCTCGATCGCCCCTCGCAGCCATCCCCACCCGCCACCACGCATCCCCTCAAGTAGCTTAAACATCGAGATCTTAGCGATCGCTCTGCCATAGCCAAACACCACTATTGGTAAGCCCCGTATCATCAGGCGTTACCAACAGAAAATGTAAGCCATGTACCAGCCGTTTGCGCGCCTCGTACAGTCGAGCAGCTTGACTGACTTCCGCGTCATTGAAAGTCAGCATCACCCAGCGATCGGCTAGCCCAGCATCCATCACCAAACCGCCAGGATCGTCACCCAGATAATTGAGACTCACAGGCTCCGTATCGGCAATCCACCGCGCCAATCGCAGCGATTGCCGCCCCCCGTAGATGATAACTCCAGGAATGGCGACATTGGCTCCTAGACCCCAGTGAGGTGGTAATAAGTAGTCTGGCATCGAGACGATCGGGATCGGTCGATCGGCAAAGTCCGACACCAGTTGCCCCGCCGTCAGCGTCACAAATTGCCACTTGTCGCCCACCAAATAGTCGGGAATTGGTAACGGCGGTGGTGACTCGATTGCCAGGGGTTGATAATTAGGATTGTGGTAATCTTGCGCCTGTTGTTGCAATAATTTTTTCAATGAGATCGTCCGTCGCGTCGGCTCGACGGCAATCCCTAACTTCGCAGCAGCAGTCTGAATTAGACCCAAACTTTGCGGTCGAAAAACTTGAATTGATGCTGGTAATTTAGCATTCGTCGTCGCAGCCAACTCGATCTGAGTGGCAATCCAGTCAGCATTGACCTGTTTTTGGGGGCAGCTAGCGGTATAGTTCCATTGTCCATCCAGGTGACAGAGCGCAAGCTCCCATAGAGTTTCGCCGCGATCGTTTTGCCGTGGGCGACTGGAAATATCTGCTTGCCAAATGGTCATTGCGGTGGCGGGGGATGGGGAGACTTGGGAAGAATGGATCGCGCTAGCACTAATAAGTAAGTGGGCGTAATTATCGATCGACTAGATTATGCCTGAAACCTAAAGCCTAAAACCTAAAACCTAAAGCCTAAATTAGCGGTAAACTGAACTTTGTTGAGAGTCTCATACCAAGCATGGAAACTACCTGGCGATCGGTCAAAACCTACACTGATATTCTCTATCATAAAGCCGATGGGATCGCAAAAGTGACCATCAATCGCCCCGAAAAGCGGAATGCGTTCCGTCCACAGACAGTATTTGAGATGTATGATGCCTTTTGCGATGCGCGGGAAGATACGAGTATCGGTGTGGTACTACTTACAGGTGCTGGGCCGCATACCGATGGTAAATATGCTTTTTGTTCCGGCGGCGATCAGTCGGTGCGCGGACATGGGGGTTATCAGGGCGCAGACGGGATTCCTCGCTTGAATGTATTGGATCTGCAACGGTTGATGCGATCGATGCCCAAGGCGGTAATTGCCCTCGTTGCGGGCTATGCGATCGGCGGCGGTCATGTCTTACACTTGATCTGCGATTTGACGATCGCGGCGGACAATGCCATCTTCGGACAAACAGGGCCGAAAGTCGGTAGTTTTGACGGTGGTTTTGGGGCGAGTTATCTGGCGCGGATCGTCGGCCAAAAGAAGGCGCGGGAAATCTGGTATCTGTGCCGTCAATATGACGCACAAGCAGCACTAGATATGGGTCTGATCAATTGTGTGGTACCTGTAGATCGGTTGGAAGCCGAAGGGATCGCCTGGGCGCAAGAGATCCTTGCCAAAAGTCCGATCGCGATTCGGTGTCTCAAAGCTGCACTCAATGCCGATTGTGACGGGCAAGCTGGCTTGCAGGAATTGGCAGGAAATGCGACATTGCTCTACTACATGACCGAAGAAGGTGCCGAAGGGAAGCAAGCATTTCTAGAAAAACGCCAGCCCAACTTTCGCCAGTATCCGTGGTTGCCCTAGCTACATGAAGTTGGCAGAGCTGTCATCGTGTGGCTAAAATTTGAGCGGGAAACAATGGCGACCACATTATTCGATCCGCTAGCTGGCGATTTATTGGGACTGAAGCTTAAATTGACGATCGCTCAAATTTTAGCCGAATGGTAAATAATCTACTTTTTAGTCAGAGATTTGAGTTTTTTCCGCATCCGTATGGCTGCGGTGCCACCGACGAGATGAGTGTCGAAATTGGCTGGGTTTGAGAATCGGTATATTCGCTAAATTCAATTCATTCGCGACTGTATTTACTGTGCCCGTCGTCGCACCACCAACGGCAAAATTAGTATTCGGAGTGGTAGCAATCCCCAGCCCAGCCGCTAAATATTCGACCCACAGCGGTCCATTGGAAAATCTGCCACCAGTAAGGTTACCATAAGGCGGGGCGATCCCACCCGTTGCATCGAAGGCAAGCCCCAAATCGGAAAGACTATCACTATACACCACTAATTGGCTAAAGGTAGCAGCAAAGACGCGACCTGGAGCTAAAATAGCCGCGATCGTCAAACCCAGAACAATTGAAAGTTTTCTCATTTTTTATTCCTCAAAATTTAGTCGAAAAGCACCGATATTGACGATCGATCGTGCGTTGGCAAAGCCGATCTGCGCAGGCAGACGCTGTGCCTACGGCAGGCTATCGCCAACGCGTTGGCAACGCCTGCGCCTTGCGCTTACGGAACGATAATCGCCAATCTTCAAAACAACCTACTCTTCACCAGCAGATTTGAGTTTTTTTCGCATGGCAATCCATTCACCTCAACGATCGCTAGCCCCACCGGATGGTCGCTGGAGCGAAAAATACGACCGAAACCACCCGATGATAGTGGTATCTGTGTAATTGTGGTTCGATCTGAGACATAGACATTGTCCCCATCGATCGCAATCCCTTCTGGTCGGTCAAAAGCTATATTAAGCCTAGCAGTTGTGTCGAAATATCCTCTCGAAAACCGAGTGCCACTTTTACCATCTGGGGCAATCTTGTTAACCGAATTAGATCCAAAATCTACTTCAAAAAGGTTGCCACTAGGATCGAAAGCAATCCCCGCTGGAATATTAAGTCCTGAGATGAAGGTCGTGAATGTTCCATCTGGTGCGAACTTTTGAATCGCGTTATTGCCAAAATCTGCTGCGTAGAGGAAACCGCCCGAAAATGCAATGCCCGCTAATTGAAGGTTTGCCGGAGCATTGAGTCCTGAGACAAAGGTGCTAACCGTTCCATCTGAGGCAATCCGGCTGATGGTATTACTGGCAAGGCTACTCACGTAGAGATCTGCCGCTGATGCTGCTAGTGGCGAGCAGAAAGCAGAGGCAGTGAGTAAACCCACGCAAAGTCCAGCCGATCGGGATCGAGACAGAATATTCATATATTACAGAGGAAGGTTGGGTTTTGCCGATTTTTGGCGATCGAAGTTTTTCGATCCTGGGCTGGGTATTGTCTCTACTATTGCCGCAGATCTGGCGATAAGCCAGACGAGATAAGACTAGATAAGCTCTAATTGAATTTTGCCGATCGCCTAATCGCTGCAAACTTCTCTAGGACTACTCTTTTGGGGTGTAGTCATAAATAGATGTTTGGCTTAACTCAAAATTAAGTGAGTAAATTAGCTGGCGATCGCTCCGCAATGTGCCACCATTAGAGACACTTCTTGCCGATTTGGTGCCATTTTTAGCCAATCGACAAGATTCTCAAAACACACTTTAGCGACTAATTCATCACCTTCAGAACCATCGCTGTTTGGTAATTTTAGACAATCTTGAAACTCTATCTAAAGGGGGTGAATGTGCGGGACAATTGCGGGATGGTTATGAAGATTATGGTGAATTACTTAGACTGATTGCCGAATCGAATCATCAAAGTTGTATCGTTCTGACTAGTCGCGAAAAACCTGCGGAAGTTGCCGCTTATGAGGGTGAAATTTTAAAAGTGCGATCGTTTGCGTTGTGCGAATTGAAACGAGTTTTTAGTGCGACTGAATCTTTACAACAGCAAATATTACTAGTACTAGCCGAGTTACACACATCGACACCTCAATTTGCAGAATATGGCGCGGGGAATATCATTAATCTCTGCAATTATTTCTCGATCGATCTGACTGGCTGGGATTTTTCGCACCTGACGATTCGCCATGCCGACGAGCTACAACAGGCAAACCTCCACCGCGTAAATTTTACCAATGCCAACTTCGTCCGCTCCAGTTTTATCCAACCCTTTGGGACGGTATTCTCGGTCGCCTTTAATCCCGATGGTACCCAAGTTGCAACTGGCGATACCAATGGCTCTGTATGCCTGTGGCGCGTTGCCGACGGTCAACCGTTGCGGGTATTAAAAGAACATACCAACTGGGTGCGGTGCGTCCAATTTAGTCCCATACTAGATCGGGATTCCCGACAGCTCATCGCTAGTGCCAGTCACGATCGTACTGTAAAAATTTGGGATGCCAATAGTGGCGAATGCCTCCATACCCTCATCGGTCATACTGAGGTGGTGTGGTCGATTTCTTGGAGTGCAGATGGCAAAACGATCGCCAGTGGCGGATTCGATCGAGATATTAGAATCTGGGATACTCAAACTGGTAAATGCCGTCAAACGCTCTCAGGACACGCTAGTATGCTCTTTGCCGTCGCTTGGCACCCCGACCTGCGGACGCTAGCCAGCGGTAGCAGCGACACCAGCATCAAGATCTGGGATACCCACACCGGAGCGTGTCTCGATACCTTACCAGAACACGCATCGATGGTGCTTTCAGTTGCCTGGAGTCCCGATGGTAAAATGCTTGCCAGTAGTGCCCAAGACCAGACGCTCAAGCTGTGGAATGCCACAACGGGGAAATGTCTCACCACCCTATCAGGGCACGCGAGCTGGGTGTGGTCGGTCAACTGGAGTCCCGACGGACAACTACTCGCCAGTGGATCTCAAGATCGCACTGTCAAACTGTGGGATCTCAAAACTAGCACCTGTCTCAAAACCTTACCAGGTCACACGAGCTGGGTCGGTTCGGTCAACTGGAGTCCTGACGGAGAACTAATCGCCAGCGGTAGCGAAGATTGCACCGTCAGGTTGTGGGATCTCACCGGACAATGCCTGCAAACTCTCCACGGCTACGCCGCTCAAGTATTTACGATCGCCTGGAACCCGCAACATAACACGATCGCGAGTGGTGCCCAAGACTGCGCGGTGCGACTGTGGCACGCAGACACGGGAAAATGTATCGACACTCGCACCAAACATACAAGCTGGATCTGGGCGGTGGCTTGGAGTCCCGACGGTGAGATGCTAGCTAGCGGCAGTAGCGATAATAACATCAATATCTGGGATATCGCTGGCAACCACCTTCACACCTTGCAGGGTCATTACACCTGGATCTGGTCGGTAGCCTGGAGTCCCGATGGACGGCTCCTCGCCAGTAGTAGCGGCGACAATACCATCAAAATCTGGGACGTATTGACTGGGGTATGTCTGAATACCCTTACCGGACATACTGATGTCGTCTGGACGGTAGCTTGGCATCCCGCCGGACGCACGTTAGCCAGCAGTAGCAGCGATCGTACGATCCGCTTGTGGGATGTCGAAACTGGCGTGTGTGGGGTAAATTGGGTGGCGCATACCAGTTGGATTTTTTCCGTCGCTTGGAGTCCCGACGGACGCACGTTAGCCAGCGGGAGTAGCGACACTACTGCAAAATTGTGGCCGATTCCCGATTGCCAATTGCTAGCTGAGGTTTGCGAACCAGTCTGCCGAGTATCGATCGCCCATCATGAAGCAATCGGTGTGGTAGCATGGCATCCAGACGGACAGATGCTAGCAACTGGAGCTAGCGATCGGATCGTTAAAATTTGGGATGTAGACACGGGCAAGTGCCTCAAAAAACTCATCGGACATGCTAGCTGGGTCAGATCGGTAGTCTGGATTAAGGATGGTAATATCTTAGCCAGCGGCAGTGCTGATGAAACGATCTTATTATGGGATATCCAGACAGGAGAATGCTTAAAAACATTGAGAATCGATCGACCCTATGAAGGCATGAAGATCGCTGGTGTATCAGGCTTGACAGATGGCTCGATCTTGACGCTTAAAAGTTTAGGTGCGATCGAACGAGCGATAATTATTGCTGTCTAAAACTGCGGCGGCAAGGGCAGACGGGACAGCCTTCCAGCACAGCGCAACAAGCAACTAACGATCGCCACAATCATCGATCGACTGCCAGTTATTTAGGTAAATTTTGGTCTTTCGATCGCAATCTGTCAATCCGAATTTGTTGCTCTACAACTTGCTGTTTGAGTAGTTCGAGCTGGGTTTGAGCGGCGTACTTCTGAGATTCGAGGAATTGCGTCTCTGATTTGAGCTTTGCCATCCGAGCATTGTGATCGTCGGTGCGCCCTGGCTGATAGGTGATGCCTAGATACAAGGTGATATTGCGACCATCATAGGTATTGAGTGCGCCGCCTAAATTGATACCAAAGTCATTCTCAGTATTGACTGGATTTTGGATGACTGGACTGAGTGGGATATTGGGGTAAGTATAGTTGATCTGTTGGCTATTGGTTTGACCGCTGTTACTGAGATTGTTATTTTGATTGGTTTGGACGTTGGCGTTGTCGTTAGAGTTGTCACCGACACTAAAGTTTTGATTGGAATTAGCGGTCTGCGCCTGTGCGACACTAGTTCCGAGCAATAATCCGGCGATTGTCAATACGACTATGGATTGATATTTTTTCATTGTGCTATGTCCGATCGAGAGATTGGAGCGATAAATATACCCAATCTTAACTTACACACAAACACCCAAAAAATAGACATTTACGGCAGCTTGTTGCTGAGGCGATCGATCTAGGTAGCGATCGCGCAATAATAGGAGCGATCGCCTAATGTTAATTAGCCCAAGACTCGATCGATCCGTGGTAGTGCTAATTGGTGCTGGTGCAATAGCAGGAGCGATTGAATCAGATCGGGGCCGTGTACCTCGCCTGTGAGGGCAGCACGGAGACTTTGCATGACTACGCCCTTTTTGACGTTTTGCTCTTTTGTGACCTGTTTCATCAGCTCCTGAGCCTCGCTCTCGCTCAATTCTGGCTGAGCTTGCAGTGTCGATTGCAGACTCATCAGCACTTCTTTGGCACCTGGTTGGGCGACTTTGGCGGTGGCTTCTTCGCCCAGGGTGACGGCATCTGTAAAGAATGTCCGACTGATTTCGACACATTCATCCAGACGGGCTAAACTCGCACCGATGAGGCTAGTCAGCCGGAGCAACCACGCTCGATCTGCATCGGGATCGAATTTGAACCCCGCAGCTTGCCAATAGGGAATTAGTTCCGGTAATAACTGCTCGGCTGGCATGGCGTGGAGATACTGACTATTAATCCAGTTGAGTTTATCCCAGTCAAATTTACCACCCGCTTTGTTGACGCGATCGAAATCAAACTGTTTCGCCGCTTCCTCTAGTGTAAATAGCTCCTCGGCATCTGGAGATGACCAACCCAAGAGCGTCATATAATTGACCAAGGCTGGTGCGATATAGCCCATTTTTTTGAAATCATCGATCGAAGTTACCCCATCTCGCTTGGAGAGTTTCTTACCTTCAGCACTGAGGATCAGCGGTGTGTGAGCAAATTCTGGCACTTTGACACCCAAGCCTTCATACAACAGGATTTGCTTGGCAGTATTGGCAATATGATCCTCCCCGCGAATGACGTGGGTGATCTGCATATCGATGTCATCGACTACTACCGCGAGATTGTAGAGTGGTTGCCCTAGCTCGTGCTCGTCAGCCGCGCGGGCAATCACCATATCTCCACCCAAGTCGCTACCCTTCCAACTAACTTCCTCGCGCACCAAATCTTGCCAGATGATTTCGCGATCGTCTTCAATCTTAAACCGAATGACTGGACGACGACCTTCAGCAATGAATGCAGCTTCTTGCTCGGGGGTGAGATTGCGGTGGCGGTTATCATAGCGCGGAGCTTGATGATTGGCTTCTTGAGTAGCGCGCAACTCATCGAGTTCCTCGGTAGTAGTGTAGCAGCGATATGCACTACCATTGTCCAATAAAGTTTGGATCGATTGACGATATAAATCTAGCCTTTGGGACTGAAATAGTGGCCCCTCATCCCAATTTAAACCCAACCACTGCATCCCATCGAGGATATTTTGGGTGTATTCAGGTTTGGAGCGTTCGGTGTCTGTATCTTCGACGCGGAGGATGAATGTCCCCCCATAGTGACGGGCGAATAACCAATTGAAGACGGCGGTGCGGGCGGTGCCGATATGTAGGTTACCAGTGGGACTTGGAGCGATGCGAACTCTGACTGTCACGGCTAATTATTTGTAAGCGGTACACCTTTGATTGTAAATGTTTAGGAGGTAGGGTGAGTAGGTTTTAGGCTTTAGGGGGAGAGACTAAAAAAATAGACATCCTGTTGATTTAGGATGTCTGATTGTTGCGTCAAATTGCGGTTCGGTCTTGGTTGCTAGGCTACACGCACTACTGAAAATCCAGATCGAACAACATCTGGACAAACTTAACGGAAGCCGACAGCCGCCTGCCAAACAAAGGCTAGAGCCAAAAATAATACTGGGATGATTGGCAGAACATCCACTAATGGATCGAAGATGGCATATGCTTCTGGCAATTTAGCAATTAGGAGTGCTGCGTCCATATTTGATTAATCCTTGTTTCCAACACAGTTATTATAGTTGCTGGATATTATACCATGCCTGGATCGTCGATACGGGTTACTGGCGATCTAGATTTCACCGCAGTCATGTATCTCGACGATCGCGATCGAGCTTTCCAAGATCTTTAACTTGCTCGTAGTGGCGATCGCCGCTAGCTCGATGACTTGATGTGCTAAAACTGGCAGATGTTCAGGCAACTGCTTTCAAGCAGCGACTCGGATTGACGACATTAAATTATTTATTAGCATATTCTAATTGGGTCGAAACCTGGGGCATCAGAAACGGAGATGGTTCATCTTCTCCTAGCAAGATCAGTTGCTGACAAGGGATTTTATCTGATAAGATAGAACTAGCCATCATGCCAGTATGAATTTCAAGAAAGCCATAACTGGGCGTCTCAAAAATCAACCGCTGTCCGGGAAAAACAACTCGCTCAAAGTACCAATTCTGGACATTGGTAATTCTGGCAATCTGCATCTGACTAGTACTGTTGACATAGCAGCAGCAGATCTGATTCTCATTGTCTTGAGGTAAGGGATCGAGAATGTGGGGCATAATAATCTATTTCACCTGGTACCCAAAAAAAGACTTACACGATCGAAGGTATCACTCCTGTTTAGTTAGAAGCTGTAAACTCGACTACTTTTTGCAGTTAATGGGGATCGCTGGGATCGATCTGTGTGAAACGGTGCTAAACATCCAGCCAATCTCAATCGTCGCCTACCTTTCTCCTGAGATTTTATGTAAAGTTATATTAAAGGGATCGATCGACTTTACTAGTAACCATCACCATTTAGCTTAAATGAACACACGGATTCTTTACTGTCGGCTACCTTGCAATCCAATTTTCCCGATCGGGGTTGTCTACTTATCCGATCACGTTCACAAGCAGTTTCCGGATGTCGAACAAAGAATCTTTGATGTCGGCGCAGTACCGCCACTTGACTATGGTAGTGCGCTCGATGCGGCGATCGACCAGTTTCAGCCCAATTTATTAGTTTATTCCTGGCGAGACATCCAGATCTACGCACCTGTTGGCGGACGCGGTGGGAATCCGCTCCAGAACTCCTTTGAGGTATTTTACGATCGCAATCCGCTCAAAAAATTGCGTGGAGCCTTGGGTGGGGCGCGGATGCTTACCAGCCACTATACCGAGCTGTGGCGTAATATGTCTCTGATTAAGCGCGGACTCAAGCGCGCCAAGAAACACAATCCCGACACTAAACTAGTCGTCGGTGGTGGGGCTGTGAGCGTCTTCTACGAACAACTAGCTAAAAGTTTACCCAAGGGTGCGATCGTGTCGATCGGCGAAGGAGAAGCCCTGCTAGAGAAGATTATTAGAGCTGAAGATCTAGCTGGCGAACGCTGCTATATCGTCGGTGAAGCACCGCGCAAAGGCTTGGTACACGAACCGCCAACCCCGATCGAGAAAACGGCGTGTAATTACAATTATATCGAGACGATCTGGCCAGAATTTAGTTACTATTTACAAGATCGAGACTTCTATGTCGGCGTGCAGACAAAACGTGGCTGTCCGCACAACTGTTGCTACTGTGTTTACACTGTCATTGAAGGCAAACAAGTGCGGATCAATCCGGCTGACGAAGTAGTCGCCGAAATGCGCCAATTATACGATCGCGGGATTCGGAATTTTTGGTTTACAGATGCTCAGTTTATCCCCGCACGGCGGTATATCGATGACGCGATTGAGTTATTGCAAAAAATCGTCGCCAGTGGCATGAAGGATATCAAGTGGGCGGCGTATATTCGCGCTGACAATCTCACGCCCGAACTGTGCGATCTGATGGTCAAAACAGGGATGAACTATTTTGAGATCGGCATCACTAGCGGCTCTCAAGAATTAGTGCGGAAGATGCGGATGGGTTATAATTTGCGTACCGTTTTACAAAACTGTCGCGATCTCAAAGCAGCGGGATTTGAAGATATGGTATCGATCAATTACTCCTTTAATGTGATCGATGAACGCTTTGAAACTATCCGCCAAACGATCGCTTATCATCGCGAAATGGAGAAGATATTCGGTGCCGATAAAGTCGAGCCAGCGATCTTCTTTATCGGGTTACAACCACATACTCACCTAGAAGAATATGCCTTCAAAAATGATGTGATTAAACCAGGATATAACCCAATGAGTCACATGCCTTGGGTCGCCAAAAAACTGCTGTGGAATCCCGAACCATTGGGTTCATTCTTTGGTGAGGTTTGTCTTCAAGCCTTCCGCGACAATCCCAATGATTTTGGGCGGGAAGTGATGAAGATCCTGGAAGCACGGCTGGGTAAATCGGAGCTGGAGGAGGCTCTGACTGCACCTGTAGAGGTCAAGCAATTAGCGAAGGTTTAGCGAAATCGAGGTAGGGGCAATTCAGATGTTCTCCCTACCTTTATTTAGCGATCTCCATGTCTTGTCACAGCGAGATCTGGAGGGAACCTCCAGGGCGCGAAGCCCAACTGTCAACTGTCTGCTTGTCTTGTCTCGCTGCTTGGTGCAACACATGCACCAGGAAACCTCCGCCTGAAAAGCATCCGCAAACCCTCGGCAGAGCCTACGTATCGCGAGCCGCTGGTGCAACACATGCGCCAGGTATCCTCCGCCTGAACAGCATCCGCAACTGTCAACTTTTTAACTAGCTACTTTCGGTTGATAAGTAGAAATCACCTCCAATTCCTTGAGTTGTTTCGCCTCCACATTTGCAGGTGCATTGGTGAGCAAACACTGTGCTTGCTGCGTCTTGGGAAAAGCAATCACATCGCGGATCGAATCTTCGCCAGCGAGTAACATTACCAACCGATCGAGTCCGTAAGCAATCCCGCCGTGTGGGGGGGTACCATATTCAAAAGCTTCGAGTAAAAAGCCGAATTTGTCCTGAGCTTCCGCTGTCGATAATCCGATCGCGCTGAAGACTTGTTCTTGGATTTCGCGCTGATGAATGCGGACACTACCGCCGCCGACTTCGGTACCATTAAAGATGATATCGTAGGCTTGGGCACGGGCGGTGGTCAGATCGCCGATGTCGTCTGGATGGGGCGCGGTGAAGGGGTGATGAAGAGCTTCGAGTCGCTTTTCATCAGCATTGTACTCGAACATGGGAAAGTCAGTAACCCATAATAAATTAATCTTACTATCGTCAATTAAACCCAGTTCGCGACCGATCGCTAGTCGCAAGCGATCGAGTGTTTTATTGACCATCGCTGCATCGCCAGCACCGAATAGTAATAAGTCTCCAGGCTGGGCACCTGTGAGCTTCAGCAGTTGGTATTTATGCTCCTCAGATAGCGAATCTTTAATTGCGCCGATCGTATCGATTTCATTGTTGGCTAGGACGCGAATATATGCCAAACCTTTGGCACCTGCTTCAGTCGCTTCTTTAAATAAGTTACCACCTGGTTTGATTCTGACATTGGAGATCGTTTCATTCCCACCAGGAATCGGTAAGATTTTGACAATCCCACCACTGGCGATCGCCCCTGAAAATACTTTAAATTGGGAGTCTTTAAATAACTCACAAACATTAACCAATTTCAGGTCAAATCTAGTATCGGGTTTATCACAACCGTAATCCTCCATCGCTTGGGCATAAGTCATCCGAGGCAATGGCAGAGCTAATTCTATTTCCTTAATCTCTTTGAAGATTTGATAAATCAATTCTTCATTCAGGCTAATAATCTCTTCCTGAGACATGAAACTCATTTCCATGTCCAACTGTGTAAATTCTGGCTGTCTGTCTGCACGCAGATCTTCATCGCGAAAACAGCGCGCGATCTGATAATAGCGATCGCATCCCGATACCATCAATAATTGTTTGAATAACTGCGGTGATTGCGGGAGCGCGAACCATTCGCCCAAATTTACCCGACTGGGTAAGATAAAATCTCTGGCACCTTCAGGCGTCGAGCGCGTCAGGATTGGCGTCTCGATTTCCATAAAGTCAAACCGATCCTCCAAGCAACGGCGAATCGTCTTAACTACCTGGTGACGCAGTTGGAGATTGGCACTCATCCGTTCGCGGCGCAGATCCAGATAGCGATACTTGAGGCGTAGATCTTCTCGGACGAACTCATTTTCGGTTTGAGATACCTGGAAGGGTAATTGTTTGTGGACGCGGTTGAGTACCTCGATTTGCTCGGCGTAGACTTCGATCTCACCTGTGGGGATGCGGGTGTTGAGGGATTCCTCGGGACGACGATAGACGCGTCCGGTAACCTTGACGACATACTCGCTGCGGAGCGTTTCGGCGATCGGATAAGCAGCTGGCGTCCGGATCGGATCGCTCACCATCTGTACCGAACCCGATCGATCGCGGATGTGGAGAAAAATCACTCCCCCAAGATCGCGGCGACGATCTACCCATCCGCAGAGGGTAACAGTTTCGCCAATTTGTTCGGTGCGGATTGTCCCGCAATAATGGGTTCGCATATGCTAAATCTAATTCGACGATAATTACTTTAAAAGCCCGATTTTGTCCTGAAGAGGTGCGGCAAAAATCTATCTTACTCTCATTCGGATCGCCGAGTCGCGATCGATACCAGATTAACTGGTAAAGTCGAACGAGAGCCAAAATAATTGGCTTCCCTAATTATCTACCATTCTTTGCACCGCAGATCCACGCATGTTGATGTTATCAGAGCGCGATGTTCATGTCTGGAGTACCCATCTCGATCGCGATCGCGAACAGATCGCCGAGTTCAGGCAATTTTTAACGCCTCCAGAACGCCAGCGCGCTGCTAAGTTTATCAACCCGACTCATGGCGATCGCTGGATCGTCGCGCGGGGCTATTTACGCCAAATTTTGAGTCAGTATCTGGATCTGACACCTGCACAGCTCGTGTTTACCTATAGTCAATATGGCAAACCCGCGCTTGAGGGGAGTCTGCTCCAATTTAATTTATCCCATTCTCGCGATCGCGCTGTCTATGGCATCAGTGCCACAGCCCCAATCGGGATCGATATCGAATACATTCATCCCTTACCTGCGGCAGATTTGGTCGATCGCTTTTTTTCTCCCGCCGAGCAAAGTATTTTTCACAGTCTCCCTGTAGAGACCCAGCAAGCCGCATTTTTTCATGCCTGGGTACAGAAAGAAGCCTATCTCAAAGCGTGCGGAACGGGTTTGAATACACCATTAGACCAAATCGAAGTCTCGATCGATCCGAGTACTCCTGCTGCCATCGTTGCCGCCCCTTCAGAGGGAATTTCGTACATTCAGAAACTCGAAATATCGCCTGAATATGCCAGTGCGATCGCGATCGGTAGTGATGTCGTTGGCGGAGCCTCTCCAGGGGAGAATCGCACTTGGCAAAAACCCCGTCGGATTGAATACATGGGCGGTGAAAGTCACAGCTTTGAAACTTTAATTTAAAGCTGATTTGGTAGGGGCAATTCATGAATTGCCCCTACCAAATGGGGCAAAATCTAGATTGAGACACTATTAAGCCCTTCTTTGTAGACCCTCGATATCATTTTTCTGACGAGCCAACATGTACTCAAACTCTATCCCCGCAGCGACACCAAACTGGATCGCGCCCAGAATCCAGAAGACTTCCAGCATAAATCCACCTTGATAGTCGGCGATCTGATTGCCTGCATAGGCAAACCACATGTCCGCAATGTAATAACAGATTATCGCCTGAGCATTAACCTGCCAAGCATTGCTGAGCCTACCGCCCCAAAAAGCCAAGATCATCACGATCGCCAAGGCAAATAACACGACATCACACCAGACATAAAAGGCATTCAATGTCTGACCGTAAGGCTTGAGCAGACCATCAAAAAACATCACCCATCCAGGTGCCTGTGGCGCGGGTGCATCTGCTGGCTTTAGCTCGGGTGTGGGAGTCGCCAGATCTGTCCCAGCGATTGTCTGCACTTGCGACACTACGGGCACTACTGCCGTCGGGTCAATCGCTGGTGGTTTGAGAATCCACGTCACCAGCGTCGCCGCATAAATAGTTACTCCGATGACGATCGCCCATTGATAAATATTGAGCCGGACGCGCTTACTGGCGATCGCGCTGAACATCGCTAGCAACAGACAAAGATAGAAAATTACAAAAAACGGATCGCCCAGCGATCCCGTCGAATTTAGCTGCCAGACCAACTCCCACGAGCTAAAGAAGATATTGCCCATAAAATAAGATAGCAAAGCGATACCGATGAGTAGCCATACCTTGCTCCCACTCGGCATCCGACGGCTCAAGCCATTGCGAATACATAATAACCCCGCACACAAGGTCGGGACATTTTGAAGGATATATGCAGTGAAAATGCGATATAAAAATGGTCTGTCGGTATTTTGGGCTGAACCACTAAAAAACATGTAAGTAAACAGCGACAAAGCCGCCCAGCCAAATGCCAAATAAGTGACATTCTGCTTCCGCCACAGATATTCCCAGCGGGCGAGTGTTTGTGAAAGATCGAGCATATAATTTGGTTGATAATTGACAGCGATCGCTCATTTGGTCGTCGGAAGACTCACAATTTGAGGATGAATGGTGCTAATTATCAGTGTTCCCACCCAGCTCGACAGATCGCTTATCAACCAATCCCTCTACAATTCACGCTGCTGGCTCTAATTTGTCACTGGGAGGGATCGATTAAGCTTGGGACAAGAAATCCACCATTTTTGCCGATAACGGAATGCCAGCTAAAATCTCAGCAAATAGATATTGACCATTCGGATTTACTTCTAAAAATACATACTCTCCATCCGGTTTGAGGCGCAGATCGATCGCTCCATAGACCAAGCCTAATCGGGATAATAGTTGCTGGAGTTGAAGCGCGATCGTGGGATCGAGCGTGTGTGGATTGAAGGGGACATCGTGGTCGAATCGCCAATCGAGGGGCGAGTGCCCGGTTTGAGATTCGATTTCGACTGGATATAATTCACCACCGATCGCCGTGACGCGGATATCCAATCTGGCGGCGATCTTTTCTTGAAAAATTGCTGGGCAATATTGCAAACTATCCAGTCGATCGAGATCGCTAGGTAGGAGGGTCTTGGTGCCCGTACTTTTACCTTTACCTTCACCCATCCCTTTATAGATTAATTCCCACCCGCGATCGGCAAAATCGATGACTTCCAAGGGATTATTGGTAATCAGTGTGTGGGGAATTGTCAAGCCTACCTGCTGGGCGATTTGCAGTTGACGACCTTTTGGTTTTGCAGCGCGATTGTGAGATGGTAAATTCACCCATTTAGCCGGAATAAAACTTTCCAGGTGTTCGATAAATTGCACCCATTCGCAATTAATAAAAACTGCATCAGACTCATCCTCAGTTGCCGCTACGGCGGGTGGTCTGGCGCGTCGCCACCACACGGACAAAATATCTGTAGACTCGACAATCTCGCCTGTCGAAGTTACCAACCTCAAGCCTATTTCATCACCAACAGTGTAGGCAATTTGCAAGTCTCGATTGAGAGCGTGGAGATCGATCCATTCAAACCAAATCTGGCGATCGGTCAAGAGTTTAGTAACTACCTGTGCATGAAGGTCGTCTGCTGGCGCAATAATTAATACTAACTTGGATTTCATAAGCTAATTTCACAAAAGTGGGGAGCCTCTAGAAATAGTAATTAACATGCTGGCAAGCCCGATCTGGCTGCCATTTAGCTCTATTTACTAACTCTCAGACTCTCCACCAAATAGTCACTAAAAACCTAACTAAAATTACATCACATCAGAATCACTATAACCACCAGAACCATTTTTGCTGCTAGTCCTAGGACGCTCGGAAGCCTCTGTACCTGGTTCGACCCCAATCGCTGCTAAGTATTGGTTCTCTTTGGCAGTGACATTTTTATCGCCTGCGGATATTTCGGTCGAGTTAGGCAAAGCTTCTCCACCTAAGACAAAAATTTCGGTTGCTGCTTGAGCAGACGAGCCAAATTGAGTCGCAGTAATTACAGTCAGTAAACTAAGTAAAACAGTGGGTGTAAGTTTGGACATATTAGTCACCTCATAAGTTGGTTGAAGACTCTCGATCGA
The DNA here is from genome assembly GCF_041738855.1 of Chamaesiphon sp. Lineage (GTDB taxonomy): Bacteria > Cyanobacteriota > Cyanobacteriia > Cyanobacteriales > Chamaesiphonaceae > Chamaesiphon. The sequence goes on along the minus strand of NZ_JBGSPA010000007.1, from coordinate 21,582 downwards.
GTCTTGCCCACATTATGGCATCCACTTATTGAGGATGTCCACTATTTTTTAGATATATGAACTCAGCTAGTCGAAGCTTTAGTCATTAGACATATCGATCGCTTAAAAGCTTACCTAGCAAAGCTTATATTAATTAGTTCTCAAATAAAGCTCAAGTTTCTAGCGCGATTATGAGCTTATTTAACTGAAGTTTGCTTAAATTAGTGACTTTTTAGTTACTTTTTAGTGACCTTCGATCGCACTAGGCTGTGATGCACTCACTAATGGATCTCTTGGCTCCAGCATCTGCTGGTAGCCCATAGCGGTCTACTATACTAAGAAAGACAGTGAAATTCGATCGCCTTAATTTAGCAGGAGCACCATCGCAGTGACTAGTACGCTCAATTGCCCTACCGTTCGCACCTTGCCCAATGGCTTGACCATCATTGCCGAGCAGATGCCGATAGAGGCGGTAAATCTAAATATTTATCTCAATGTTGGTTCATGTTTGGAAACTAATGCGATCAACGGTATGGCACACTTTCTCGAACACATGGTGTTCAAAGGGACATCCAGGCTGGCTGCGGGTGAATTCGAGCGACTGATCGAAGAGCGGGGTGCAGTCACCAATGCCGCGACGAGTCAAGACTATACTCATTACTACATCACCACTGCGCCCCAAGATTTTGCCGCCCTAGCTCCACTCCAAATCGATGTCGTCACCAATCCCCGCATCCCTGATGATGACTTCGCGCGGGAGAAGTTGGTAGTCCTCGAAGAAATCCGCAGATCGCAGGATAGTTCCTCCCGTCGCATCTATCAACAGGCGATCGAAGTTGCCTTCAATCAGCTCCCATATCGGCGTCCGGTATTGGGGCCAGAAGCCGTCATTGAGGGGCTTACCGCCCAACAAATGCGCTTTTTCCACGCCACCCATTATCAACCCAAAGCGATGACCGCAGTGGCTGTGGGGAATCTACCGGTGGAGGAATTAATCGATATCGTCGCTGATGGTTTTGCCGCTCAAAGTGGCAATGTACCGACTGCCGAATTTGTCGGCACCAAAGCTCGGATCGCACCCGAACCTGCATTTACGCGTGTCGTTCGCCAAGAGCACATCGATCCCACGCTCCAGCAGGCGAGATTGATAATGGTGTGGCGTGTCCCTGGATTGGTGGATCTATCAGAAACATATCCGCTGGATATTTTGGCGGCGATTCTCGGCTCGGGACGCACATCCCGCCTCGTCAAGGAGTTGCGCGAAGAACGCCAACTAGTAAACAATATCAGTGTCAGCAATATGAGCAGTCGGATTCAGGGTCTATTTTATCTCAGTGCCCAGTTACCGAGCGCACATCTCGCCGAAGTGGAGCAAATCATCACCCAACATATTTCCCAGCTCCAAACCACGCTAGTTACCGATGCCGAAATCGCCCGCATCCGGCGTCAAGTTGCCAATCGCTATATTTTTGGTACCGAAACTCCGAGCGATCGCGCGGATCTTTACGGTTATTATCACTCTGTCGTCGGCGATCTTGCCCCCGCTCTCAATTATCCCCAGCACATCCAAGCTTTGGACGCAACAACCATCCAACTCGCCGCTCGTCATTACCTCTCGCCACATGCGTATGGAGTGATTACAGTTAAGCCGGAGTAAGTTAAATTAATTGATAATTGATAATTGGGCTTTTAAATGTGTGGTGAGCAGTGTCCACCAGCTAGGTTTCAGACATAATCGATCTGATAAATAACCCAAGTTATTACCTATTTCCTACCTGCGACTGAAGTCGCGGCTGATCTTACAAAGTCCGCCCACGCGGACTGAGAAATTAGTCCGCGTAGGCGGACTTTGCACTCTGAGCAGCGGTTTCTAACCGCTGGGTTTATAGGTAGCAACTTAGGTTAAATAGTTGTATCTACCTGATTACTTCCCCTACTTAATCACTTTCACAGTTTTGACTTGCAACGGTTGCCCAACTTGACAAATGGTCGCCAGATCGGACTTGGGGACACCGCTTACTTGCGCTCTAGTGCCGTCAATTTTGGGGAACTTGCCCATCAATTCATACTTTTTGCCATTATCGGCAGCGAATTGATAACAGACACCTTCTACTTCGATTTTTTTAATCGTGCCAGTGAGATTGACTGTCGCTGGTTTAACTTGAGTCACGCTGGTACTGGTATTGGCGATCGCCAATGGCAATGGCAGTAATGTCCCGATTGTCAAAATTGCCCCAATTACTAAGATATAAAATTTAATTACTTTAACTGACATAATTTAGCTCCAATAATATCCATATTACTAATCTTTGATTACTATAGCTCTAGACGTAAATCTGACTAATTTAGCTCCCGATCGCGCTTACGCTGGACAACCTAAAGTAGTAATATACAGTACGGCTTCACCTTCGGGAATACCCAAAACTTCGTTGACGCGATCGTCAAAAAATCCGGCAATACCACTTACACCCAATTCCAATCGCATCGCCGCTAAATTCAACCGTTGACCCAAATGTCCGGCATCTAGATGTAGATAACGATACACGCGATCGCCATATTTCTGGATCGCCATTTGAAGATCGGCAGTGTGAAAAATAACCGCACCAGCATCGCGCCCCAGTTCTTGTCCCAAGCAGAGATAGTGCAACTCTTGCCGAAAGTTCTTGAAGCGAATTTGACGCAGTTCTTGCGCTCTGGGTGCGTAATAATAGCAGCCTTCTTCCAATCCTTCGACTCCCGAAACAGCAACGAAGGTTTCGATGAGACTCAAGTCAAAATAATTGGGATTTGGATCTAAATTTTGCTCCACATAATGTTGGGGATGATAAGTAAAGTCCAACAAAGCTTTGAGATCCTCGATCGTCAATCCTGCACCTGTAAAGCTCCGAGTCGAGCGACGTTTGAGGATAGCATCTTCTAGACCCGATAATGGCAAAGTATCTTGCCAATTTATCGGTGCTGTTTTTGTCGATACTTTTAGACAAAATGGAAAATTGTATTTATCATCCAACTGAACTGGATTGAGATCTGCCAAATTTGCTGGCAATTGTCTGAATTCAGTAATTTCAGTCATTTGATGACAATAGTTTAGGAGTCTACCATCAGGTAAGTCTGGATATTCGAGATTAATTCTTGAAGGTAATCCTGACGGAAAAGCTGGCACTACTAGATCGGGATAAGCATCAATATCGACGAGCGGAATTACAGTCACAGCAGCTTCTTGTTCTGCATTGAGATATAGTGTCTCATTGATATCTCGATCGACAAAACCACCAATCAAATAAGGACGAAAACCATTCATCGATCCAGCTAGTTCGATATTGCCGAGTAAGTGTCCGGTATCTAGAAAAATCCGCCGATAAGCCCGATCTTGATATCGCCATGCCGATCGATTAAATACCGCTGTGGTAATCAATGTCAATTCGGCAGCCATCAAAGCTGGGTGCATAAAGCAAGCAACTTGGACATTTTGCCACACGTCATTTGCCCAAAAATGGATGAGGGTATGATCTTTGACTTGGTAATTATAAAGTCCAGCTGGTAAGAATTTATTGCCGCGCGATACGAGATATATCTCGGCTGGATATAGTCCACCTGCTGATGGAGCCGCTCGGAGATACATCGGCTCACCCATCGTCTGAATTCGAGCCGTCAATCCATAGCTACACAATAAAAACAATGACAATCTTTGCCACCAAATACTATCGGGATCTTGTTTGGTTGATTTTAGATATGGCTTGAGATCGTAATTCGTACCGATTTTATATTCTTTATATGATGATGGTTGTTGACTCCAGTCTAGTCCCTGACTTTTAGATGCGATCGTTTCTGGATCGTATTTTGTCCGCTGATGATAATGCTGGGCAAATGAGTCAACCATAAGAATTATCGATCTTAAATATACAAAGTGAGAATATTAAGTTAATGAATTATCTGACTAGTAAATATCGTAATTTTTAGATCGATCGACCCAAATCGATCGCTGTCCAAATCGTCCAAGTATCAGTTAATAATAAAAATCCAGTCAGTACCAATAAGGCAAAATACATCCACGGCTGAGATAGAGGATAGACATCTGTCGTATCGATTGCGCTATATTGCTGAATTAGCTTGACCAATCGATCGAACCCCGCTACCCGCATCGGCAGTAAAAAGCCTTCACCATCGCCATTAATAAAATAGTAAACCAATCCACCCTGTCCCGTCGTCCGCATTTTTAAATCTTTAACATCGCTCCACGACACCTCCCAACTTTTGACAAAAAATTTGGGTACCCATCCTGGATAATTGACTTGGATCGATCGATCGTCCACAACAACTCGCTGACTCAATGCCCCCTGCAACGCCGTAAATCCCAATCCAATCCCCACCCACAGCAACCACGCTGGCACCTCTGCATGAGTAAACGTCGCCAGGAAGGGGAGCGGAATCATCAGCGAGATATACAGCAAGCTCAAGGTGATGCGGATCAGTGGGGCAATGTGGAAAGTCATCATTAGGTTTTAGGTTTTAGGCTTTAGGCTTTAGGTAGTAGTTGTAGGGTGTGTTAGCGGAGCGTAACGCACCGTTTATTGTCGCAAATGTAAGGTGGGCATTGCCCACCACATCAATATTTGGATGCTCTTTACCTTAAATAAATGCTAAATTTTTACCAGGCGCGATCGAGTCCCTGTCCCCAAAAAGCGGTAAATTTATGCACAGTAATATCGCCCAAAACCTGAGTCTGACAAGCAAGGCGCAGGTTTCTAGTCGAAGTATGTGGTGGAAAGGCTCGTCTAGCAGTATCTTTCCAATTTGGTGCGGATACTTCGCCCTCGACCTCCACGGCACAAGTGCCACAGGTACCGATGCCCATGCAATTAATAATCCGTGCATTCCCATTGTAGAGATCTACTCCATTGGCGAGTAATACCTGGCGGAGATTGGCTCCAGTTTCGCAGGTGAAGCTTTTTCCTTGGGCAGTGACTTGGGGCATAGGGATAGAGAGTAGGGGGTAGAGGGTAGAGGGTAGGCAAGAAAAGCTCTAAATTTTTACTGCTGATTTAGGCAGAACGCTACATTATCTAATAAATTGAAAGCTGATTCTATTCTCGCGCAATTTTATGAAGCAGATCCAGATTTACGATACGACGCTCCGCGATGGCGCGCAACGGGAGGGTTTGACGCTGGCTGTCGAAGATAAGCTCAAAATTGCGCGACAATTGGATAAATTGGGGATACCGTGGATTGAAGGTGGTTGGCCCGGTGCCAATCCGAAGGATGGGGAATTTTTTCGACGGTTGCAGTTGGAACCGCTGACACAGGCGGAAGTCGTCGCTTTTTGTTCGACGCGTCGCCCTGGCGGTTTAGCGGCTGAAGACAAAATGTTGGCGGCGATTCTGGCCGCTGGAACGAGATGGGTGACGATTTTTGGCAAATCTTGGGATTTGCACGTTATGGAGGGCTTACAGACCGATTTAGCTGAGAATCTGGAGATGATCCGAGACTCGATCGAGTACCTGATTTCGCAAGGTAGGCGGGTTATTTATGACGCCGAGCATTGGTTCGACGGCTATGGAGCCAATCCTGAATACGCAGTTCAAACTCTACAAACTGCGATCGCCGCTGGTGCCCAGTGGCTGGTATTTTGCGATACTAATGGCGGTACGATGCCGCAAGATATCGCCAGGATTGTATCTGAAGTAATTGAGATCGTCGATCCTACTGGACTGTTACAATTTGGCATCCACCCGCACAATGATTGCGAACTCGCCGTGGCAAATGCGATCGCGGCGGTTACTAGTGGGGTGACAATGGTACAAGGGACAATTAATGGTTATGGCGAACGCTGTGGTAATGCCAATCTCTGCTCGATTATCCCCAATCTCCAGCTCAAGCTGGGTTACTCATGTCTCACCGATCCCAATCTCACCCGCTTGACGCAAGTCAGTAGATTTGTTAGCGAAGTCGTCAATGTCGCCCCCAATGATTATGCCGCCTTTGTCGGCAAATGCGCCTTCAGTCACAAAGGTGGCATCCACGTCTCCGCTGTCGAACGCAATCCCCGCACCTACGAACACATCGCCCCCACCCAAGTCGGGAACGAACGCCGCATCGCGATCTCCGAACAATCGGGACTGAGCAATGTCCTCATCAAAGCTAGCGAGATGGGACTGACACTCACCAAATCAGATCCCCGCACCCGCCAGATCCTCGCCCGACTCAAAGAATTGGAATATCAAGGCTATCAATTTGAAGGAGCCGAGGCGAGTTTTGAGTTATTGATGCGCGATATCCTCGGACAAGCTGCGACACTATTTACGATCCAAGATTTTCAGGTGCATTGCTCGATCCTCCCTAGGCGAGACTACGCCACTACTACCCGACACCACTCCCTCGCCACAATTAAGATCGCCGTCGATGGGCAAAATATCCTCGAAGCTGCCGAAGGAAATGGCCCCGTCTCGGCTCTCGATGCCGCCTTACGCAAAGCATTGAGTCAGTTTTACCCAGAACTCACCAAGTGCTATCTCACCGATTATAAAGTGCGAATTATTGACGGCGGTGCGGGGACTTCAGCGGTGACGCGGGTATTGGTAGAGTCGAGTAATGGTATTCACCGCTGGACGACGATCGGTGTTTCTGATAATATCCTCGCAGCATCCTATCAAGCTGTCGCTCAGGGGATTGAATATGGGCTATTAGTTAAGTCTCCACAAACTTGTAGTTTGATTGATGTAAAATGAGATTAGAGATCGTATCTAACCCAGATCCCACATTTTCTAATATGAAACGGCCGATTGAGATAATCGAACCTGACATCAAAATACTCAAAGCCGCTCCCAATACAGGCGGTTATATTAATTGCTTCATGGTTCTTTTTGATAAAACTGCATTTCCGGTAGAAAAATATGGAAATCTTGAAGAGTGGCTTCAAGAAAATGAGGGTGACATATCGGACGCTATTTGTGATGATGATTTTGAATATCCTATTTATGTACTGCATTTCGCCAACATTGATGGAGGCGACGATATTGTTCTGCTAATAGAAAAAGATATTTACATTAAACAGTTCTCAACAAATATCGTGCTTTATGACAGCGCACTCACATCACACTGTATTACTAGTGTTGAAGCTGGTGGTTTTGTATATATTAAATCTGGATGTCATTACTGGAGTGCTTGTAGTCAAGAAGGCTATAATGGGCCAATTAGCTATAACTCTATGTCTAAAATATATGGCGGTGAGTATAGCTTTTTGAAGATAGATCGAGTTAGATTTTGGTCAATTTACCAATCTGCTTTAAAAATTTGGACAGAGCAGGTAACTAACTAAAGATCTGTAAACAATGAAATACCGATTTGAGCGATATGAAAAATCTATCTCTATATGAGGCTTTATAATGATTACAGATACGATCGAGCAAAGATTACTCGCAAAAATTCGCAAACTTTCAGCTACTAAAGTTGTAGAAATTGAAGACTTTATCGACTTCTTGTACGAACGTGAGATTCAATCTGATGCAAACTTGACGCTATCTGCAACTAAGCTCTCGGAAGCCACATTTGCCAAGGTCTGGAATAATCCCGAAGATGCAGCATATGATAACCTATAAATTTGGAGATGTTGTTCTCGTGCCCTTTCCATTTACAGACCAAAGCACCAGCAAGAAACGACCTGCAATCGTAATTAGCTCCGAGCTGTACAATCAATGTAAATCAGATCTAATTTTAATTGCCGTTACCAGCCAAGTGAATAAAGATCTGGAACTTGGTGAAGTACTTATTAACGACTGGTCTGCTGCTGGGCTGTTGAAGCTTTCAGCTATTAAGCCAGTTATTACCACGGTCGAACAAAATTTAGTAATTAGGGTATTGGGGAAGTTAGAATCTTTAGATATTAAAGCATTACAAGGTATGATGAAGCAAATTATCACCATCTAAAGATCTGAATCGCCGTGGCGGTTACTCTAAGTCCAGAGTCAGCGATCTGACCCAGCGATCGGGTATTAATGATACTTGCCCATCCAAACTATCTGTCTTGGTGTACCACCACGCCCACGCAATCAACACAGCTTGCAATGGTAATCTACCCCAGCGCAATACCGCTGAATCGGGGATATTTGGGAGATCGATCGCATTGACTGCCATATTGATATTGGCTGGAAAGACGGCGATAAATAAGATGAGTAAGCCCCAAGCGGCGGCTTGGCTGACTGGCGGTACCAAAATCCCAATTCCGCCCAAAATTTCAAAGAAGCCGCTGATATAAACCAATGCCAAATGAGCGGGAAAATAATCGGGCACGATCTTGACGAATGGATCGGGGATGACAAAGTGCATAATCCCGACGACGATGATGCAGATAGCGAGGATGACTCGCAGTTGTTCTTTGCGCGTAGTTGCAATCAATCGGTGGCGGAGCCTCCGTCTTGCGAAATCGGCTTGAGGAGTATCAGGATGCATGGCTTTTGGGTGAAATCCAACAGGCGTATGATTCATCATAGAGGCGATCGCCAGATCGCTCCATCCATATTTAGGCAGATATCTGACCCTCGCAACGAAAAAGTCTCGCAATTTTTAGCATTAAATCAAACCCAGGCGATCGATCGATTACCAACTAGCTCATCAAATGACTCTGCGCCAGCAAATTATTGTAGCTACGATCTCTTATGCGGTTATCATCTATGCGATCTCCTATCTCGAAGTGTGGATGAACCCGTACTGGTATGATAACTCTCCAAACCTAGAATATATCCCTGTCTCCGAGCGGTGGGTATGGGCTTTGTGGGGATATTTAGCTTATTTTGGGTTGGGATTACCGCTATTGCTTGCGACAATTGCCGTTATGGTTTGTCACTCACGGCGGTAGCAAAAATCCAGAAGCTCGGAAAAGGTGAGCGAGTGCCCACCTTTACTGTGAATAGAGGCTATTTAGTAGTTACTTGTTGATGGCGGGTGGGGATCTCGGCGGGAGCTGATGCGGACATCCAGAGTAAATTTTGTAACACTGTCATACCAGCGATCGCTAGCAGTGAACCAGCCACCGAAATCTTAGAAAGTTTAACTGAGTCGAGAACTGTCAGATCGTGAGTCGATTTAGATGCAATTGAGGTAAAAGTCATGTGATTTTCTCCTAATCTTATCGATATCTACAGCGAACATGCTCCGGTTTTCGCAAATATCCAGATGGCGATCTGCCTGGAAGATGCTGCAATCTCCATATTCTAACGCGATCTTTTTGGCTCAGACCGCATTCATAGGCCGAGCCTACTCTCGGTAGTCGCCCGTGAAGGTAGCCGCCGCGCTGGAAGTGAGTAGCTGTCCCAATGAGATCCGATCGATGCGCGCACATCCGCTCTGCTATATTTATAGTCGATCGCTTCTGGCGGCGATCGATGGGCACACATCACAGTCAATAGCGAGATCTTCACCAAATTACTAATATGAGCTACTCTTCTACTCTTCTGGCAGGTCAAAAAGCACTGGTAACGGGTGGTAGTTCTGGCATCGGTGCTGGGATTGCCCTGCATTTAGCCGCATGTGGTGCAGCGGTTGTGGTCAATTATCTTTCTGACGCTGACGCCGCCCATCAAATCGTCGCCCAGATCGAAGCCGCCCACGGCGAAGCCTTCGCGATTCAAGCAAATGTCGGTCGAGAAGAGGAAGTGCAAGCCATGTTCGGCCAGATGTGCGATCGCTTTGGGACGATCGATATTTTAGTCAACAATTCGGGCATCCAAAAAGACGCTGCCTTTGTCGAGATGAGTCTCGACGATTGGAACAAGGTAATTGAGACCAATCTCACCGGACAATTTTTGTGCGCGCGCGAAGCTGCCAAGGAGTTCTTGCGGCGGGGGGTGCAGCCGGATATTTCCAGCGCAGCAGGGAAGATTATCTGCATGTCTTCCGTTCACCAAGTCATCCCGTGGGCGGGGCACGTCAATTATGCCGCCAGTAAGGGCGGGGTCGATCTGCTGATGCGGACGATCGCTCAAGAACTCGCACCGCACAAAATCCGTATCAATAGTATCGCTCCTGGCGCGATCGCTACTCCCATCAATCAATCGGCTTGGGATAGCCCCGCCGCCGCCGCCAAGTTACTTCAACTCATTCCCGCCAAACGGATCGGTAATGTCGATGACATCGGCAGAGCGGCAGTCTGGCTAGCTTCGGATGACTCCGATTATGTCACTGGGACGACGCTATTTGTAGACGGTGGGATGACGCTATATCCAGCATTTGCGGAAAATGGTTGAGGATTGCCAAAAGATTGTAGCTGTTGGGTTTCGTGCCTCAACCCAACCTACATACATCTTATATTTAATTTCACTTACCTACTTATCAACTATCAACTCTCTAAACGCAGACTAGTTGCGGCGTGAGTCGATCGAGAATTTGTTTCAATACCAATGCTGTCCAGTCGATATCAGCCGTAGTGTTACTGCGACCGAGCGTGAGGCGAATTCCACCTACTGCATCAGTTTGGCTATACCCCATCGCCAGCAGGACAGGGCTGGGAGTCAGTTTGCCACTCGCACAAGCAGCCCCAGAACTGATACCGATGCCAGCGAGATTGAGCTGGCGGACGATCGTTTTGCCAGTAATGGGTGCGATCGGATGGCAGCGCGGGATCTGGAGCCAAAAGCTGAGGTGATGGGGGAGGCGGTGGTGGCGATCCCCAGTCGGGACGAGTAACGGGCAATCAGCTAGCAGCTCGAATAATCGATCGCGCAGCCCAACTAATCTACTACTTTCTACTACCAATTCTTCACTAGCTAATTCTGCTGCTACGCCAAAACCCGCAATTTGGGGCACGGCTTGAGTCCCAGATCGCCATCCCAGCTCTTGCCCACCACCAGCGAGGAGGGGAACGAGTGCCAACCCTGGACGAATGTAGAGTGCGCCTGCGCCCTGTGGACCATATAATTTGTGACTAGATATTGAGAGGAGATCGATCCCCAATTTTTGAACGTCGATCGCGATTTTGCCAGCAGCTTGGACGGCATCAGTATGGAAACAAACTTGGTGCTGGTTGCAGATCGCCGCTAGTTCGGCGATCGGTTGGATCGTGCCGACTTCACTTTGGGCGTAGATGATGGATACTAGTACTGTATTTGGACGGATTGCGGTCGCCAGATCTTCAGGATCGACCCGTCCCGATCGATCGACGGGCAATCTAGTTACTTGCCATCCTCTACTTTCCAACCAGCTCACAGGTGCGCTAATTGATGAATGTTCGACACTGGAAATGATTAAATGTTGGGGGGTATCGTACAAATTTGCCACCCCCATGATTGCTTGATTATTGGCTTCAGTTCCACCCGATGTAAAGGCGATCGCGTCGGGATTGGCAGTGATTAATGCTGCTACTTGAAATCTCGCCTGTTCGATCGCCGTCGATGCCCGTTCGCCCCATTGATGGATACTCGAAGGGTTGCCCCATGCTGCGGTCATCACTCCGTGCATCGCGGCGATCGCTTCGGTGCGAGTAGGAGTCGTCGCACTATGATCTAGATAAATCTGCATAGACTATGATAAATATTTAGCTTCATTTAATTGATTTTAAATTAAGAATACTTGTTAATTATAAATATAAAAATCTATTGCGATCTTTAACTAAAAGTTTTAATTCTCTTGCGCTTCCATTCTCTAATATAATCGCACTAAACATCACTTAATGCAATCATATTACTCAACCTTCACCCACTAGTTGAAAACCCTACTACCACCCTAATGAAGAACAGGGGTTGAAATCTTCCACCTTTGGGTAGATTGTTGAAGACAAGGGCGGGGACACATCCCCACCCTAAAAACTTCGCTCTCTCGATTCGCTGTCTTGACCCAAACACATGCGGAGGGAACCTCCGCGTGATTTGGGTTGCTAAACCGTCGGCAGAGCCGACGAGCGCGAATCGCTGTCAACTGTCAACTGTTAACTACCTGGCTTGCAGATATTGTAATCTTCATGTGATAACACTTCTTTCGGTTGCAAAATACCATCCTCCTCAAAACAGAGCATTCGGTAATTGCGAGTCACCGGGATGCTAATTACTAGACGATTATGGCGTAGCCTTTTTCCACCAAACTCTCGATAGTTCCTGCGATCTTGTAAACCGATAATAATATTTCTAGCTTTTAAAACTACATGCGATGGCAAGCTTTTTAGATCGATCGGATCGAAAGCAAAGCTATCATGCCAACTACGCTTTTTCTCTTTCTTTTCATTCTCACCCACTTCCTCTTGGAGACAGCGGTGACAAATCTGTCCGTAGCCTTTATGACCGCATTGGAACATTTTTCGGCGTCTGCTCATAATATATACCTCGATATCTAATGTAGTTTGTAAAAATGGTAATTAAGCAGTTACAAATTAGCTGCATAGAAATTTAAACAATGATGGCGATGCTACCAATTTAACCTGGCGGGCGATCTAGTTACCAATTTGGCCTTGGTATAGCAAATCCGTACCCTAGAGTAACAATCTTCAATCTTAAAAGTCAATCGTCAGATCCACAGCGATTGTCAAATACTTGAGTAATGAATGATACACTCGATTAAGTGCAGACTGCATATTCAGACTACCCAAAATCATGGTCGCATTCATCGTAACGAGCGATTAACTTATTATTTATCCTTCATCGTTTTTAAGTTTTCCTGTGAAATTTCGACGATTTAACAGTGCTTTGGGTACATCATCCTCCTCTCTCCTATCTAGTTTAGCTCTTGGGAGCGTCGGTATTGCCATTTTTTGTGGATATTGGTTCTGGTTCCGTTCCTCATCGGCAACTCAAGCCAAGTTACCACCATTACCACAAGATGAGTCTATTCAAGTTTATTTCAATCACGATCGCAGCGCGGAATTTACCGAACCTTATCGCTCCAAAAATAGGCTAGGCACAGATCTAGCCGCTAAGTTAATTGCCGCCATCAATGCGGCACAGTCTCAGATCGATGTAGCAGTACAAGAGTTTCAATTGCCCAATATCGCCCAAGCTTTGGCAGCAAAATCGCAGGCAGGAATTAAGGTACGGGTGATTTTGGAACACAACTATAGTCGTTCCTTGAGTGAATTGACAGTCGCTGATGTGGATGGATTGACAACTCGGGAGGGGAAACGCTATCGCGAATTTCAAAAATTGGTAGATATCGATGGTGATGGGACTCTCACTCAGTCGGAAATCGGTCAACGCGATGCACTAACTATCTTGCGAACTGCTAAAATCCCGATTGTTGATGATACGGCAGATGGTTCGCGCGGCAGTGGTTTGATGCACCATAAGTTCATGGTGATAGATGGACGTCAAGTGATGGTGACGTCGGCAAATTGGACAATGAGTGATATCTATGGCGATTTTGGCAATCCAGATAGTGAGGGCAATCAAAACAATCTGGTCCAGATCGAGAGTAGCCAATTAGCGGCCGCATTTGCGACGGAGTTCGATCTGATGTGGGGAGATGGCAACCCAGTCAATCAAATTAGCCAATTTAAGGCGCGCAAACCAGCGCGTCCAGCAGTTGAAGTGCTAGTCGGCAAAACACGCGTCTGGGTGCAATTTTCACCGACTTCCAAGCAACTGGCATGGGAGGATAGTAGTAGTGGCTCGATCGCTAAGTTGCTCGGTAGTAGCTCACAACGAATCGATCTGGCTCTGTTTGTCTTTTCGGAGCCTGGATTGGCAAGTGTTGTACAAGCGCAGTCTCAGCAGGGTGTCAAGGTACGCGGCATTATCGATCGCGAGTTTGCTTATCGGGATTATAGTTCGGCTTTGACGCTCATGGGTGTGGATGGTCGCAATATTTGTCAAGCTGCTGTAAGTTCGTCGCCACCATTGGATACAATTGGCGTACCGACTTTACCGACGGGAGATCTGCTGCATCATAAGTTTGCCGTCATCGATCGCCATACTGTAATTACAGGTTCGCACAATTGGTCTAATGCTGCCAATTATCGCAATGATGAGACTCTATTGATCGTCCATGATAATCTCACTGTCGCGGCACATTTCGATCGCGAGTTCGACAGACTTTACGAACGCGCGGTGATGGGCATTCCCGCTCGGCTCAAGCAAAAACATTGCTAACCCAGCCTGTAGGGTATGTTAGGCTCAAACCGTAACGCACCAGTATCCGTGCGAAGACTATCGATCGCGAGAGATCGGCAGTCCGCTATCATCGAAATTAGAGCCGCTGTGGAGGTCAAACGATCGTGCCTCAAATTTCTAGCTGGACAGATCTACTTATTCAAGTTATCTCTGAAGATATCGGGCGAATTGCCTGGAATAGTTTTCTCGCACTAGTACCACTAGTTTTGAGTTTCTCGCTATTCTATCAGCCGCGATCGCGCTGGTTTTCTAATGTTACTTATATTTTACTAACTATTAGTTTCATTGTCGGTATCAAGAAATACAATAATGGAGATTTATTAGTATCTTTAGTCAGGACACTTGCTGTCTGGTGGGAAGATAGCACTATTTTAACCTTAATTTCACTCTGCTCGATCGTGTTATTAGTAACTGTCGATCGGCGATTTCGGTCACCACCAGCTCGAAATCGATCGCTCTTGTGGTGGATCGGGTTATGCTTATTTACGGCGATCTTACCCAACGCACCTTACATCTTGACCGATGTAATTCATTTTTACGATGCTGTTCGCGCGATCGACTCTGCCTGGACGATCACTTTAGTTGTTGTCCCAATTTATCTGATATTTATTGGTGTTGGGTGGTTTGCCTATGTATTCTCACTGATTAATGTCGGACGATATTTGATGACATCTCATCTGGATAACTATATAAATATCGCTGAATTAAGTCTCCATTTCTTGTGTGCGATCGGAATTTATATCGGTAGATTTCTGCGATTCAATAGTTGGAATATAGTGACGCATCCCCAGAAAATTATCAGTGTTTTACCAGAAGAGTTGATTGGTAAGTTTCCCGTGGTGGTGATTTTGTTGACGTTCTCCATTATTGCGCTCCTCTACGCGATTTGTAAGCCGATGGGAGCGAGATCGTCTGTCTATCGAGCATAGGGTGATGATGAGCGCGACGGGTGGGCTGCGCCAACGATTTCTATTGACCGATGTGCTGGATGTTGCTAAGATTGTTTTGAGATTGAACACTATTCCGATCTAAATACAGTAGATATATGAAAGACAACGCCACCAGCGGCAGCCAGCGGATGACAAGATCGGTCTCAGGATTATTTATCGGTGTGGGTTTGAGCCTTGCTGTAGTTGCTTGCGGTCAGGCTGGCGATTCACCGTCAGCAGGTAATGCTCCGGCTGGTACAGAGCCGAAAAAAGATGTCGAAGTGACCCTTGTTGGCTATGCTATTCCCAAAGCTGCTCATGATGTCATCATCAAAAAGTTCGTCACTAAATGGCAGCAGGAAAACAACCAAAAAGTCACATTCAGACAAACTTATGGTGGTTCCGGTTCTCAAACCCGTGCGGTGATTGATGGATTACCTGCGGATATCGTGCATTTAGCGGTGGGTAGCGATGTTGACAAAATAGCCCAATCTGCCCTGGTAGCGAAAGATTGGGCGAAAAAGTTACCCAACAATGCCATTGTCGCGCGGAGTGTGGTCGCGATCGTCCTCCGCCCAGGCAATCCCAAACAAATAAAATCCTTTGCAGATTTGGCGCGTCCCGATGTCAAATGGGTGACAGCCGATCCCAAAACATCCGGCGGCGCGCGGTGGAACGTTCTAGCGTTATGGAATAGTGCCATCAAATCTGGTGCAAATGAAGCTAAAGCAACCGAGTTGGTCGCTAGTGCCTTTAGAAACGTCGTTGTTCAGCCCAAAGATGCCCGTGAAGCTACTGATGCTTTCGCCAAGCAGGGACAAGGAGACGCGTTACTAAACTATGAAAATGAGACGATCTTTGCCAAAGAAAGAGGTCAAGCACTCGATTATGTCGTGCCAGATGTAAATATCTCGATCGATACTCCAGTCGCCATTATCGATAAAAATGTCGATAAACACGGCAACCGTGAAGTCGTCGAAGCCTTTGCCAAATATCTCTTCACGCCTGAATCTCAAGCCGAATTTGTGAAATTGGGTTACCGTCCAGCCGCAACGGTGACAGATCCCCGCTTCTCACCAGTAAAAACATTGGGTACTGTGGCGGAATATGGCGGTTGGAATAATGTTCAGCAGAAATTCTTTGAAGATGGCGGTATTTACGACAAAATTCAAGCTGGTAAAAAATAGTTAAATAAGGTATCGATAATTTTAACGATCGCTTTATCTGCTCTGACCAACTGATGGCTGACTCACCTGGCGAAGAATTGAACCCCGATCTCGTTGGTGTTGGCAAAGCCTGCCGTAGCGGCGCGTGAGCCGGAGGTTCCCTCCGGCATAGAACGCGACAAGACAGGCACAGCCTCTCCGCTGAAGAATCGATTCACACCGCAATGTAAATTGGAGGATAAATAGATGGCACATCAATGTTGTGGCCCTGGTTATGTCTCGCCGCAAGCAGCGATGACAGCAGAGCGGGAGCAATTGTTATATACGATCGCGCTGTACACGGGTACGGACATCCAAGAGCCAGACTATCTTGCCACGATCGATAGCGATCCCGCATCGCCGACGTATTCCCAAGTGATTCACCGTTTACCGATGCCATATATCGGTGACGAACTGCATCATTTTGGCTGGAATGCTTGTAGCTCTTGTCACGATGATACTAGTAAATCACGGCGATTCTTGGTGATTCCCGGCATTCGCTCCAGTCGGATTTATATCATCGATACTGCCGATAGCAAAGCACCCAAAATCCACAAAGTCATCGAACCAGAAGAGATTAAGGCTAAAACCAATTTGACAGCTCCCCATACCGTTCACTGTCTCGCAACCAGTCAAATTATGGTGTCGATGCTCGGCGACGCGGAGGGTAATGCTCCAGGTGGTTTTTTGCTCCTAGATGAAAACTTCGATATTACTGGACGGTGGGAACATCAAGCCAATGCGATCGAGTTTAACTATGACTTCTGGTACCAGCCACGTCACAATGTGATGGTTAGCAGCGAGTGGGCAGCACCCAAAACCTTTTATCCAGGCTTCGATCTCAATGATGTCTCGGCGGGCAATTACGGTCAACATTTATACTTTTGGGACTGGCAAAAACGGGAAGTTATCCAAACTGTCGATTTGGGTGCGGAGGGATTAATTCCGCTAGAAGTCCGGTTTCTTCACAATCCCGATAGCACGCATGGATATGTTGGAGCGGCTTTGAGTAGTAATATTTGGCACTGGCATCGAGACAACAACGATTGGCAAGTTAGTAAAGTTGTCGATGTGCCAGCGGTCGAATTAGCAGGCTGGGATTTTCCCGTCCCATCGCTGATTACAGATTTATTAATCTCAATGGACGATCGCTATCTCTATTTCTCAAACTGGTTACATGGAGACATTCGCCAGTATGATATCAGCGATCCCGCCCGTCCCCAACTAGTCGGGCAAGTCTGGTGTGGCGGCTTGCTGGAGCAAGGTGGCGAAATTAAAGGGCACAAGCTATCGGGTGGCCCTCAAATGCTGCAATTGAGCTTGGATGGCAAGCGGCTGTATGTCACGAGTTCGCTATTTAGCACTTGGGACAATCAATTTTATCCAGACATGAATCAAACTGGGTCTTATATGCTACAGATTGATTGCGATCTCGATAAGGGTGGACTCTCAATTAATGAAGATTTTTACATCGATTTTGGGCGCGAACCCAAAGGTGCGGCGCGCGCACATGAGATGCGCTATCCCGGTGGTGATTGTACTTCAGATATTTGGATCTAGATGGATACCTATCGAGTTGAGTTGGTAAATCGGGGCGGCATCGCAATTGATGTCGCTCCCGATGTCCAGATGTTAACGGCAATTGAAGCATCGGGCTTGCGCTTGCCCGTTGGCTGCCGCGATGGCGTTTGCATTACGTGTGCTGCTAAATTAATCTCAGGCGAAGTCGATCGATCTGCCGAACGGTGTCTCAAGCCAGACCAAATTGCCGCTGGATACGTGTTATTGTGCGTGGCGTATGCCCGATCTGATTGTCAATTTGAAGTTGGGATCGAAAGTCAAGCGGCTTTGTATCCCAACCCTTTTAAAAGTCGAGCGATTAATCTTTAACGTCTTACACAAAAAGTAGTCCAGCTTCGGCGGACTTTGCATCACTAGCCACGATTTGCGACGCGCGTTCTGGAGGTTCCATCCAGGTCGAGTGCGTCAAGACACAATCGTAGGCATTTCTCACACCCCAGCCAGCGAAGGCAACTTAACGACCTCAACATCTGGCAAATCTTGAAATAACGCCGTGCTGAGATAGCGTTCACCAAAACTGGGTTGAATGAACACAATGAGCTTATCAGCGTTTTCTGGACGTTTGCCAATTTGAATCGCTGCCCACAAAGCCGCTCCCGCTGAAATCCCCGACAGTAGCCCTTCCTCTCTGGCTAGCCGACGACCGAAGTTAATGCTGTCATCATCGGTCACCTGAATTACCTCATCAATGAGATCTGTCCGCAGTACCTGTGGTACGAATCCCGCGCCGATTCCTTGAATTTTGTGCGCTCCTGGTTTACCTCCAGACAAGACATGACTATTCATCGGTTCGACAGCCACAACTTTGAAACTCGGTTTGCGGGGCTTGATCGCTTCGGCAATACCCGTAATCGTGCCGCCAGTACCGACCCCACCGACGATGATATCGATCGCGCCATCGGTATCTGCCAACAATTCTTCGGCGGTAGTTTCGCGGTGAATTTGAGGGTTAGCAGGATTGTTAAACTGTTGAGGCATAAAAGCATTGGGCAATCCAGCGACGATTTCCTCGGCGCGGCGAATTGCCCCCTTCATCCCCTCAGCTCCTGGAGTTAATTCCAACTGTGCGCCGTAGGCTTTGAGCATGGCGCGGCGTTCCAAACTCATGGTTTCTGGCATCGTTAGGATCAGTCGATAACCCTTAGCTGCTGCGACCATTGCTAGGGCAATTCCGGTGTTCCCCGAAGTTGGTTCGACAATGATGCTTTTGCCTGGTACGATCTGCCCTGCGGCTTCGGCGGCGGCAATCATGCTCGCCCCAATCCGATCTTTGACTGAGGCGGCAGGGTTCATCCCTTCCAATTTAACTAAAATTTCTGCTTTGCAACCTGCCGATTGGGGAATGCGATTGAGTCTGACTAACGGAGTTTTACCGATTAATTCTGTAATATTCTTAGCAATTTTCATAATTATTCTCTCTTTTTCAAACTATTGTTACCAATTAAATTCCTGCACCATAGAGGAAATCTTCGATCGCTCGATCGGTTTCTGCTACATCCTGAACGCCAAAGTTTTCGACATCTTCTGCACTATTCGGATGCAGTCGAGCGTGGAGATCTCGAACTTGCTGTTCTAAACTCTTAATTCGATCGAATAACTTACTAATGACTTCAGCTTCGAGATCGGGTAAATTGTCCTGATTTCGGGATGTATCGATCGTCCGACTGCCATTGCGAATTACGCGTCCGGGAATACCGACAACAGTGCAATCGCTGGGAATATCTCTCAACACGACCGCACCCGCACCGATGCTCGTGCGATCGCCAATCTGAATATTACCTAAAATCTTGGCTCCCGCCCCCACCAAGACATTATTGCCCAGGGTGGGATGGCGTTTACCCGTTTCTTTGCCAGTACCGCCGAGTGTTACGCCTTGATAAATGACCACGCCATCGCCAATAATTGCAGTTTCACCAATTACGACTCCCGTACCGTGGTCGATAAATACCCCTTTGCCAATTGTGGCACCAGGATGAATTTCAATCCCTGTCAAAAATCGATTCAAACTTGCCATAAATCGCGGCAAAAAGGGCACGCCCAGACAATACAACCAATGAAATAATCGGTAGCAAGATATCGCCTGAAAACCAGGATAGCAACATAAGATTTCCAACCAATTTCGGGCGGCTGGATCGCGTTGTTTAATAATTTGCCAATCGGCGATCGCGACTTCGATCGGGTTAGTGGGAGTTCTAGATTGAATCCGATCGATTGCTATGGCTGCTCCTTGGCGACAGCCCGCCGTTAGGCATAGCCGCTCCGGCGGATAATCGTGCTGATTTGTCTGGGTTAGGTGCTGGGTATCATTCATATCACATCTACCTATCTGAAATAATCATGTTTTGAGTAAATACTACTATTTACCTATCTACTTACCGTTATTATTACGATCGACTTTAACACAGGTCATGCTAAGATAGCAAATGAATCTACTGTAAGCCCATAATATTACCGTAGATGTCTTACTGTTGGCGATCGTCCACGATCGCACTAAGGCACCACTATATTACAGATTGAAATGTGACAGACCGTACCCAACGGACCCAACTGACAGACAAGTTTACTAACTATTTAGAGCAAAGAGGCGAATCTAAATGACCAATCTATCCTTGAGCGCATCTCAACCAAGAGTTTTACAATCGATCGATATTAATATTCCGCAGCAACTACATCAGGAGCCAGTCCTAGCCAAACTTATTAGTAACTATCATCTCATCGTAAATTTTCAAGCAGCAGTATTAGATCGCAAAGCTACTGGCGGTGGCTGGTTTAATCTTAATTTAGAAGGTCATCCGCAAGATATCGAATAGGCTCTAAAAGATCTCCAGCAGTTAGGAGTAACAATTTTCTCTCATGGTTTGGTGGCAATTGATGTGGGTGCCGCATCTCATCTGAAAAATCGTTCCGATCTCGATCCAAAAGATCCTCGATTAACGATAAATACTAACTAACAATACCACCGTATTAGTCAATTTTTGATTCTTAAAAATTTGAAGAAGCGACTGATGTGGTGGGCTTATTGTTAGGAAATATCGAGTAATTAATTACAGATTCGATCGCTATTATGATAAATAGGGAACCAGAGCTTTGCTATTACTTTGCCTATGGCTCGTGCATGTGCCATGTAGATTTACAGCGCACATTGCAAGAAGATGTCGAGCCTTATATCATTGGGATGGCAACACTGACAGGTTATCGATTTGGCTTTTATTACTATGCCCAGCATCGCAACTGTGGGGCATTAGACATCGTACCCGATCGGGACTCAACAGTTCATGGAGTCTTATATCGACTACCTGCTAGGCTAATTCCGGCTTTAGATCTGCGCGAACATGTACCTCAAGGTGGCTATCGCCATGAATTGGTAAATGTGCGGTGTCAAGATCGGCATTATTTTCAGGTGAAGACTTATGTGGTAGTGGATAAATTGCCAACGGAATACCCCCCCAATGACTGGTATACAGGAGTTGTGATGCGCGGTGCAGCTACCTGTAATTTACCTACTGCTTACCGCCATCAGCTCCACGCACATATCCAGCAACTTCAACAAAGGCAACCCAGCGATTTGGCGGCTGCCTAGATCCAAGTTTAGATAGATTATTCATTTAGTCAAGCTATTATTAACCCATCAAGAAATTTCAGAAATTGTCGGCACGTCGAGAGTTATAGCAGTCGCCACATCGGTTAAGACACTCTAGATCTCAGTCCGCGTAGCGATGCGCGCTCCTCGGGTTCCCCGAGGGTTTAGCGCATCAAGACAGGCGGACTTTGCAGCACTAGCGGCGATTTTAATCGCTGTGCTGT
>NZ_JBGSPA010000029.1:0-3078 GCF_041738855.1 Chamaesiphon sp. | reverse complement strand
ATTGGGCAACCACCCCGCACAGTGAACGGGAGCCACCATTGCAATCTTAGTGTTCTGCTCCCAAATCTCTACCCCGAGCGCATGAATCGGTGAATCTTCCCTGTTCTCCCGCCACACATGAAGAATGCCATACTTCACATCAGGAGCGGAAACTTGATGATTGGTTTCGATCCGTTTACGCGCCCGCTTCTGGTTGATGCGATCGCGATTATTAATGTAAAACCGTCGAGCAGTGCAAAGCTTATCATCCCAGCAGTTAGGATGTTTAGCCCTAGCTTCGGCTGGGGATAGGGGGGCGCAACGGAGGCATTTAAGAGGGGTTTCTCTAGATTTAGCCATCCAGTGTCAAGAATCCCTAAATCGGTAGAGGTAATTAGGAGCGGAAACTCTAAACTTCTGAAATGGAAATTAACGATTGGAATTGGTGAAATATTACCAGGGTACCTAGTATATGAGAATTTAATCATTTAACTTTTCTGGCACTAATTCGCAAAATATCCCGTGATATCGATCTCGTCTATTAATTGCGAATTCAGTCTGCCAAATCCGATTGAGTAAACTATCTTCATCAAGATCGCTATCGATCGTTTGACCATCTTCAAATACAACATATTTGCCAGCATACTTACTGGCTAAATCTGGAAGACAGGTATCGAAAATTTTGCCTTGACTGGTTACATAGTCATAACCTACTTCTGTAGGATATAAATCTTTAATGTGATAGCTCAAAGGATTACCATCCCGATCGATATAATGAACTTCATCCTCTGAGTCTGTCTGTAAATACGATTTTAAGTCTTCGACATTATCAAAACTCTGAGCTGTGCCCATTTTGACAGCTTGACGAACTTGCTCTCCAGTTGCGGCAATTTCATCTCGTCGTTGCTCAATTTGCTGCTGGCACATTAGTTCAACTAAACTATCCCGCTCTGTGACAGGAAGACTTGCGATCGCCTTAACGATTTCTTGATAAGTCATAATGTTACAATGTCTCCAAAAGCCTTGCGCTGAGTCGTGTTTCTCCCTATCTAATTATATCATACATGGACTGCTCCTGAAATTTTGTCTAATCATAGTCTAATGCGCGATAATTTTGCTTATCATGTGTTTATAACTTTGTAATTGCATGTAACTAGCGATTGTGAGGGGAAATGGGAAGGGGTAAAGGGGAAAGGAGAGCATGATTGACAAGACAATGCAATTGCATTACTTTAGAGATAGAGTTTACCCACCAGTTGACAAGTTGCAATGGCTACCCCATCAACCCCATGCTCGGAATCTACTTTAACCGATCGTTACCAGACGACTGTTCCCGATCCCATTCGCAAAGTATTGGGCTTAAATAAGCGCGATCGGATCTCATATACCATTGGGTCTGATGGGCAAGTGACGATCGCGCGCATTGAGGATGAAAATAACGATCCGCTGTTGGGACAGTTTCTAAATTTTCTAGCACAAGATATCCAAACTAATCCCCAGCATATCCGACAGGTTAGTTCCGATTTGGTCGATCGAATTCGATCGTTAGTCGCTAATGTCAATCTCGATCTCGATGCTCCACTAACGGATGACGACGAATGAGTGAAGCCGAACCGCAGCCGCTAGTAATTAATGAATGGACTATATTTGCTCACGATCTGTTTCTCTTACAGGTTGAAGAACTCTTAACCCAAGTTGCAAATCTGTGGCAGAAGTATCCACAGGATTATCACAAGAAAAATGCGACCAAGCGGTTAGCCGCAATCGCCAAGTTAGCCTTTGATGTTATTCCTCAAGACCCGACTCTGCCCGTATATCGACAGGGTGCAACGCTGGGCGATGACTATAAACACTGGTTTAGGGCTAAGTTTTTCCAGCAGTACCGATTGTTTTTTCGATATCATCAAGAGAGTAGAATTATCGTCTACGCTTGGGTTAATGATGAGGGCACTAAACGCGCCTATGATAGTAACACCGATGCCTATCTAGTTTTTAAGAAGATGCTGGATCGCGGTTATCCTCCCGATAATTGGGATGAATTACTAGCAGCGGTAAAAGGTGAAATCGACCGCCTGGATCGAGTCAACCTAGAAATGTAACGTCAGTTTTTGACAGGAGTATCAAACTAATGCGAAAACAGAGACAGTTTTAGCGATCAGTGGCACTATTTTACAGCGATCCCGATCGCACGCTTAGATAGATGTAAATTGGAGTTTTAATTATGCAATTACTAGACAATAGTCCAGAAACCCAAACATCAGTATCGCTAAATGTGATCGATCGCTTGCTACGGGTCACACCGGAGCAGTTCGAGATTTTGTGCGAACTCAACCCAGATCGATCGCTAGAGTTAACTAAGGACGGAGAATTAGAAATTATGGCACCAACTGGGGGAGAGAGTAGTAGGACAGAATCAAAGTTAATTACTCGACTGACTAACTGGAGCGAACAAACTGGGCTGGGAGAAACTTTCAGCTCTTCAGGTGCATTTATCTTGCCCAATGGTGCCCAGCGATGCCCTGATGCGTCTTGGGTAGAGCGATCGCGGTGGTCGGCTTTGACACCCGAACAGCGGAAGAAATTCATTCCGCTAGCTCCCGATTTTGTTATCGAGCTGCGATCTGATACCGATCGTCTGTCGAAGCTGCAAGAAAAGATGTTAGAGTACCGTGACAATGGTGTGCGCTTAGGCTGGCTCATCGATCCGCAAAAGCAACAGGTCGAGATTTACCGTCTGGGGCAAGATGTAGAGATTCTGGCAGCTCCCGAAACTCTTAGTGGTGAGGACGTGCTTCCTGGTTTCGTGCTGGATCTACGATCGATATTTTAGTTCGCACTCAGATAAATATGGCAATCGACCTACCAGCAATTAAGATTGTCCGCACTATGCCCCCAAATCTCGTTGGTGGATCTGCTGTGGACGATCGGTTGACTATCAAACCAGTTGCACCTGGAGTATGGGATGATTAGAGTCGATGCCTCAATTACTTGAGGACACCTCTCGTTCAGAACCGTGCGTGCGACGTTAACCGCACACGGCTCCTAGTTTGACACCTATTAAGTCGAGTCTACCTCGCTGTTCGGACTCTCACCTGACCA
>NZ_JBGSPA010000021.1:0-3600 GCF_041738855.1 Chamaesiphon sp. | reverse complement strand
TTCATCTCCCGTACCCTCAGCTTTGACGGCGTAGTCTTCGAGACGATGACCCACAACCTTACCCCCGACCAGCGGCGAATTTGGGATACCTATGCTCAAGCATTTGAGATAATTCACCAAAATATCGACGAAGCGATGAGGGCGATTAACCTCAACAACTCTAGTGGGGTAGCGACTAACGCTCGTGCGAGAGCGACGATTATGTCTCGCTTTGAGGGATTCAAACTGCAATTCTTTAACGGGATTTTATGTGCTGTCAAGGCTCCAACGCTAATCTCAGCTATCGAAACCGATTTAGCGGCAGGGAAATCTTGCATCATCCAATTAGTATCGACGAACGAAGCTATCCTCGATCGCAAACTCGCTCAGATCCCTACCGAAGAATGGGGCGACTTGCGGAGCATCGACTTCACCGCGCGGGAAACTATTGCTGACTATCTAATGAACGCATTTCCAGTGTATCTCTATGTGGAGTATGAAGATGATAGCGGTAACAAATCGAGCAAAATTGCCACCGATGAAGCTGGCGAAGCGATCTTCTCCCAAGAAGCGATCGATATCCGCGATCGGTTGATGGAGAATATGGCACTACTCCCACCACTGACTGGATTGCTCGATACCATCATGTGGCACTTTGGCGCGGACAAAGTTGCTGAAGTAACTGGTCGCTCGAAGCGGATCGTTTACAAAGACAACCGTTATCAACTATCGACCCGCAGTGCCAGTGCTAGCATCGCTGAAACCATTGCATTCCAAGGCGGTCAGAAACGGATTCTGGTGTTTTCAGATGCTGGTTCGACTGGCAAGAGCTATCATGCAGATCGCGACTGTTTGAACCAAGATCCACGCCGTCACTACGTTCTAGAGTGCGGATTTAACGTCGTAAGTGCGATGCAAAGTTTCGGTCGCTCGAATCGATCGGGACAAGTTAGCGCACCTGAGATCGTGATGATTTCTACCGATGTCTGTGGTGAAATGCGTTTTGTCTCGACTATTAGCTCAAGGTTGAATACCTTGGGCGCGATCTCCAAAGGTTCCCGCGACACTGGTAACAACGGGCTGTTCGACCAGGACGCTAACGATATTACCAGTCAATATGCCAAAAGTGCGCTCGATGAATTTATTCACGATCTGTATCGCGATCGAATACCAGGAATGTCAGTCGTCGAATTCCAGCGGCGGACAGGATTGCGATTGACTACTGAAAATAACGGTAAGTTAGCAGAACCACCCAAGCTTACCACCTTCCTCAATCGAATTCTGGCATTGCCGATTTATAGTCAGAACTTAGTATTTGGTGAGTTCGAGACAAGAATCCGAGCGCGGATTGCCCAAGCAAAAGAAATGGGGATATACGATCGCGGCTTAGAGACGCTTTACTCCGAACACGGATTTGAAATAGTTGAATCCCAAATACTCCACACGCAAGGCAACGCTGAGACGATCTGCTACACGATCGAAAAGTTGACCAAGCCGCACATCACCGATGCCCAGACTGCTAGAGCTAAACTGTTGCAGGGATACCAATATTACCGTCACCGCAAGAGTCAATCGGTAGCAATGGCGATTGTTGGTGATGCGCGAGTCAAGCAAACTGGTTCGATCGTCGATGTGCTGCATGTCAATTATCCAGTTGCCGATCGACAAATCGATCGAATCGATGTCACCGATTTTAAAGCTTGGGATGTTGTCATTCCCGATGATGACTTCTGGCGCAAATGGAATGAAACTATCGCCACGGTTCCCGATTTTGTCCGCCAGCGATTCTACTTAGTGTCGGGACTCTTGCTACCCATTTGGGATAAGTTACCCACTGAAGCCGCTAAAATCTGGCGGTTGCAAGCTAATGACGGACGAGTGTTGATGGGTCGAGCGATCGAATCTCAAGACATTACCACCGTCCTTGCCAAGTTCGGTATCGATATCACTGAATCACTCGATGCGGCAACGATCTATCGCTTGGTTTGGCATGACAACAGCATTCAAGCGGTCGGTGACAAATGGAAAATCGCCAAACGCTACTTTAAAGGGGACTATCGATTAGAGGTTCTAGAAGTTTACGATCGAGCAGATCTCAATTGGCTGCGGAATATTGGGTGCTTTACTGAAATGCCTAACTCCCAGATGCGCGTATTTATACCGTTAGATAAGGCTGAAGAAATTATCGAGGTGTTGATGAGTTAAGAAGTGGGTTTGTGCTGCCTAGTACTAGCGAGTAGCCTCTAGGTTTTGGGTTAGCGAGTAAGCGATCGGGCATGGTTGATATGGGTTATTTGTAATCGCACAGACTCTAGATTTTTTGCTTTTCTTTATGAAAGTTTTTTGTTCTTTCAACTTCAATTCTTGCTTTTCCTTGTGAGAATTTTCTTGCTCATCCTCAACCATTATTTTTTGGAGTATTTCATCATGTATATAGTAATCTCTGGTCACGCTGGCAAAACGACCGAACTAAAAGATATCGATCGTCGTGATGGTAGCGGTAGCTTTTCAATCGCCGAAAGTTCTCTAGCAGTTAAAGTTACTAAAGATGGCGAACCCGACTGGTATAAACTCAAATTCCGTGGCGATCGGATGATTAACGCTGGTAGCTATGTTCAGAAAGGTTCTCTTCAATCTGTTGTTGGTAAACTAACTTTTGAAGACTGGCTCGATGCCGATGAAAATCGCGTGTCGAAAGGCGTTGTTACCGTTACTGAATTGCAGCTCCCTCGTAAATCAGCCGAAGCCTAGTTTTTGCTTTTCATTATGAGAGTTTTGCTTGCCAAGACTCTCTTATCTCTTTCCTTACTCACTTTATCTATTATTTCTGGAGTTTTATCATGCGTACTTTCTTTGCCCCTCTCACTATTCTTTCTGCTATTGTTAATAACGATAACGACACCATCGTTGGTAAAGCGTTTGACAATGATATTTCTATCGATTACACAGTCAAGCTCAATGAGGCTAACCGAGCAGTATATGTTCCTGGTGCTTTGCTAGTTGTTACTGGTTCCCTTCGCATCAACAATAAGCAAATTTCCAGCGTAATTGCTTGGATTAACGAGATTATTTATGTTGGGTTTGTACCAGAACCTGAAGTTATTGAAGCTCCGGCTGAACTTGTTGAAGCTATGGCTGAGATTTTAGATGCTCCGGTAGAAGCTGTTACTGAGATTTTCAATGCCCCACCCGAAGTTCTACAAGCTCAATCTGAAGCTGTTGCTGAATTTGTTGGTGAATTGGTTGAAGTATCTGCTGATGTTATTAGCAAAGCACGTAAATCTAGCAAACGTAAAGCTCTAGTAGAGACAGACGCTGAGTTGATTCCATTTTAGTCGAATGTGCGTATCCCAAATAAATCACTCGATTTATTTGGGTAGTTTTCTGGATCGAGGTCTATCGGTACTCAAGCTGTCTGACAGGTGCAATGCCTGTCTTAGATCGTTTCTTGTCAATATCTACGGCTAGTCTTTTGCTTTTCCTGGTGAGATCTATTTTTAGACAATAAAAAAGATCTAAAACAGACCTCAAAGTAATTTATTTCGATAAATATATTATGACTGTAGCCGTTGGCAAATTACAACCGCAGCCCGAATTATTTCCCTGTCGCGAACTTCTGCC
>NZ_JBGSPA010000009.1:0-18306 GCF_041738855.1 Chamaesiphon sp. | reverse complement strand
GTTTGGTAGTCAGCATGTAGATCTTGCGTTACGGTACGGGAACAATACAGAGGAAGTGTATTCTCACACCACCATGCGCCCTACTGTCGCGGAAGTTATCCGTTTGTTTGTGATTCCCATTTTAGGGATGATGTTAATGTTTGTCGTTCAACCACTGCTATTTTCAGGACAATGGTTGCGACTGACAGATGTAAAGGTTCAGAGCTGGCTAAACAACCATTACATGCCAATGGCAGCCATTGTGCTGGCTTTCGCGTTATTAGCTGTTGTTGTCTGGGTAGCCTGGAATATCAACTCGCCACACAAAACGCCTGAAGCTGGAGCGCAGCGTGTCGGCTCGTGGTGGTTTATTTCGGTGATTCCGATGATTGGAACTGCACTTGCGATCGTGTTATCCCGCCAAAATATTTTAGCTCCCAAGAGTAGTGGCGATGCGATTTTGCCGTTAATTATTTTATTTGCGATCGATATTATTTTTATCTACTGGTTGACGACTGCTACAAGTACGCCAGGTTGCGCTCGACGTTTACCACCTGGTGCAAATTTATTTAAGCGTTAAAAGACCAATATGAACAATAAATTATTTATTATCGCAATTGGTGGATCTGGTGCCAAATGTGTCGAATCGATCGTCCAGATTGCTGCAACTGGTTTATATACAAAAGAAGAGATCGAAGTCTTATTTGTCGATCCCGATGAGAATAATGGTAACGTAGATCGCGCTCGTAAAACGCTGAGTACTTATCAAGAATGTCAGCAATTAGTAACTGGTGGCAGTACCGAACAACAGATCGATTGGATGTCCACGCCCATTAAATCCTACGATTTGTGGTCGCCATTTCAAGGCAAGCTCGGCGGACGAGAATTAGCTAGTTATTTTAATTACGGCACAATGGATGCTGGATTGGCTAATTTATTAGAAGTTCTCTATACTCCTGACGAGCGCAATCAACAATTAGATGAGGGCTTTCGCGGTCGTCCGGCAATTGGTGCGGCAGTGATGAGTCAGATCGACCTAAAACGCTTGGATACCGAGCCTTGGGGCAGTTTTATTCAAAGTATCAATAATGCTGTTGGTGCTCAAGGTAAGCAGGCTCGCGTGCTATTGTGTGGTTCGATCTTTGGGGGAACTGGGGCATCGGGAATTCCGACGATTGCTAGATTATTACGCAATAAATTAAAACAGCAAAATATCGCCGATCGAGTCAAGTTAGGTGGTTTATTTCTCTTACCTTATTTTAGCTTTACGGTACCACCTGGAGCCGAGACAAATGGATTGTACGCGGCATCCGACCAGTTCCTACTCAATACTGAATCGGCGTTGCGCTATTATGTGACGCAGGCGAGTGAGTTATTTGATACTGTCTATCTCTTAGGGAATGAGAATACCTCGGAAGTAGAATTTAGTGTCGGTAATACTACTCAAAAAAATCGTCCTCATTTTGTCGAATTATATGCGGCTTTAGCTGCTCGTGATTTTCTGCTGGAAGATCGGGATGATGCGTTAATGTCAATTACTCGCGATCGAGTCGGTGAGATTAAATGGAGCGATCTACCTGATGATTTTACTGTCAAAAAATTGATGACGAATGCTGCTCGACTCGCCTATCTATGGACGAGCGACATTGAGAAAACAGCAAGATATACGCTCGATAATGGCTTTAAAATTGCCGCTAGGGATGAGCCTTGGTTGGATAAATACTATGACTTGCAAGCAGATAGTAAAGATCGGTTCGATCTACCTCATCAGCAAAAAGGAATTGAAACCTTGAGTACTTGGAGTCGCAGCTATCTACTTTGGCTGAAAGAATTGCATGTCGATAAGATCGATCGATTACAGTTATTTAATACGCAAATTTTCGGCGATCTTAACGGAAACATTCAATTTCACAAGTTGGAGGAACTACTGCTGGGGGATACTCGCGAACAGCGAACGAAGCAAGATAAGGATGATATTGTCCGCATTAAAGATCGATTGCGTCGCCATGAGGTGAAAAGTGTTCAGGGTATCAATCGCGGTACGGTTGGCTTGGCGAAATCTCTCTATCTCAATTCTCAGTTTAACTAGTTTAATCGATTCTCCGTTGGAGAGGCTCCGCCAACGCATTTATCGGGTGGTGGGTATTGAAAAACTTTGTGCTGGTGCTGCGGAGATCTACCCACCCGCACTATAAATGTGCTGCCCTGCGGGCACCCCTCCGAGGAGGGGATTTTTCACCCAGTGTTCCTCTGAAATCTATAATCCACAATTGATATGACAGTATTTGTTCTTCCCAAACTCAGAGATGCAGATTTGCCAGCACCAAATAAAACTGGTAAATGGGAGCGATATGATAAGACTAAGTTTGAAAGTGTTGCCAAAAGCTTAGACTACAAAGCACCAGGAGATAATAAAAAGATTAACTCGGTGCCAGATATGTGGGCGTTGCCCATGACATTGGATCTGCCATTATACAATACTCGCCATCCCCTACGGGAAGCCGCGATCGCTCAATGGCAAGGCATGTTAGCGGCGATTGCTTTATCCAAAGTACGTGGGTTTCAGCTCAAAGCTGAATTAGTCGATCTCAATAAGCTTAAAGATAGTTACCCCTTTGCGGCGGCGTTATATCAGCTTTTGCCTAACTCTGGCAAGAGTTTACATCAGCTCGCGAATAAACATCCTTGGGAAGAACTCTATGTCTGGAGTTGGAAAAAGCAAGCTGTCGGTATTACTAGCCCAACAACGATTATCGCACCTGCGGCGGAAGCAGATTGGGACGGATTACCCTGGTGGAATCCTGAATTCAAGCGATTGGAAGCTCCCCATGGTTATTTGAATCCTGACGAACGACCATTATTACGTGAATGGTTGAACAATTTATGGGCAGAAGTCACCAACTCTAGTTATCAAGGCGATACATACGCGATCGAAACGATCGCTAATCTCCTCAGAGAATATGCTAACACCCTCACGGGTGAAACCGATCGAGCGGATATCTTAGATACCGATTCGCCCAATCACTTTGGTGTCGCCATCAATCGGGGCGTATTTAACGGGCTAAATTATCCAATTAAAGGGAAAACAATCGATCGCAGCGCATCTCCAGTGCGCGTGATTCCTAGTGAGAACAAGTCGAGCAACAAACCACTGCTCTTAATCGATGCCTACTTAGCCGAGCATTGGGGCGTACCGAAGCAAAATATCTGTATCTATGCTGATAAAACCCTCGAATCGCTAAATATCGATGACTTGCGATCGGGTAGAATGCCAGACTGGGATAATGATATTAAGTGGATCGAACCCAGTCAGCTTTTGCTCCCAGACTTACATTTCATGGATGTAGAGAATGCCCTACCTGGTGCATTTTCACCCACTACCAGCCAACCATTACTATTTAACCGCCAGAAGATTACACCGTTACTGCCCATCAACCGGATTTTATTAGAATACTTCACTCCCGAAGATCTGATGCGACGATTGAAATTTGAACCAGGGGATAGTAATAATACCGTCCGCGTCAAACTAAATCTGCCCCTAGTAGGGATGAATCAGACTAGCTCACGTCCGAGTGAATATCAAATTGTCCGAGAATATACCCTCGATGAGCGATATTTGATTAAAAGAATTCCTATTCTAGAAATATATCCTCATTTCAAGGTAGAAGGTGGTGGTTGGCATGAATATTATGCTTTCTATCACGACCCCAGTCGAAATAATAGTGCTTTCCAAGTAGCCTTTGATGATGCCCGCGATCCCCATGTATTTGAAGATGGGGGTAAGTATTTAACTACTAGATTAGAAGAGTTTCCAACTCATATCAACTGTCGCTTCAATGGAGAAGATATTGGTACGATCGTCTTACCCATTCCTCCTTCAGTTACTCTTACGAAGACATGGAAAGTAGGTATAGATTTCGGGACATCTTTTACTAATATTTATGTCAATCGTGATGGCAGAAATGAACCGCTTAAATTAGAACCACTTCATCTAAAAGTAACAGATGCTAATGAAGAATCTCGGATGCCTACTTTGTTTGAATATTTTATTCCTGAAATTTTTACCCCTCTAGATAAGCCACTTCCCTTATCTACCGTTTTAACTCAGCGCAAGCAAACTCGTAATGAAAATAAACGCCCAATTTATGATGGGCGAATTTACATACCAGAAGTTGGTGGTGGTTTCGATCCAAATTCAGAATGGATAAAAACGGATATTAAGTGGAAAGACAGAGATTTAAGTCAGCTATTTCTTCAGCATTTAGCCTTAATTATTAGTGCTTTAGCTGCAAAAGATGGAGTAAGTAAGATCGAATGGTCTGTTTCCTACCCCTCAGCTTTTTCAGAAGGTGACACAGATGACTATGCCAAAAACTGGAAAACGTTAATTTCCAAATTACAGCCACAGATGCCAATTGAGCATATTGCTCCGCAGCAAAGAACAAACTCTTTTCTTACTGAAAGTCTAGCTACTGCCCAATATTTTGCAGATCCCAGTGGAGAAGATCTCGATCTGATTGGTAGTGTTTGTATAGATCTTGGTGGCGGTACTTCTGATATTTCAGTCTGGCAGTCAAACAGACTCATTCATCAGTGTTCTGTTCAATTAGCTGGGCGAGATCTGTTATCACAATTCCTAGAACTGCGACCAAGTTTGATTGGTGAATGGTTTAATCAGGAATTAACCGGATGGCAGAATCTAAATGATGATAAGTTCAAAGCTAAAATAGATGTGTTACTGAGAAATCAGAGTGAGTCGTGGCTTAGAGATCATCGTCATAAAATTTTAGAGAGCGATAGAGATCGTGAAAATTTCAAAGGGCTGTTACGATTGATGACATTAGGGACAGCAGGAATACATTACTATGTTGGTAGCATTCTTCATGTACTAAAAGAGGAAGGTAAATACACTAGAGCTGATATTCCCAATATTTATATAGGTGGTAATGGCTCTCGATTACTACACTGGATTGCAACAGGTGGCGAATTCAATCAGGATAGTAGAAAACTCAACAAGTTATTCAATAAAATGTTAGCCAGTTCATCAGGTTTAACAAATATCTATCAATCTACTCAGCTTAGTAAGCGTCCTAAAGATGAAGTTGCTTATGGCTTAGTAGCTAATAAAGAAAAAGCCAGGTTAACTGGCTTAGATGATGATGACAAGAATTTTCTAATTGCTGGGGAAAATTGTCGCGTTAATAAAGATGAAGTTTCTTGGTCATCTCGCCTTGAATACAAAGTCAAGCATATCAATAACTTTAGTATCCCACAACTAGATCGGCTCAAAGAATTTGTTGAAAACTTTAACCATGAACTTGAGGATTTAGAAATTAGAGAGATAGAACCGCTGAAAACATATAAACCTGGTAGTGGACTAGATCCTCAATACAGTAAATTATTATGGAATAAAACAGAGAGAGAAGTAGAGCGAATGCTACTTGAAATTCAAGGTAAATCTATTGAAGCACCATTCATTGTTGGGTTAAAAGCTTTATTAAGAGTATTAGCTAAGGAGTGGGCTGGTAAATAAATTGGCGCGATAGTTAATTGTCATTAATTATCGCATTGAGCCTAAGCAATTAATTCTAGAAATTAAAGTAATAGATACCTACTTGTCCAGTAAGTAAATTGAAAAACTCACATGGTTAATTCACCGTCTGCTTGTCCAATTTGCCGTAAAATAATTAAAGATTCAGATCAAGATAAATGCGATCAATGTTATTGGTTATTAAATACTGAAAATCTATTAAATTCGGAGATTTGTAACTCATTAATAGAATGGGCAATATATCATTATCAACGAGCCGACGACCTATGCAGAAAAGATTACGATCACATCAAACTAGAAAGTAGATTGAATAGACAAAGAGATGATATAGATCGTCTACAGAACACAATAGATAGTTTTGTCAATATACCAGCAATTAAATCCATTCTGTTGTCTGAGCAAATAGCCACAAATCGAAGTGTAAATACTTCATCGATAAAAGAGGAAGATAGTATTGATGGCGATAATTCATCGTCTATATCAAGTAATATTCAATTGAATAAGACTTCACAGCAAGAAGAGAATTCAATTCAATCAACTCCTACTTTAACTAAAGTAGAACAAGATATAATATCAGAGTATTATTATAATCTTAGTAGGTTTGCTGATAAATATCATATTAAAACTGTTAATGTTACCAAAGAGTCACTTAGTGCTAACTGGGGAAATGAAAAGAAAAATGTTGTATTTGAAGAGTTTAATCGAGGAAATTATTGGGTATTTAATATTGAAGATAATACCTATCTAGTACCTGCTAATTATATAGATATAGATCGGAATACACACACTACTACTAGTACTATTTTTGAAAATCATAACTACAGACACAACTATGACAAAATTCAATTAATCAAGCCTGCAATAGTTAAAGCCGATCCTAATACTAATCCCCAAACATGGCGACTTCAAGAACGGGGAGAGTTAGTATTTCTATGACAGAAGTTCGTACCGTCACTAGACAGATCCAACAACTAGAGATTTATCTAAATAATCTTGTCTCTGCCCTCTCTCGTGGTGAGCTTCCCGTTAATCTCCAACCCGTCACCCAAATCTTTGATAATACGATCGCATCTCTGCCCCCAATTTTAAATCTGTCAGAAGATAGATTCATTGATACATATAACGATATTCCACAGATATTAGCAGCCTATGCGATCGATGTTACCCTGAGTGAAGACAGTTATCGAGGCATAAGCGATAACATTACCTTCAATCGTTTTCATCGTGGTAATTATTGGGTTATCGCGAGTACAGAGTTAATGGATAAGGCTTGGTTAGTACCAAATCCACTTAAAAGCTTATCACTCGATCGAATGCCCTCTCTAGATGTTAGTTTCGATCGAGATATAGTAAATAAAGATAGAGAAGGCGATTTTCATACCTATTTCTTAGTTATACCTGCACTAGTTCAAATATTACCCATAATTGAACCTTTAACATGGAAACTATTAGAGCGAGGTAAGATAACTAATAGCCAAGTCAACACATCTACTACAATTTTTTCTGCAATCGAAGACATCTACAAGCAATTAGGTAGGAATAATTACAATCAAAATAGATTAGCATACGATCTAGATGAATTATTAAAAGAGTCAGTAAAAACAAAAGATATTATTGCGTTACAAAATAGGAATATTATTTCCTTGGAAACTCATGTGAAATCGCTAAAAGAAATAGGAGATAGAAATAAATATCGAACAGCTCTGTCTACAAATAAATTAGAAACGCATAAAGATGATATCGATCGTCTTCAAGAAATTATCTCCCAACTTATTATAAGCATTGAAGAAATCAAGGCTAATTTGGAGTACGAAAATAAAACCATCTCTCAAAATACAATCTTTCCTAGAGTACAAAAAACAGAAACTACCAATATTAATAAACAAAAGCCAAGACTAGTACAAAAGCAACTTGCTCAGATGCCGATAGCATTACTTGCGTCAAAGGAGATAATTTCAGAATATTATCATAACATCAGTCAATTTGCTATGAAGTATCATCCTAAAACGGCTAGTCTTAACAAAGATTCTATTAATTCCAATCGAGGTAATGAAGATAAGACTGCTGTGCTAGAAGAAAACAATCGAGGTAACTACTGGATCTTCAATTTTAACGATCTCACTTACTTAGTACCTGTTGCAGGCAAATATATCAACCAACATAGTTATACAACTAGTACTTCAATTTTTGAATCCCATAACTATACGCCTGATTATAAAAATATTCAACTAGTTAAGCCAGCAATAGTATCAATCGATCCTAATACTAATCCGCAAACATGGCGAATTCAAGAACTGGGAGAGTTGGTATTTCTATGACAGAAATTCGTGCCGTCGTTAGACAGATCCAGCAATTAGAAATTTATCTAAATAATCTCGTCTCCGCCCTCACTCGTGGAGAGCTTCCAGTCAATCTTCAACCCGTCACCCAAATCTTCGATAATGCGATCGCATCAATTCCACCAGTTCTAAATTTACAGCAAGAGCGATTCATCGAATTATATAACGATTTACCGCACCTATTTACTGCCTATGCGATCGATGTTACCCTCAGCGAGGATAGCTTCATTCGTCAAGATCGCGATATTACATTTTACCGCTTTACACGGGGAAATTATTGGATTGTTCCTACCCAATCCGAGCCAGATCGAGGATGGTTGGTACCC
This sequence comes from Chamaesiphon sp., assembly GCF_041738855.1. Taxonomy (GTDB): domain Bacteria; phylum Cyanobacteriota; class Cyanobacteriia; order Cyanobacteriales; family Chamaesiphonaceae; genus Chamaesiphon. The sequence goes on along the minus strand of NZ_JBGSPA010000009.1, from coordinate 10,111 downwards.
AATCCTACCAAAGGTTTAGCGATCGATCGAATGCCATCTCTAACTGCTAGTTTCGATCGAGATATTAGTCCCAATTCTAGTAATAGTACCTACCTATTAATTGCACCCGCACTAGTCCAAATCTTGCCTATAGTCGAACGGCTAACTTGGAAACTACTAGAACGCGGTAAACTCACCAATACTCAAATCCAGCAATCTGCCACTAATATTCCTAATAATATAATTGAAAATCTAGTCCAAAAACTTACTAACTTAAACGCTCGAATCGTGCAGATCGAGCAAGGAGTAGCCAAACCTGAATCTCTAAATGCCCTCCACAACAAGCAAGAACAACTACAATCGATTAGTGCCAAAATTGTAGAACAGTTAGCAACAAAACAGCAAGAGATTGTAACATTTACAGCACGACTAAATGAAGCTAGAGATCGATCGATCCAACAAGAACGTGAAATAGCTGCTCTCAAACTTCAGATCGCATCGATCGGTAATAGCCAAGGTACCACTACTTCAACTCCGATCGAATCTCAAGAGATAGTATCTCTCAAAATCGATTTAGAAAAGCTAAAATCTGAGTGTCAACAGCGAAAACGGCAGCAAGATAAACTCGATCGAGATTTGACAGAGCGTATCCAACTATTGGTAGCCCAAAATATCGCCAGAATCCAGCCAGCATTGGCACCGCAGATTATCGAAACTATAGACGCTGAAATCATTAACTTAGAGCCAGTACTGCAACTGAAGGGCTTACAAAATGGGATTGCTAGGGAACCTATGGCCGATCGAATCTTATCTCCTTTTGCTAACCTTTATAATTCTGGTGAAAAAGCTTTTTTGAGATCGTATATGGTTTCAACTGCAAGTTTAAGGAAAAATAATAGTCAACTAATCGATCTAGTGGAAGATAATATCGGACATTATTGGATTGTCCCATTCGATCGTAGTACTCATTATCTAGTACCGAAAACGGACTTCCCTAATTATGATAAATGTTTTGAGATACTAGCATTACTATTTGATGGTGCGAATAATAGTACCAATTTTATCCTCTTCAAGCCTGCGATCGTGACAGTTACTAAAGCTAATATGCCCAAGCAATGGAAACTCGAACAAAAAGGCTATCTAGACGCAGTTTGATAACAAATCAACCTAAACATCTAAAATAGCGATCGAAGTCATTCTCGATCGCTCGATCTGTATCGTTCCGAAGAACTGTAGCTTATTATTTGACGAAACTACAGTTTTAGTCATTCATGAAGTAATTGACTTTTAACAGATCTGACTATGCACAGACTCTTGACGATCAAGCCAATCTGAAAAATGCCATAATCGATCGAGATCGCCGATAAGCATTGTACTTAGTCTGTTACTATCATATACTAAGTACTTTAGTACCAAGGGGTGAATTGAAATGGCTACAGAGAACAGAGGCGTGATGGTCTACTTACCATCAGAACTAGAAGCGAAGATAACCGAGTATTGCACCGAACACAATATTACTCGTAAAGACAAACAGGGGAATGTCGTCACATCGTTAGGCAGTGGGATAGTTGCTTACCTCAAAAGTCAGTTACTAAGCGACCTACCTAAGTTATTAAGTGACAGACCTATCGTTGGATTGACCAGAGAGGAAGTATTAGACTTAATTAAAGAGTCGGATACTAATAACATACCAATCGTTGGCGTAGCCTCTCTTGTGGAGAATCGATCTCCCGATCCGATAGCTGCCGATGTTCTACACCGTCTAGAACTGGTGGAGCAAAAGCTGTCCTCGTCTACCGACATAACAAGACATGAGGTAGAAAAGCTGATTCAAGAGTCAGAACAGAAAATAATGGATGCTGTCCGTAATATGTCAATCGAACTGCGGGGGGAACGGGCAGAAATTAAAACCATTGACGATCGAATCAATACGCCCCAAGAAGTAATCTCTAACCATAGAGAGGATAAGGCGGTCGAGGATACTATAGGCACCAAAACACTCGATCGCAAGCCGATGGGTAAAGAGATTAAACGATGGCTAAAATTTTTGAAGGCCAAAAATTTTAGAGATATTATTCAAACTGGAATAGCTGGTAAATGGACTAATCAAGAGATTACAACAAAATTGTTTGAGGCAGGCTATGGGAAGGAGAACAACACCAATCCATATCCTGCTAATCTTGCGAGTGCGATGAAGACAGCTTTCTCGATCGATCTTGACGACAGCAGAAACCAACGACTCAATTAAAGCATCTCATCTAATAATGAACCATTAACCCTGAGCCACTGCTTCGCCTTATCCATTTGTGGAATCTGGGATTTGACGATTCCCCAAAAGCGTGGCGTATGATTGGGTTCTAACAGATGTGTGAGTTCGTGAACGATCACATAGTTGATGATAGACATGGGAGCTTTGATTAGTCGCCAGTTGAAGATCGCGTTATTCTTAGGCGTACACGATCCCCAGCGATATTTACTGTCACCGATCTTTGCTTCGTTAAATAAGACATCTAGGCGTTCGGCATAATACTGGACGCGAGGTAATATCGTCTCTTTTGCGCGCTGAATGTACCAATCTCGAAAGACGGTACCTTGTCTATTAATTAGATTGCTGGGCACCAGAAATCGATCGTTGACGAGTGCGATTTCATTGGAGATGTCTATTATTTCTAGTCGATAACTTCGACCTAAGTATAGTAAGGACTCTCCGTTTACTAGTTCTTTGCCTGGAGGATGGAGTGGGGGCAGATACTTTTGACTGTGGTGGGTTTTTTCGTAGAGCCACAGCTTGTGTGATTCGATGATGCGATCGATCTTTTCTTGAGATGTACCTGTCGGGGCTTTGACCACAATGGAGCGATCGCGCTCGACGGTAATGGTCAGCGTTTTGCGGTTGGGAGAATAGACAACATTGTAGTCGAGCTGCATGGTTATTCGGCGTACAGGATGCGATCGTGATTCTTCTCGGCGATTTCCATCACTTTACCAATCATCTGTTTCCTTTTCGCAAATAGATCGGCGATGGTATTGAAGCTTGGGGACAGTAATACTGTCTGGATATCTGCCTCAAGCTTTTTACGAGCCGGAATACTTTCCCAGAAACCTGTGAGTTTTAGTTCTCGTTCGACAACGATGAATACTTCCTGGGTGAGGGCAACAGACAAAGAAATCTTATCATCATCCAGATCGGTACCGCCAAAACATTCACGCTTAAACATGCGGAAGAAGGGCATTTGCTTCTTCTTATGCAAGCCATAGGTTGGCTCTTTTTCGATATCTTTTAGCCGCTGGCGTAGCTTTTCTAGTTCTAGATAGATTCTGTCCCAGTTATCTTGAAACTCGCTCAGGATGGCGGCTAGGGCTGCGGCAAAGGAGGCTTGGAGGTCGGGGTCATCATCTAGTTCGATGTCGATATGATGGCGGAGGGCGTGTTCGATCGCGGCGGCTTTATTTTTGGTGCGCTGTTTGGTGGCGACGACATCGCGCTCAAAGTTTTCATCCAGGATGGAGATGGGTTTGACTTTCTGGTCGATCCCTTGAGATTGGAGATAGGTATCGGTGAGTTGACGCAGCTTTTCGGGGATGCCTTTCATGCTCAGGCGGCTGTCCTGGAAGTGTCTGGCGGCCATCACGTTGATTTGGGCGAGGAGTTGGTAATCCTTCAGATAGCCCAGAGCTTCCTTGGCGGGGAAGACTAGATTGAGGCTGCGAGTCATTTTTTTGAATGCGAGGACGAACTCAAACCGCAAGTCTTCATCATAGAACACGTCATAGAAGGCATCATAGTCGGTGAGATCGGTCAATCCTTGTCTGGTTAATAGATCCATGACGGCGCGACGATCGGTTTCAAGCTGGCGAATTTCGTCTTCGGGAAAACTGAGCGATCTTTGGATCTCTTGCTGTTCGCGCCGATCGTAGTTTTGCAGTGCCCGCTCGATGTGGTGTCCAATCCCCACGTAGTCCACCACAAAACCTTTTTCTTTGGCTTCATCGGCGACGCGGTTGACGCGGGCGATCGCTTGTAAGAGATTATGCGCCTGGATCGTTTTGTCCAGATATAGCACTTGTTCCACTGGGGCATCAAATCCAGTCAGCAGCATATTGTTGACGATAACGATCCCGATATCTCCGGTTATGCCATTATCCGAGCGATCGAAGGGCAGTTTGAAGCTTTTAATGACGGTTTCGTGGTTGACTGAATTGCTGTAGAGCTTGAGATGGGGCAGATCGTTATGTCCGCCGGAAATCACCACATCAGTTTTCACTCGTTTCAATCGATCGAGATTAATGCCGTGGGGGTTTGCTGTTTCTAACTGGGTAATCTGGGCGAGGATCGCCGCGTCCAGATGCTGTTTGTAGCGGACGGCAGCTTCGCGCGAGGTAGCTACTACTTGGGCTTTATAGCCGTTGGTAAAAATCTGCTGGACGTAATGCGCCACCATATCCTTGGCTTTGGCGGCGATCGTCGATTCTGCTTCTAGATAGGCATCTCGCGAACCGTAGCCTAAAATCTGCATCCGCTCTTGGAGATTGTAGTCGCTAAAAACATCTTCAAAAGCGGTGTCCATCGCTACTTTGTCGATGACTTCGGCGTTATGGGTGCGCCCTTCATAAACGATTTCTAGAGTGACTTTATCCTCGATCGATTGACGCATGGTGTAGGTGTCAATATAGTCGCCGAATACCGTTTCGGTTTTGTCGATCGGGGTGCCTGTGTAGCCGATGCGGGTGGCTTTGGGTAAGGCTTTATCGAGGTTTGCGCCTAGTAGGGAATATTGGGAGCGGTGCGCCTCGTCCGTCATGATCGGGACGTTGGTGTTGGGATTGAGTTCGGGGAAGGTTTCGGTTAGATCGCGCTCCTGGAATTTATGGATCATCGCCATCACCAGATCGGATGAGTCGCTGCGGAGGAGTTCCTTGAGTTTGGCGACGCTATTAGCAGGTTTGACGGTGAAACCAATGGCTTGCCCTGTTTCGGCTAATTGTTTTTCTAATTGGGTACGATCGGTGATGAAGATGACTTTCCATTGGCATAGATTCGGATGGCGATACATTGCCCGCACCATAAACATCATCGTCAGCGATTTCCCCGAACCCTGGGTATGCCAGATGATCCCACTGCGCTCTCTGGGGGTCTTCTTGGTAATGAGACGATCGATCGCTTTTTTGACAGCGCGAAACTGTTGGTACCGCCCGACGATCTTGATGGTTTCGCCTTTATCGTTGGTGGAGAAGAGGGTGAAATTACGAATAATCTCTAGCAGGTTATCACGATCGAGCATTCCCGCCACCAGCCGCTGTTGGTCGTTGGGCGAACTACCGCCACGGTCGAGGTCTTTTAAAGTGCGAGGATAGGGATCTGCCCAGCGATAAAAGTATTTTTCGGTGCGGGTGGTAATAGTGCCAAATTTAGCTTCAACACGGCAAGAGGCGACGATGAATTGGTTGAAATAGAATAGGGGACTGCTGCCCTCACCTTTGGAGCCGCGCTGTTCGCTGTAGCGCATCATCTGGTCGATCGCTTCGGGAATCGGCTGCTGGACTTTGAAGGATTTACACTCAATTAGGGCTATGGGTAAACCGTTGAGGAATAGCACGATGTCGGGAATGATGTGGTTCTCGGTGCCCAAAATCCGCACTTTAAACTGACAGACGGCGATGAAGCGGTTATTGTCTCGGCGATCGAAGTCGATGTATTTAACAGTGGGGCTTTGTTCACCTGTCTGACGATTTTCGCTAACGCTGGTGTTTTCTTGGAGGAGATTGAAGACGTAGCGATTATTTTCGAGCAGGTTGGTGGTGGGGAAGCTGGAGGTGATGCGCTTGGTGACTTCTTCGATTTGGTCGTCTTCGAGCCAGGGATTGATAACTTTAAGCTGTGCTTGGAGGATGGGCAGCATCACGACTTCGGTGAATTCTGTACGATGACTGTCTTGGGGTTTTTGAGTTCTTTCGAGATCGAGAATTTCCCAATCTAAGCCGTGGAGTTGGTCGAGCAGGGGTTTCTCGACGTGGTTGCGTTCGTCGATTTTGATGTATTCGGGGGTCTTATCGGATTTCATGATTTTTTAAATGCTTATAAATGCTTATAAATACTTATAAATGCTTATAAATATCCAATAACTGCATTAAATATCCAATAACTGCGATCGACCCTATACATCAGGCAGTGTATAAAAGGCTGCGCGTCTCGTACCATGTTGGATTAAATGCCCTCCATCTTTAAGTTTCTTTAGCAATTGAGAGGCTTGGTCTTTTGTCAATCGACATAGGCCCATCACCTCTGCCCGTTTGATTTGTCCGTGTTGTGTTGTGTAGTTTAGTACAAACTGCTCGTTCTGAAGTGGCGAAAACCCAACTTGGCGAGTGTACTCAGCTTGATGTCCTGCTGCTTGATAAATAATCGGGGACAGGGTGTAGGTGCGGCTGCTGGTTTTGCCATGAGCTTCAACTAATCCGGCTTCATTGAGCATTTCTAGGGTTTTTCTGGCTTGTTGGGGATCGCGTTGAATGTAGGTTGCTAACTCGTCTGAACTCAAACGTTTTGCTGTTCGCAATGCGGCTAGGGTAATCAGGCTATCGATCGGTAGAATCCTAACTTGGCGATTTTCTTCGTCTACAATCAGTTTGAGAAATTCTAGATCGGCTTCAGCAGTGGAAAGGCTTAGAACCACGCTACTGTCATTAGTCAGGTTGTAGTTGGGGGCGGGTCTGCCATAGCGGAGTAAGCCCCGATAGATGGTGTCTACGCCGCGTCCCGATCGCTCGACGATGCCGATTCGTTTCATGGCATCAGCGAGGCGAGGATTGCGGGGGCGGGGTTCGGTGGTGAGGAGGTTTGCGAGGGTGACACCATCGACTAAGCCGCCAGGGTTACTAATTACCAGGGCTTCGTTTTCGAGGCGGACATGTACGGCTCCAAGTTGGTGATAGTCGCGGTGGATGAGGGCGTTGGCGATCGCTTCGCGAAAGGCACTCATATCGACTTTGGGCGCAGGAACGCGAAATAAGCCGACTTGAAGTTCTTGTTCGGGGTTGTAGGGGCGGAAGTTGGTTTCTAGCCAGTCGAGGGCTTTGAGCAGGGGAAACCGCCGAAATTCGTTAAAGCGGACGGCTTCTTGCGCCAGGACTTGAAAGGCGAATTCATGGGTGGGCACTAAGTCGCGCAGGGCTGGCTCGCGTCCGACTAATAGTAATCCTGTCAAGGTGGGGATGCGGCTCCCATCGGGTTGTCTGGCGGTGAGTCCCAAGGCTCCATCGAGGGCTTCGTCATCGAGTTCTAATAAAATTCGATCGCCACCATAGCTCTGGATACTTTGCCGCAGTCGATCGCGTTCTAAGGGGTCGAAGTCTTGGAGGTTGCTACCAGCAACGGCTTGGGCGGATACATCTGCTAGTCCGAAGGTGCTGGCTCGGCTGGTGCGATCGTGAGGCATCATGGGCACACATTCGGGTGCTCCATCATGGCGGAGGCGACGGCGCAAGTACACGCCCTGACTGGTGGCGACTTCACCCTTGGCTTGGGGGACTTGAATCCGAGCGACTTCTATGCCCCCAATGGTGAGGGTTTCGAGTTGGATGTCTAGGGATGGGGATGTTCGCGCCGCAACCAATCCCACGAATCCACCCGTTAATCGTCGCTCTGAGTGCAATCCGGTGGGTGTGCCGTTGTCTTCTACGCCGAGCCAAAGTTCGCCGCCGTCGGTGTTGGCGAGGCAGGTGATGGCTTCGATCAGTTCGCGATCGGATAGTTTATTTCGATCGCTTTTGAATTCGACGGTGAGGGTTTCGCGGGGTGGTAGGGGAGAATTCATCGGCTAGCTGGCTTCTGTTCTAGTAAAGGAGTGACACGGACTTTGCCAGTTAGGAGGTCTTGCATCAGTCCAATCTTTTGATGCTTCAATTTTTCCAAGCATTGAGATTGTTGTTTCAATAAACTTTGCTGGTGTTCGATCACGTCAAAAATTCTTTTCTGCTCATCTATAGGCATCCAATGTATCTGAAATTTCCTAAAGTGTTCAAGATGAATATGAGCTAGTCCTGTCCCCGCAGATAAAGCCCCAAGTTGTGCTAGAAAACGACCACTATCAAAAAATGACCATAGCAATTGAGGTGAGCATTTAGTGACTTTTGGGCGAAGTAGTGCTACTGAGACAAATATGCTAAAACTTGGTGCTTCATCTGGGACAATTCTGGCAACGCCTAGAGTCCCATCCTTAGTTACTAGAACATCTCTAGCTTGTGGATCTGCTCTCTTGTAAAATTCTTTATGATCCTTTTCTGTAACAAAACGACTGGGATTAAAATTTATACCTTCAGAGGAAGTTAAATCAGTCACAACAATAAACGGAACCCCTTCACGAACATAATTAGGTTTGTGGTGAATACCATCTACAATTTTTGTTGTGATTTTTTCCATAGAAACTATTTCCCACTCTACGGGAATACGCCCGATCGCACTATCCTTAAACTCATGTGTGGCTTCGCTGCGGATATTGCCGTTTTCGTCGATGCCTTTGGTGAGTAAGTCCTGCATTAGTCCGGTTTTGATCCGCTGCTGCTTGGCGATGATGGCTTCGGTTTGGGTGATGGCTCGATCGATCGTAGAGAGAACCGCAGCTATTTGAGTTTGTTCAATTTTAGAGCTAGGGAATTTGATTAGAAGTGGTTCGAGTTTCGCTCTTTGTATACCTGTTGCAGTAGTTCCTGATGATTGTTGACACATGAGGTTCTGAAAACATTCAGACATCAGATAATGACTCAAATAATCGCTACATAAATCAGCACTATTAGCTCTAAGAAGAATAACCCTTTGACTAAGGATATATTTTTGATTATCTGGTATGACTGCAACATTACCAAGCGGAGCTTCTGTAGTTAAGACAACATCACCTTTTTGAGTATCCCCTTTTGTCATCCACTTTCGATAAAGTGCATCAGAAGCTAAATAACACTCTTTTGAAAAATTAATTTTCCCCATCTCAACATTATTAGCTGACAGTGCTGGAATTTCACCACTACCCCATTCCATATCAAGCTTCTTAGGTGTTCTTCCTCTAAAGTCCATAATTAGATCTAGAACTTCAAATAATGGCTTCGATTTCCACCCATCAATACTCATCACACCAAACACCCCAACTTACTCAAATACTTGTCGAATATCTTTAGTCTTTGCTCTCATAATCATCTATCTCTCAGACAAATTTCAAAAGCTAACTCATGACTATAAAAGCAAACATTAAACTCCGAGAAAAAATTCATGTGTCCAAGAATCACAGGTGAATCGTTTAACTGAGTCCAGGCAAATGCTAGTAAAACAGGAGAGAAAGATCCGATCGATCCAGATACAATTAAGCCTCTTGCTTCGCCCTGAGCTAGATTACCACTTAGCGGAATTTTGACCGTCTGATCTGCCCAGACAGCCCCTAATTCCACACCAAGCTCATAGGGCAAAACGCTAACACTTGCGCCTGTATCCAAGAGAGCCATCACTTCTACAGAACGAGATCCAGATGTCAGAACTACGGGCACATAAGGCATAATTACAGATTGCCCCAAGCTATTCCCACGCTCTGTAAAAGAAAACCGTTGACTATTTAGCACTCCTTTCTCCTCGTGTTGCTTCTAACAAATCTGATAAAGCTTGCACTCCAGATCGATCGACTTGTGGAGACCATAAAACTGCATCAGTCGATGCTAATTGTCCTAAAAGTTCCTGCTCATTCCGTTGCAATAACGCCTCAATTTTTTGCCAATCCTGGTAATTAATAATTACCGCCACTGGCTGCGATGATTCATCCGTAACAATGTGTTTGGAAATTGATAGCATTTTACTCACCTTCCCTAATTCATATATCCTAGTTTAACCAAATACTCACTCAATCCCTTCAGCGTCTCCTCCCGCTCCGCCTCTAACTCCCGACTCGAAACCGCATATTTATCCCATAGCTTCTCTACCAGCGCGATTAGTGTCCGTTTCGCCGCATTTAGATAGGGCTTGCTGAATAAGTCTAGCGATCGAATCTAGCCGCCACACAGCTTGCAAATCTTGGGGTTCTCGATCGATTTCTAAAATTATCCACTGATTTCCCACAAAGGGTGCAAGGGTTTTGAGCCTTTAGATGTCATAACC
>NZ_JBGSPA010000202.1:0-4939 GCF_041738855.1 Chamaesiphon sp. | reverse complement strand
ATAAAAACACGACAAGACAGAGGCACCCCTACACAATTAACCTGTAGGGGTGCCCCTTGTGGGTACTCTGGATTCATAAGGAGCAATAGTATATTTAAACTGGTGCAAGATGTGAGTAATACAATTAGTCAACTCAGTTGCAACGGGGCCTGGTGAGATATTCGTCGAGCGAATTTCACTGTTTGACTCTAATCGCAACCCTTCAGAAATCGCTCGCACTGCAAACTTAGTCGCACAGTAGACTACCGATCCCGGATATACCTGATGTCCAGCCACTGATGATAGATTAATAATATGACCGGACTTTTGCTGACGCATAATCGGCAATACGGCAGCAATTCCATAGAGAACGCCCTTAATGTTGACATCGATCGTCCGATCCCACTCCTTCACCTTTACTTTGTCGAGGGGAGAAAGCGGCATCACGCCAGCACTATTGATGAGTACGTCGATCCGACCGTAAGTACTCACAGTTTCCTTTGCTAAGGCTTCCACCTGGGCAAGATCTGTCACATCAGTGACTAAGTAGGTTGCCGTCCATCCCGATTTAGAGATCGCCGCAACCATTTCTTTGAGTCGATCTTCTCGGCGGGCTGCCAGCATCAGTTTGGCTCCACTAGCAGCCAGTCGCTCGGCGGTTGCTGCGCCCAGTCCACTACTGGCTCCGGTGATGATAACCACTTTGTTTTGAATCTCAGACATATTGACTCCTGTGCGCGATCTTAATTTAGGTCGTGAAATCTAAGAAACTGAATTCTTTAAACTGAGAGCGCGGCGTTTCGTTACAATCGCCAGCGGAATTAACCAGCTAGAACTAACAAGTGTAATTTTCTTAGTTTTAGGTGCATTAACTTTCACGATTTATCTTCCAATGATTAGGGAGCAGCATAGTTTTTGGCTCGCGAACTACGATCGATCGAATTAGTAGTGCTCGTTGGCATAGCTGCCCCAATGCGGCATCACATTTAATAACGTACCCGTATCCCAATTTCCAACGTGACGAATCCCATTAATAAAAAATGTCGGCGTGCTCTCCACACCACTTTCTATCCCCGTTTTGATATCCTCCTCGATGTGGCGAAAGTGATGTTGATTGTTGAGATCGCGATCGAATAAATCGCTATCTAATCCCAACTTACGGGCGTAATCGAATATATTTGTCTCACTCAAAGCAGATGGAAACTCAAACAAGGAATAGTGCATCTGCCAAAACTGATTTTGCGCTGCTGCTGCCTCTGCCGCTTCTGCCGATCTCATGGCTTGTAAGTGCAAATCGACGAGTGGAAAATGCCGAACCACATAACATAATCGATCGCCAAGCTCGTATTGAAGCTCTCGGACGATACTCACAGCTTGAGCGCAATAGGGGCATTGATAATCGATATATTCAACTAAGACAATCGGAGCCGTAAGCATTCCTTGGCTATGGTCGCGAGTGCCAACTGGCAGGACTAGATCTAAGGTAGTATTTGTGGAAATCATTAGTTCACCTATTCAATTACTAATTGTGTCGATCGGAATTAATTTCTATGGTTCGACTGGTTGCAACTTAACTAATGTTTTTGTCCCAGCAGCATCACTAATCCACACCGCTAACATCCGACCGCTTTCGCTTTGTCCCGTTAAGACTTCAGTAGGTGCATCGACAGTGTGAGCGTAGGTGACTTCATCTTTACCCACTTCAATTACCAAATCGTTGCCCTTGCCAGGACGATCGTAAACCATCGCCATCAACGGTGCATTCTGAATTAATTCTTCGTCACCGAGTTCGGAATTGATGATTTCAATTGAAATATGTCGTCCCCGATTGCCGTCTGAAAACTGGTCAAAGAATTCACTCCAGCGTTCTTGAGGTACAGTTTTAGTTAGTTCGATTTTATTTAACATATAATTTCTGTTGTTATTGATGTATTCGTAATTATCTAGCTAGTTCAGATCGTTGAATGTCTCTTGCGAAGTCAGATCGGAGATGATTGCCTGCTGTGCAAGGTAGACTAAGTGTATATCGACCAGTAATTGTTTGGCATTTTCGATTTCAATACCTTGTATTTGTTTGCAAAAGATTGAATGAAAAAGTTGCTCTCAACAGATAAACTATTCATTAATTTTCTCCTAAAACAGTAGCTGTCAAACGATCGAAGTATTTACTTAGAGTTGTTAGGATTGCTCATTTTATTTCGATCGGCAGCAGATTTATAGGGTGGGCAGTGTCTTGATTCGCGCATCACGGAGGAAACTTACACAACGCGAATATCTGCCCACCATCTAGATTAATACCATTATCTATTTGATAGATGATGGTATTAATCTACCTAGAAATAAGAACTAAATAACTTACAATTCTTCTTTGGGTAGGGGCAATTCATGAATTGCCCCGCACTTCGAGCGATCGCATAAAAGCTATAAGTTATTTAATCCGCTATCCTTATTGTGAAAACTCAAACCACTTTACTGTGAGTTGATTGTCCACAGAAAATACCCCTGGCGCAGCCCAAGCCGCGCGTTCGGCTTCTTCTCGCTCCGCCAAGTTCCGCACGTTGCCAAAGAGTTCCACATTGCCACCATTCGTCTCGACGCGGATCTTGTTAGCATCCACTACAGCACTGCGTTTGAACGCCGATTTAATCGCTCTTTCGACTTCCACTGGCTTTACTGTGGGTTCGATGTTCATCTTGGGTGGCGGGGCGAGGGAGAGTCGATTAGATACTCCCTTTACACCCAACAGGTGCCGCACAACGTTTGCCGCAACGTTCTTTTGGTACCACCCCTCGACTTCGCCTTCTAAAGTAATCAAACCTTCACGGACGGTGACTCGAACGGTTCCTGGTGGAATTAAGGTCGCCCAATTAATTTGATTGGTAGCGGCGGTGGCGATGTCTCCATCGGTACGGTGGTAGGATGCTGGTAGCTGGATCTCGATGTCATCAGCGATCGCTTTTACGCCCGCAATCCGCTTCACCGCCTGTACAGCTTCCAATTTCTCAACATAGCTACTGACGTAACCATTGAGTGTCACCGTGCCGTTTTTGACTAAAACACCGATGTCTGTAACTTTGACAATTGGCTCGTATTTGAGTTCGGCAAGTACATCATCTTTTAGTTCCAGATCGGTTTTTTCAATTGTATTATTCATGTCATTTTGTCCGTTTGTGATTCACAGTTTTATGGATTTCCGTCGTATCGCTTTTCAGTGTTGCGTCAGTTTTTTTGGTAATAGTTTGCATGTTATTTGTTTATTTGTTGTTATTTAAAATTCAGTAGGCGCAATTCATCAATTGCACCTACGAGGCTACGTCAACGCTGGGGCTGCTAGCATTCCGCCTGGTGTCCAGATAAACTCTTCCCCATCCCCAAAATAGCCATCAAATTTGGTCACGCGCAGATCGCCTAGCACCTCAGTCTGGCAAGCCAGCCGCCGTTCTGGGTGAATCGAATGCGGATGAAAAATCGTCCGTTTCGTTTCTGCTTCAGTCGGTACGGAAACAGATCCCTCAACTTGCACTAAACAAGTACCGCAGGTGCCATGTCCGCGACAGTTGAAGATTTTTGCGCCTGCGTTGTAGAGATCGATATCTTGTGCTAACAGAGCTTCGCGCAGGTTAGTACCTTCGTCAACATCAAAAGTCTTGCCTTCAGCTATGATTCTTGCCATGTTCGTTCTCCTGTTGGTGTGATGGGTTCGATGGAAATTTAGCTCCGAACTAACGGCGTATCCACCAAGTGTTCGGCGATAAACCAGACTTGCGATTCATTCGTCCGCAACACATCATTCGTCAATTTGAAGTTTGAATCTGCATTTGGAGTTTTCCTTACGTTTCAATTTCTGTTCGATTGGGCAATTCGGTAGGGGCAAATCAAGACATTGCCCCTACCTCATTTCCTATGCTGCTACCGACATACCGATCCCATGACTGATTTTGTCGAGCATCTGCTTGGCTTGGGTGACATCTTCATTCGTACCTGTTACCAAGATGATGAATTCACCTGCTTGGATTTTGGTTTCATACTTGAGCACCTCATTCTTGGGAATCCCCAAACCGCCCAAAGCACCTGCTAAACCACCGATCGCCGCAGCCCCAGTACCCCCCACCAATATGCCTTCCAGCCACCCCGCCAATACGCCAGTAATCGGGCCAGCAATGACTAACGGAGTCATACCAGGAATAAAGATTACACCAGCACCAGCTAAAATCCCAAACAAACCACCAACGAAGCTACCCCAATAACCACCACCTGCGGCTCCGGCTTTGGCAGTATCTTTCCAGCTTAGAAATCCCTGTACATGTTCGGATGTTTGGTAGTCTTTACCGACAATTGATAGCTTCTGCATATCGAAGCCTTGTCGTTGCAGCTCCCGTACTACTGTTTCGGCTTCGGTATGGGAGGGGAAATGCGCGACAATTGTATGTGAATATGTCATGTTTTAATGTCCTCAGATCGTGAATTAAATATTGAAATTAGTTACCCAATCGTTGCTAAGAATGTTTATTGGAATTCCCATTAGCAGCGTCGGCATCCATGCGGTTGCAAATTGCTGCTAAGGTAGCCTCTTCTGCTTCTTCCATCATTGCCAGTGCTAAGTAAACAGATGTAGCCGCATAGTCCTCAGCTTTTTCCGCCCGATGTTCGAGTTTCTTAACCTCACGACTCGCTTTCCACTCATCGACACTCGATTGCACCTCAGCTTCTTTTTCCTCAAATTGCATTTTGAGCTTGGCTCGGTAGTCATCAAATTCTTGTTTCTTCGCGGCTAGGCTGGCTTTGGCTTCATCGAGTTTCGATTGAATCTCAGCTTGGTTTTTTTTCGCAGCAGATTTGATACTTTTATTGAGCGATTTCGCCCGTTCTTCAACTGCTTCTAAATTGTCATGAAGTTGACTGGTGAAGTTGTCGATTGCAGTACTCATGGTGCTTTAGCCAATTTACTAATGTTACAAAA
>NZ_JBGSPA010000227.1:0-3469 GCF_041738855.1 Chamaesiphon sp. | reverse complement strand
CAAGACAGCGCATCAGCGACCGAAATCGCGCTGAGGTCTCCTCGTGCTAAGCGTTTCGGTCAAGACAAGACAGGCGGACTTTGCAGCACTAGCGGCGATTTTAATCGCTGTGCTGTCCTAACCGCCTTGGCGGTTGCTATACTTATTCCACCATCGCTTTTTCCACTGCGAGGCAGTTTCTCGTCCGCAGTCATACTGCTCCAACTCCCGTCGAACGATGATTTTAGCCATCGAATCCGTTAGATTAGGATCGCGATAGGGGATCGCAGCCCGTGTCTGTAAATGCTCTTGCTGTTGTTGGGACAACGGCGTCAGTTGTGTAGAGTCAAAACTGGCGATAGTGCCTGGTGATTTTCTCCCGACACACACACTATTAGCGACGGACAATCCGGCTGCAATCATCGCAGTACGTACGGGAGATGCACATGAATACGTCGCCACGATCCCATCTGGCGCACAACATTTTGACACCCGATTGACAAATTCGATCGTCCACAGTTGTGGGCAAGCAGTCGGCGAAAATGGATCGAGGAAAATCGCATCAGCCGTATACCCCCGCTCGATTACTCGATCGATCGTTTGACGTGCATCTCCCAATCTCAATTGAGCATGCAACTGCGATCGATTGACGACTCCATCTGATACCAATTGCAACAACAATTCTGGGATTGGTTGCTCCCAATCATCCAATAAATGATGTTCCACTGCCGCACTCGGCACAGTTCGATCGAGTTCGAGTGCGATGATTTCGACTTGACAATCAGGATTCGATCGCCAAATAGTTGACAATGCTGCGGCACTATTGTATCCCAATCCATAACAAATATCTAACAGCCGGAGGTGACCGCGATCGGCTTTTTGAGCCAATAAAGTCGGAATAGCATACTTAAACAGCGACTCTTCCCTCGCTCCATATTTACTATGAAAAGTTTGCCCAAATTCTTCAGAAAAAAAGGTGTAGGAACCGTCATCAGTGATCCAAGGATTAAACTGCTGAGACATATAACAAGTTTTGCATGGTTAAAAATATTCAGCGGCTTGTGGACTTCAGCACGCTATAAATGCTCGCAATTACGATCCTAACTCTATCTGGCAATGTCCCAGAGGATGACATCAATGCGCCCACGTGCCCCGCGATCGCCCGATTTTGCGGTACTAGAGGTAATGGCTTATAATCGATCGAGGTAAGTTGTCATCACTTGAGACTAAAAAATGCTAAAAGCTGGAATCGTTGGACTGCCGAATGTGGGCAAATCGACATTATTTAATGCCCTAGTTGCCAATGCCAAAGCTGAAGCCGCTAACTATCCATTTTGCACGATCGAGCCAAATGTCGGAATTGTTGCAGTCCCTGATGAGCGTCTACAAGTCCTCGCTGACATGGTTAATTCCGAGGATATCGTCCCTACGCGGGTAGAATTTGTCGATATTGCTGGTTTAGTCAAAGGAGCCAGTCAGGGAGAAGGTTTGGGCAGTAAGTTTCTTTCCCATATTCGGGAAGTAGACACCCTCGTCCAAGTTGTTCGCTGTTTTGAAGACGATGATATCATCCATGTATCGGGGGTCGTCAATCCCCAGCAGGATATTGAAATTATCAATCTGGAATTGATTCTGGCAGATATCGACCAAATCGAGAAACGGATCGATCGAGCACGAAAGATAGCTAGAACCAGCAAAGAAGCGCAAATCGAAGTGATTGCCTTAGAAAAACTGCTGACGGAGCTAAGTGCAGGAAAAGCAGCCCGACAAGTCGAGCTGAGTGTAGAAGAAAACGAAAGCATCAAAGGTTTAGGCTTGCTCACCCGTAAGCCGATGATCTATGCCGCAAATGTCTCAGAAGAAGACTTAGCTAGTGGAAATAAATTTGTCGAACAGGTAAAAGCGTTTGCAGCTACAGAGGGCGCACAAGTCACCATCGTCTCTGCTCAAGTAGAAGCCGAACTCGTGGAACTACCTGAAACCGAAAAAGCCGAATTTCTCGAATCGTTGGGCGTAGCTGAAGGCGGCTTAAAATCTCTGATCCGCGCCACCTACCACTTACTCGGACTCCGTACCTACTTTACCACCGGACCAAAGGAAACCCGTGCTTGGACGATTAAAGTCGGGATGCTAGCACCTCAAGCGGCAGGAGTGATTCACTCGGACTTCGAGCGTGGCTTCATTCGTGCTAAAACAATCAGTTATACTGATATGGTTGCTACCGGATCGATGCAAGCTGCAAAAGATAAGGGGTTACTTCGCAGTGAAGGTAAAGATTATTTGGTTCAAGAAGGTGACATTATGGAATTTCTCCACTCCTAACACCAAACCCTGTCACAATTTGTGGTGTCAGGGTTTGAGATATCGGATATTACACAAGTCGGGATGATAGGATTTGAACCTACGACATCCTGCTCCCAAAGCAGGCGCGCTACCAAGCTGCGCTACATCCCGTTACTCACATCATCATAACATACAATCGTTAGAATCGATCGCCACCCTCCAAAAATCGCTAGCATCTAATCAGGATACCAAAACATCCCCTTGATCCCCTCAGGATCTTCCACAAACCCCATCCCACTATAAAAGCCCACCACATGAGCATCGGCAAACAACGTAATATTACTGATATCCTCAGCCCGAATCTTATCGATCGTATACTTCATCATTGCCTTACCCAATCGCTGCCCCTGGAAATCAGGATGAACCACCACATCCCAAACAGTCGCATTAAAAGCCCCATCAGACGTAGCGCGAGCAAACCCGATCATTCTCTTCGTTGCGCCCCTGACTTCCCACATCGAAACTACGATAAAACTATTCTGGAGTGCCTTCTTGACCTTTCGTAGTGGCCGACGAGACCAGCCCACAATATCACACAACTCCTCAAGCGCATACAAGTCAAGGTCTCGATCGGTACTAAAAAAGACTTGAGTGTTTGGAGGGAGATCGATGCCAGTTGCCTTTACAGTAGCACTTGTTTTAGATTCAGCAGCCGTATCGCCACCACTAAATAAACTCTTCCAAAAAACCATGTGGTGTGAACAACAAGATAGTAATTGCAATTCTTAAATCTTATTCAGCCAGTTAGCTATCTAAGACTTACCCAAAATCATAGCATTATTTCTAAAAGAATTCCCGCTCCCGCACACCACTCAACCGAGTCGATCGTGCCGCGCCGAATTTATTCAAGTTGCTTTAGGACTTTGACCTGTCGATCTACACCCTAACGCGATCGCCTCAGCCAATACTCTAGGATCTGGTAAACATCAAACCCAACCATAATCCAGTCCTGAAGCCAACAAAACAAATTTCCACAAAAAGCTTGACAAGGCCAAGGTGGTCGAGTTATATTAGTAAAGCGGTCAAGGACAACAGCGAAACGAAAACGGTGAAAGCCGCTCGACGAGCCAGTTACCTTCACCTTGAACCTAGACAATTATATAGTTTGAAAGCCTATACAACCTCGTTAAATTCGTTAACACGATTA
>NZ_JBGSPA010000226.1:0-49791 GCF_041738855.1 Chamaesiphon sp. | reverse complement strand
ACCGCTAATTATCAACAAGCAGAGCTTATTGATAATAATTTATGAAACACTTAGTTTTTGAGGATTGGTAGTGATTGGCTCAAACACAGTCAGGTAATTGATTTGATGATGAGGCTAGCCTCATCGAACTCAGGTTATTCGTAATGGGTGTGTTGCGATTGCGATCGCATCTAGCATGTCAGATCCCCGACTTCTCCAAGAAGTCGGGGATCTAGCCTCGCATTCCTAATCGATATCGTCGTAATTGCTCACAAAAAAGGGTACCCACACGAGGTACCCATCTAGAGTAGATTGCGATTACCTCCGGTACGCTACGCGAACGATTTATGGTCTGATGCGATTGGGTAAAGCGAGTTGGGGTCGATTGTTTACAGGTACAGTCGGCACATCTTGCAATAAGACCTCGCGAATCAACCGAGCTGCCATCCGTTGGGTTAAACCGCTAGCGATTTTTTGTCCGAAGGATTGGGTTTCGGACTTGAGTAAGATTTGGGGGATCTTGGGTAAAACGATCGTCGGATCGAAGCCTTTGGTCTGCTGCAAGATGTTCCAAATCCGTTGGATGTGTCCCAGCCCTTCGGATAACTCTTGGGTGTTGTTGACGGTCGTTGGTACCTTCATGCCGATCCCTTTTTGAATGGCGTGGGTGACATTTTGGAGGGTGTTATTACCAAAATTGTCTAAACCTCTGACGATTTCATCCGCGAGGTAGTCACGGATAAAGGTACCGCGATCGGAGAGAATAAAATCTAGTGTTTGGTCGATAACTTGGTTGAGATCGTACTCGTCGCTGCTCCGTGCATTATTGAGGAGATTTTCGAGGCGATTCCAGCGGAAGGAACCATCTTTGAATAATAGTTCTTTGAGGGAGTTTCGCAGATCTGGAGCGGGATCTGTGAGTAGTCGTTTGGCGACGTAGGGATAAGCTTTGGCGAGTACTTTAAAGTTAGGATCGACAGAAATGGCAATACCTTCAAGGGTGGCGAGCGATCGCAGGATCAAGGCATAGTAAGCTGGTACTTGAAAGGGAAACTCGTACATTACGCCCGACAATTGATCGGTAACGCTCTTAAAATCTAAGTCGGCGATATTGGTACCGCTAATACCGAGCGAACTATTAAAAACATAAGTTAAGGCAGGAATAATCGGGGTGAGATCTGTATCTGGAGTCAGAAATTCCAACTTAACAAAATCTCGTCCTAGCCCATCAAAATCTCGATTTACTAAATGCACGATCGCTTCTACTAACCCGTACCGTTGGTATGGTTTAACTTGGCTCATCATCCCAAAATCTAGGTAAGCTAATTTACCATCGGGTGTCGCTAAAAGATTGCCAGGATGAGGATCGGCATGGAAGAAACCGTGTTCTAATAATTGACGCAACGAACATTGAACGCCAACTTCGACTAGATATGTCGCATCGAGTCCTTGTGCGGCGACTGCTTCAAGGTTGGTTAGTTTTGTCCCCGTAATCCATTCCATTGTCAGGACGCGTCTACCCGTATATTGCCAGTAAATACTAGGTACGTAGATATCCTGCATACTGCCATACAATTCGGCAAACTTTTCAGCGTTGCGCCCTTCGTTTTCGTAGTCCATTTCCTCGAAGATCCGCTCGGCAAATTCATCGACGATCGAAACTAAGTTACTCCGAATTTGGGGGAAATTAGTTTGCGCCCAAATAGAGAGCGTCCGCACGACATGCAAATCTAAGCCGATACTGTCTGCGAGTCCTGGGCGTTGAACTTTGATCGCGACGGTTTCACCACTCCAGAGTTTGCCTTTGTATACTTGTCCGAGTGAAGCGGCAGCGATCGGTAAATCGCTGATTTCAGCATAGATGGCTTCGGGTCTATCGCCGAGTTCTTCTTCGATAAATTGATAGGCAATTTCGTTGGAGAAGGCAGGAATATTATCTTGGAGTTGCGCTAGTTCTTCTAAAAATTGAGGCGGTACTAGGTCAGGACGTGTAGAGAGTGCCTGACCGATTTTGATGTATGCTGGCCCCAATTTGGTTAATAGTGTCCGAATTTGGATCGCACGTTTACCGAGATTTTCTTTGCTACGGTTGGTGAATTTGTCAAGCAACAATCCGAAGGCAAAGTTAAAGATCGGTAGGAAAATGCTCAGGAAGCGGGCAAATACTTTCAGGGGTTGACTACTATAATATTCGGCGGTGGCGATCGGGTCGTAGCCTAGCCATGTTTCGTCGGTAATTTCTTTCACTCGTCTGGAATTCACAACTTCTGCATCAGCCACTAGTTCAGTGGATACGGCTGCTACTGACTGGTTAGACGGAGCATCGACTCGATTCATCTCTGGTGAGAACTGATTAGCAGATGTGGTGTTCATGAGGTGATGTTAGTTAGCCCTATTAAGTATTGTAACAATTTTTGGGAACTGACAGGGGATATTATCAATGTTATTGCCACAACTAGGTATTTGTCTGGGGGTTGTCCTCCTCGGTAAGATCGGGATGCCGATCCCGATCTGGCTAAATGCCGATCGGCATCAAAACTAAAGCCAGCGCGATGCTGTAGAGTGGACGCTTCACGATCGGCAGCAGCAGCAGGGATGATAATAAAATTTTACGGACATCGATCGACGTGGATAAGCGCGTCGGGACTAGCGGACGAACGCCCCAGCTCACATTTGCGCGCACAGGTATCGATGTCGAAGCTTTGACAATATTTTGGGAAATACCACAACTGCCAGTACACGCCGAATTGGCTACGATCCCATACTTCAATCGCGTTGGTTCGAGCGTATCGACGATCGTATTATTGTGGATGCGGAGATTGCGATTCTTGCTATTTGCCTGAAGATAGATCGCCGCCCGCGAGGCTCCAGAATTGTCTTCAGCTAGGCGATAGCTGCGGGCAGGATTGACGATCGTGTTATTGGCGATGGAGGAGCTACCAGCTCCTCCCAGCGCGGCATTCGACCAAATCCCTGCCCCTGGAGCGTTGACGATCCGATTGCCAGCAATAGTCAGGCGATCGATCGGCGCGTTTGGATGAGTATACTTCCACAACACGATCCCACCAGAGAAGCGATCGTGCTCGTAAGTCACAGGTTGGGCATTGACAAAGGTGATGCGATTGTCCGCGATCGTCAAATCTTGGATCGACGCATTACTATTGGGATCGAGCATAATCCCCGCCGAAGGTCCTTGGCTCCCAGCTACTCCCGATCGCAGCCAGTTGGTGGAGTTGATATTGACCGTATTGCGGCGGAGCGTCACATTTTGCAATGCTGGTAGTGCGGGATTAGTACCTGGATGAATCCCAAACCATAGCGTGAAGCCCGTATTCACATCATCGAGGCGATTGTCTTGATAGAGCTGACGCTGCGAGACGGGAGTGCCGACCCCCGTGACATTGATGCCGTTGGCATAGCCGGTGATGGTGTTCCCGATGACTGTCTGATCGTTCCCATGAATTTCGATCGCCGTGCGCGCGCCTTTGGTACCAGGGCCAGAGCGGGAGACAAAGACATTTTTGTCTAGGAGCATCCGCGCACCTTGGGTATAGATTGAAGAGTGATCGAAATCGACGGCATTCCCACCTACATTGTCAAAGCGCGAATTGGTAATCGCGACATCCGTCATCCCCTCCAAAGTCCCGTTGACCACCACCGACCAGACCGCATTTTGGTTGGTAAATCGCGTCCGATCGATCCGAATGCGTTTCCCTGTATAAACCCTTACTGCCGCGCGCGGTAAGGCAGTCTGGTCATCGCCAAAATCGGGACTATTTCTGCCATTGCTTTCACCCCTCAGCACGGGATTGTGCTGACCATTGGAGTCGATCGTCAGTCCTGCTATGACAAAATCCGTCAGTGGGGTACTGTATTCCGCTGTACCCATCAGCGACTCATAATTCCCCTGGCGATCTGCGAGCTTGAGGGTTGCGCCTTTGGTCGTACTCGCTGCCAATCTCACCCGCGATCGCAATTTAAGAGCTTGGAGATGTTTGCCCTGGCGTTGGATCGAAATCCGGTAGGTACCAGGCGGGAACATCACACTCCCGCCACCTTTTTGAGCGATGGTGTCGATCGCTGTTTGGATCGCCACCGTATCATCAGTACCATCATTGGGGACTGCGCCAAATTGAGTCACTACCACGGACAACTTCGCAATCTGGGGCGGTGCTGGCAACAGCGGTCGTGCTGTACTCATCCGCTGCGGCGATTTCCCAGAGCTGATGGGTCGAGACGAGACATCGCCCGCCCGTGCTGGCTCTGTGGTTTGCGCGTTAGTGGCGTTTAAAAAAAATAAGTTCAATGCTATGTTAATTATTAACAACTTAAAAGGCATCATAATATATCTACACTTTAATATTTCTCAGACTCCCAACGACTGAAATACCAGTATCTTCACTTCAAGTCATTAGTTATTAGTTAATTTCACAAAGTAAGTTGCTCAAATTAAATGAAAGTATTCTGATTGATTGACAATAAAAATACCTACTTAGCGTACTCACAATATTTTATCATAGTAGCCTTTAATTGACTGAATTGGCGGTTCGGCATAAATGCTTAATTTTCATTAATTACATATTCATCGGTTAGAATCTAAAGAAAGACTATTGATGATTTGAGCGATCGGGTCATTAGCGCACCGCAATAACAACAGTATGAAATTACGCCATAACTTTTCTTGGACATTAATTGGAAATGTCATCTATGCTGCTTGCCAATGGGGGATGCTGGTGACAATTGCCAAATTGGGAAGTCCAGAAATGGTGGGGCAATTTACATTAGGGCTGGCAGTTACTGCACCAGTAATCATGTTTACCAATCTACATCTGCGGACAGTACAAGTCACAGATGCCAAGCGAGAATTTTTATTTGGTGACTATTTGGCGTTGAGACTACTCGGTACGACAGTCGCCCTGCTAGTCATCATCGGCATCGTTACCACCGCCGGATATCGCACCGAAACATCTTTATCAATTTTATTGATCGCGGTGGCGAAAGCCTTTGAGTCGATTAGTGATGTCTGCTATGGGTTCATCCAGCAAAACGAGCAGATGGATCGGATCGCGCGATCGATGATCGTCAAGGGGATACTCTCGTTGACGTTGATGAGTCTGGGTGTCTACCTCTCTGGTACCGTAGTGTGGGGGACAGTCGGTCTGGCGATCGCGTGGGGGATAGTCCTGGTCGGTATCGATCTACCCAATACCTCCAAACTGCTCATTAAATATGCGGCTGTCAAAGTAGATCGATCGCCAGTAATCACGGTGCAACCGAACTGGAACTCGGAAAATATTTACAGATTTGCGAGGCTCCCGCTGCCGTTAAGTTTGGCAAGAATCTTCCTCTATTTGAAGCTGATGATGCCGCGATCGCGATGGGATTTCACAGCTCTATCCAAGTTAGCGTGGTTATCACTGCCATTAGGCTTTGTGATGATGTTGATCTCGCTAAATCTCAATGTCCCGCGCTATTTTATTCAAAATTATTTAGGTGAAAAAACCTTAGGTATTTTTGGAGCATTATCGTACTTGATGGTGGTGGGGAGTATTGTCATTAATGCCTTGGCTGAATCTAGTAGTGCGCGACTGGCAAGGTATTATGCTGCTGCCGATCGGCGGAAGTTTTCGATCTTGACTATTCAGTTAGCGATCATTTTTGGCGGTCTGGGGCTGATCGGGATTCTGTTTGCTTGGATCGGTGGCAAACAAGTACTCACGCTGATCTATCGCCCAGAATATGCCCAACACCAAGAATTATTCCTATTGTTGACGATCGCGGCGGCAGTTGGCTATGTATCATCAGCTTTGGGCTATGCGATCACTGCCGCTCGGTATTTCCGAGTCCAGATCCCCTTATTTATTGCCGTCACGGCAACTTCCGCACTCGCCTGTCTGTGGTTGATTCCCACCATGGGGATGAGAGGAGCGGCTTTAGCCTTAATCATGGCAGCCTTCACCCAATTGTTGCTCAATGCAGGTGTAATTACTTATGCGATCTCCAAGCTCAAATGACGATCTATCAAGACTTGCATCCCTGGGATTGAGTATTACTGCTGATGACGTTGGGGATAGTAGTTCAATAAACTTGAGGCACAACCCGATCGAGAAATCAGTCGTTTTGTCTACATTTTCATCTTCAGATGCCGCTCAGAAATTATGAACCGCGATCTTGGTAGCCCGCCCATCCGTATACTCCACGTTGTCGGTACGATGGATCGTGGGGGTGCAGAAACTTGGCTGATGCATATCCTCCGCAATATCGATCGCCACAGCTTCCATCTGGATTTTCTCGTCAGTACGACGGCTGTAGGTGCCTATGATGATGAGATTCGCGCTCTCGGTGGGCGGGTGATTTCCTGCATGGGACATGCCAATCCGGTCAAGTACGCTCAAAAATTCACCCAAATCCTACGTGAGTATGGCCCTTATGATATCGTCCACAGCCATATTCATCACTACAATGGCTACATTTTCCGGTTGGCTCGTCAAGCTGGCGTACCGATGCGGATCTGCCACAGTCATATCGACTCTACCGCTCTCGAAGCCCAAGCTGGATGGCTACGGCGGCAATATTTTAAATTGATGACGTACTGGATCGATCGTCATGCCACCCTGGGACTAGGATGTAGTGAGGTGGCGAGTGCCAACTTATTTGGCAAAAATTGGCAAACCGATCCACGCTGGCAGATTTATTACTGTAGTGTCGATCTGACCCCATTTGCACAACAGGTCGATGCTGCGAGTGTCCGCGCCGAACTGGGCATCCCCGCAGCAGCATTTGTCATCGGACATGTCGGTCGCTTTCAGGAGCAAAAGAACCATACTTTTCTGCTCGATATCTTTGCGGAAATCCTCAACCGAGAGCCACAGGCTTATCTATTATTGGTCGGCGACGGCCCATTGCGATCGACCATCGAGCAGGAAGCGGTCGCCAAAGGGATCGGCGCGCGGACGCTATTTGTTGGTAGTCGTCCCGATGTCCCCCGCTTGATGCTCTCAGCCATGGATGCGTTTGTGATGCCTTCTTTGTGTGAAGGGTTGCCGCTAGTGGGGATCGAGGTGCAAGCAGCAGGTTTGACGGCTTTCTTGTCTGAGGCGATTACCGCCGAAGTCTGCCTGCTCGAATCGCTAGTCACCCGCTTGAGTTTGTCCCAACCAGCCTCGGTGTGGGCGGATCGCATTCTCCGCTCTCGGCAGCAGCCAAAGATCGATCGGATGGCAGCCTTAACGACAATTCAGGATAGCTCTTTCAATATTCAAGTTGGGGTGAGAGAGCTGATGCAGATCTATCGCGGTGTGCGGGTAGGAAGTACGAGCAAGAAGCTGGGTACTCTAGATAAAGCTTTAATTTAGGTCGAGCTGGGATCGAAATTAGTAGAGAGGCAGGTGCAGATGCGATCGGACGGTAGCAAATACATAGTGGTGGAGACAGATGGATGATAGTACAAAAAAGCCGTGAAAATTGGCTGATAGTATTGATTCAATCATATATTTTGATTGGATTGGTAATTTTTGGGATGGTTTATGCCGTCAATCCAGCGGGATTTATGTTTTCGGTAGAAGCAACATTTTACGCGATGTGCTGCCTCTTTTTGGGGCTAACAATTTGGTTTTTTGGATCTTGGTACTCAGTGACCAAACGCTTATTCGACCCGTATGTATTGTTTCTACTGTCAGCTCTGATCTTTAATGGCGGACAGATCGTCTTAGAAGTTTTCAATCTCAATGAAAATGGATTTTTAAATAATGTATTTACAGTCGGTGAGTCGTTACAAGTAGTGTATCTAGTCACGCTGGCATTCGCAGCCATGCATTTTGGCGCACTACTGTGTATCGTCCTCGATCGCCAAAAAAGTGCCCCCCGCCAGTTTCTCCAACTGCTCGATCGCAGTGCCTTCGATGTAGCTCCCAAGTCCAGGATCGAGTCTGCTGCTAGTGCGGCAATCGTTCCGTATGTGCCACTCCAGCTCGGCGCGTCCGAACCACCAATCGGATCGTCGTTTAGGTCTTCAGTCATCCCCGCCCGGACGATCGTCACAGTCGGTCAGATTTTTCTATACATCTCGATTCTCCCCGTCTTGGTAACAGCACTCGGGGCGATTCAAGTTGCTAGATCTGGTGGTTATGCCTCTGTGTACGAGCAACAAGCTGTCACTGGACTTGCTGGATCGGCATCGATTATCGCGGATTTTATCTTTCCTGGGGTCTTTCTGGTCATTGCTGGTGGCAAAGACAAACCCAAATTACGAATATTTGCAGTCCTCTATCTGTTGTTTTATACTTGCGCCAAGCTAGCGATCGGGACGCGGGGCGCGGCGGTGATGCCGTTATTGGCAATGTTGTGGTTATGGGATAGCGTAGTGCGTCCGCTCCCGAGGATGCTACTTGTAGCCATCTCCGCAGTGATGCTGATGGTGGTATTTCCAGTGATCGGGGCGACGAGAAATGAAGTAGCAGGTGTAGATTTATTCTCAATGGAATTTCTGAGCAAAACACTTGCGGGGGTCAACAATCCGCTAGTTTCCTCAATTTCCGAGATGGGATTTAGTGCTACCACGATCGGTTGGACGATGCAACTAGTACCGACAGTCAGACCGTTCGCGCTGGGGTCGAGCTTTGTTATGGGTCTTTTGATCTTGATCCCCAATGTATTCTCATCAGGTCGGCATCCGGCTTTAACGATGTCTGGTTATGACATTCCCGACTTTTGGTTGGTCGGCGAACTTGACAAAGAATTTGCCGAGCGCGGCGGGAGTTTTGGATTTTCCTTTATTGCAGAAGCTTATCTCAACTTCGGCTGGTTTGGGATTATTTTGATGGGGATGATTGGATTCTTCTTGGCTAAATCTGTCGAGTGGTGCCTTCGCGATCGCGATCCGGCAAAAATGGCAATTATCGCGATCTTTGTATCATTTTTTCTATTCTATCCACGCGGCTCATCTCAAATGGTATTTCGACCATTGATCTGGTACTCTGTAGTTCCTTATCTCTGGATGAGATGGCTCAGTAAATTGAGTCCAAATCGGGTCAAAGAGCTATCAAATGCCATGAGGAAAGGTGAGAAATAAAGCTTGAACCCTACTGGTGGCGATCGAGAATTAGTTTCAACTAGACTCAATATCAACTTAAAGTACTAAAAAGATGGCAGATCGTTCGAGCATTCATTTAGGTATTTTGTATATCGGTAAACAAGGTGGGATCTGTCACTATACTTACGAACTCGTCAGGGTGCTCTCAAAAATAGTGAAGGTAACCTGTTATCTTTCCGCTAATAATGAACTACTAGCTAAATGGCAGGAGCTACCCTGTCAAATCAAAACATTTGAGACATATAGTGGCTTTTCCACACTGCTATGGTCGATGGTAACTCAGCAGCCATTGAATGTAGCTAAAGAAATCGATCGAGATCGACCAGATATCCTCTTGGATACTGGCTCTGGGCCTTGGGCTGGGATGATAAAAAAAGCGATTTCTTCCCAAGTATTGACAATTGATGTTATTCATGATGTAGAAACCCATCCCGATCGCTGGTTGCCATTAATTACTGCATATCAGTTTTTCTATCCTAATAAAGCAGATGCTTTGGTGGGAATTTCTGATTATTCTTATCAACAACTATTGCTCAAATTTCCGAAGATACCGATCCTGAAATCAGCGCATGGCATTATTCAGCCTGCTGCTAGTATCGATCTAGATCGAATTGCCACAAACAGAAACAAATTTCTGTTTTTTGGCAGGATTGAAAAATATAAAGGGGTAGAAATATTAGTCAAATCTTTTGCGATCGCCAAACAGGTCTACCCCGATCTTTCACTCTCAATAGTTGGCAAAGGGACGATCGACGAACAGTTGAAAACCCAAATGTCCGAGTTAGGAATTCAATTAATCAATCGCTGGGTTGCTGAAGCCGAATTGGCGGAGATCGTCGCCAATCACGGGATAGCAGTTATGCCCTACTTGTCAGCGACACAATCAGGCGTAGCCGCAGTCTGTTTGGGAAATGGACTGCCCGCGATTGCGACCAATGTCGGTGCTTTACCAGAGCAAATCATTCACGAGCGCAATGGCGCGATCGTCCCCCCAGGCGATGCTGATGCGCTAGCTCAAGCGATGTTAGCGATCTCTCAAGATTACGCCTCTGCTTATAAAATGGCTCAGGAAGCTGGTATTATTGCGGAGACTACCTATTCCTGGAAAAATATTGGCACCAAACTTTTGGAAGATATGATTGATTTAGTTCGTAAAGAGCGAGTAGCAATCTAATTTTCAGATCCACGTATTTAACTAAGAACGTTTAATGGTAAAAGCTTTATTGACAATTGATGCTGCGGTATTTTATCGCACTCCCGATGGTCGGGTTCATACCCAGTCAGTCGCAAATTACGATGAATATTGGACGATCCCGCGCCAAAGTTTCGACCAGCTTATCATCATGACTAGATTACAAGAAATCGCTAAGATCGATGATTCATGGCGTCCGGCGGACGGGGATGGAGTTGTGTTCCGAACGGTACCTTTTTATAAAGGTCCCTATCAATATTTAGCTCAGTCCAAAACAATTCGCAATACGATCCAAGCTAGTCTGGAAGAGTGTGATGTCTTGCTCTGCAATGGCCCTGGAACGCTCAGTGCAGTAGGGATCGATGTCGCAAATCAACTCAAAAAGTTGTACGCACTGGATGTGTTGGCAGATCCTTATGATGTCTACGCGCCAGGAGCGATGACACATCCGCTTCGCCCCTACCTTCGGTGGCGACAACCTCGCCAGTTGCGGAAATGGTGCCAGGATGCCTGCGCCGTCAACTATGTCACCAAACAAGCCCTGCAACGACGTTATCCAGCCTCAGCAGATGTGCTCTCGACGGGGATTTCGGACGTGCATCTTCCATCGGATACCATTGTGGGCGCGCCACGCTTGTTTGGTGCCCAGCACAGCCCGATCTCACTGATCTATGTGGGCACTCTCGCCCAGCTTTATAAAGCTCCAGATATCCTGATCGCTGCCGTCGGCATCTGTATCAAAGAGGGGTTAAATATCAATTTGACGATCGCTGGGGATGGTCAATTTCGGCAAGCGTTGGAGGCACAAGCCACAGCATTAGGAGTCACAGACAAAATCCACTTTTTGGGAGCTATTCCAGCGGGGGCGGCTGTGCGCCAACAATTGGACAAAGCCGATCTGTTCGTCTTACCTTCATATCAGGAAGGCTTGCCCAAAGCAATGGTGGAGGCGATGGCGCGAGCATTGCCGTGTATTGGCTCATCTGTCGGGGGCATTCCCGAACTACTGGCGGCGACAGACTTGGTACCTGCGGGCGATGCCGTGGCATTGGCTACCAAAATTCGAGAAGTAGTCACAGATCCCCAGCGGATGACGGAAATGTCTGCACGCAATCTCGATCGAGCCAAGGACTACAGATCGGAACTCTTGCGCGCGCAACGAATTGATTTTTATCAGCACATTAGCAAATATACCGCTGACTGGTTGAGCCAAAAAAGCCCGCACAAATGATGACCTGACTTATGAATGTGGATCGAATAACCGACAACTCTGAAGCAGGTAAGTTCGATCGAATAAGTTGCGTAAATATCAACTGGTGGGCAGTGCCCACCCTACTTAGCTACACTATTGACCATTGTTATTGTGATGAATACCTGTGAGGACATATTCGCTGTTGACATACTCATCAGTAGCGATGTCTTCGCGATCGAGTTCGCCTGGTAATAACATTTTCTCGGTAGTATCTTCTACCAAAAATTCCACCGAAACTTGTACCCTTACTTTACCTTTGCACCAGCGACGGGTAGATAGATCGAGGATCTCACAACTAATTCCTTCATCGAACCATTGACAATGCTCATTTGCCAATCGGGTCGAACCGATCATCCGAATGGGAATCTCCAATCCATGCTGACGTAGTTTCTGATCGATCGCCCTACCAACTGAGCCATCAAAGGATTGACCGATCGCCTTTTTGAGCTTCCCAGACCGAAACATTGCCTCTCCAAAAGCAATTACATCGTCGTCACCACAATCATAAGGAATCAGATTATTTGTCATAACATTTTTTTGCGATTTAAAGGTTACTACTATATACCATCAACATCATGCCATAATATCCTCAAAACAGACCTGACATCGGCAATCGCGTACTAGCAAATTAGATTCGCTCTATTTAGCCATCAGCATGAGTATAGCAACTATTGCGATTGGCTCGCCGTCGATCGGTCAAAGACATCAAGCAGAAAATGGTTGGTAGCAGCGACCGGAGATCGGTCAGTTACCCAGTTGATGTTATTGTGCCCAGATTTGCGGTCGATCGCACAGCACTCCTGTCCCATCGCGGTTGGGAGGGATGGAAATTGGATATAGTGGCAACTGTGGCGATCTCAACCACTCACTGGCAGCGATCGACTGTGGTACCGAGCTAGACCCCTATCCCCTGTCGCGATCTTGAGCTAAAATTGACATTCTCCAAATTAAAATCGGTCAGTTACCCAGTCGCGAGTGGATCGATTCTAGCTTGTAAGTTTAACTATATATTTGAACGGGATAAAGATTGTGGAAAACAAATTAATGTTGATGATTCCTGGGCCGACACCAGTACCTGAGAATGTGTTACTGGCTTTAGCCAAGCATCCGATCGGGCACCGGAGTGGTGAGTTTAGTCAGATTATGGCAGATGTGACTGCCAATCTCAAGTGGTTGCACCAAACCCAAAATGATGTCTTGATGTTGACTGTTTCTGGCACTGGGGCGATGGAAGCCGGGATAATTAATTTCTTCAGTCCTGGCGATCGCGTGGTGGTCGTTCACAATGGTAAATTTGGCGAACGGTGGGCGGAAGTTGCCACAGCATTTGCGCTCGATGTCGTTGAAGTCAGCGCACCCTGGGGACAACCGATCGATCCTGATGCGGTGAAGTCAGCTTTGGATGCAGATACTGCCAAAGCCATCAAAGGCGTCATCGTCACTCATAGCGAGACTTCGACAGGCGTCATCAATGACTTGGAAACCATTACCAAGCATGTCAAAGCCCACGGCGCGCTCATCATCGTCGATGCTGTCACTAGCCTGGGTGCCGTCAATGTGCCGATCGATGAGTGGGGTCTAGATGTGGTTTGCTCTGGTTCCCAAAAAGGGTTCATGATCCCTCCTGGTTTGGGTTTTGTGACCGTCAGTCCCAAAGCCTGGGCAGCTTATCAAGTGGCTAAATTACCTCGCTACTACATGGATTTGGGTAAATATAGCAAAGACGCTGCTAAAAACACTACCCCATTTACACCCCCAGTCAACCTGATTTTCGCGCTCCAAGCTGCATTAAAGATGATGAAGGTAGAGGGGCTAGAAAATATTTTTGCGCGTCACCAGCGACACATGCACGCTACCCGTGCCGCCGCTACGGCGATGGGATTGCCATTGTATGCGCCTGACGGACATGGTAGCCCCGCGATCACCGCAGTGGCACCGACGACTGTAGATGCCGAACAGGTGCGAAGTGTGATGAAGAAGAAATTTGATATCGTCCTGGCTGGCGGTCAGGATGGTCTCAAAGGTCAGATTTTCAGAATCGGTCATTTGGGCTTTGTGTGCGATCGGGACATCCTCACGGCGATTGCTGCGCTCGAAGCGACGATCGCTGAACTCGGGCATACTGGTTCTGCGCCAGGGGCTGGTGTGGCTGCGGCGGCGAAAGTGTTGCTGAAGTGATCGATACCTCTTACCCTTTGGCTAGACTTCGCTGTTGATGTTGCTCTACCCCCCCTTATAAAGGGGGTGCTCTTGTCCCCTCCCCTGCCTACAGCAAAGGTTGCATCCGCTCGATCGGGGGAGGGCTAGGGTGGGGTAAAGATCTTCGCCACAAACAAACTTATATCTACCCCCTAAAGCCTAAAACCTAAAGCCTAAAACCTAATTCCCATGCTCCTTCCGACTCCAGCCTTTACAATCTGTAACTACCAGCTACCGTTGGCGGTGTACCGAGAAGTCGCCGCTCATTTGCGACAAATTGCAGGCATTACTGTCACTTTTTTGGAGCCGATCGATCGCGCCTTTAGCTACACCGAGAGCCAGCTTGGCGGTCTAGAAATTACAGGAGCCGATCGACTTACTGAGTTAGATTTGCGGCAATTAGATCGCCTCCTCAGCTATTATGCTGAACGTTATGATGAGTGGGAAATCAACTAGCGATCGACTGACTGCTGCGACGATCTCATCACCCTAGTTGGCTCTGGCACCGATCGCTCCAGCAACGTCAGCATCAGCCGGATTGCCTGTAAACAGCGGTTGGCAATTCCGGTGACTTCTCATCCCGATGCCAGATAATCTACAATAATTAAAACAGTCTAAACTCCGCCTCAATCGACTAGTTGCTACCATTTAACACGTCTTTTTAATACCTTCGATCGGTTGCCAAATTGACGAAGCATCTAGTTGGGGCTGGTAATATTTTAAATACTATTCATTTCAATGTATTTAATAATACTATGACGCCTCAGTATCTCCTAGTAAATTTGTGGTTGTCAGTGCGGATCGCTAAACTGCCAAGTGACTAGGAAACTACCACAATTTTTATCGCTAAAATTTGGGCGAAATTACTTTTTAGATGCTCAGAAGTCATTGTCTCAAGTCTGTTGCAGCATTTTGAATATCTTTTAAAATAATTATGGTAAGTAGATTTTGGGGCAGTCTCAGTCA
The DNA here is from genome assembly GCF_041738855.1 of Chamaesiphon sp. Classification (GTDB taxonomy): domain Bacteria; phylum Cyanobacteriota; class Cyanobacteriia; order Cyanobacteriales; family Chamaesiphonaceae; genus Chamaesiphon. Next base: position 35,112 of record NZ_JBGSPA010000226.1, on the reverse strand, counting down.
TCGGCATAACTCAGATCGGAGTGCAGATCTAGTTACAAGTAGCCAAGAGTCAACGATCGCTAACGATGTAGAGAGCGATCGCGCGATCGCGGCGTCTCAATCTCCCGCCGATGATGAGACTAAATCTCTAGCTGATGGACAGACAGCTTCGACAGCCGTCGCCGAAGATGAGACAATAAAAGCAGATTTCGACTCAGAGTCCGCCTACTTAATTCTCCCTGTGGCTACAGACGATCCAGCAGCTTGGTATAGTCAGGGAAACTCGTATCGAAATGCAGGTAAGTTGGATATTGCGCTAGCTTGCTATAGCAAAACGATCGAACTGCAACCCCACAAGCAGGAAGCTTGGGCAAACTTGGGGTGGGTTTTGGTCGGGCTAGAGCGGTGGGATGAAGCTCTCAATGCTTACACCCAAGCGATCGAACTGCAACCGCAAGATGCTGAAGCTTGGGCAAATCAAGGCTGGGTATTGTTTCAACTCAAACGCTATCCAGAGACGATCGCTTGTTGCGAACGGGCGATCGCGCTCAATCATAGCGACCATTTTGCCTGGTATCAACAAGGGCGAACTTTATTTGAATTACAGGACTATGATGCGGCTCTAGTAGCCTACGATCGCGCACTAGAAATTCAGCCAGAAGATCGCCTTACCCTCACTCATAAGGGCTGGTTGTTATTAGAGATCGGACAGGCGCAAGCGGCTTATGCCTGTTATGAACGGAGTTTGCAGCTCGAACCTAGCGATCCATTTGCCTGGAATAACCAAGGTCAAGTATTGATGCAGTTGGGCAATATTACCGCCGCGATCGGGTCATATCAGCAAGCAACAACACTAAATCCGCAATTTCATCAAGCTTGGAATAATCTAGGTGTCGCCCACTTCGAGCAACAAGGTTTTCAGGACGCGCTACGCTGCTACAATTGCGCGATCGATCTGGCTCCAGATTTTCAAGTAGCTTGGTACAACAAAGGCAAAGTCTTATTTTGCTTGGGTGAACTTGAGCCAGCCTTGGCAGCGTATACCAAAGTCACCGAACTCCAGCCAGACTTTTATCAAGCCTGGAACCATTGCGGGAATATTTTATTTCATCTGGGTGAGTTGGAGACCGCACTCCGCAGGTATGAAGTCGTCACCAACCTGCAACCCCAATTTGTTGAAGGCTGGACTAATCGGGGTAATATCCTCGCCAAACTCGATCGACCCCAAGAAGCTCTCAACTGCCACACTCAAGCCACCACCCTCGCCCCCAAAGATGCCGCAGCTTGGAACAATCGGGGTCAAGCGATGTTCCAACTCGGACGGTACGAATCCGCCCTCGACTGCTATCGCAAAGCGACTCAGTTCGAATCCACCCTCAGTGATGCCTGGAATAATCAAGGCAAAACACTCTTCAAACTGAGCAAATTTGAGGCGGCGATTGGGAGCTACGAACAGGCAACTCGGCTGCATCCTGAGTTCTACACGGCTTGGAACAACTTAGGTGTAGCCCAGTTTCATCTCCACCGCTATGACGCTGCGATCGCCAGCTACGAGCGCACGCTCAAACTCCAACCCCAATTTCATCAGGCTTGGTACAACAAAGGGATGGCACTGTTTCATCTGAGCCAATACGAGCAGGCATTGGACTGTTACGATCGCACGCTCAAGCTCAAGCCCGACTATCATCAAGCTTGGAACAATTTGGGCTTTGTGCTGTTTCATCTCGGGCGGCATGATGAGGCAATTAGTAGCTACACTCACACGCTCAAGCTCAATCCCGAGTTTTATCCCGCTTGGTACAATCAGGGGATCGCCTTGGCGCAGCAGGGGGAATATGTAGAGGCGATCGCTAGTTACGATCGGGCGATCGGCTATCAACCAAATGATGCCTATATCTGGTACGATCGGGGCCACGCTCTGGCACAGCTAGAGCGACACCTGGAGGCTTTGACGTGCTACGATCGGGCGATCGCCCTTCAGTCGGAAATCGAGCGAGCTTGGGACGCTCGTGGCAGCACTTTGGTCAAACTCGGACGCTACCCCGAAGCGCAAGCCAGCTTTGATCGGGCACTCCAGCTCCAGCCCAAAGATCCGGCGATCTGGCATCGGTATGGGATCGTCCAAGGGTTACAGCAGGAATATACCGCCGCATTGGAAAGTTACGATCGGGCGATCGCGATCGATCCCAATTTTTATCTGGCTTGGTACGAGCGCGGCAATGCTCTGGCTGCTTTGGGTAGGCATGAATACGCCCTGACTAATTTCGATCGGGCGATCGCGATTTCTCCCAATTTCTATCCCGCCAGTCAGGGCAAAGGACAGTCATTATTCAAACTCCGCCGTTATCCAGCAGCAGTTGTCAGCTATGATGCGGCTCTAGCGATCGAGCCAGCTCGGTTTGAGTGTTGGTGTCAGCGTGGCTATGCTTTGAGCCACTTAGAACAATGGGAAGAGGCTCTCTACAGCTATCAGCAAGCTCTCAAGCTCGATGTCACGGCTGCGCCGATTTGGTACTTTCAGGGCAAGACGCTGCTCAGACTCCAAGACTATGCCGCAGCACTAGCGGCGTACGATCGCGCCCTCCAGCTCAATGGCGGAGATTATCACAGTTGGAACGATCGCGGGTTGACGCTAGCACATCTGGGTCGCCAACAGGAGGCGATCGCCAGCTATCACCAAGCGATCGAGCTTCAACCAGATTACCATCCCGCTTGGCACAACTTGGGCAAAGAATTGACCCAAATCGGCGATCTCGCAGGTGCGCTGGCTGCTTACGATCGAGCGGTGGAATATTACCCCCAAGATCCAGATACTTGGTACGGGTTGGGCAATCTCCTCTGGCAAATGGACGCGCTAGCCGACGCGGTATTTGCCTATACCCAAGTCACCAATCTCCAAGCCGATCGCGCCGAAGCCTGGTATCGTCAAGGCAAGGCTCTCCAACAGTTACAGGAATGGGAACGCGCCGCTAGCTGCTACGCCCGCGTCACCGCCTTGACATCTGCTAGTTACGACCTCTGTTATAGTCACGGACAGGTATTGGCTCAATTGCGCCGCTGGGAAGCGGCGATCTCCTGCTATGATGTCGCGCTCAAATTCAACGAACATGAGCCAGCAGTCTGGTATGACAAAGGTTTGGCTCTCGCCGCCCTCGATCGGTGGGAAGATGCCAATAGTTGCTACGATCGCGCCCTCAGCCTCGCGCCCCAAACTTATGCGATCCTCTACCACCAAAGCTGCGCCCAAGCCGCTCAAGGCGACTGGGAAACAGCCGAGATCTCTTGCTGTCAAGCGATCGAACTCGATCCTGACAATCCCGATGCGTGGGAACAGCATGGGCGCGTCTCGATCGAACTAGGCGCGTATACGACGGCGGTAGCTAGTCTCCAAGCCGCTACCGCGCTAGAGCCAGAGCGGGCGAGTAGTTGGCAGTTATTGGGACAAGCCCAATATCATCAAGGTGAGTTTTTTGGCGCACTGAGTGCTTATCGGCAGGCATTGGAACTCGCCCCCGATCTCGCCGACGTCTGGTACCATCGCGGCTATCTCCTCAGTCACCTGGAACGCTGGGATGATGCCCTGAGCAGTTACGATCGAGCGATCGAGTGCGATCCCAACTTTGGCTTGGCTTGGTACCAGCGCGGACAAGCACAGTTTCAACTCCATACCGATCCTACTGACAATCTCCATAGTTACCAACGCTGTGTAGCATTAACCCCTGACTACGCTCCAGCTTGGTACCAACAAGCCAACCTCCTGTTTGGATTGGGGCAATTGGTACCTGCGCTCGATAGCTACGAACGCGCCCTGGAGATCCAACCGGACGATTGTTACACTTGGAATAATCACGGCAACGTCCTCGGATCGCTCCAACGGTATGAAGCCGCACTCGTCAGCTACGACAAAGCGATCGCCCTCCAACCGCAGTTCTATCAAAGCTGGCACAATCGCGGCAAGGCTCTATTTCACCTCAGCCGTTATGAAGAAGCCGCTACCGCCCACGAACGCAGCCTCGAAATCCATCCCGACGCCAATGCCTGGAACGGACGCGGCATCGCCCTTCAACATCTCGGCTGTTGGCAAGAAGCTTTAGCATGTTATGAGCAAAGTGTCAATCTCAATCGCCAAGATCCGCTCGTCTGGCTCAATCGCGGTGTAGCTCTAGCGCACCTCCACAAATATGAAGATGCGATCGCCTGTTATGACAACTGTGCGATCCTCAATCCCGACGATCGCCAAGCATACCACTATCGCGGCAATGCCCTGCTCGAACTCGGTCGCTGGGAATCTGCGGTAGTGAGCTTCGATCGCGCCCTCACTCTGTCTTCAGCTACCACTGACACTGGTACCGCATTGACGACCCGCGCGTGGAATAGTCGCGGCAATGCCCTGTTTCAACTAGGTAACTTGGAAGCTGCCCTCCACAGTTACGATCGCGCGACTCAGATAGCTCCCCAAGACCCCAGCGGCTGGAATAATCAGGGAACGACTCATCTCAACCTCCAACAGTATCCCGAAGCCTTGCACTGCTATCAAACTAGTCTCAAACTGCGCGATGATGATGCCGCAACCTGGTACAAGCAATCGATCGCCCAGCAAGCTCTCGGTCAAATCGATGCCGCCATTGCCAGTCTCGATCGCGCTGTGAGATTAGACCCAGAATACACTCCAGCTTGGTATCGGCGGGGCAATATTCATCTGCTGCGGTGCAAATTTGAAGCCGCACTCACCGACTATGAAGTCACCCTCAATCTCGATCCCGATCGCGCCACCGCCTGGAATAGTCGTGGCAACTGCCTCCTCGAACTCGATCGACTTGACAATGCCCTGTTTAGTTTCGAGCAAGCCACGGCTCTAGCTCCCGAAAATCCTGAATTTTGGTTCAATAAAGGTCGAGTTCACAGCAGTCTTCAGCAGTGGGACGCAGCCGAACACTGTTATAGTCTAGCCCGCAGTTTGACCCAGCGGGATTGGTGAATAGTGAATAGTGAATGGTGTGCTCGATCGCTGCTGAACAGATCGGAAGGTTGAAGTAAGGTGGGCAGTGCCCAGAAGTAGTAAAAGTAGGGTGGGGACTGCCCACCATCTAGGTTCTAGGCAATTTTTAGCTAATAAATATTTACGCGCACTTGTTCCCTTCCCACCTCAGAAATAGGCGATCCACTGTTCACCATTCACTCACTACCCTAGCTAGCTAATTGCTAATTGGACAACAGGAACAAAGTAATTAACCACCAGCCGCGAAGGTGAGCATAATGGTCACCGATAACAGCAATCCTGGTACGAGCAATACGACCAATAGGATCAGATCTTGAGTTTCCATAGTGGCGTTCTAAGTTAATGGGAGATAGAAGAGCGTAGCCAATCGACGATCGCAGCAGCTCATCCCTTACTGTAATCGCGATCGCCAGAGTCAGAGCGCAAATTATACGATTTCTTAATACCAGAGAGGGTAGGGTAAAAGCAAGGCGATCGGTCAATATAGTGTAAAGCAACCCCAAAATTAAAATTATTATCATTTTCCAATCTAGCTGGTCGATTGGAGGATTAATTGGGCAGTATGAAGCTATACTACTTTCTCACAATCGACCTACTTGGTGGTGTCTGGCGATCGGATTAGATCTAGACAGACATCATCGATCGATGCTCCCCGGGAGAGGCTTTACCATAGAGTGCTCATCTACCTATATGTCCCAGCTATCAATTCTGCGGATTTTACCGCTACTAGTATTCGCGATCGCGCCAACTGCACTGGCTAGACGTGCCTCCCCCGTACTCCCGATGACGTTGGGACAAACATATCGCGGATCGCTCACACCATCGCCGAGCAACCCCGAGGGGGAAGTCTGTTATGGATTATCGGTAGAACCAAATACGCGGATTACCCTCAAAGTCAAGACTACTGGGGTGGGTATTCTCAAATTTGCGCTGTATGACAAAGCCCAAGCATTGAGGTTTTTTCATAATGATGTCAGCAATAGCGATGCTCTCAACCAGAAACTACACCAACGAGCCGATGAGCGTGATGGTGCCGATTCACGGTTTAGTTTTCCAGTCGTCAGCGAGGTATCGCAACTGTGCTTGACGACAACTAGCCGCGATCGCGGTCAACAGTATGATTTTACTGCGACTGGCAGATCTAGTCGCAAATCAAAATCGCGGATCGCACTGCGGCTGGTAGATCGCGCCAACCCCACACCCACTCCCCCTCGACGCTGGGCATCACCAATCGTCCAAACCGCCCCAAAAGTCGAGATTCCGCCACCACCACTTGGGGAGCCATATTGTTATGTTGGCACCTGGCAGATCGCCGATTTGGCTGCATATTGGTTGCCGAGTGTCCAAACTTTTACGCAAGCCAAAGTCACCGAACCGCTGCTACTTGGATATGCGAAAGTCACCATCAACAGAGATGGCAATGCAGTATTTGACGCCTTAGATGTCGAACAAAAATTCACGCTCAAGACCGCAGAAACTGGAGCTAAAATCGAGAAGATCGGCTTGGCGATCGCTGGCAATGCTAACGCGAGATTTCAGGTCAATGCCGATAGTACTTTGACATTTAGTTCTCAAAATTACCAACGACTGACTACCAAAGTCAACTTGGGTACTAATATCAAACTCACTGGCGATCGCTTGTTTATGCTCTTTGGCAATCGCGATTTGCCCCCAGTCAAGCTCCCCTACAAATGTCTCGATCGCGATAATCTCACGCTCAAGATCCCGCTAGCTACAGGTCAAAAGTTAATCCCCATTTCGCTCAAGCGGATAAATTAACTTAGTGAATGGTGGATGGTGGATGGTGGATGGTGAATGGTGGATGGTGAATGGTGGATGGTGAATGGTGGATGGTGAATGGTGGATGGTGAACAGAAGGATGCTTGCTGCCCCAACCCTCCAAGCCCTGAAAACCTAAAGCCTAAAACCTAAAGCCTAAAGCCCAAACCCTAAAGCCTAAAGCCTACAGCCTAAAGCCTACAGCCTAAACCCTAAAGCCTAAACCCTAAACCCTAAACCCTAAAGCCTAAACCCTAAAGCCTAATTGATTAAGTGTTGTGAACCAATAGCGCGATCCCCAGTCAGATTTGGCTCAAAGTGTGTTTTCACCAAAAGAAGTGAGTTAAGATCGCAAACGATCGGTCAAAATTTGACAATCTAGTCGTAAGCGTAGCCGCTCTGCAAGAGCATCGATTAGCCTCTGCTCAAATTAATCATCAATTCATAACTTAATCTATGCCGCATCCTCTCCATGTCGCCTTTATCTGGCACCAGCATCAACCTCTGTACAAGTACCGCGATGGTAAGTACCGATTACCGTGGGTGCGTTTGCATGGCACGAAAGATTATTTGGATCTGATTTTATTACTCGAAAAATATCCCAAACTGCATCAGACAGTCAATTTGGTGCCATCGCTGATCTTGCAGTTGGAGGACTATATTGCGGGGACAGCCTTCGATCCGTATCTCGAACTAGCATTGATGCCTGTCGAGCAACTGCAAGCCGCGCAGAAACAATTTATTATTCGGCACTTTTTTGATGCCAATCATCATACCCTGATCGATCCTCACCCACGATATAGCGAACTGTACCACCAACGCCAAGAACGCGGCGAACCGTGGTGTTTCGAGCAGTGGGTCGATCGCGATTATAGCGACTTATTGGCATGGCACAATCTCGCCTGGTTCGATCCCTTGTTCTGGGAAGATCCCGAGATCGCGCATTGGCTCAAACAGGATCGAGACTTTAGCTTGAGTGACAGACAGCGGATCTACTCCAAACAACGAGAAATCTTGCGCCGAATTGTCCCCCAACATCGGCAGATGCAGGAATCGGGTCAACTGGAAGTGACGACGACGCCTTATACTCACCCAATTTTGCCGCTACTGGCAGATACCAACGTGGGACGGGTTGCTATTCCCAATATGACGCTACCCGAAAAAAGATTTCAGTGGGCGGAAGATATTCCCCGCCATCTCGGTAAAGCTTGGAAGATGTACAAAGATCGCTTTGGTTGCGTTCCACGGGGCTTGTGGCCGTCAGAACAAGCTGTCAGCCCAGAAATGTTGCCCTATGTCGCGCGACAAGGGTTCAAGTGGCTGTGTACGGATGAGACGATTTTGGGGAGTACGCTCCAGCATTATTTCCATCGCGACGGTGCGGGCAATGTGCTCGAACCACAGTCTCTGTATCGTCCCTACAAGGTGAGTACGCCCGATGGCGACTTGTCGATGGTATTTCGCGATCGCCGATTATCGGATTTAATTGGATTTACATATAGTGGGATGCCCGCCGAAACCGCCTCTGCCGATCTCGTCGGACATCTCCATGCGATTTCTAAGTCCCTCCTTGCCAAAGAAGGACATGATGGTACCAGTCTCGAACAACCATGGCTAGTAACGATCGCCCTTGACGGCGAAAACTGCTGGGAACACTATCACCTCGATGGTAAACCCTTCCTCGAACATCTTTATCAGACTCTCAGCGATGATGAGAGCATCAAACTCGTCACCGTCTCCGAATTCCTCGATGAATTCCCCGCTACTGCGAGTTTCCCTGCGCCCTCACTCCATACAGGTTCATGGGTAGATGGTAGCCTGACTACCTGGATAGGCGATCCCGCCAAGAATCGGGCGTGGGATCTACTCACCACTGCCAGACAAGTCCTTGCCAACCATCCCGAAGCGACAGAAACCAATAATCCCGCAGCGTGGGAAGCCCTCTATGCCGCCGAAGGTTCGGATTGGTTCTGGTGGTTCGGAGAGGGGCACTCCTCCAACCAAGATGCGATGTTCGACCAACTATTCCGCGAACATCTAATCGCCCTCTATCAAGCATTGAATGAGCCTGTACCTGCTGAATTGAGCATTGCCGTAGAGTCCCACGAACGCAAGACTACTTATCGTCCAGAGGGATTTATCAATCCCAAAATCGATGGACTTGGGGACGAGCAAGATTGGAATTTGGCGGGACGATTGGAGATCGGCGGTGCTAGCGGCACGATGCACCAAAGTAGTCCGATTCAGCGGGTCTACTATGGAGCGGATCACGTCAACTTCTATCTGCGGCTAGACTTCAGAGCTGGTGTCAAACCAGGAGTCGAGATCCCCAATGAGTTGAATTTGGCTTGGTACTATCCCAAGGAAGTCATGCACAATAGCCCGATTCCATTGGCAGAATTACCCCGCAAAGCACCGACTAATTATCGGTTCCACCATCGCTTGCTGATCGATCTGACGACCAAGTATAGCTGGTTGCAAGAGGCAATGGATTACGATCGTTGGGAAGCGCGATCGAGCAATGCCCTAGTCGCCTGGGATAAGTGTCTAGAAATCGCCGTACCCTGGGCAGATCTCAACCTCGAACCCGATTATGGGCTACAGATGGCACTGGTATTCTCTGATTGCGGTCGTTATCGTCAGCACATTCCAGAGCAGGGTTGGATTAGTTTGCAAGTTCCGTAAATGAGAAAGTAGGTTTTAGGCTTTAAGCTTTAGGTTTCAGTTTTAGCTTTAGTAGGGTGGGCACTGCCCACCAGCTAGGTTTCAGGCTTTTACGATGCGATCGATCGTTGGATCGACTTACTTTGCCAAAAATAGTGCTGAAGGAAGGTTAAATCGATCGCTCAATTTCTGAGCATCATATTTTCGGATCTAATCGCTCGAGCAATGTCTGCAAAATCTGGATCGTCTTTGAAAATTCCCGCAAATTCGATCCAAGGATTTTGAGATTGAGGAGCTGTAATTTGGGTCGAGTATTCAATAAATTGAATTTCAGCAATTAAATTATCAGCAACCAGCCGAGAGAATCTCATCGGCGGTTAAATTTAGCAATGTATCTTGAAATTGTAACTTATCATCACCCCGATAAATTTGCTCTTGATATCCTGCTGCTGTCAATGTTAAAACCATAATTTCTCGAACATGTGGATCGATAATCCAATAGACAGGAATATCTCGATCTTGGTATTGTATTCGCTTGGCAATATAATCCCGATCTCGCTGCAAATCGCCAGGACTAACTACTTCTATAACTAAATCTGGCGGTGCCATTTGCAATCTAATGGTATTGCGAGAACGCAATAGCTCGATGTGTTCTGTTTTAATAATCGTCAAGTCAGGATAACGATTGCGGGGTTCTCCATTGACTTCCAATTCTAGTCCATGTCCTCGCACTCGCAAATAGCCGACAATCGGCAGGAAAAAACTAAATAAAAAATTAGCAATCCCAATATTAAATCCTGACTCTGGTGGCACTTGGACTAATTCCCCGTTGAATAACTCATATAGTCGATTGTTGTCATCTGTATAGGCTAAATAGTCCTCAAAAGATTCAAATCGAGGATGCGTTACTACTACTGTTGATAAGGTCATCGAAGCGACACTCCGGCAATGGCGAGGACTAAGTGTATTGTACCAATACTGGAATCATCTTGAGTAAGGTATCATGTAAGTTGGGTAACATCAGGCAAAACCTTACATCAACAGTCGCGATCGACCTACAATGATAATTAGCCCCAAGCAGTTGGTGGCAGATCTCCGTTAGAGTTAAATGGGCAATCCATTGAGTCGATCGTAACAACATCAAACCCATCTCCCAAATCCATGACTATTTTTACGTTGCAATCAGTTAAGAAAGACTTTGGGATTAAAGAGATTCTCAAAGATGGCTCGTTTAGCTTAGATGCGGCGGACAAAGTTGGTTTGATCGGCATGAATGGCTCGGGGAAATCAACTTTACTCAAGATGATTGCGGGCTTGGAACCGATCGATGGCGGGCAAATTTTGCTCAATCCTGGGGTGACAACGATCTATCTCCCTCAGCAGCCAGAGATGGACCCCAACCACACGGTACTAGAACAAGTATTTGCCAATAGTGGCGAACAGATGCAGCTAGTCCGTGACTATGAAGAAATATCTGAAAAGTTAGCTCAGATTGAAAACAATGATTCTACAGAATTATTAAATAAATTAGCTACTGTGATGCAGCGGATGGATGCTGTGAATGCTTGGGATTTGGAAACCAAATCCAAGATTATTCTGACTAAGTTGGGAATTCATGATTTTGAGGCGAAAGTCGGCGATTTGTCGGGTGGATATCGCAAACGAATTGCGTTAGCAGCGGCGTTATTGTCGGAACCAGATGCGCTATTGATGGATGAACCGACCAACCATTTGGATGCGTTGTCGGTGGAGTGGTTGCAGGAGTATTTGAGTCGGTATCGCGGCGCAATTTTATTGATTACGCACGATCGCTATTTCTTGGACAAGGTAACTAATCGGATCATCGAGATCGATCGCGGTGACATTTTTACTTATAGTGGTAACTATACTTATTATTTAGAAAAGAAAGCTCTGGCGGAAGAGTCAATGGTGGGCACCCAGCGCAAACATGCAGGCTTATTGCGCCGCGAACTCGCTTGGTTGCAGCGGGGAGCCAAGGCGCGTAGCACCAAGCAAAAAGCGCGAATCGGACGAGCGGAAGATCTCAAGGAAAAGGAATTTAAACAGACAACTGGACGCGTAGAAATATCTACCCCGACACGGCGAATTGGTAAGAAAGTAATCGAAATAGTCGGCGTATCTAAAAATTATGGCGATCGCCAATTAATATCCGATTTCACCTATGAGTTTTCGCCTGAAGATCGAATCGGGATCATCGGTGAAAATGGAGCAGGTAAATCGACACTGATGGACATCTGTACGGGCAGATTGGCACCTGACAAAGGTAGTGTCGATATCGGTGCCACCATTCATATTGGCTACTTCGATCAACACTCTGAAGACTTACAAGAAGCAGGTACCGAACAACTCCGTGCGATCGATTATATCAAAGAAGTTGGTGAATATGTCAAAGTCGCCGACGGTAGTCAAATTAGTGCGTCCCAAATGTTGGAACGGTTTCTATTTACACCCAACCAACAATATACGCCGATTAGTAAACTTTCTGGTGGTGAAAAACGGCGGTTGTTTCTGTTGCGGGTACTGATGAGTATGCCGAATGTATTGATCCTCGACGAACCGACAAACGATCTCGATGTCCAAACTCTCGGCGTATTGGAAGAATATCTATCCGAATTTAACGGTTGTGTCATTGTAGTTTCACACGATCGCTACTTCCTCGATCGCACCGTTGAGAAAATATTCTCGATCGAAGCTGAAGGCAAAATCCGCGAATATCCTGGCAACTATTCCGTCTATCTAGACTACAAACAAGCCGAAGCCAATGCGGACAAATTGGCAGCCAAAACCGATCGCGCTACTTCCAAATCTGTCCCCGTAGTAACTCCCGTCATAGTACCCAAAGACGATGCCAAAAAACGGCGGTTGTCTACCTGGGAGCAACGAGAATTTACGAAGCTCGAAGCCCAAATCGCCAAGCTCGAAGCTGATAAAGTCAAGCTCGAACAAGCACTAGCTCACTCACCCGATGCCGCTTATAGTCAGCTTCAGAAGCTTACAGCCGATCTCGAACAAGTCAACAAATCGATCGATTCGACGACGGAAAGGTGGTTGGAACTAGCAGAGTTTGCCTAGATTTTAGTGCTTAGTTTTGAATCGCTAAAAAATATCTTTTGCAGACACAACTACCATCCCTGCAAAACTCGATCGACAGTCAAATCAAGACTTTCCAACACGCTCGACTCGATTTTATTATCTCCTGCAAATACCTTTTCCTCATACAAACCCTCCACCCATTCCAACACCGTCACCCGTTGCTGAAGCGGATCGACAATCCAATATTCAGCAATGCCCCGCGCTGCATATTCCGTGCGCTTGTATCGATAATCTCTCTTTTCTTGGTTGGGGCTGACAACTTCTACTACTAATAATGGTGGCGGCATATCCATTAATACGATCGATCGACTTGCCCCATCCATTTCCGTCGCTAATTCTTCAGACAATATCAGCAAATCTGGCACGCGCACCGATACTCGCGATCCACTTACCGCCACCTCTGTCTTCATCGTCAGTCGATAAGATGGAATGCCCAATTGGCTGAAATAGATCGACAGAAACATGGCAATCCGACGATTGATTTCGCTTTCAGATGGCATGTCAATTAGCTCTCCATTGTCCAATTCATACAATTTATCCGTGCCGTCGTCATAGGCAAGGAATTCTGTTAGGGTCATTTTTTGGACAGCAACTGTCATACCTACACCTTCTGCAAGAGTATATTTACAGATCCTAACATCTCCACACGGGTTCTCTAACTAATTCAAAATGCCAACTCTGGGTTACTCATCAATTAAATCGAATGCTGGTTGCCAGCGATATTGTTTGAGATCGATCCGATTGCCCCGATCGAATTTGATCCCCTCTTGTTCTAGTAAAGTTTTTTGTAAATAGTCGCCACCACAGCGGGCGATCGAATAAGAAATTTCGCCTTTAGAATTGACTACCCGCTGCCACGGCACATCGGAGGCAATCTCTACTTTAAATAATGCATAACCTACCAGCCGCGCCTTGCCATACAAACCCGCTAATTCGGCAACTTGTCCATAAGTAAGCACTGTACCGCTGGGAATTTGCTTGACTACTGCATAGATGCGTTGGTATTTGGATGGGCTGAGTGTCATCTACTTCCCGATCGAGTGTGAATGGTGAATGGTGGATGGGGGCTATTCTGGCAGTCGATCGGCGGGGGTAGCGATCGTCACTTCGACCGGACGTAATAGCGATTCGCCGATTTTGAACCCCTGTCTGACTACTTTGGTAATCGTCGGAGCTGTGACTGCTGAATCGATCTGGGCATCGACAATTTGGCACAAGTCGAGAGCTGATTCGAGATTTGCTGTCGCGATTTTTTCGACTTGTCTTTTGGCAAGAATGCCGAGGAGTTTGCTTTGAATAGTACCGATCGATTTCGGTAGCCGTTCGATCGCTCGTGCGGTTAATTGACGATTGGCGGCGAGGTATTCATGCAGAGATTCGAGTGCGTCATATATTTCCAGTAGTTCTAAAAATAACTGTTCGCTACTTGCCGTATTCATGGTGACGCGGTTGGCAAGAGCTTGTTGCAATGATAGTCGCTCTTTGAGTAGCACTCCGATTTGCTCGATCGTTTGTTGTTGTTGGGCTTGACTGATAACGAAGCTCTGCTCTGGCTGATGGCGATCGGACATCTGCTTATACATCCCAGACGAGATTGGCTAATTCACGATCGCTATCCTGCTCTCGATCTACGCGAACTAATTTATCGATTTCGATCTCAATCAATTTATCAATTTGGGAAATCGTCAATCTTTCTTCAACTGGGTAATCAATTTGATTTGTCGCTGTTGAGTCGGCAATTTTAAAGCGGTTGACGCGGGGGACGATCGGATTTAAATAATCAGCGATGATGCGTTCGTCTGGATTCATCAAGCTTTTGCGAGCTTTGGCGATCGCATCGGGTGGATATTTGCGCTGCTTCATCGCGAGACTAAAGGCTTTAGTTATCTCGGCATCTGAAGACAGTGGCGATACTCCTAAGATTTTATAAGGATTTTCTACAATTTTAGTTGGCATAAAATATCGATATTGGAGTTATTGATGCTTCCAGCAGTATTCTTGAATTTGACTTGCGATCTCTCTGACGACTAGATGCTGGGGATAATTAAATTGCAAATCTTTAATTTTAGAGAGCGATAACTCGTCAGAGACGATCGAGTCACCCCATTCTTGCTGGATTTTCAATGCTTTGTATTGGATGAGATAGTCTTCACTTTGAGGACTCAGCAACAGATCGTACCAAAACTGTCCAAAATTGAGATGCTCGTCAAAGTCATGTATTTTACGTCGTCGCTCGATACAAAGTTCGTCAAGATGACTCCACCATTCGCGATCGTTACGATTGGTAATTTTAGCATCATTGAGTGGATAGATCGCATTCTGCCACTGTTCTTGTTGGAGATAATAACAACCTTGTTGATAAAATATAAATCGAGCGGCAAATGCTTCTAAGCTGTTGGTTACTACTAAATCGATTTCGATCGCTTCGGCGCGGTGTCGATCGCCAGCCAAACAAGCAGCAACTGCTTTACCCCAATTTGTGTAGAGAGTTTTCCACAGTTGAGGTGTTTCGCCGAGTGAAATTTGTGAGTAGTAGCGTTGATAACATCCAGGGAGAATTGTCAGTTCCCCAATTTCAATCTTAGCAGTTGTTGTCGATCGCGCCAATTCCATCGCCCAAAATTCCTGACGATAGCGATCGCGCAGGTGTAAATATCTGACTGGATCGATATCTTTGATGGCTTCAATCCGCTGCTCTAGTAGTTGCCATAATTTACCACTAATATCCCCCACTGAGCTAGCTTTAGTCTGGAGCCAAGGTAAGTCTTGGATCGATGGATCGAGATCGATATTGGCGATCGCTGTCGCCCAAGCACCGATTAGTTCTTCAAGATTATCATCGATTTGAGTAGCATAATATAGGGCAATTGTCCAGTTGTGTAAAGAGACGATTGTTGGTTGACTCGACCAGTTTTCGCGCGTCAAGATCGCGATCTTTTGCCAATCTTCGCCTTTCCAAATTTTGGCTTCGATTCCTGGCAGGATACAATTTTTTAAATTGCTTTCAATGACTGCATCATTACCATATCTGGCAATAAATTCGAGACTGAGCATTCGCGCCTGCTCTAATTCACCGCGATCGACTAGTTGTTTGATTTGAGTATGAATGAGTTGACATTGGGCGATGTCTTGCTGCACATCGGCTTGATAGTAAGAGCGGACGGTTTGGCGATCGAGTTCCGACCATGTTGCTCTAGCGCGCTCGTACTGTCCTTGTTTGGCATAGAGTAGACCTACCAAGCATTTTGTGTGCGAATCGGTACTAGTACTTAGCTGCGATATTGCTGTGCTACTTGCTTCAGATTGTACCTCAATAATTGCCAGTTGTAACTGTGGTTCTTGCCAATCTGGGAGCAGTTGGATTGCCGCAGTATAATGATATTTGGCGGTAGTAATATTACCAATTATCTGTTCGATTTTACCTAGATTCAATTGCTGCTTAGCTGCAATCACCCGATTCAATCTAATTTTGAGATCTTCCCCATCTTGACGGGGAAACTCCACCAATGCGCGATCGATAATGCCGATCGCCTCGCGAAATCGACCAGTATAACTGAGTGTTTTAGCTTCAGTTAAGGATTGAAGATAAATTTTTTCGACTTGGGCTTGCTCTTCACATTCGGCGATCGTCTTAATCAATTGTGGGGGTGAATAGAGCTGTTGAGCTAAGAGTAAAGTATCCAGAGCTTGACTAAATTGTTTGTGATAAAATGTGGCTGTTGCTTCGCGAATGAGTGATTGAAATTGATGACGCCGATCGATTTCTAGCTGAATCCCCTCGATCGCTTGGATACAACTATCTTTAGTTACCAGTAAATAACTTTTTTTATAAAATTCAATCGCTGCGAGTAATAATTCGATACTATCAAATGGGTTGGATGTATCGCTGGCGATCGCTGATTTTGCCTGTTGAATCAGAAATTCAGCTTGGTTGCTTCGTTCGCGTTCTCGTTGCTGAAGATCCCAACTTACCGAGTTATTTGTACCTAAATCTGCTACCGGAGACAGATCGATAACTTCTGGATCGTTGTCTACTACTGACTGAGTTTTCGCTACACGATCGCGTCCTCTGTGAGTGCGGGTTTGATGATTACCCCCACCGGAGCCACTAGCTTTAACCTTGTTTTTCGCCCGTTCATCCAGTGTGCGCTTGAGCCACGGGATTGCAAATCTGAGGACGATGATAATTATGAGCCAAGCTAATGCACCCATATTTCCCAACCCACTAAAATTGCAGTCAACAAGATGCCAATCGACCATTTGAGCCACGAAAAATCAGGTGTGGTCGATACTATCAGTGGTAGCTCAGATAGCATCCGAATCAGAGATAGATCGGTTTGACAATTGGGACAAGTATCGACCTCAATTGCTGCGCGATCGCACACTGGGCAAACAATTTTAGTATTCATAAATTATCGAGTTGGTTGAATACTAATAGTAGTGCCACTAGTCACGCTAGTGCGATAGGGTTCGATTTCTTGGAGCAATTCAGCAACCAATCGATCGATTTCTGGTCGATCGTTATATTTGGTAGCAGTCAAGAGGCGATCGAATTTGATCCTCATTGATTGCGCGTGGGTAGGGGCGATCGTGCTGGTATGAGCGATCCCATCTCGACAATATAAAACAGCTTGAACTAGTTCGGGCAAATTCTCGCATTCTTTGCGACCTGCTACCAAGCAGGAATCGATCGCTGATAAGTTTTGGATTGCCAAAATCTTTTGTAATTTCTCTATTAGTTCCTGAATGCGAGTAATTTGGAGATCGTGTAGGTGCTGGCTACAATATTCCAAGACTAGCTGTAATTCACTCAGCAATGCACTGCCCCAAGTCAGATCCTTGGAAGCAAATAGTTGTAATTCATGTAATTTAGTTTGGGCTGCTGCCAACCGATCTTGGCGTTGTTCGAGATTGCCATCCTTGATTTGATTGACAGATTTCATAATATCGCCAGCCAACCGATTGACTTCGGCGATCCCAAACGGCGTGAGATTCCACTCATCATTTAATTCTTGAATCAGGGATTCAACTTCGAGCGAAATCTTCTCATCTACACCACCGCGCGAGAACGAGCAACTTTCGCGCACTGACGGGTCATTTTTGAGGATCGCCGTAATCTGAATCGAACTGTGTTGTTCGTCCAATTCGATCGTCAATAATACTTCTGTCCCTTTCGGATACGCGGCATTGAGCACCAGCCACATATCGCCAATCAACTCATCGTGCGGTTGGAGATCGCGCTGGCTGCGGACATCATCGGGACTAAAAAATTTGAAGTGCAGCAACTTTTGACCATCGCTACCCGTTTTGAAGGTATGGGTTTTGAGCAACGGCAGGATTTCGCCCTGCTTTACCAATACAAATCGCGGTTCGTCTGCCAACTCGATACAGTAATTGCGCGATACCGTGCTGACTTGCTCCGTCAATCCAGCGGCGACGATCGCGGCACCCTCCGCCACAGCATACATCGGGCGGGGATGGACGACGACCCGATCGCGCCCGAATACCGCCTGTACCCGCGACTGGACGAGGGGAATCTGCGCCGAACCGCCCACCAACAGCACCTTATCGATCGTCTCTTGGGGATAATCAGAATATTTAATCGCCTCTTGGCAAATCTCTAGAGTGCGATCGACTAGCGGTAAAATCAAGGCTTCAAACTCGGCTCTAGTGACTGTAATATCGATCGAGATCGCCATTCCCAGCTCGTCAAGCAATGGTGTCGCTGGCTGCACCTGCACCGAGATCGCTTGACTGAGGTCGATTTTGGCACGTTCGGCAGCTAGTTTGAGATCCTGAAGGAACCGCACCCGTTGATAATGTGGCATCCTGGCGATCGATCCTTCAAGATCTCAAACTAGCTGCCTCGGCTACCTTTTGCTTAATCAGATTCACCAGCCGACTATCGACATCATCACCCCCCAACCACAGATCGCCCGCTTTGCCCAACTCGATAAATTGATTCCCCGCTGTCGTAATCAATGACGCATCGAAGGTACCACCGCCAAAGTCATACACCAAAATCGTCTGGACATCATCAGCATCGGGCTTGAACCCGTAAGAAATGGCGGCGGCGGTGGGTTCTGGCAACAGTTCGACAGTTGTCAGTTTGGCGCGTTTGGCGGCTGTCAGGGTGGCGTGACGTTGCTTGTCGTTGAAATACGCCGGAATGGTAATCACTGCGCCTGTAATCCGACTATTTTGTCCGGTTTGGGCTTGATATGCTTCGGCGTTGGCGATGACTTGGCGGAGGATGGCGGCGGAAATATCTTCAGGTTCGTACTCTTTGCCATACAGCCAGACGGCGAGACTATTGGCGGTACCCTCGCTCGATTCGGTCACTTTATAGCTCAGATCGGCAAGCTGATTTTGGACTACAGAGTCGCTAAAACCACGCCCCATCAATCTTTTGATCGACACGATCGTCTGTTCGGGTGCGGCATTGAGTTGACGATAGGCAACTTCGCCAACGACTAAGCGTTCGGATTGGACTGTGACGATCGATCGAGTCAATTTGCGATCGGGTGGTGTATTGTCGCCAGCGGTGACTACTTCGAGATCTGCCAATTTAAACGCCGCGACAGAGTTGCTCGTGCCCAAATCGATCCCAACAATGTTTCCCATATTCATTACTTCGCGCTTGGCGTCTTATCTAAATTTAGAGTGCTAAATAAATGCTCGCTCGAAAATTTGGTAACCATCTATATATTTTATCTGCTCCAGCGAGCCAAATAACTCCGCCGCCTTGCTTAGATCTCCAGTTGTACCCAGCTTAGTCATGAGTTTGGCTCGGGGATATGCACTCGGAGTTGGTGAGAATTTAATGATAAATTGGATCTAACAGCCAAAATAATTATGCGACCAGATCGTCGAAGAGCTGACCCATTTGTCCCAGAGGCGATCGGATCGTCATCTTCGACTAAAAGTATGTTCAGATCTGGCGACTTGCGAACATAATGGTATCGTTGATGATTTTAACAATCTGAAGTTGATGCCGAACAGAATCTGAGGACTGGATCGAAACATTCTATCAGAATTTACCCCCGATGTGGATATCCTGGTTTGCTCGACAAGGCGATCGAGTATTGCGCCCGAAACAAATCGCGATTTTTGAAGCCTGTGCGATCGGCTTAGTCTCCGCGCTGGCTGCGGTTAGTCTCAAACATTCAATCCTGTGGTTGGAGGGCTGGCGGGTGGGTTTGACGGGCATCTATCCAGCTTGGCTGGTACTCCCGATGGTGGGGATTGTCGGTGGCGGCTTGAGTGGCTTACTGGTTGAAAGATTGGCACCAGAAGCAACAGGCAGTGGTATTCCTCAAGTTAAGGCTGCTTTGGGGTATGTACCGATCGCCTTAGATCTGCGGGTGGCAGTGGTAAAATGGCTGGGCACCTGTCTCTCGCTCGGCTCTGGCTTGGTTTTAGGACGACAAGGCCCCACCGTGCAAATTGGTGCAGCTCTAGCCGCTCAATTGAGCTATTGGACGAATACTTCTCCCACCTATCAACGTCAATTAATGGCCGCAGGAGCAGCGGCGGGGCTAGCTGCGAGTTTTAATGCGCCGCTGGCAGGGGTAATATTTGTCATTGAAGAACTCTTACAGGATTTGCCCGATCTGACTTTGGGAACGGCAATTATCGCGGCAGTAGTGGGTGGCGTCGTTTCCTTGGGGCTGGGTGGGCGTGGGATGATTCCCGATCTGAGTCATCTCCAGCTCCAGTTTGCTGTTGCTGAGATTCCATTACTAATTGTTGTCGGTATTCTGGGTGGATTGGTGGGCGCGATTTGCAATCGCAGTTTGCTGGCAAGTTTGCAGTTCTATCACGCTCGATTTCACGGTCGATCGCTAGCAGTCAAAATCGCGGTAGCTGGCGGTATCACTGGAATTATTACCGCTTTATTGCCAGACGCCTTACAAGGAGGCAGAGATTTAAAAGATTTTTTGGTCCTTGGTGATATTCAATGGCAGACGGCAGCCTGGATCTTGGCGAGTCAATTTTTGATGTGCTTAGTCGCATTTGGTTCGACGGCTCCGGGGGGACTATTATCACCCAGTTTGGTTTTAGGTGCCGCGTTGGGGAATTTAGTAGCTACAGGTATTCAGAGTGGCTATCATAGCGATTTGCTACCCTTCAATTTGATTCTGAGTTCGCCGACAGTTTATGCGTTAACTGGGATGAGTGCGGTGTTTAGTGCCATTACCCGCCGCCCAATCATGGCAATCGCGATCGTCTGGGAAATGACTGCTCAGTTCAATTTGATCTTACCCCTGATGATTGGCTCGGTGGTTGCCTATCTAGTCGCCGAGCAATTATTTCCCGACTCTATTTATCAACATTTACTCACCCGCAAAGGGATTAATATCGAGCGTCCAAATTTAGTCGATCGACGCTGGGAAGGTTTAATTGCTGCTGACATCATGCAACGACGGGTGGAGACACTTGCTAGTCAAATGACGATGGATGATGCCTTAGAAGCCTTTGCGCGTTCTCACCATCGCGGATTTCCGATTTTAGATAAGGGTATATTAGTTGGCATCCTCACTCAAAGCGATCTAGGTGTGCTCACTTCCCAGCTTTGGGATCGCCAGACACCCTTGGTCAAAATTATGACGCGGCGGGTGATTACGGTTACGCCCCAAGATACCCTCACTTCCATCCTGCATCTATTAAATCGCCATCAAGTCAGTCGCTTACCAGTCATTGAGGGACGCAAACTGGTGGGAATCATTACCCGCGCCGATATTATTCGCTGTGAAGCCGAGCGGGTAAGTAGTAACCAGAGCTTCCTCAAACCCCAGCCCA
Organism: Chamaesiphon sp.; assembly: GCF_041738855.1. GTDB lineage: Bacteria > Cyanobacteriota > Cyanobacteriia > Cyanobacteriales > Chamaesiphonaceae > Chamaesiphon. The sequence continues at coordinate 13,775 of NZ_JBGSPA010000226.1, read as the reverse complement.
ATCCTTCTTATATCGTCTATCAAACTCGATCGCCAGCTACGGGTAAGGGGCGATTATTAGTACCCCTGAGCAATCCCCACACTGCCGATACCCTACTTCGACTAGCTGCGGCGATCGCCAGAGCACACGACTACGAATTAGAATGCCTCTGTGCGATCGTCATCCCTCATGCCAGTTCTCCTACTGAAACTGCGGTAGATATTGCATCTAGTCGTCAACTTTTAGAACGAGCCACCGCCCAAGGCAAAATCTGGGATATTCCGGTACATACTCAAATCCGCGTCGCTCACGATCCAGCTACCACTATTCTAGAGACAATTAAAGAGCGACATATCGATCTACTCTGCATGGGTTGGCAGGGTAAAACCGCTAATCCAGGTCGGATTTTTGGGAGTACCGTGGATACGGCAATTAGACAAGCTCCTTGTCCGGTAGTATTAATTAAATTGGGTAAAAAGTTACAAAACATCAGCCAATTGCCAGCAATAAATGAGTTGCCAACTCCTTACTCTGCGGTAGAAGCTCTGTTACGCCTGACCGATCTCAATCGGTGGTTAGTACCGATTTCTGGTGGCCCCAATATGCAGTATGCTCTAAAATTATTGCCAGCTTTAGTTTCTTTCAGTCGCGCTCCAGAGATTTACCTCTGTCAATTTTTCGACCCCACTAATTCCCAACCAGATCTGAATAACTTAACGACAACTGCCGATTTTGTTCGACAATGTTTAAGTATTCCTACTACTATTATGCCGCTCTATTCTGATGCGATCGCTGCTATGGCGATCGATCTTGCCGCCGAGAAACAATGCGATGCGATTATCTTGGGAGCGAGTCGGGAGGGTCTACTCCAGCAGACGATCCAAGGTAATATTCCCGAAGCGATCGCGCAGAATTCCGACTGCACAGTTATTGTAGTTAGAGCGGCAATTTCTGAATAAAATTAGTGCTACAGTGACACAGATGCTAACGATCGCCTTGCCACGTTTGGATTATTGCTTCATCTGTACGAGTGAAGTCTGTCGCCACAGATCGACTTTACCCAGTAGAACAAAGAATAGCGATCGAATACCTTCACCTGATTCACAATTGGGTCAGACCATACTGGGGGCGAGGAAAGATGGAACCTCCGTGACGCGCAAGCCGCTCCGTCGATTCGCAGTCAACTGTCAACTATCAACTCCTGTCGATCTGTAAAAGTCATCGCAATCCCTTTCTCATAGTAAGCCGCTTCATTGATAAAAATCGGAAACACCGTCGCTGCACCCTGATAGGGGATCGTTGCACCCGTAAAAGTCAAAAACATCGGATCGCCAGGATGCAATGGTTGATAATCTCGAAACTGAAGCTGAGGATGAATCATCGCTGTCAATTCGCCTGTAGCATCACGGGGATAATCCACCGATCCGATTGCCTGATAGCCAGTCACACTCGACGGTACAGGTAGCGGCTTACCTTGATTCATGGCTTCCACATAGTTCAGAATCGCCTGCACCAGCATTTCCGTTTTGATGAGGAGATCGGCATTGAGTACGCCTTGAGCGATCGCACCAACTTCGATCGTACACCCCAGCGGTGAGAGCGATCGTAGCATCGGGTCATCTGCATTGCACCTGATTCCATAACAAATTCGCACATCAGGATGCAGTGTACTCAGATATGCCGCCATTTTCAAATTAAACGGATGCCTGCTCGACGGCAAAATAGTCAACCCCATCTGTGCGGTAGAGCTATGCAAATCGATAATCAGATCGACATTGGCTAGTTCCAGCACGATCTCCTGGGCGCGTCGAGCTTCATAACCAGTTGCCAAATTAGCCAAATCTGCATTGTCGAAACTGCGATTCAAATCGCGATCGATATAACGTCGATTTGCCACCACTGCTTGGGGGTTGGCGAGGAGAGTGACACACTCAAAACTCTCGCGATGCAGCAATTGAGGGAATCGCTCGAACTTCTTGACTAGATGTACACCCGTCAATTCATTGCCATGCGTTCCACCCACAATCGCCACTCGCTCGATCGAATCAGACACTATCAGCAGCCTCCTATAGAGCTAATCAGTCATGCAGTCACCTCCTGTGGTACTGCTATACCCACCATAAAGAGATTTTGACTAGATGTCTAATTCTCCGCTGGGAATAGAGTAGCTAGAATAGAACTAGTAAGCAGCAGCAAAAACATGGATTTTCATGCACTTTCACCGTTTGGGGTTGAAATTAATAGCGTCAGCATCACCGCGCTCCAAGATGCAGATATCGACCCTCTCAAACACGCTCTTGCCGCTAATGGATTTGTCGTCTTCCGCCAGCAGTCAGCAAATGATGCGGATTTTGTACGTTTCCTCGATCGCTTGGGGCACTTAACTTTTACGATCGGTGAGACACCCGTATCGCATCAACCAAATCTGAATATCGTCAGCAACATCGGACGCACAACCCCACCTAGGAGCGTCTTTCACACCGATACTAGCTATATCGCTCACCCCCCTGCCTACACCGCCTTACGGGCGGTGACGATCCCGACAGCTGGGGGTGGGACGTTATTTTCCGACCAATATCGGGCGTATGACACATTACCTCGCTCAGTCACAGCGCAACTTGCCGATGCCCAAGTACTGCATGTAGTCTCTGGTTTGACGTTGCCTGAAGGGGAAACCCAGAGCTGGCATCCGTTATTTCAGCGGCATCCGCTTTCCGGTCGTCTAGCACTATTTTTGTCCACACCAGCACGCTGTCAAGCTATCTCCGGTATCGCACCCGCACAGGCTGGGCGCATCATTCGGCTCCTCTACCAGCATTCCATTCGTCCGTATCGGTGGTATCGCCATCAGTGGCAGCCAGATGATATTATTGTTTGGGACAATCGTTGTACGATGCACCGTGCCGACCATTCAGCAGTCATTGGCGATCGCGTATTACATCGCGGTCTTGTCTTGAGCAGGTAAAATGTCCCAAAAATCATAATTTAGCTCTGCCCAGACTAATTCCGGTGATATGAGTACGATTAAAGTCGAAGTCTGCGAAATTTTGGAGATTAAACCTCACCATAATGCTGACGCTCTAGAATTAGCTACCGTTCAAGGTTGGCAAATGTGTGTCAAAAAAGGTGTCCATCAACCTGGTGATTTGGTTGTATATTTCGAGCAAGGTACTGTGTTGACCAAAGCAGTTGCCGAACAGTTAAATGTTGGTGCATACCTATCTGAAAAAACTGATATTAATGGCGATCGCGTCTTGGTAGTTCATCGCATCAAATTACGCGGAGAGCCATCGTTTGGGCTGGTAGTTCACCCCGAAAATGGGATGAAACTAGGTGAGGATGTCGCGGAGTTTTACAACGCCACAAAGTACTTTCCACCAGTTAAAGCACAAGCGGGTGATAGTGCTGTCGAAGATCCATATTTTCCTAAATACACCAACTTGGAAAACATGAGAAGCTACCCCAATTTATTAGAAATAGGGGAATTAGTCATCGCTACAGAAAAAATTCACGGTACGAATTGTCGAATAGGTTTTGTCTGGCACGCCGATGAAGAACAGCCGACAATGATGGCTGGTTCGAGAACATTACGTCGCAAAGAACCAGAAGATCCAAATACGATCGTCGCAAATACTTACTGGTTTCCTCACACCTTAATTGGTATCAAAAATTTACTCGCAGATCTGCAAACTCAAGGTCACAAACAAGCGATCTTGTATGGCGAAGTCTACGGACAAGGCATTCAAGCTTACACCTATGGTGCCAAAAGAATCAATTTCCGTGCCTTCGATCTGCTGTTGGATGGTAAATATGTCGATTATCCCATCTTTAAATCTCTATGCGATCGCTATCAAGTAGAGCAAGTACCATTAGTATATGAAGGTGCTTTTTCACTAGCAGTTATTAAAGGATTTTCCGATGGTGATTCGCTCATCGGTGGTACGCATGGTAGGGAAGGCGTGGTTGTCAAGCCCAGGATCGAAAGGGACGATCCGAAGTTTGGCAGGGTGATTCTCAAGTATATTGGCGATCGATATTTATTTGGCAAAGTCGCCGAACAAGATACCACCGATGTCTAGATTTTCAATTGATAATCAGAGTAGGCGCAACTCATGAATTGCACCTACTCTACGATCCTGTTGGGGTGTCTTCAATACTATCGTCTAGATCTCGACGCGCTCCAGACGCTGCAAAAAGCCACTCTCAAGCCACGCTCCGACGGGAATTGGTAGGTTACAATATGATGCAAAGAGACAATAGTATTTATCAGCGCGTTCCTGAATCTGACTGGCGGATGGATTCAACCTATTAACTTTCGATCGATCTGACTAAATACATTTTCTGTCAATCATTTAAAACTAAATGCTTTTTAAAAACTTTTGCAAACTTTTCATCTCCTGTCTCATCTGCTGGCAAATCGCCGCACCAACTAGCACTGCTCTGATCCAATCCAAATATTACAGCTATCGACAACCCAGCTTCGACGGTACGGGTAAATATTATATGGGGAGAGAAATCGCCCAAGTGATGGGACATCAGGGCGCAGGCTGGCTAGAGCGTCCAGATCGCGCCACAGAGGAGCAACCCCAGAAAATGGTCGCAGCATTGGGACTAAAATCTACCGACGTTGTAGCCGATATTGGGGCGGGTACAGGCTATATTTCCCAGCTCATAGCTCGACAGGTACCTCAAGGCAAGGTGCTCGCAGTCGATGTGCAGCCAGAAATGGTGGAGCTGTTGAAACAGCGGATTAAAAATAGCAAGATTACGAATATTCAACCGCAATTGGGCACCGAACAAAGTCCCAAATTACCGCCAGCGAGTATCGATCTAGCAATTATGGTAGATGCTTATCACGAGTTTAGCTATCCTCGTGAAATGATGACAGAAATTGTGAATGCACTTCAACCAGGCGGGCGAGTTGTCTTAACAGAATATCGGGGTGAAGATCCCAAGGTTAATATTAAGCCGCGCCACAAAACTACTCAAAAACAGATTCAACAAGAAATGAAGGCGGTAGGACTAAAATTATTGAAAAATGAAAGTGTGTTGCCTCAGCAGCATTTATTTTTCTTTGGGAAGTCGTAATCGATAGATTTAAAGCGAAAAGTAGGTAAATTGTCTATACAGCAAAAACGATCGACGCTCAAGTGCGGGAAATCGATGTCTATTTCACACCCGATGCAACCATCTAAAAAGATTCTCGCCTGGGATTGTTGCATAAATTAGCAGTCACCCCAGCCACCTTTTAACCTTTCCGCAAATATCTCGAACCAATTGATATTGCTACTCAGAAAGGTCGCAATGAAGAAGGAAAATCGTTAATCCTTAGAATGTTAACGCGTAAGCTCGGAATGCTAGATCCTAACTCGATCGATCTCATCAACAATCTCAATCTTGAAGCGATCGAATCTTTAGGCAACGCATTATTAGACTTCAATACCACCACCGATTTGACAACTTGGTTAGACAAATCTCTGTCAGGTATACAATAAGTCATAGTTGGATGGTATCTACCGCCCCATATTCCCAATCCCTCACACGCTTATGTCCACTAATAACGTCACAATTTCACTCGCACAATACTGTGAAATGACCGTTAGTGGCATTATCGCTCCCGACGATCGCGATCCGAATAAATTAGTCTTAACTACCCCCGATGGCTGTCAATTTCGGGCTGCACCTCTGGGAGATGTCAGTATTAGCGAGGGGAGCAGACAGTGGCGCGTCATCCCGATTATGCAAACCGATGGCAATATTACACGGTTGCAAATCGTCGAAGAGCAGTTCCATGGCACACTTGAAAGAGATCGATTTGTCTGTGTGGGCAGCACCAATCAAGTCAGTCGCAAGCACAATATCGTCTCGCTGAAGATCGAGCGTCCTGGCGAAGCAACTATTCGCCCGACACTATTCGAGCCGCCGTTGCCAGTTAAATCTGGGCAATTGTGGCAGTTTGTCGCCCAGCGGGTAGGAATGACATTAACCATTGTCGCAGCCGCCCAACTCGATGGGCAAGAGGTAACAGAATCGAGCGTCAAATCTCTCCCCAGTGTAGCCCCTAAGACCGTCTATAACCCCCGAAATCTGGATCGCGACCGCAAGACTGAAATTACGCCAATCGCCGTCTCAGCACTAAATCTGGAGCTATGTGAGCGAGATTGGGAGCTATCCCTTACCAGAGTCAAGGAGCCAACCTGGGAATGGGAAGCTCAAAGCTTAGTGCCCACAGAATTACGCGCCAGAGTTCAGGTAAATGCGCGGACTAAGGTGGCGCGTGTCTATGCTTATCCGCATCAGAGTAAGTATGTTTCTGCCAAATCTAGCGTTTGGGCAGAGCGGGAAGAAGTAACCACCGATGAAGGTGATAAATATCTAGACAGGTTGATTGTCACCCCATTGGGTGCGGCGCGAGGGATCGGGGCGTCTTGTTTTCGCGTCCAAATTGGGCCGTATGAAATCGTCATGGATGCTGGGACTCGCCCGAAAGGGAGCGATCCTCTGCCCGCATTTGAATTATTAGAACGTCCCAATCTGATCCTAATTACCCACGCTCACCTCGATCATATTGGGGCGTTGCCGATTTTTCATCGGGATTTTCCTGATGTACCGATGATTTGTACCTACGGCACGCGAGAAATCGCCCATGTGATGCTGACAGACGGTTTAAAGGTGCAAGCAGCACAGCAGAGACAGGGAAATGAAGACTTCGGACAGGTATTTTCCGCTGACGATCTCGATCGCACCCTGTTCACACTCCAAACTCAACCCGTCGGCGTGGACTTCTCGCCCCTCCCAGGCTTGACAGTGCGATTCATTCATGCTGGGCACATCGTCGGCGCGGCTTGTATCTACATGCAGTACGGCAATCGATCGCTCCTCTATACAGGCGACTACAATACCACCAGCAGCCGCACCGCAGAAGGCTTAAAACTCGCTGATTTACCCCAGGCAGACATCTTAATCACCGAATCCACCTACGGCGCAGATACCCACCCCTCCCGCCGCAGCCAAGAGAGCGATCTGATAAAAGCGATCGTCGAAGTCGTCGGCAATGGTGGTAACGTTCTAATACCCGCCTTTGCCCTCGGACGCGCTCAGGAAATCATCCTCGCCATCCGCACCAGCGCGTTATTTCATAGCGTCAATGTCCCCGTCTACATCGATGGCTTAGTCCGCGAAGTCACCGACTTATTCCAAACACAACTAGAATTACTCCCCGCCGCCGTCCAAAACTTCGCCAAAACCCAGTCCCCCTTCTTCAGCGAGAAATCCTCACCGCGCATCATCTCGATCGCGTCCCCCAAAGAACGCCCCCTCGCGATCGCCCATCCGTCAGTCATTATCGCCAGCTCTGGCATGTTGACAGGTGGAGCCAGCATCGGCTACGCTAAAATCTTATTAGAACGGGAAAATGCCGCCGTTTTCATCTCTGGCTATACCGATGAAGAATCCCCTGGACGCTTCCTCCAAAGCCTAGAACCAGGGAGTGAAATCGAACTCGATGGTACCGCGCTCACAGTCAGAGCCAAGATTCAACGCTTCAATCTCTCTGCCCATGCCGATCGAGTCGGGATTACCCAAGTCATCCATCGCGTCAATCCCCAACACCTCATCCTGATCCACGGCTCCAAGTCCGCCTTGCACGAACTCTCCCGTGCTGGCGATTTGCGCGATAAATATTGGATTCACATCCCCGAAGTCGGCGATACCATTACCTTCGGACAAGCACCCGAACACCTCTCGAAAGCCCAAGTAGCGCGAGTCGATGCGGGACAAGAATTTGACATCGAAATCGAAGCCGAATTCGATGGTGCGTGGCTACGCATTGCCGATAGCGTACTAGAAGATCCCCGTTGGCAACATTTAGCCGCAACGGGACTATTATCAGCCAAATGGACAAAAGGCGGCTTGATGCTCAAACCCGCCAGTCATAAATCCTTTGCAGTTGACTCGGCGATCTTGAGTGGGATGGATTGTTGCGCGGTATGTGAGTTTTTCGATGGTTATCTCTGTCGCGGGGAGGAAAGTCCATTGTACAAGCGCGATGTCGATCCGACGGCGAAATGTCCGGTGTTTGTCCATCAGGTTGTGGCGGTTGAATCGATGGCTAATGGTGAAGAATATTTGGCGGAGCCTTTAATTGAGGAAATCGATTTGGATGAAGATGAAGATGAATAATTGAGTTACAAATATTTATGCTAATCTACTTATCCGATCGATTAGCAGACCGATCGCAAAATAAATTTGTGGGAGTCTTATCAAAATCGACGCATTCTATAATCGAGTCAACTCGATCGGTAATCTTGTCAAACTCTGTATAATTTGGTTCAGGTACATCACCATAATTTACTTTTTTGGTTATACTCTTTGACGCAGCCAATAACACCTGCTTAATCTGTTGGTGCTGTGATGCAAATTGTGGGGATAAATAAACCCCACTTCCTGGAATATTCCGGCTCGTATGAATAATTCTAAACTCTGAGTTATTGGATTTAAGCTTATCACCGATAGCTGCTGCACCAACTTCAGCTTTACCTTGTGAAACCATACTCATTGGTGATTCACCACGAGCAATTTTGGCTGAGAATGTTTTACCGTATAAATCATATGCGGGCATATAAAAACTAGATGCTGAGTTAAAATCGCCTAATGCCACCACTGTATTCGATTTGATATCATTAATCGATCGAATTGGGCTATTAGCTTTGACAAAGATTCCAGACTTGTAGGTCGCACTACCTGGAAACATTCCTGCTAAATAAGAGTAACTCTGTTTTTGAGAAAATCTGGCAATCATCGGAGATCTAGCAAAGACAATATCCCATTTCTTAGCTGCTAGCCTTTTTTTTACCTCCTGATAGGATAAGCTTTTATCGCCTTCAATAATAATGCCAACCTGTTTACCTTGAAGATAATCAAAATAGTTTGCTGGTACTAACTCTTTTCGTAAGTAATCACCTAACTCTCGATAATCGGCTGGACTAGTGAGAATACCAACGGTAATCGTGTTATTACTAATTTTAGTTTTTGTCAAATAGTCCCAAGACTTAATTCCTATACCTATAATTAATAACCCAATTAAAGCACTTATTACTTTTTCTATGACTGTATCAGAATTATTTCGATTGGTTGATTGATTTACTTTTAGCGCTTTTAATGTTTCAGCAGCACTTGAATAACGTGCCGCAAAGTTATATTTAACCATCTTGTTTAATATCTCTTTTAGCTCCAAACTAATCTCTGGCGCAAGATATTGCCAAATTGGATCTCCAGTATCTCGATCGCTCTCAAGTTCAGATGGATAAACGCCAGTAGCAGCTTGAATCGCAATCTTACCAACAGCGTATATGTCACTACTTAGTGTTGCTTGTCCGATCGCCTGTTCGCTAGGCATATAGCCTGGTGTTCCAATTGTTGTTCCGGCTCGACTTGTCGGTTGATTTACTAATTCTTTCACTGCTCCAAAATCAATGAGTGAAATTCCACCATCATTGCGCCGAATTAAATTAGCTGGCTTTAAATCTCTATGTATAATATCTTGTTTATGGACATACTCTAGTGGTGTAAGGATATTAATGAGTAGTTTTTTAATATATTGTTCATCTTTTTTCTCTCCAGCTTTTAATTCTTGGGACAATGGTACACCCTCTACTAGAGACTGCACAATATAGAACTGTCCTTTTTCCTCAAATTGAGCATAGAGTGTAGGAATACAATCATGATTTAGTTGCTCTAAAAATCTTGCTTCTCGATCGAATCCCTCCCGTGCAGTCTTCATGTCGTTATCGGCAATGTTTATTTGATTAAACTGCTTAATAACACAACTCCTATGACTTGGAGATTCCCGATCTTTAGCAATATAAGCAATACCAAAGCTACCAGCACCTAGCTGTGATAATATCTCATAACGATCTCGTACCACTGTGCCAATTTTCAAAGTGCCCAGTTCGATTACTGATATAATTTTTTCTTCTTGTTGGTGAGATCTCATAATCGTTGATTCCTTCTGGATGATAGTCATTTTGATTGCCTGTTGTTCTAGTTCTTTCAGGCGGTTGCTAATACCTTCTTTTTCGATTAATTCTTGTTCTAATAATTGCTTGAGTTCTTTGATTTCTCCAAGTTGTCGATCGATCGCAGATCTTTCATTAATTTCGGCTGTCGATAATTCATTTAATTGAAATTCTTTTTCGGCTAGTCTATCTGCTAATGCTTGATTTACTGCTTTCGTAGTAGATAATACTTGGGCCGTTTTCTCCCATTCAATTGATGGATCTTGTGGTAGTATAAATGTATTTAGCTCACGTTCGTCTCTGTGAGTGTTGTAAAACCAGCAGGCTAATTGATGGGCATCTTTCAAACGTTTCAAGGCTCGATCGTAATCTCTTAAACCATGATGAAGAGCTTTATTACCATCTATTCTAATGTCATGAAAAAGATTACTCGATCTCGTTATAATTCCCTTCATGCTTAATCGCCGCAGTAAAAGCTCCTGAGATTCACTTGGATCGATCGATTCACCATTTCTAGCCGCAATTTCCTGCGCTAGTAACTCACCGAACTGACGGATCTTGATTAGGCAAGTATTAGGATCTAAATGGAGGTAGATCTCTGCTTGTTGGGCAAAGCAATGTAGAAGATCCAAGTCGGGAGTGATATCAGCCAGAAAAGAGAAGTTAACTGAGGGATTAGTCATGCGCTCAAGTAGTGAATATCTAGACACTACGATATACTGGGATCCAAGCTATAAATCAGGACGAAATTCAGACAATATCGATCGAATATTAGCTGCACTGACGGGTATGAAAGCGATATGCTGGTTAAACCGTCGCTCTCGTCATTGCTGACGATCTATCTAACCACAGTGCAAAAATCAATATTCTCCGCCGCTTTGACAGCAGTAGCCCTTCTCTCTGTCGGATTTAAAGAGCCAGAAACACCAGCTTCTCTGACTCAGCAACAGCTTAACGAGCAATCCGTGTTAGCACTTAACTGGGTACAGCAATCTGGCGAATATGCGGCTCTGACTCATCAAGCATTTAATACAGCTAGAACGATCTTTGACTATGTTCGATCTCAAAAAATTCGCAATCTAGCGGTGATTGTCGATATCGATGAAACCGTTTTGGATAATAGCCGATACCAAGCAGGATTAATTGATAGCAATAATCGGTTTAATTCCAGTAGTTGGAATCAATGGATCGCCGCTAAACAGGCTGTAGCTGTACCTGGATCAGTTGAGTTTGTTAATTATGTCAATGCTAATGGTGGTAAAGTATTTTTTATTACCGATCGAACTAAATCTAGTCAAAAAGATGGCACAGGAAACGATCTAGAAGTTTTAACGATCGATAATCTAAAATCTCTCGGTTTTACTGGTGTAGATCCTAGTACCGTTATCCTCAAAGGCGAATTTACTAAAACGATAGCAGGTAAAATAGATACATCTAAAGAATGGCGCAGAGCAGCAGTAATTAATGGTCAAGCAGATGGTAAACCCTATAATGTGGTGGCTCTGATTGGTGATAATCTCAACGATCTTGATGATAAAGCCGGACAAACGAATCAAGCGCGACGAACCTATGTTGAGAGTAACAAAAACCGCTACGGATCGATCGGTAAAGTCTCTGATAATAGCATCTTCGAGCCAGCCTATATCACTCTACCTAATCCCGTATATGGAGCTTGGGAGTTGGGCATATATAATCCCAAAGCACTCGGTAAACAGCAATTAAACGAACTTAGCCCATCTCAACTTAGTCAGCAACGCAAGCAAGCTTTAAGCCGTTGGCTATCTGCTTTACCATCCAAGCCTTAGAGGATCGAGCACTTCAAGTATTTGAGTGAGAAGTCTGCAACAGGTTTAACACCCCGATGGCGAAATTTCTGGTATTTGTTCGTCAGGTTGTGGTGGTTGAATCGATTGTTAATGGTGAGGAATTGTTGGCGGAGCCTCTGGTTGAGGAAATCGATCTGGATGAGGATGAAGATGAGTTGAATGATCGAATTGGTTAAGCTGATACTCCGACAGCGAAGTTGATGATATGCTGTCCGAATAGTTGAGATCGCCGTAGAATGACCAAACTATATTATCGAGGGATGATGGCAGATAATGGTAAACCCAAAATTGGTCGTCATGCTCGATGCTTAGGGATGAGACCAAATATCGATGAAGCAGCACTGGCTACTACTAGTGATGCCTGGGAACTAGTTTAATTAGGAGTAAACTGATGGCATGGGTTTTTAGCCTCTCGGCGGAATGTGGTAGGGAACAATCCCAGGCGGAGAAATTTGCCGAACACTTCAGTGATGTAACTTGGACGATCGATAGTGGGAGCGAATCTCAATGTCAAGCAGATGTATTTGCAGATATGGAAGGAAATTGGTGGTGTCGAGTTTGTCCGAGTGGACTGAGCCAAATCGGTATCGACGCGCCAGAAAGTGCTTATCTGATGACTGAGTTAGGTATACTACTCTATCAAAGATTGCGATCGGCTCCAGCTTTTAGATATGGGATTGTCGGTGTAGAAGTTGATGAATTTAGAACCTACAGCGAACTAATCGACGATGGGACAGTAGCTAGTCTACCTGGAATTGTGGTCGATCGAGATATTTGGCAATTACTAGGCTCTCCGTCAACACTCCGCAATTTCGCGACTGGTTATTTCTGGAAGCCTTATGAGGGTGAAGTTTACAAGCCGCTGGTTACATCATCTGAGCTGAAAACTAAGATGTCAGAACTGCTAATGGCGGCTTGATTTTGACTCTCGATTGGTTTGGATTGTTGTGCGGTATGTGACTTATTTAGATCGATATAGAAAATTCATGATTACTAATATAGACGAACTAAAATCAGAAATTCTGAGGAGAGGAATTGCTAGGGAAGAAGATTTAATAGGTTGTGAAGATCGAGAGTTAGAATCGATCGAGTATCAATATGGAACCTTACCATTAGCTTACAAACAAATTATGAAGCTTCTGGGCGGTCGCAATCGCAAATGGTTGTATATTAGTGAGTATGAGGATTTCGATCTAGCAAGAGCAAGATATTTGACCTCAATTGTAATTTAAGGCGAGGTATCAGTAGGCATTACGCCATTGATAAAATTACCGATAACCATCCAATTGTCAAAAGTAGCAAGAAAAGAATCGATAAAGAGTATAGTAAGTTTGCCGGAATATTAATCGATGTTTTTTACGACTATTTACTAGTAAAGAATTGGGAGATATATTCTGATACTATCTTCGCTGATTTTACGACAGAGATATATCAATCATTCCAAAAATATTCAGGCGATATCCCACCAGCAGCTAGACAAATAATCGGGTGTATGGTGGATGGCGATTGGTTAATCAGCTATCAACATTTAGATGGTGTAGAAAATGCTCTAGATAGAATTGATTATCGAATTAGAGCTAAGATGGGTGCCAGAATTAAGCTTGTTGATGCAATGCTAATACTCCAACGGGAATCGATCGATCTCGAACGAGATTTTCATGCCTTCTTTCCAGAATTACAGCAACATATTCTTAACTTCAGCTTGGGATGATGTCTACAAAGGAGTATTTGCAGATAAGTGGGCGGGAAAAATTCGCGATCGCGATCGGATTACGTTTGAGTCGCTTCAGTCAATTCGATTTACTTGGGATGATATAGCAACCGCCAAGGCGGTTAGGACAGCACAGCGATTAAAATCGCCGCTAGTGCTGCAAAGTCCGCCTGTCTTGTCTTGACCGAAACGCTTAGCACGAGGAGACCTCAGCGCGATTTCGGTCGCTGATGCGCTGTCTTG
>NZ_JBGSPA010000161.1:0-21589 GCF_041738855.1 Chamaesiphon sp. | reverse complement strand
ACTGCTAGGGCAGCTTCGAGGCTCGAACTATCATCGGGTAAGCACTTAGGAGCGCGACCGACTAAACCGGAAATGTTAACTAGCATGAGCGGATTCCTCCAAAGGATGGGTGAGTTGAAGCAATAGTGCTTCAACTCGATTCGGCTTTGCCGATGGTTCTTACGGACACTCCAGCAGCACATCAGCTAGAGTGACAATCTTGCTCCGAATGGGGCAAACGCCATAGTAATCGGCGTTCGCAAGTACCCGTGATTGCAATGCTTGATGTCTCAGTTCGGGGATCGAATATGCCGAATTAATCTGCTGGTGCAGGAGCATCAATCGTCGCTGGATACGAGTTTCAGTCTTAATAGGAGCAGTAATCTCGGTAAAGTTGAAGTCGATACAGCGACCTTCGATTCGGCTCTGCCGACGCTACGCGAACGCACAACCGAACTTGTCAAATTGGCAAATATAGCCCTCGTAGTTCCAATATCGGTGTGGTAGACCGTGGCGACCTTCACGTAGCGAAGCGACATCACTCAACCGTCCGAATAACTTTTTTGCATACTGCCTTGCGAGATCTTTTGCGACTTTATCAAACATATAAAATGCTGTATGTTCGATAGAACAAGTAAATTTAAAGTTGCCGAAGTCAGCTTTAAATTTACTAAGATTGGGTTGATTCATATCGATTGGGTATAGGAAAAGCCCCAAGGTATTTTGGGTTAAAAAAGATAGCGACGATCTCAGTTGAGATCGATCGCTAAGTCAAGTTGAAACAAAGTCTAAGGTAGCTAAATCAACGATTGTCATCGAAGAATCATCGTCTGTGTAACTATCGATAACTTCGCGGATTGTTTTGTAGGCGTATTCTCCGTGTGAATCGGTAAGAGCGTTAAGTTTATTAAGCAGTTGTTTGGGCGAACAAACAATCTTGTTAACTAGGCGTTGGCGAGATTCGCGGTGATTGAGGCGTAGCACTAAATACGAACGCATATTTTCTATGGGGGTGAGTTAATCGGGTTGTAGAGTGGTGCGCTTGCGCGATTGATATCAGCCGCAGCAAAGAATACCGATCCATACCGGATCGGCTGGCTACGCGATGGCAATTAAAGATCGATCTTTAATTGTTTAGACTTGCAATCGACACCAAATTGATCTTTGAGCCAGCGATCTGCATTGATTAAAGACATAATAATTTGACTCCACTTCTGTCGATCGATCTCGTCAACTCCATTCTCCTCATAGTATCGGTCGAGCAGTTTGCCAGCATTAACTATCGAGGTACCAGCATCAAAGGCAATGCCCTCCATCTTTTTGTTGACAGCAAATTTAGTAGCACTATTGCTCCGTTGCCAAAATATGCTATGCCAAATCCTCCGACGAGCTTCTAGTAGTTCATAGGCGATCGTCAATTCTAGACCTGCTAAGATTAGCAATTGATTATTTTGATATTCTGGAAATTTCTTTAAATGCTGTAAACTCGAACCGACTCCGGCTGTGGATGAATACATGATTACCTCTATTAATAAAAAAACACCTGCAAACTACTATGGGGAAGTTCGCAGGTAAGATCGCTCGATGAGGCAGATGGCTAGAACGGGATGTCACTTTCGTCCTCAACGTCATAGCTACAGATTTGGGCGACTGGCTCAGTCACAGGAGGAAGCTGGGCAACTGGTTTAGCAGCGGCGAAGACTGCATTACTGACAGGGATATCCAGCAATTGCAATACACGATCGGCAAGTTCGTCATTGCGACCAACAAAGAAGTTCGTCCAGTTATCCATCGTGGGCTTGGAATGACTGGCAACCTTACAAGCAGGTGCTTTGTTACTGTTATTACCAGCTAGCTCGCGCGTGACCTCAAACTCAAACACGCACAGGGCGTTAAATTCGAGGTTCTTGGGACGCGCGGAAATACCATTGGCTTGAGCGTGGCACATAGTTATCTCTAGGAGAAACTGCTGGTAGTGGAACGAGAAAGTGGCTTGAGTGGCACCTTTGGCGAGGTACTGCAAGGGGATCTCATGCAGGGGGTTATTGTCGCAATCGAGCAATAGCACTTCAAAGATCTGGATATTAGTAACACCAGCTTGTCCTTTAAACTCACCGTACTTCCCAAGCAACTCCAGCTCGGAGTTACCGTTTTCACCTTTGACAGTTCGCGCCGCCATTAATCCAGATTTAGGGACTACTAGCATCCGAGGCTGGCGGAGGATCGAGCCTTGCTCTACCGCCCCGCTAGAGAAGGTATAGGTATCCAACGTCTCAGGCACATTAAACCAACTCGCTTTTGCCATCTGGTCGAGGCTGAGAAAGAAACCACACTCGGCAGGATTCTCGCCACGCAAGCTTTGGATGTATGGTAGCTTGGCATTGGGATTGCAATATTCGGGTGCGGCAAAGCGATCGCGGATTGGTTGAGGATTAGTCATGATAAAAACTCCTAGATATAATGAATCGGTCGAATGGATACGGCTCCGCCGGAAATACACAAAAAACAGCTCGCAGATTGAGGGATCTGCAAGCTGGTGAGGGTCGATAGATTTAAGTGAAAAACTCGTAGTAAACTTCGAGAATTGCTTCCCCGATCGAGAACTTACGCGATTCAAATTCACCCGAACGTAAGCAAATGAAATGATAGTGGGCAGCGATTATACGATCGAACATCTTGGTTTCTCCTGGAAGTCTAAAAATTGATATGAACTACTTAACGATCGTCTAAATTCGGCTTTGCCGATGACTTCCTCGTAATTTGGAATTGCCAAAGACCTAGAAGTAGTCGGGGACAAGCAAGCGATCGGCTACGATCTCATTAGGTACTTGGTACAAACGATCGGGATGAACCAGATGCAATGCCAGCCAATAAGGGTCAGAAGATCGCAGTCCATCCAGTCGAACGCAATAATAGGCATCGGCATCGCGCCGCAGATAACCAATGCGTACATCGTCCAGACAAACTTCGACGGCAATTTCACCGTCATTAGCCGTTGGCACAGCCTCTCCCTCGGAGAATCGCTCGTACACGTCGAGCCAATTTAGCGATAAGTGAATACGATCGCAAATCCACTCTGGCTCCAGCCCTTGTAGGTCGGGCAGCGGTAGCGGTTGAAAATAGCGGCGCATCGAAGTCGAGGTTTCCTCGACTTTGTGTGCGACAAGACAGCGGTGGGATAGATTGCTAATGGCATCGCGGCACTCAGCGGTACTGAATTCCCGACCGCGCACCACTTTATTTACACCGTTGCCGCAAGCAAAGCGGTCGGTATAAAGATGACGGGCAAATGGACAATCTAGGCAATTCGATGGTATCGCTTTCATTTTTACAAATTACAATTGTGTAAAAGAAGTTTTTGTGGTGATTAACTGAGAGCTGAATAACTTTCAGTTAATTTTTTTAGCTAATACTCAGAAAGCAAATACAGGAAATTTTTGAACAGTCAAAGATTTAGCATTCATAGTTATATAATTCGATCGATGGATAATTAGCGATTAATATTCCGCGTCGGACTGATAGTAATCCTGGCGGTCGAGCATCAATCCTTCCAAAAATTGCAAGTACTCTGTCGATTCTGGCTGTTGGTCTGTAGATAAATCGGCTTCGATGTGCATAATGGCTCCAGATAAATAAACGAGGTAGTGCAAATTAAGATTGCGCTACCTCGTTTAGATGCGGCTCTGCCGCCTGATAATTTATTAAACTTCAATAGATCTGGTCAATCGACTTCAATTATCTAAAGGATGTTGCTGGTGCGATTGCGCTATACCTGACTGAATCCCCAATTTAAAATCGGAGCGGACGATTACCTAACGGTAGGCTACGCCAACGGAAGAGGTCGATGGGGGATTTTTATCGTCAGTATCGTCAGCCCAACTCGAAACCCGCTGCTGTTCTGTCGTTCGATGGCTGACGATATCTTCAGTCTTATCGTCAGCCGTGAAAATATCGTCAGCATTATCGTCAGTGCAAAGATCCTTGTCCTGACTGGTTTCTGGCGAATGCAGACGCTCGGCTGACGATACTGACGATAAAATCACACATTTCTCTAAGACGATATTACGAGTTCCCGCTTTTCCAATGCGGGCTTCTCTGGCAATCGCAGCTTGAAAATTTTGGAGGTTCGGACGGTCAAAACCATCAGCCCAGCAGGGCATGGAGATTTTGAATCCATGAAAAATTTGTTATCGTAGTAGCAGCCTCAGATTATTTGTAAGTCATGGTTAAAATTAATTCCATCGAAGATATTTTTTATAAAGAAGGCGATATCATCCCCCCACCACCACGCACTTATACTGAGGAAGAAGAAGCTCAAAATATCCTGGATGAAAAACTGATGGCAGACATGGCAGGTTGGGAATACGAGCGATCGCATCGTTATGAAAACTATGACGATTTAGGCGATATGCTCGCTGATGGCATCGATATCGACGACATTCCTGAGTCCTATTACACAAAGGGAAATAAGCAAAAAGCAGTAGTAAATAAACTTCCCAGATTCACCCAGACCGAACCTGATACCGAAGACGCTATTCCCATCTAGTCCGAGCCGAATATGCTCCAGTTTCAAGAGTTTGACTTAAAGACTGGCAAAGATCTCACTGACTTTCACCTAGAGGGCAAACGAACGCCCAGAGTGAAACAAGTCGAGAATTGTTATTTAGAAAAGTGGCTCCAGACGCATCGAATCGAGCCAAAAAATCTGCATGTAGCTAACTTTTACAACGGAGTTAACGACTCAGATCGGGTGCGGTTGGAAGCCAAAGGTAATAAATATCTCATTTGTACCAGCGGTAAATCTGGGTATTTTACAGATCGGGCAACTGCCGAGCTAATCGCCAAAGGCGATAATAGCCGGAACATTCAACCAATTTATGCAGATGGTGAACGCAGTGCCCATAATGCGGTTGCTTATGGATCGCTCGTCGTCAGCGATGGTAACGCTGCCACTACAACCAAATCGGGCAATTCTCGGATCTTAATTATCGATGACGATCGAAGGTCGAACGGCACAAATCCACTCAAAGACCGCGACGGGCGCAACATTCCTGTCAAACAGTTAGCGGATCTCTACGACAAAATGGGCGATGGGACGATGTTGGCATCGACCAAGCTTTTGCGCGGACTGTTGTTGGATAAAGAGGTTTTACTTGCCATAGATCGTGGTTTGCAACAGGCAGAAGATATTAATGATGACGAGCTAGGTGACTTGGGCGAGTGGATCGATGCAGCATTCGGCGATAGTTTAGATCCAGAATTAGCTGGAAAGTTGCTGGAAGAATTCAAGCATACGGGCAGAATCTCCAACTATTTTGTAGACTTGCAAACCGCCCAAACGATCGAGAAAAAGATCGACAGGCTCGCTCGCAGTTCGGTATTGCAGTTTCGCGCAGCCACGCCGGATTTACCTGGAATTGCCAAAGGGACAATGGCTACTAGCTCTTGGTGCGAACGATTGGGGGTAGATGCGATCGTCTCGACCAATGATATCAAAGGAGACGACGGCAGACTCAAGGAACCAGGGATCGTCGAATTAGAGAGCTTCTTATGGGTCAATCGGAAAATTAAAGCCGAATACTCCAATCAATCGGTGGGTGCCCAAGTCAAAGGCACTATCCCCGATGCAACTTTAAACGAACTCAATCCCATGATGGCAGCCAAAGCAAGTTCGCTTGCCGATGTCGCTGTGGATAACTGGCAGTTGGCTTCTAAATTTGTGGCGAAGGAGGAAGCAAGGCGCGAGCGCGAGTTAATTATCGATACGCCTGAAGGAATCGATGGGGTGGATGATGACGAACCGCGCAATAATCGATCGACACTTGCCAAACTCCTCAAAGCCGATCGGTACGGACAGCTCAACCAACTCCCCAATATCAGCCGCCAGCTCGATAAATCGCTCAGACGAGACAGGTTGGATGTAGCCACTAACGGGATCGTTGTCCCCGCTGCGATTGCCCAGCACCATAGTAAGTTAGAGCCGTGGGAGACCTGCAATCGCGACTTACCCCACGGCGCGATCGTCGCTTATTATCGATCGCCCTTTCCGAATGTCGGTGCTGCGGCGATTGCGATTAATAACTTAGAAGTATTGCGCGATCGCGACCCCGAAGCGTTCGATAAACGCGGCGTAGTCTACCTGAATCCTTGGACGGCAAAACACATTGCTATTACTGACTTTGATGGCGATCGGAATGGGTTCTTCGTTGGTTATCTGGCAAATGATAATCTTCCCCGTCAACTCCGCGAGCAGTTAGGCAGTTTGCCGCTTGCAGGTGGCGATCTCTATGAAGCAGGTAGAGCGGTTATCGCCCAAATCATCAATCGGTCTGATTTAGAACAGGGTAAATTCCCGCTGACAGTCAAAGAATTTATCGAAGCCAACGCTCCCGATCGCAAGCCGTTACCGATCGCCAAAGCCAAAAAAGCCGACCACCTTTGGCACCAGAGCGAACCGCTAACTCAAGCTATTTGGAGGGCATGGGATATTACCGCCAACAACCCGACTGGAAGAGTTGCCAATCAGTCGATAATCTTGCAATCCATCGCATCCGAGACAGTTTATATCGAACCGCAGCGGAAGATCGGTTTACTCAAGCAAATCGGGGCTGCTTACAGTGAGATTCCAATTGAGGAGATTCCCAGCGATGAGTATCTGCAAGAGCGAGGTTTGCCGCCGATGCAGCTAGCGGAGAAGATCGAGAGCATCGTCCAGGCGAGTAAACAGCTCGATAAATTACCAGCAGCAGAGCGATTGGCATTTGCCGAGCGGAATTTAGGTAGTGTCAACCGACTCCTCAAAAACTATTGCGACAGCGCGGTAGCAAAAAATCTGCAAACCGCCGTCGATACAGCCAAAAGCAGCGTTGGGATCGATGAGATTATTCATGAATTCGGAGAACGCATTCAATATAAGTCTCACCAGCTCCGCCAGAATGTCAAAAAGCCCGATATCTATTTCAGTCGCGACCTCCCCACCAACACTCAAGAACCGATCGGTTGGGCGGTGGAGACGGCAAATCGATTTTACAATGGTGGGCAGCAGCCACAATTACAAGAGATCGAATCGGACGATCTAAATAAGCGGTTTCGCTCACTGATACCAATTATCCACAATGATGCTCAAAAAGCGGTGGTCGATGAGTTCGCTCGGAAATACCGTAATTGTACTAGCGCGATCGGGCAGGTTAAAGACCGACTAAATCGGGAATTAGTTGAAGACCAGCAGCCGACGCTCACGATCGTCTCCAGTAGCGGTAAGAGCTTTGAAGTTCAACGTTTATGCGATGCGGATGCCGCAGGAGATTCACCCATTTGGGATTTAGGGGATGGTCAAAGTAGTACTAGATTCGAGATTTACCGCAATCGAGAGCATAACGGTAAGGAGAATTATGTCGTTTATCAAGTCGATGGAGCGGAAAGTAGAATTGCGATCGGGTACGTTTCTCCAGTGTCAGCAATAGCCAACAGTTTAGACAAGTATCCGATCGCGCAAATTGGTAGTACAAAAAAATTATTCATCGAGAGATCGACACTCGAATTTCATCCGCCCTATGCCCTAGAAAATGATGTCGATGAGATATTTACCAAAGCCGATCGCGTAATTAACGAACTGGAAAACTCGATTCCTAAAGATAAACGGACTCAGTATACGTCTGCGGCATGGCATTCGAGCGTGGGGATGGGAATGGCTACTAAAGTCTTTGCTAATGAGATTAGCCAATACCTAGATCGGGTACCGCCGATCGCACTCAATCGTCCTACCAAAGCCGCGCTAGAGTTACGAGATGGAACGGAACTAGCAATTAGATTCGAGCGTGACTTACATATTAGTGAGATCGCGCCAGATGGCAGCACCCACGATTTGGGCTTGACTACTTACGGCGACTCACCGCTGCTCAGTCCTGGCACTGTAGTAGCTGCTAAAATCGCGCGACCCCTCGACCCCAAAATCCATATCCACACCGAGATCGGAGAATTTGTCGTCAATCCTACTCCCGCGATCGGTCTGGTTCAGATTGAAGAGTTTACAGGTAGATTTGCATTCGAGCGTTGGGGCAAAGATATTGCCGTGGATTATCTCGGCTCTGGGGGACGGCGCATTCCGATTGGAGTACTGGGGCGAGAGTTAATCAATAAAGACTCCAAAGCTAACCTCAAAAGTGGGAGCAATTTACTTAAAGGTACGTTGTCGCGGGGTTTGAGCAAAAACATCCTAGAAATTCATATCCAACGCCTCATCGACCACCAACCCGTCGCTAGTATGGATCTCGGCGAAATCATTCCACTGCCACAGCAATCTATTTTGCTGAAGCGACACGATCGAGCCGTTTCATCAGATCGACGCTACTTTCCGACAGCCGGAGAGCTGCGGCAGCTCTATGGTGCTGCGGAGCTAACTGGAGACATTGCAAAAATGGCAGAACTAAACAGCTTGGGAACGCTGCTCAATGACGTTTACCCCGATGGCGATCGCGCACCAGATGATTTTTCTCATTGGGTTGTGGAAATTCCGGTGTCCGACGCTCTTTATTATCCCAGTGCGGGAGAATTGCGAACGGCTTATACCCTTCAATCTATCTCAGGGAAAACGAAAGATTTAGATAGAATTAAAGAGTTAGGAAATGCCTTAAATCGGGTTTATCCTGACGGAAATCGCGCACCAGATGACTTTAGTAGTCTAAAAGTGGGCATAACTACGAGTGAAAAGAGATCGTTAGAAATCGATGTACGGCACCTCGAATCTTTCCAGTCAACCAATCTCGATGACACAGAATTAAACGAAGTAACTTCCCTCAAGGTACGAGAATCTATATCGATATCTCAAGAACCTACTGTAATCGTACCCGTTAACAGATCGAAGAATTTTATAGTATTAGAACGTTCGCAAACTGAAGATATCGATCTGTCAATGTGATATTTTACTATTGAAGACTGTCGAGCTAAAAGCTTTGAATTAGGAAAATAAGTTTGATTCTACTGAACTTGCTATGCAAATTCAATGACAAAAGTGCCATATTAACATACTCCTAATCTGAAAAATATCAAAATTCCTGAATTCATTTTGTGCTGTGCTGCTGAGAATTAGGCAACAAACTATGATAAAATCGGAGTCTAGCCACTCCACTCTAGTAAGCTAAAAGTCTTCAACCGTTAAATATGTCACCCCTCTGTAGTGCTTTAAAATCTGGTTTCAAGCCATCTTGTCCACCCTAATCGGTGGCAAATCTCTTCGCATGGATGCTTAGAACAGAATTACAGAGTGCGCTTCGGCGAATATCGCCGCAGTAGGTACTTATTTAAACAACACATCACCGCAACTGAACCTCGCAGAGATAGCGATGGTTAGCTTGTTGGTATCATTGGAGCTAAATTGAATTGAATATTAAGACACTAAAACGAGAATGGTTCTCGAATGTTCGTGCGGATTTATTAGCCGGAACGGTGGTTGCACTAGCATTAATTCCTGAAGCGATCGCTTTTTCGATCATCGCTGGAGTCGATCCCAAAGTGGGACTCTATGCCTCATTTATTATTGCAGTGATGACCGCTTTTTTGGGTGGAAGACCAGGCTCGATTTCGGCAGCAACGGGAGCGATGGCGTTGCTGATGATTGAATTAGTTAAGCAACACGGGTTGCAGTACCTATTTGCGGCGACTTGTTTAACAGGGATTTTCCAAGTTTTATTTGGCGTATTAAAACTGGGTCGTCAGATGAAATACGTCCCTAGAGCCGTGATGTTAGGCTACATCAATGCTTTAGCGGTGTTGATTTTTTTGGCTCAACTGCCGCAATTAACTGGCAAACCGCCAATGGTATATATGCTCACGGCCCTATCCCTGGCAATTATTTACATCTTGCCGCGTTTTACCAAGGTTGTCCCTTCGCCCTTGGTTGCCTTAGCGGTGATGACCTTAGCGGCGATCTCGTTGAAATTGGATGTACCCAGGGTTGGGGATATGGGCGCACTCCCCACCGCACCGCCGCTATTTGCGCTCCCGCAAGTGCCTTGGACATGGGAAACATTCCAAATTATTTTGCCATATTCACTCACCTTAGCAATCGTCGGTTTATTGGCTTCTTTTCTGACGGCATCCTTGGTCGATGAACTCACTGATACTCCCAGTGATAAAAACCAAGAAGCCAGAGGTCAAGGAATTGCGAATATCATCACCGCTTTTTTTGGTGGGATGGCGGGTTGTGGGATGATCGGGCAATCGGTAATTAATGTTCAATCGGGCGGGCGCGGTCGGTTATCGACTCTATGGTCTGGGGTGTTTCTGCTATTTGCGATCTTGGTAATGCAGGATTGGGTCAGGCAAATGCCGATGGCTGTGTTGGTAGCAATTATGATTATGGTTGCGATCGGGACATTTCGCTGGTCATCTTTTCGCCAGATGAGGAAGATTCCTACCAGTGAAACGATCGTGATGTTAGCCACAATGTTTGTGACAATTTTTACGCGCAATTTTGCGCTGGGTGTAGCAACGGGGATTGTGTTGAGTACGGTGTTCTTTAGTCGAAAAATCGCTAAGTTAGTAGTGGTGAATCGAGAACTAAGTGATGATGCCAATCATCATATATATAAAGTCAGCGGGCAAATTTTCTTTTTATCGAAAGAAGAATTATTAGGATCTTTTGATTTTGGGTCGGTAGTCGAGCGCGTGACGATCGATCTAACTAATGCTTATTTGTGGGATCGAGGCGCAGTCGAAATTCTCGATCGAATTGTGCTGAAGTTTCGCCGGAATGGTGCTGATGTGAAATTGGTAGGGCTAAATTCTGCTAGTGCCACATTAGTGGAAAATCTAGGCGTTAATCAGCAATAGGTAGAAGAGGAAAATTTGATAGCTTAATTACCAAAAATATTAACGATGAAAAGAATCTTATTGTGTGCAGATGGCTCGGTATTTGCTCACAGCAGCTATCAATATGCTGCATGGTTGGCAACGCGATTGACGGCAACAGTAGACGTTCTCTACGTCACTGACGAGCGCAGTCAAGCGGTGATGGAAACCAGCAACTTCAGCGGTAGTATCGGCATTGATGCGTCAGATGTGCTGCTGAATCAATTGGTGGAATTAGAACATCAAAAAGCTAAATTAAACCATCAACGGGCGAAGGAGATTCTGCAAACTGCCCAGCAAGTGCTAACTAGTCAAGGTGTAGAGACGGTCAATCTCCGTCATGAAACGGGTTCTTTAATCGATCGATTCGATGAATTTGAAGCTCAAGTGGATTTAGTTATCTTAGGCAAGCGCGGTGAATCAGCAGGGCTGGCTTCTGGACATCTGGGGGCTAACTTAGAGCGGATTATTCGGGCTAGTCACAAACCTTGTTTAGTCACCTCTTCCCAATTTAAACCAATCCAGCGGCTGTTACTTGCCTATGATGGCAGTATAAGCTGTAAAAAAATACTGGACTTTTTGGTACATTCATCTGCTTTTGCTGGATTGGATCTGTACATTGTCACTGTTGCTAAACATGCAGAGGATGAAACGGCGATCTCGCGGATTAATGAAGCCAATCAACAAGTGCGGCTGGGTGGATTTGAACCTGTTTGTTGTATTGTCGAAGGTCATCCAGAACAGGCAATTGCTGAGTATGCCGAAGAAAGCAACATCGATTTACTGTTGATGGGTGCCTACGGACACAATCGCATCCGTCATCTGGTAATTGGTAGCACTACCACCCAGATGCTCCGCCGCAGTCATATTCCGGTGTTGTTATTTCGGTAAAATACATAAAAAGGCCATAACTAATGTCTAAAGTAAAGATAATAACCCGCAATGTTTTAGTACTTTCTGCGGTGAGTCTATTTACAGATATAGCCAGCGAGATGCTTTATCCGATCGTGCCAATTTATTTAAAAACAATTGGGTTTTCGATTGTTTTAATAGGTATATTAGAAGGCTTTGCCGAAGCAATTGCAGGTTTGAGTAAAGGGTATTTTGGTAATTTGAGCGATCGCACCGGAACTCGTTTACCATTTATCCAAATTGGCTATCTGTTTAGTGCGATCTCCAAACCAATGATGGCGTTATTTACTTATCCGATTTGGGTGTTCTTCGTAAGGACAATCGATCGGTTAGGAAAAGGTGTCCGTACAGGTGCCAGGGATGCTTTATTATCTGATGAAGCGACTGCCGATACAAAGGGAAGAGTATTTGGATTTCATCGGTCTATGGATACATTTGGTGCTGTCCTTGGGCCATTATTAGCACTAATGTATTTGGTCTATCGTCCAGATGATTATAAGACACTTTTTTATCTGGCATTTTTCCCAGGACTGATTTCGATTGGATTTACTTTTTTTATTAAGGAAAAACCAAGCCAAAATCAGCAAAGCGAACAGAAATCTCGCATTGGATTACTGAGTTTTGTAAAATACTGGCGAACGAGTCCTGCAACCTATCGAAAACTAGTAACAGCATTATTAGTTTTTACTTTATTTAATAGTTCGGATGTATTCTTACTGCTAAAAATAAAGGAAGCAGGACTCGATGACACAATGGCGATCGGAGCCTACATTTTTTATAACTTAATCTATGCTATAGCCTCTTATCCGATGGGGACTTTAGCCGATAAGATTGGTATGAAAAAAGTATTAGTTTCGGGATTAATTCTGTTTGCAATAGTTTATTTAGGCATGGCTTATGCTGAAAGCAGTCTAATTTTTCTAGCCTTATTCTTTTTATATGGAATATATGCAGCAGCTACAGAGGGGATTGCTAAAGCATGGATTACTAATCTTTGCAGTCAGAGTAATACGGCAACAGCGATAGGCACTTATACTGCATTTCAAAGTATTGCCACATTACTAGCGAGTTCTTTAGCCGGACTTATCTGGTTTTATGCTGGCGCACCTACAACATTTTTACTAAGTGGAATTACTGCTTTAATTGTGTCAGTTTATATTTCAAGATTTAATGACTAATTTGGACTCGATCGTTAGATATAAGCAGGCTTTGCAAAGGACATTATTCAATAAAGGATCGTAAATCGTGTCCACCAATCTAATCAATAACATTCACTTTCGTAATTGGAAAGGCGACCTGTTTGGCGGCGTGGTTGCTGCGATCGTTGCCCTACCGCTGGCTCTAGCCTTTGGTGTTGCTTCTGGTGCAGGGGCGATCGCTGGACTGTATGGTACGATTATCGTTGGCTTTTTTGCCGCTCTATGTGGGGGTACTCCCGCTCAAGTTTCTGGCCCCACGGGGCCGATGACTGTAGTCGTAACAACTGCGATAGCGACCTTTGTGGCGCGTTATCCCGACACTGGATCTGCTGGGGTAGGTTAGTTAATTATTTTATTCTAAATTTTGAGGATTTTAGCTAATGAATTGGACTGGATCGATTGATTATCATTTATTGGAAATATTTCCATTTTTTTCACACCAACTATTCTTAGCAACTGTCGCAGCCGATGATGCTCCAGCCATCTTAAATGGTGTATTGCTGAGTCTAATAGTTATTTATCTTGCTAGTAAGATTGGTGCAGAAGTTGCCAAATACTTCGAGCAGCCCTCAGTATTAGGGGAATTAGTCGCTGGAGCGATCGTGGGAATTTCAGCCTTACATCTGGTGGTTTTCCCCGATAGCGGATTTGCTGGATCTAGCTCGGTTATCATCCAATTTTTGCAGTTAATTACCAACTTAGATCCTACTACTCTCGATCGAGTATTTGCAGCTCAGAGTGAAGTTATCTCCGTGTTAGCCGAACTGGGTGTAATTATTCTGCTGTTTGAGATTGGCTTGGAGTCCGATCTGCGCCAACTCAAACAAGTCGGTTCCCAAGCTATAGTTGTGGCTTGTGCTGGGGTAGCAGTGCCATTTGCACTGGGCACTGGTGGATTGATGCTGTTATTCAATGTGCCTGCAATTCCGGCGATTTTCGCTGGCGCAGCACTCACGGCTACCAGTATTGGTATTACTTCTAAGGTTTTAGCCGAACTGGGGCGGCTCCAATCGACAGAAGGTCAAATCATTATCGGTGCGGCGATTATTGATGATATTTTGGGGATTATCGTGCTGGCAGTGGTTGCTAGCCTCGCTAAAACTGGCTCGATCGATGTGATGAGCGTTATCTACCTAATTATTAGTGCCACAGTTTTTTTAGTTGGTTCTATTCTAATTGCTGGCTTTTTTAATCAGAGTTTTGTTACGATTGTCGATCGACTCAAAACCCGTGGAAATATTGTCATTCCGGCGATTATTTTTGCCTTCATCATGGCATTTCTGGCTAATGCCATTCATCTCGAAGCAATTTTGGGGGCATTTACGGCTGGATTGGTGTTAGATGAAACCGATGCGCGGAATGAGTTGGATGAGTTAATTAAACCAATTGCCGATCTATTTGTGCCGATCTTTTTTGTAACTGTGGGCGCACGCGCCGATTTAGGCGTTCTGAATCCAGCGATCGAGAGTAACCGAGCGGGATTATTAATTGCCATATTTCTGGTTTTAGTGGCGATCGTGGGCAAACTCATTACTGGCTGGGTGGTATTTGGGCAACCAGGTATCAACCGCATGGCGATCGGGGTGGGCATGGTACCGCGTGGTGAAGTAGGGCTGGTATTTGCGGGGATTGGTTCTGCCAGCGGGATTATCGACAAACCTTTAGAATCCGCAATTATTATCATGGTGATTATCACCACTCTGATGGCACCACCTTTTTTGCGACTCGCTTTCGGTAAGTCTGACGAACCACCAACGGCAGCCACAGAGGCGACGATCGATTAGCTCGATCGACTTCACTAAGAATTGTCAATCGAACGAAAAAGAAGAGTTACTGGGAGAATTCTAGGTTCTCCCAGTAACTCTTGTTCTATTAACTTCTACTAACTTTTAGCACAACTACAGGTAGTAGCTGGAGCATTACTAGTCGTAGAATTTTTACTGGTACAGCAAGACTCACCTGTTGCGGTGAGTCCACACATGCACACCGAACAGTTACATGAAGCACAAGTACAGCCCATCGATTGATTAGTCATATGTTTAAGCTCGATTACGAGCGATGATTTGAGTAACTAATATCATCATATAATCTCCCCCTAACTGGAGAGTCAAGTACCTAAACCTGCAAATTTGGACAAATTATATTAGCTTGTGGAATCGGGGTTTCATCCCAATTTTGGAGGGTCTCACAAAGTTGCTGCCGTAGAGCCATCATGTCTTGAATTTGTAGATCGATCGTCTCAACATGCTGCTTGAGCTTGGCTTGCAAATCGGCACAGGGTAACTCACCGCGATCTGATACCATCAAGCACTCTTTGATTTCTTGCAAACTCAAACCCAATAGCTGTAAACGTTTAATAAACAATAAACGAGCAATATTTTCTGGTGAGAACAACCGAAAGTTACCTTCATTGCGATCGGGTGTTGGCAATAAACCAATTTCTTCGTAGTAACGAATTGTCTTAATTGGGACGTGACTCTTTGCCGATAATTGACCGATTTTCATGGTAACAAAATTAGCTCGATCGTGAGATCTGTTGCTGTAGATGAGCCGTTGGAAATTTTATCCGCTCAAAAGCTCGACGATTTTGAACCAGGACAAAAGTAGCGACTACTATTAAAAAATAACCAAATGATTTTTGCAATCGATCGGCAGGCACAAATTTCGATAAATATGCACCGATCGACGATCCCAGTGCTGCCGCAAAAGTAAATGATACCGCCAATTGCCAATCGATTGAAACATGCCCAATATATCCCAGCAATCCGGCTCCAGAGTTCAAAGCAATTATTACTAGGGATGTAGCAACTGCCTCCGACATCGAGAGATTTCCCAATAATACCAGTGCTGGGACGATCGCAAATCCACCACCGACACCCACTAATCCTGTCAAAATGCCCACTCCAATTCCCTCCGTCAATAGCCACAACCAACAGTATTTGCACACAGGTGGTGGATAGTTATCGAGCGGGTTTTGAGTTGTTGGATTAGCCGCTGGCTGACGGCGAATCATAAACATGGCAGCTAACAACATCGCCACCGCAAACAACAGCATCTGAAAGGTTTCAGTAACGAAAGGCAACGTGGCTAA
The DNA here is from genome assembly GCF_041738855.1 of Chamaesiphon sp. GTDB lineage: Bacteria > Cyanobacteriota > Cyanobacteriia > Cyanobacteriales > Chamaesiphonaceae > Chamaesiphon. The sequence continues at coordinate 5,560 of NZ_JBGSPA010000161.1, read as the reverse complement.
TCGCGCCCCCAGAAAAGCCCCAAGCGTTGTTGCTGAGCCAAAAATACCCACCGTCTTGAACTGGACTTTACTCCGGCGCGATCGCGGGATGACACCCAATAAACTTACCACCCCGACCACGATCGAAGTCATGGCAATTGCTGATTTGGGAGCGACCCCCATCACATATACCAAAATCGGCAACGCTAGCACCGAACCACCACCACCGAGTAGCCCTAGACTAACCCCAATTCCGATCGCCAGGAGATGCCCAATCGTCCAAGTCATGAGGCTTTACCGCTTTGATTGTAAGGCAGCTTCATTAGTAATATTCCCATTGCACAGGTATTCGAGACTCCCGCAAACACCAAACCACCGCCGACAAAGCCGCTCAAGAGTAAAAACCAAGGCGATACAAATGCCCCTAGCACAGTGCCTAGTGCCACCAAGGAACCCGCTACGATCTGCACTTGTCGAAATAGACTAATGGGCGCATTTCGATCGATTTGAGTGGCATATCCAGCCGTTTTCCATGCTGTCAAACCACCTTCTAGATGAGTCACTTGAGTGAATCCAGACTCAAACAGTTTTTGAGCTGCTTGAGTAGATCTTCTACCAGATTGACAGCACAAAATCACCTGACGATCGCCTTGAAGCTCGATCGAAGCTGGATTGAAGGTTGATAGTGGGTGCGGGATTGCACCAGCAATCCGTTCGCTGGCAAATTCGCCTGTCTCGCGGACATCTACCAATATTACTTGGTGGCGATCTTGTTCGCGTAGCGTCTCAGGAAGAGAATCGATTAACTGCTTCAGACTCGCGGCATCAATGGTCTGTAATTGAGATTTCATAGTTAACTAAGTAATGTTAAATTGTGTAGTCAGGAGTAGATATATTGCCACAGCGTTCGTTCGCCGGAACCGCTTCAGCTATCTTCTGCGGATCGGGCAAATTCAACTCCGCCATAAATTCGATAAACTGTTGACGATCGCGCCCCACAAATCGCGGGTTAAAACGTTTTTCTTCACCAATAGTGGAGACGCTAAATCCCCGATAATCATGAGCGGGATAAACCAACATTTCATCTTTTAGGGTGAATAGTCGCTGCGTTACCGAATCGAATAAAATTCCAGCATCACCACTTTGGAAATCAGTTCGTCCACAACCACGAATTAAGAGTGCATCTCCCGTCAATAGGTGAGTATTATTAACTAAATAGACCATGTGACTATCAGTGTGACCTGGAGTGGCGATCGCTTTAATCTCGATCGAACCCATACTCAGATGTTCGCAATCTTGAATAAACCTGTCCGCACAATCAACCCCTGCGCCGACAGGTACGATCCCTTGACATTGAGTGACTGCTCTCAACTTGGCAGTTCCGGTAATATGGTCGGCATGAATGTGAGTTTCGATGCAATATCTGAGTGTTAGTTCCAATTCTGCTAGCTGTTTGAGATCTCGCTCGACTTGTTCTAAGACTGGATCTACCAAGATTGCGGCTTTCTGTTCTAAATCGGCAATCAGGTAAGTATAAGTACTTGTTTGGCGATCGAGCATCTGACGAAATAACATAGAAACTAACTCCTGACGACGCGATCGATATCTACTACTATAATCAAAATATTACCATATAGCAATATAGTCAATATTTAAACTAAACAACCCAATGGAAATGAACTCTGGTGCCCTGGCACAACTGGCTGACTACTTCAAAGTTTTAGCGGAGACAAATCGGCTCGAAATTTTGTGCTGTCTCAAATCTGGCTCTAAAAATGTGACTGAAATTATTACAGAGACAGGACTCGGACAAGCAAATGTTTCCAAACATCTCAAACTTTTGGCGCAGATGGGAATTGTTGCGCGTCGCCCAATGGGGGTGAGCGTGTACTACGAGATTGCCGATCCGCTGATTTTTGACTTGTGTGAATTGGTCTGCAATCGACTCTCGGTTAGTCTAGAGCAGCGATCCGAGCAACTCAAGTCTCTAAAAAATTGACATTTAGTCATGAAGGTTACTTTTCGGTTGTGTGTACTTACATACAACGGCGATAGTTCTCGATCTAGCGGCTGTACTGGCAGGAGAGATGACCCCCGTATTCTTTGGCAGTGCCATGAATAACTTTGGGGTAGAACTCTTTTTGCAAGCATTTCTGGAGTATGTCGCCAAACCTGATGCCCATCAAAGTAATGGTGAAGAGGGAGCAATTCAGATTTTGTACTCTTTAGCTGAAAGTAACGGATTTAGGAATTTTGATAATTTTCAAATCAGGAGCATGTTGTCATGGCATTTCAGCAATTGAACTTGCTATGCAAGTTCGGTAGAACCTAGATTATTCATCTATTTTAATCTCTCGGAACTATTTATTTTTGGGAAGTTCCTTACTCCTAATTTATGGCGCAATTGTGCGGCCTCATCGACTAGTGTCTCGATCCCCACCTCGGCAATTCCTCGAACATAGTTAATTTTGATTTCTTCAAGCAGATCGACTAATAGCGATTCCATTTCTTTAGTGTTGTGCTTTTTTTGCAACTCTATCTCTAGAGAATCTCGAAAATTTTGACTCAATCGTGTTGCTAGCTCTGAAGAGGTCGGATCTGCTAATGTTTGGACGAGATTATTGTAAACCAGTTGAGAAAGTGACTTTGCTAAATTTTCTACCAGCGGATTGGGAAGCCGATCGACTCCTGGAAGACGCTGTAATTGTTGATAGATCGGGAGTTGATTTACAGTATTGACAATACTATAGTTAACTAAATTCTGAATGTCATCCTGCACTTTGGGTAGAACACTGTTGGCAATCATCTCAACTAATCGACTCGCAATTACTTTTACTTCATTTTGACCATTTACCTGGACATAATCTGGGCGCATTTCAGGATACAGCAACCAACGCATCACATCGCCATCACGAATCGAGTCTTGCAGTCGATCGATCGCCTGAATGCCGACCATTTCGGTTAATTCTGCTGCAAAGCCGATCGCCAAATCTCGCTTGGCTTCTGCTCTAAGAAGATCTAGATTGACCAAATCAACCTTGTAAAGCCTGACAAAAACTGGGATAACACGCAACCATCGCCAAACTGGAACGAGCAGGAATAGATCGTACCAGCGTCTGACAGCAGATTCTAGCCAACTCAGTTCTGGGTGACGTTGATGGATTGCCCGAACGCGAAGTAAAATGTCGATTGTCAATACTAGGATGAAGGGAAGATCGATCGACCAGAAATAGTCAACTGCAAATCCGAAGCGGTTCACTTCCCGATAATAATTAGCGGCCATCAGTGGGCGAATTCGATCGTGCCAAAACGCGATCTCAGATTGCCAATTGGTTGGTGTTAAATAACTTTGGCTCCAAAAGCGATCGAAGGCAGCCTCGGTGCCTGTCCGGTTTCTCAACTGCTGTTCGATCGTTTGGATAGTGTTATCGCCATCTTTTCCAGCAAAAGGATGATGTTGACTTAAATTTCGGCTCCGCTCTCGTAATTCGGACAATAAGGGTTCGATTTGCACAGAGTCAACCCCAACTCGAACTACTTGCGATTCTAACAGTGCAACGCGATTCAAATATGCCTGAGTTTCAGGATGGGGTCGAACGCCTTTAACCGGATCGTAGAGTTGCACTAGGGCAGGCGTAGCTTGCAGGTATAGCGAGCGGAGTGTCAAATAGCTCAGATCGAATAATACTAAAGCTAAATTGACCAGTGCGAATACTGCAATCAGTCGTTCTAACCAAAAGTAGCGACGGTCAGAGGAGTTCCGAGCGATTAATTTAGATGACATAATTTACCTTAAAATCGGTACTTAAATTTCGGTCAATTCAGTTTTCTCAACTTCCATCAACAGCGATAGTTCTCGATCTAAGCGACCTGCCTGCACGAGTTCGGCATAAGTCTCCGCCTCGATCGCGAGCAATTCATCTCGCAATTGTTCGGCAATAATTGTCTGGAGATCGGGACGATCGTGCTGGAGATCTGCTAATTCTGTTTGCAAACGAGTTAGCTCTCCCTGAGCCAGCGATACTTGATATTGATAAAAATCGGGTTCGATGCCGGGATGTCGATCGATTCCGCCTAAGTGCGCTATCACCCGATTGAGGGCAGTCTGACGGGCGATAAGCTCCAGATAATGCTGACGCATCGGCTGGTCGCCTAGCAACTCCAGTCGGGCGAGGAGGGGCTGAATGGTCAATCCTTGGACTAGCAGCGTAAATAACACTGTCCCAAAAACGGTTGCCACGATCGCCTCTCGACCTGGAATATTTTCGGGTACGCTCAACGCCAAAGCGATCGAGACGGCACCCCGCAAGCCTCCCCACCACAGTACCGTCTGCTCTGGGATCGAAATTTTGGCACCAGCTAGACGGTTGCTCAGACTGCCGAATCCATAAATTGCAATCGCGCGGGCTAAGATCGTTGCGGCAATTGTTACCCCAATCGCCACCCAGTTTTCAGCCAAAACTGCAAAGCGAATTCGATCGCCGATGAGCAAGAAGACAATCGAATTGACAAAAAATGATAAAAATTCCCAAAACTCACTGACGATGACGCGAGTGCGCGGGTTCATACCGATCCGCGAACCGAAATTACCTAGAATTAGTCCCGTCATGACAACCCCAATCACCCCCGATCCGCCGAATTTTTCCGCAATTAGATAGCTACCATACGCCGCAACCAAAGTGAGTGACTGCTCCACCAACGGTAGATCGAAGCGTTGGGTAAGATAGGAGATCCCAAACCCAATTAGCGATCCAACAACCAGCCCGATGCCCACTACCAGCACCAACTGGGTCACAATTACCCCGACCGTCAAATTGGTGGTACCCTGGGAAAACGCCACCACAAATCCGAAGGCAACAACCGCCATCCCGTCGTTAAATAAACTTTCACCCTCCATCAGGGTAGTCAGCCGCTTATCGACACCCAACTCTCGAAATAGAGCCGTCACCGAAACTGGATCGATCGCGGCCAGACTCGCCCCAATCAGTAATGCCGTCGTCACAGATAGCCCAGCTAGCTGATTCAGACCGATCGCCACGCCCACAATTGCAATAATTGTCCCTAATACTGCATAAAGACAGATTGGGATTAAATCCTGTTTGAGCCGCGACCATTTCAAGTTCCAAGCCGCTTCAAACAGGAGTGGTGGTAGAAAAATCAGCAGAATTAATTCAGGCGAAAGTTGCACTAATCTGACATCAGCAAAAGCTAATCCTAATCCCACAATCACCAGTAACAGTGTATAAGGAATCCGGCGAAACCAGCTCAGAATTTGCGGCAAAATTGCCACGCTTAAAGCGACCAATAAGACTAATAAAAATTGCTCTAAATTTTCCTCGATCGCTATTTCTTGTAAACTTGTTTCTATCATTTTCTAAATTTAGATTAAATTGATTCAACCTGAGTCTGATGTTCAGATGACTCACTTTAGCTTTACTGCGGCTGAAGTGACTCTGCAACTGGACGGACGATCGGTGGGGGTGCAGGTGTTGGGGATGTTTTAAAAATAGCTGTTAACGCTTGTTGAAGTGTTTGCGCCATCACAATCCGGTTTTCATAAGCGACAATTACCCGAATTAGA
>NZ_JBGSPA010000137.1:0-108614 GCF_041738855.1 Chamaesiphon sp. | reverse complement strand
TTGGTGCAACACATGCACCAGGGTTCCTCCGCCTGAACAGCATCCGCAAACCCTCGGCAGAGCCTACGTATCGCGAGCCGCTGGTGCAACACATGCGCCAGGTATCCTCCGCCTGAACAGCATCCGCAACTGTCAACTGTTAACCGATCGCTAGCCGCCATGCCAACCGATCGAACTTCCTTGATATACTAAACAGACAAGCATAGACTAATCGCCATCCCCCAGACATGCAGCCTACAGATCCTTCCAAATTTACTCTCCAAGCCTGGGATGCAATTACTAAGTCACAGGATGTCGCGCGGCGATTCTTCAATCAACAGTTGGAAGTCGAACATGTGGCGATCTCGTTGTTGGAACAACAGGATCTCGCTCCGAGGATTCTCGCGCGCGTGGGGGTGGATGCCGAAAAATTGGCACGGCAATTGCAGGAATTTACCACCCGTCAACCCAAGCTAAATCGGGTTGAGGATCTATATTTGGGGCGAGGTTTGGATTTATTACTCGATCGTGCCGAAGCTAGTAGAGAGAGCTGGCAAGACCCGATTATCGGTGTCGATCACCTGATTTTAGCGTTGAGTGAGGACGATCGGATCGGGAGACGCTTACTCAAGGCATTTAATTTCGATCGATCTCAACTCGAAGCTGCTATCAGACAGCTTCGCACGACTACCCCCAAACCTACTACTACGGCGATCGAAACTAGTGGTGAGGCGTTACCCAAATATGGTAAGGATCTCACCGCAGCCGCCAGAGCGGGGAAAATGGATCCCGTCATCGGACGCGATGAAGAGATCAAGCGGGTGGTACAGGTACTCTCTCGCCGTCAGAAAAATAACCCCGTCCTCATCGGCGAACCAGGTGTGGGTAAAACCGCCATCGCCGAAGGATTGGCGCAACGGATCGTCAATGGGGATGTGCCCGAATCACTCAAAGATCGCACCTTAATCTCGCTTGATATGGGGAGTCTGATCGCAGGTGCCAAACTGCGCGGCGAATTTGAAGAGCGGTTGCGGGCGGTACTCAAAGAAGTCACCGAATCAGCCGGACAAATCGTCTTATTTATCGACGAACTCCACACCGTCGTCGGTGCAGGTGGCAATCAGGGGGCGATGGATGCCAGCAATCTGCTCAAACCGATGCTAGCACGGGGCGAATTGCGCTGTATCGGTGCGACAACAACTGATGAATATCGCAAATATATCGAGAAAGATCCCGCCCTAGAGCGGAGATTTCAGCCCGTACAGGTGAGCGAACCCAGCGTGGATGATACGATCTCGATCCTGCGGGGACTCAAAGAGCGATATGAAGTCCATCATGGGGTCAAAATCAACGACTCGGCATTAGTCGCCGCCGCCAACCTCTCTAGTCGGTATATTGCCGATCGCTTTTTGCCAGACAAAGCGATCGATTTAGTGGATGAAGCTGCTGCTAAACTGAAGATGGAGATCACCTCCAAACCCGCCGAACTCGAAGCGATCGATCGCCGCGTGATGCAGCTAGAAATGGAGAAGCTCTCCCTCCAAGGTGAAAATCTCCACAGCAACAGCGATCGTACCACCCAAGGACGCCTAGAAAAAATCGACGCCGAGATCGCCCAGCTCACAGTCAAACAAGACGAACTCAATCATCAATGGCAAGGCGAAAAGCAACTCCTCGACGGCATTAAAAGCCTCAAAGAACAAGAAGATCAGATCCGCGTCCAAATCGAACAAGCCGAACGCGCCTACGATCTCAATACCGCCGCCCAGCTCAAATACGTCAACCTCGAAAAACTCCAACAAGAGCGCGAAGTCAAAGAATCCGAACTCGCCGTAGTTCAAGTGCAAGGCTCCACCCTCCTGCGCGAACAAGTATCTGAAAGCGACATCGCCGAAATCGTCGCCAAATGGACGGGCATCCCAGTCAACCGCCTACTGGCTTCAGAGCGGCAAAAACTGCTCCAACTCGAAGCTCACCTCCATCAGCGCGTGATCGGGCAGCATGAGGCTGTCAGCGCAGTCTCAGCCGCGATCCGTCGCGCCCGCGCGGGGATGCAAGATCCCAATCGCCCGATCGGATCGTTCCTATTTATGGGGCCGACAGGTGTCGGGAAGACCGAACTCGCCCGCGCTCTGGCGGAATTCTTGTTTGATAGCGATACGGCGATGGTGCGGCTGGATATGTCGGAATATATGGAGAAACATGCAGTCTCCCGCCTGATTGGTGCGCCGCCAGGATATGTGGGACATGAAGATGGCGGACAACTGACTGAAGCCGTGCGGCGGCATCCCTATAGTGTCGTGTTATTTGATGAGGTCGAAAAAGCTCATCCCGACGTGTTCAATATCCTGCTCCAAGTCTTGGACGATGGTAGAATCACCGACTCCAAAGGTAAAACCGTCAGCTTTTGCAACACGGTGATCGTGATGACGAGTAATATCGCCAGCGACCAGATTATGAGTGTATTACTCAATCCCGCTCGCGACAATACTCAAACCAACGATCTCCGCGAACAGGTGACTAATACCCTGCGATCGCATTTTCGTCCAGAATTTATCAATCGGATCGACGAGCTGACGATCTTTGAACCGCTCAACAAGAGCGAACTTCGGCAAATTGTGACGATCCAAATTCAGGGGATCGAACGGATGTTGGCAGACCAAAAAATCAAAATTCACCTCACCCCAGCAGCCCAAGATTATCTCGCCGAGGTCGGCTACGATCCGAGCTATGGTGCCAGACCCCTAAAGCGCGCCATTCAGCGGGAACTCCAAAACCCGATCGCGACTAAAATCTTGGAAACTACTGTGGGGGCAGGTGATACAATTTTTGTCGATTGTGTCGTTGGCGTTGGCGATAGCCTGCCGTTAGGCACAGCCTCTCTGAAAGAGAATCGATCGTTGACTTTTGGCACCAAACCACTCAAGGTCAAAAAGTCAACGCCAACGGCGATATCGGAGATTGTTTTACCAACGGTTGCAGTTGAAAAGTAGCGGATCGCCCACCCTCCAATCTACATTAAAATATAATCGCCGATGACCATAATTGAGTAAAGCTAAACGATCGAATCACTCAGATCTATTTCAGAGGTGAAGCTATGTTGACAGTCATCAATACGGGTGAAGAGAGAACCTTTCTCCACAATATCAGTTGGCAGCTCTACGAAAGTCTCCTCGCCGAGATTGGCGATGATGGAAAAGCGCGACTGAGCTATTACAGTGGAAATTTAGAATTCATGACTCCGCTACCAGTACACGAAAATTATAATCGTCAGATCGATCGCCTAATCATCGTCATAGCAGAGGAACTCGATCTCAACCATAATGTGTTTGGCTCGATGACGATTAAACGTCCAGATCTCGCAGCAGGGAAAGAACCAGACTCTTGCTACTACTTCGCTAATGAACCCGCAGTACGGGGCAAAACCAAACTAGATTTTACTCAAGATCCGCCACCAGATTTAGCAATAGAAATCGATATTACTAGCAGTTCACTCAACCAACTTGCTCTATACGCGACGTTGGGAGTTGGTGAAGTGTGGCGATATGATGGAGCCGAATTAGTATTTTACCAGTTGCATTCAGCCAAATATGTCGCGGTCGATCGCTCTTTGACATTCCCGATGCTAGCTCCGGCTAGAGTGCTAGATTTTCTCGCAGATTGTCAAAGTGAGGGCGTAAATCAGGCGGTGAAAAGTTTACGCAAGTGGGTTCAAGCGCAGCTCTAACAGTTTGACTCCTCCTCATTCAGGGAGGGCTAGCTGCTCGCTGGCGGTGGCTAATTCGCGCTGAGGAGATATTAGCGCGATTGTCCAGACCAGACAGCGCAACATTAGACTTCCTGCGAAAGTCAGGTTTTAGGCTTTAGGCTTTAGGGGAAGATATGGACGAAAACAGCGGTGCGCTCCCTTGGAGGTTTCCTCCGCATGAAGGCGCAACAAGACAACACTAGCAAAGATTTTGTTTTTACTTTCGCAGGAGGTCTATTGTGTCGATCGACTGCAACACCTTTGCAAACGGTCTAGTAAATTGCTAAACATAGCGAGAATTGATAAACTTGTTCGTATTACCCGACGAATGAGCAATGTGCGATGACTCTCGATCCACTTTCTCAGCAGCCCAGTGAGTCCCCCACACCAGCCTACACAGCTTTATTTCCGATTGTGGGGATTGCGGCATCTGCGGGCGGATTAGAAGCATTTTTGGAGCTAGTCAGCAATCTCCCGATCGATACGGGGATGGCGTTTGTGCTGATTCAGCATTTGGCTCCCGATACCAAAAGCCTGCTAACGGAAATCCTGGCGAAGGCGACACCCATGCCCGTGCAGGAGGTTACTGCTGGGATGAGGGTCGAGCCGAACCAGATCTATGTAATTCCGCCCAATACCAAAATGATCGTCGCGGCAGGTACGCTGCAACTCTCCGCCCGCGAACGAGTATCCGGTCAATATATGCCAGGAGACTCCTTCTTTACCTCGTTGGCGGAGGATTGCGGACACAAGGCGATCGCGATCGTCCTATCTGGTGGTGATGGCGATGGCTCGTTGGGGCTGACCGCCATCAAGGCGGCGGGGGGCGTGACGTTTGCTCAGTGCAAAGATACGGCACGGGTGAACAGTATGCCCAGTCGGGCGATCGCCACTGGGAATGTGGATTTTGTCCTACCGCCTGCCGCAATTGCCGCTCAACTAGTCAGACTCAGCACTGAGCCGATCTTGTCTGCGCCACTGCTCACCCTGGCGGATGAATCTGCGCCGACAGATGGGTTAATCCAGATTTTCGCGCTGCTCAGAGCGGCTACGGGGGTTGACTTTAGCTACTATAAGTCCAGCACGATCTCACGGCGGATTCAACGCCGGATGTTGCTGTTGCGGCTGGAACGATTGGATGAATATGCTTCGTACCTAACCAACGATCCGGCAGAAGTCAAGGCATTGTATCAAGAAATTACGATCCATGTAACGAGCTTTTTTCGCGATCCTGAAGCCTTTGAGCTGCTCAAAACTCAAGTCTTGCCCCAACTGCTCCGCCACAAGTCGCCAGAGTCGTCAATGCGGATCTGGGTACCTGGCTGCTCCACTGGCGAGGAAGTGTATTCGATCGCGATCTGCTTGCTAGAGGTGTTGGCACTAGCAGACACGCCACCACTGCAACGACTGCCGATCCAGATTTTTGCCACCGATATCAGCGATCTGGCGATCGACAAAGCTAGATCGGGGATCTATACCGAGAATCAGATGGTGGATATTTCCCCCGAGCGTCGCCGCCGCTTTTTTAATGCGATCGAGGGCAATCGCTACCAGATCGGGAAGTCGATCCGCGAACTGTGCGTATTTGCCCGTCAAAACCTGGGTGGCGATCCGCCGTTTTCCAATCTCGATCTGATTAGTTGCCGCAATGTATTGATTTATTTGGGCGAATCGCTCCAAAAGCGGATTATCCCGATCTTTCATTACAGCCTCAACTCGACTGGATTTCTACTCCTCGGTACCTCCGAAAGTACGGGTACTTCAGACCTGTTTCATAATATCGATAAAAAGTACCGAATTTATACCAAAAACCTCACTGTCAATCTGCCGACATTTTCACTTACACCCAGCAGTTACCCGGCAGTGAAGCTCCACGATCGCCAGCCACTAACAGCTCCCGCCGATCGGTTTGACCTACAGCAGCAAGTCGATCGGGCGATCGCCGCGCACTATGCACCCACTGGAGTAGTCATCAACAACCAGATGCAGGTACTGCACATGCGGGGCGAGATCGATCGCTACTTGCAACTGCGATCGGGAGTCGCTGATTTCAATATCTTCAAACTGGTGCGATTCTCCACAACTGAGACGACATCCACAGACTTGCGAATCGAACTCCGAGCGGCGATCTATCAAGCGCAACGGCAGGATTGCCCAGTTACCAAGCAGGGAATTGCGATCGAGATCGATCGCCGTATCGATCTTCAGGTGATTCCGTTTAAAGTGCCCACGACTGAAGCATATTGCTTTTTGATATTATTTGAAGAAGCGTTGCCCATCAGGACGATCCAGCCGATTTCCATCGAGCCAGTCAACCCTCAAGGAGATTTGGAGCGGGAAAATATGCGCCTGCGGCAAGAACTCGACGCAGCAATCCTCGAACTTAATACTACGCAAGAGTATCTCGAAGCAGTCATCATCGAACACGAACGCAGTGATAGCGACCTCAAAACCGCCAATGAGGAAATTCTCTCCAGTAATGAGGAAATGCAAAGCACCAATGAAGAGTTAGAAACTGCCCAAGAAGAGATCCAAGCCACCAACGAAGAACTGACCATCACCAACGACGAACTCCGCAGCCGCAATCGGGAACTGTACCGACTCACCAACGATCTCACCAACCTCCTCGGCAGTATCAACATCGCGATCGTCATGTTGACTGACGATCTGCGGATTCGTCGCTTCACACCGATGGCGCAGCGGTTATTTAACTTGCTCCCTGCCGATACTCACCGCCACCTCAGCGATATCCGTAGCAATCTCGATCTGCCCGACTTGGAACAAGCGATCGTCGAAGTCCAAGAAACCCTCGGCACCAAAACTCTCGAAGTCCAAACGCGATCGGGACACTGGTATATGCTCACCATCCGCCCCTACCGCACCACCGAAAATCAGATCGATGGAGTTGTCCTGGTTTTGCACGATATCAACGCCTTCAAGCGCGCTCTTGCCACCGTAGAAGCCGCACGCAACTATGCCGAAGAGATCGTCGAAACCGTCCAAGTCCCCCTGCTAGTACTAGAGTCGGACTTCCGCATCAATAAAGCCAATCGCGCTTTCTACCAAACATTTCAAGTGGAATGGCTCGAAACCATTCGCGCGTCGCTGTTCGAGCTAGGTAATGGTCAGTGGAACATCCCCAGACTCCGACCACTGCTCGAAGGGATCTTGACCGCTACTACCACCGTCGAGAATATCGAGGTCGAGCATCAATTCGAGCAGATCGGTACCAAAATCATGCTCCTCAATGCCGTGAAGATCGCCGAAGTCGGAGCGTCACAGCGGATCTTGCTATCGATCGAAGACATCACCGCCCGCAAGCAGTTCGAGCGCGAAAGCTTGCAGCTCCTGACGGCACAACTAGCCCGTCAAGAGGCAGAGACTGCCAACCGCGCCAAAGATGAGTTCCTCTCCAATCTCTCGCACGAACTCCGCAACCCGCTCAGTGCCATCATCGGTTGGGCGCAACTCCTCACCGCCCGTCAGCTCGATGAGCCAACCGTCAGACGGGCATTGGATAGCATTTATCGGAGTGCGCGGGCGCAGTCACGACTGATTGAAGACATGCTCGATATCTCGCGGATCGACAGCGGCCAACTGCGCCTCAACACTCTGCGGCTCGATCTAGTCTCCGTCGTCAATGCCGCGATCGATTCTGTCCAACTTGCTGCCGATGCCAAATCGCTCCAGATTAGCTCCCGCCTCACCTCCACCATGTTTGTCGGCGATCTCGATCGATTGCATCAAGTGCTGTGCAATCTCCTCTCCAATGCGATTAAGTTTACCCCAACTGGCGGACGCGTCGAAATCACCCTCGTACCGCTCCCAGATCGAGCCGAGATTCGCGTCAGCGATACTGGGATTGGCATCAGTGCCGAGTTATTACCGCACATATTCGATCGGTTCCGACAGGGAGATAATGGCACCAACAAAGCCAACCAGGGTCTGGGCTTGGGCTTGGCGATCGCCCGTCAGATCGTCGAACTGCATGGTGGCACCATCCGCGCCGAGAGTCCTGGCGTCGGGCAGGGCACCACGCTCATCGTCAGCCTACCACAGCGATCGATCCCAGCTCTACCAGCCGCGATCGAGCCAACCACCGTACCCCTACCCCAGCTCACCACCGAGCTACCCTCGCTCTCCAGCTTACAACTCCTCTCCGTCGATGACGATCCCGACCTCCTCGAACTGATGAAATATCTTCTCGAAAGCGTCGGCGCACAAGTGACGAGCGTTACCTCAGCCCGCGCCGCCATCGCCGCTCTCACCGCCGAGCCAGACAAGTACGACGCCCTCCTCGTCGATCTGGGGATGCCAGACGAAGATGGTTTGGCATTACTAGCGCACGTTAGAGGATCGGAGCGAGAATCGATCGCCCAGATCCCTGCTGTCGCCGTCACCGCATACGTCAGCGATCTCCAACGCCGCCTCGCGATCGCTGCTGGCTTCCAGCTCCACTTAGCCAAACCGATCGATCCAACTCAACTGATTCAGGCGGTTGCTAGTTTGACGGGTAGGGGGTAGAGGGTCGAGGGTAAATCTAGGACGTTGTGCGAGGCTAGATCCCCGACTTTTCCAAGCAGTCGGGGATCTGATCGTCCTAACCAAAGAGATCGATGTTACGTTAATTAATAGGTATTCCCTATTCACCATCCACCATTCACCATTCACCCTCCACCCTCATGGCAGCACCCGCACCACTGCATGGCACCGAATTAATCGACTGTGCCCAAGCCAATGCTAAAGAAAGCATCGAAGTAGCCGCCAATCTCTGCGGATATAGTGACGATATCGTCACCTTCGAGCGAGAATTACAAGCCGCCGCTCACCAAATGGGCATCACACTGCATGGTTTTCAAGGTTTGACAAAAAGTTCCGAAGAGGAAGAACCGCTGGGAATTGAAGTCGAACCTGATACTTCCACCGAGCTATGAACGTGCGTAGCCAAAAGCTCGACATCAATCTAAATGACCGCTAAACAGCATCAACCCAACGAGCCGCATGACAAGTTTATCAAACAAGTCGTGCCGATCGTCCTCAAAAATTTATTCGAGAGTCAAACGAGTGTATCCGTTCAACTATCAGAACAACTAGCAGTCGATATTTTATGTACCGCGATTAAGCGCGATCCTCAAGTCACAATTACCTCCGGTAGCTTCGCCAACGATGACTCGTTAGGACTGCTAGGTCGCCTAGTCGCCATTCATCCGACGATTATCATCGAGCATTATAGTAATTATTTAGATTTGGAAGATATAGATTCATGTATTCTTCGCAGTGCCATTTATTGGGAACTAAATAAAAGCAAAGCTGATAATTTACGTAAAATGAGGGTAACAAAAGATTCGGTATCTAGAATTGAGAAATGATATCATAGAAGTATCGATTAAGCACTGTGTCTATCTGGAACAATTTCGATCGGGATTAACTGCGGAGGATCTAAGTTTTATGACTTATGTAAAAGAAGTTGAAGAAGCCTATCAAGACTGGGTAAAAAAAAGACAAGCAGAAGGCAAGATTGAAGGCAAGATTGAAGGTAAGATTGAGTTAGTAAATAAGATGGTGAGGGCTAAGTTTGGCATCGATACTCTGACACAAGATTTAAGCGATCGACTTGCAAAATTAAGCGATCGCCAACTTGATGAATTTACGTCAAAAATTTTTGAGTGGCAGGATCTGAGTGAAATGACAGCTTGGTTACAAGATCTATCAGCTTAATGCAGAAAACTTTGAATCAGCTCGAACCGCAACAGCGGCGGGATTTGCTCGTATTATTTAGTGCGGGCTTATTATTTTGGATTAGTATCGGAGTTTTACTACCAACATTGCCTGCATATCTCGATGCGATCGGCATCAAGCAGCAGCAGATTGGGTTAATTATCGGGGCATTTGCGATCGGCTTACTGGCAACACGTCCGCTAGTAGGGAAGCTCGTCGATACGCGCGGACGCAAGTTAGTATTGCTGATTGGGACGGCAGTAGTCGCGATCGCGCCATTGGGTTACTTAGCGACTACTTCGATCCCTTTATTGGTGATTATTCGAGCATTTCATGGGATTAGTATCGCCGCTTTTACGACCGCTTATAGTGCCTTGGTGGTAGATTTGGCTCCGCCCAAACAACGGGGGGAAATCATCGGTTTGATGAGCCTTACCAACCCTGTGGGGATTGCGATCGGCCCCGCAATTGGCGGCTATCTCCAAGTAGCAGGGCTGTATCGGGAGATTTTTTGGATATCGATCGGTTGTGGAGCAGTTGCCTGGATCGCTACAACTCAGTTGCGCCAACCGTCAAGCACTTTGGCGCAGAAGCTTTCAGAGAAAATCGATCCGCGCGAAATCGAGCCAGTCCCCACTACGTCAATTTGGAA
The DNA here is from genome assembly GCF_041738855.1 of Chamaesiphon sp. Lineage (GTDB taxonomy): Bacteria > Cyanobacteriota > Cyanobacteriia > Cyanobacteriales > Chamaesiphonaceae > Chamaesiphon. The sequence continues at coordinate 98,517 of NZ_JBGSPA010000137.1, read as the reverse complement.
AATCTTAACGAATCCAGCTTTGGGGATTCCAGCATTGGTACTGATGCTGATCGGGTTTCCGTTTGGAGCGATTCACACATTTTTACCGCTCTATATTCAGACGATTCACATCGATTTCAATCCTGGCTTATTTTATACCATTGCGGCGATGGCAAGTTTTAGTGCGCGATCGCTGATTGGCAGCAGATCCGATCGCTACGGACGCGGCATCTTTATCGCGGGAAGTTTGTGTTGTTATACCGCTGGGATTGCTTTTCTGGCTACAGCCAACAGCGAACTGAGTTTCATCTGCGGGGCAGTTTTGGAAGGATTGGGAAGTGGGACTTTGATCCCGATGACAGTTGCGCTGGTATCCGATCGCTCGTTGCCGCAACAACGGGGGCAGGTATTCTCAACCTGTATCACGGGGCTAGATCTGGGGATTGCGATCGCTGCGCCTGTATTTGGCTCGATCGCGCCAGCAGTGGGTTATCCTGGTATCTTTACAATCGGGACGGGGATGGCTGCAAGTGCGATCGTCGTGTTTTCGATCTGGGGCAATCGCAGCTTACAACACTCGATCGGCTTTTGCTTGGGTCGCGATCGCGATGTTTATCGGCAGAATTAGCGATCGATCCTCACTCTCATAACTCATAGCGGATAAGAAGAGCCTAGAGACTGAAGTCTCTGCTCATGATGCAAAGTCCGCCGACGCGGACTGAAATATTAGTCCGCATGAGCCACGATGTTAATCGTTGGTGGCACTAGAACGAAGCCAATATCCTTGACCCGAACTGACCAAATACGGTTCGATTAAGTCCATTTTCTTCGATATTGTCAGTCCGCGAAGGCGGACTTTGCATCACTAGCGGCGGTTTCAACCGCTACCTAACTAGCTAACCGAACCGTATTGCGAACTGACCGATCGACTATCAATTATTTAACGCCTGATATGCAGACTCAGTCACCGCTCGAATTGCGACCAGATCTGGCGGCATCACCAGCTCATCACCACCAGTATTCAACCACAACAGGTACTCAATATTTCCGGCGGGGCCAACCAATGGCGACCAAGTAAGTCCCCGATAATTCCAACCCAGCGATTGTGCTGTAGCCAAGACCCCCAAAATCGCCACTGCTTGCGCCGATAAGTCTCGAACTACTCCATTCTTGCCGATCGCCCCTTTACCTACCTCAAATTGCGGTTTAACCAGCAATAAGAGTTCTTTTGGCGACCCGAGCAAAGATGTCAACGCTGGTAAAACTTTGGTCAGCGAAATAAATGAGACATCAACTACCCCCAGGTCTGGTAAAGTAACTGGATAAATCCCCTCAACTGGCTCACCATAGAGTTCTACTGAGGTGAGATGTCGAATATTCGTCCGTTCGCGTAAGATTAAGCGATCGTCAGTCCGCAGTTTCCAGTCTACTTGCCCGTACCCGACATCAATCCCATAAACTTGCCGTGCGCCAGCCTGCAACAGACAGTCTGTAAAACCGCCTGTCGAGATCCCGCCATCTAGGCAAATCCGATCGCGTGTCTCAATCTCAAACATCGCCAACGCCTTCGCCAACTTCTCACCCCCACGGGAGACAAATCGCGCTCTAGCTTTGACTTCGACCGTTGAAGTCAGTGAGATTGCCGTGCCCGACTTATCTACTACCTCGCCATTTACCCGCACTTCTCCCGCCTGAATCCACCGCTGTGCTAACTGGCGAGATTCACACAGATTGCGCTCTACTAGTAACAAGTCCAGGCGTTGCTTTTTCAACTTAACCAATATCTGTCTGGGAATCGATCTGAGGGGTGGAGCATCTTCTGTGCTAGAGCATCGGTCACTCACATCTATATCACTGTAGCGACTACCCGAGTGCGCTATCACTGGCAAATGAGTGCTGATTTGCGCTCGACCACAATTCCCACAAGTACGATTCTACTCGATCGGGCAAGTGCGTGACGAAGATCCCTTCCGCACGATCTAGATTGGTACACAGCCAATAGCCAGTTAGTCCGATTTCAACTCGATCTAGATCGCAGCGATGCACGGTGACACTTTTAATGCCCTGATTGTGGAGATAAAAATTCACGGCAGTAGCTTCGCAGATCGTTTCTGGCAAAAGAAAATTTGCCCTCTCCGCAGTTGCCAAGAGCGTCTCACCAGTGCTAGTCGCGAAGATCAGCCGCCGCTCGATCCAATCATCTAGATCCGCCGTGAGTAATTCTAGATGTACGGCTGTTTCCGTGTAAATCAATTTCAACATGAAGTTTATGGGGTGATGAAGTTGAGGTGTTGACTCTTGGCAGTAGCTTAAATAAAGATTGTGAGGAATTTGTGAGGAACGGGAGCGATCGCCGCTGGGATCGAGTAGCAATGTATCGCTCGGTATCGGCTCAAGCTGGCAGCTACTCACTATTATTGCTCCCGATCGTCAAGATCGAAATTCTCCCAAAGAATCGTAACTACCTGCCGTTGCCAATATAAATTACGTGAGGAATTTAAGATCGATTTTTGATGCCCGCACACATTCCCGATCGTTTGATATTTACTTGCCCACCACAGCTACAACTACCACCATCCCAATTCCCTAACCAAGCGATTAAAAAAATGACAGATGTTACCAAGTATTGAATAATTAGGAAAGTTGAGCATAATCTTTGCAATTTGGTGCAAAAAATACTACACTAAATACACCACCCTGTTCGTTCAAACTCTCGGAGCAATCACACAATGCACACACTCAAGCGCACCCCCACGACCGAAATGGAGGTTACTAGCATTCGCCTAGAACGCGAACTTAAAGAACGTCTCAAGGAAATCTCCGGTCATCAAGGCTACCAAGCATTGATCCGCGAGGTATTGTGGAAATATGTCCAGCAAAAATCTGGTGATTACCGCCATCGGTTTACCTCTGAAGATATCCGCGCTACCGTTGCGGCAACTGCCAATACCGAAGAACGTTGTGGGATTACAGGTAAAGTTATCGATGCCAATGAACCCATGTTGTTGGGTTTAACCAGCACCTGTGATTTTATTCCGCTCTCACTTGATAGCTTAACTGCTGCGGCTCCAGAGGCAGCCGCCTAGTGGCGCGATGCTATGCTGATTTGCTTCGATCGACTCCAACTCAGCTAGCCGGATCTAGTTTTAGTAACTAGTTTTCCATCCGATCTCACTAAAAAATCGATCGACATAATTGCTGATTTTAGCAATTATGCCGATCGATTTTTGCAGATATTTGAGCGATTAGTTACAGATCGCGTTCGCTGATTTCACGAGTCATATGGTCGAACGGTGCATCCACACAGCTAGTATCAGTCGCCCCAGCTAGAGCCAATCGATCCTTGATTGCTGACTTCATAATTTGAATCCCTCGCACTGTCGGTGCGATCGGCGTACCTAAAGAATTATACGTCTCTCGCAAGCCTTGGAGCACCCGCTCATCCAAGACGTTGGTATCTCCAGCGACGATCGCATAGCTAGCATACCGGAGATAGTAATCCAGATCCCGCAGACATGCTGCATAACGCCTGGTGGTGTAAGCATTACCACCAGGACGGATCAACTCTGGTAACTCTTCAAATAATTGCAAGCTGGCTTGCTTGACGATCGCGGCTGCATTGGCATTGATGACTCCCGCAGCAGCAATTCTCGCCGCACCAGTATCAAAATATGATTTTAAGCTATCGATCGCGTTCCGGTCTAAATAACGACCTGTTATATCGTAATTTCTAATGAGATTTGTTACAGCATCCCGCATGAGATCGTCCCAACAATAATTCTTTTATCGGTTTATCAGTATCGCAGAAAATGGCACCCGTACGGCATAGCCGCGTTACAATTCGCAATTGTCCAAGTCTAGACCTGGGGTAGCAAATCGCAACTAGCGACGACCGATCGCTAACTGAGAACTACTACCGCTTTTCGCCCAAGGATTCAACCAATTGAATCCACTACCAAGCGGGGAAACCAAGTTCAACTCTTCAGGATAACGGGGTTGGGGATCGTTGGCTAGCACAACTGGGGGTACCATACTGGGATCGTAAGCAATGACTGTATCGACGATCCCCGGACGGTGCTTGATTTCGACTCTTTGTCCAGGGCGATAAATTGCCATTTCTTGCGCTTCGCCCCAGGTTGCTTGCTCCGCCATTGCTACGATCCCCGTTATATTACTGATTAAGTTTACTTATCTGATGATAACTAAAATTATCTAACAATAAAATAGAGTTTGGTCAATTACGATACTTTTTTTTAAGATTTTATCCCAGCGGGGATCGCGATCGTCGGCAAGATCGCGATCCCCGCACCCTTATCAGCGTCAAAGATCGATTAGTCCGGTCGATCTAATGAAAAGAGTTGCAGATCGACCGCACTGACATAATCCCGATCGGTGAGCGTAGCTGGAGTCAATTGCTTTGCCGCGATCGCTGCTTTAATGACATCTTTCGCCGTAATCTGGCGGTAATGATAACCGAAGATCAGCGAAGCAAACCCAGGGATACCCTCGCTCCGATACGTCCCTTGATAAGCCAGCGAAACCAATTGAAATGGGGTAATCTGGCTGCTAGGTTCGATTGCGATCATCATGGCGATCGATTTAGACTCATTGCTGATATTAGTTGTCGCCTGGACTGATGTAGTTGCAGCCAAGGATAGACAAATCAGTGACAAACTGGCAATTGCAAAGTACTTCATTATCGATCGGTTATCAATTATTTAACCTCATTACTATCATAAGACTCTTTCGTGAGTCGATCCCGATGGGTTGTCGATCGACCAGATCGAGAGGACTATGCTGATGTTACTTGAGTGTTGTGCTCTCATGAGAGAAAAAGAAAGAGAGAGATAATGGATAGAGTGCAAGTAAAATCGGACTCCCAGTGAGGATGTATGCAACTGCCAATAGTAGCTCCAGCAGCAATCGTGAGCAAACATGCTCAGGTATTTCGGCCGTTATTCAACGATGTGCGCCAGTATCAAAACTTTCAGAACTATCTCACAGGGCTGATGGTACTGGAGAACAAAAGCTTGGCAAATATCAGCCGCTGCATCATCAACAGTGCAGACAAAAGTAATCTGTCACGGTTTATGAGTGAATCACCGTGGCAACCAACAGAGGTAAATCGAGTACGGATCGATTACATGCTGGAGCAGACAGGCGGAATCAGAATGGCAGCATCAGAGTCATACTTCATCATTGACGATACATTATGTGAGCATGTAGGGAGTTTGTTTGAGTACGTAGATCGTCATTACGACCATTGTGACGGCAGTTATCCACTCGCACACAATTTAGTGACCAGCCATTATCTTAGTGGAGCAGTGCGGATGCCAATCCACGCAGAAATTTATCAACGCTACGAGACAGTCTTACAAAAAAGTTGAGATTGGCCAGCGTACTTATTGGTGTTTCACTTTCTGCGTCCGCCTAGATAGTCTGGGCAAAGTCCGTCTGACAATTAGCTTTGACAACCCTGAATTGACTGGGACTTATGCTGTTCTCATCACCAATCGCTGTGACTGGTCAGCCGCTCAAATGGTTGCCAAATACTTGCGCCGATGGCCAATTGAAACCTTCTATCGGGATAGCAAACAACTTCTTGGTCTTGATGAATACCGCACACGTTCATTTGCAGCCATCGAAGCACATTGGTGTTTAGTGTTTGTGGCGTATTCGTTCTTGCATCTTGATTGTCTCCCGCTATCATCGACTCAAGACTCATCTCCACGACCGACAATTCCCTACCAATCCATTGGAGCTGTCTGCCGACAACAGGCTCAATCGTTAATTGAGCACCTAATTTTATTTGCTCATGACCGCTTAATCGAAGGATCCTCTGCTACTGAGTTATTTAGCACCTTGTTTGCTAAACAACATTCAACGACAAGATCATCCTCTCCCGTATTCTCATAACTGATTTTTCTCTCATGAGAGCACAACACTCAAGATGTTATATTGAGATTGTCGTTACTTAATGGAGCCTTCCTAAATGTCACATGACGAACTATCCTCCGCTCACCATTTCGCGCCTCAGTCAGCTCACCGATCGAGAACTACAATCTAACTATCTCAATCATCTCGATCGTACCGCCGAAATTGCCACTCTCTTAACTCAGATAACCGATAAAGATCTGGCATTGAGGATCGTCAATCTCGCTTTAGAAGTCGATCTCTATCTGGGTGCTAGTTTGACGGGATCGATCGAGCCAGAATTACAAAAGGTGGTGGTTGATGCGATCGATCGATTAGAAATTACGACTCGCCTCAAAATCGAACTTTGGAGCGTAACTAAATCTAAAGCTGCCTTGTCATATTTACAATATATTTTTATCCTTAAAAATCGATATCGGAATAGTGAGTATGAAACGATCGAATCGGCAATATCAGCTATTATAACGATCGATCGCGATCTAGCTATAGCTCTATTAATTGAAGATTTATATGATTCTCGATGCTATTATGCCGCCATCAAAAACTTAGTAGATTTAGATCCTGTCGAAGCGGTAGAAGCACTAGGAGATGTGCTATGCAATCAAGAACACAGAGATATTTCAGCTAAATCTCTTGCGATCGATATTTTAGATAAGATTGGTACAAAATCAGCTATTGAAAAGATTCATGATGCACTGAATTATTGCAAATGTCGATGGTCTGATAGTTACTGGGTTAAGGGATTGGGAATTGTTGCCGCACCCGCAATGGTAGAGCATTTAATCTACTTGCTCTATGAACCGAATCGATATGTCTATAGATCTACTGAGTATCCTGCTAGTGAAGAGCATTATGCAGATGAAGCTGTTCGTCTATGTTGTGAAGCGATCTCAGCACTAGAACGGATTAATGGAGATAAAGTATTTGATTGGCTGCATCAAGCAATGTACTGGACTCAAGCTTATGATTATCCATGTCCATTTAACGATATTGTCGAAACTTTATTTCGCCTAGATCGTAGTCGTACCTTTTCAGCATTAGAAAACGACCTTAAAAATCAAGAGCCAGCTATAAGAAAACTTGCTGTCATTGCATTGTCAGAGGAGGATAATCATTACTTAGATTGTAATTTATCAATTTTGTTAAATGTAATTGACGATCCTAATTTAGATGTACAGCTAAATATTACTGATAGCATCAGATGGATTATCCGTCGTTGCGAACGAACTGATGTTACTCCAGAACTAATTGAATATGCTATCTTTATCACTAAACCAATTATTGTCAAATTGACTAATCATCCCGATCCAGAGATTCGAGAGCGAGCTTTTAGCCAGCTATTAGTAACAGAACCAGATGAACGAAAATTAATGCTTCAATCATTGGAGAATGCTGGTAACGATAATATCGCTATATTTAGATATGGATCTAATGAATTTCTAGAACTTTCCGATCTGCCGATTCTACTCACACATCTGCAAAGTAGTTGGATTCACGTTAAAAATTATGCCGTAATTGGTATCGGAAAGATCGGTAATAATTCGATTCTTCCAATCTTAATAGAGCTAATCCACGATTCAGACAGTGGTATCCGTAACACAGCAGTACAGAGTATAATTGAGTTAGGAAGTGCGGCGATATTTTCTACGGTATTAGAACTAGCCAATAATCTCGAACTAGTGTCAACACTCATTTGTGAATTCATGAATACTAATAGATTGGAGACTCGATCTATAATCTTTGAGGAGTTTCGTCGAGATCTATCGACTACATTAAAGTTTTTACAAACTGCCGAACAATCTTTACTTGAAGCGATTGAGAAGAAGATTGGTGCCATTCACAAAAATATTCATGCGTTAGGTGAAGTTGGTACCGATCGAGCGATTCCTATTCTCTTACAACTTATTCAGACTGGCGATCCTACTGATTATGAAGTAGACCAGTACTGTGTATCTGCTTTAACAAAAATAGGTACGGATCGATCGAGAGTCGCACTCTTAAAACTTTTGCCTGATGACAGTACTTTAGGGGGTTCGATCTGGAGGGAGTTACTTTACAGTGGTAAATTAGGTCTTCTGCCGCAGATATGGCAATTTGAACATCAATCTCACTCCCCACGTTCGTTCGATCTCATCTCCACAATTCAAGAACGAGAAGGATTGTATAATCCTGAATTTAGCGAGCGATCTCATCCATTATTTGAGCCGCCTCGTCCTCGATTGCGGCACATGCTTTTAGGCGATAACTAGCAACTAATAAGCTCGATTATGAACACCAAAGATAAACTTATTTGCGCCACCTACGGGCTAATTGCCTTGGTAGCTCTACCAGCTACCTGGATTAATAATATTGCCTTCATGAGCCAGCCCACCAAAAATTCCATGCTGGATTTTGGTCGTGCTGCTTATGCAAACGCTGCGGCTGCTTCACTCGCCAACGACCTATTTTTACTAGCCGCCGCCGCGAGTATCTTCATGGTTATCGAAGGTCGGCGGGTGGGGGTGCGTTATCTGTGGCTGTATCTCCTGCTATCGCCGCTAATTGCAATTAGCGTTACCTTTCCGCTATTTCTCCTCGCCAGACACCTCAAGATGACCCAGCAGCCTGCCCAAAATCTGACCGAAACCGCTTGAAATACGGCGCGAATGAGCTGGCGACTTTCTGGATGCAAAACCAACCTATCGCCCTCTCTCTGGCACTCGATCGGTAGACCGCACACCCATAAATGAGTGGCTGATGATACCATAAATAAATAAGAAAGCTGTACATGTAACGATATAAATAGTTCAGCACTCATATTTTTAGATTAAATTCCCCCATCGCTTGCCTCCTATGCTGAAAAAATTATTTGGCGATCCCAACGTTCGCAAACTTAAAAAATACCAACCGATCGTCACTGAAATCACCCTGCTAGAGGAAGAGATGCAGCAGCTCAGTGACGAACAACTCAAGGGAAAAACCACAGAATTCAAGCGTAGACTGGAGCAAGCGAATAACGATGAGGAAGAAAAGGAACTCCTCGACGAAATCCTCCCCGAAGCCTTTGCGGTAGTCCGTGAAGCTGGCAAGCGCGTCCTCGGTTTGCGACACTTCGATGTGCAAATGCTCGGGGGGATGGTGCTCCATGAAGGGCAGATTGCCGAGATGAAGACGGGAGAAGGCAAAACCCTGGTAGCGACTCTCCCAGCTTATTTAAACGCCCTCACAGGCAAAGGCGTCCATGTCATCACCGTCAACGATTACCTCGCCAGACGTGATGCGGAGTGGATGGGACAAGTCCACCGCTTCTTGGGACTATCCGTCGGACTGATCCAATCGGGGATGAATCCCCCCGAGCGGAAGAAAAATTATGGTTGTGATGTCACTTATGCAACCAACAGTGAGCTAGGCTTTGACTATCTGCGGGACAATATGGCTGAAGCGATGGGAGAAGTCGTCCAGCGTCCATTTAATTTCTGCGTTATTGATGAAGTAGACTCGATCTTGATCGATGAAGCGCGGACACCACTGATTATCTCTGGTCAAGTCGAACGCCCGACTGAGAAGTACCTCCAAGCTGCTGATATCGCGCGGGGATTGAATAAAGAGAACCACTATGAAGTAGATGAAAAAGCTCGAAATGTACTTCTCTCTGATGAAGGCTTTGCCGAAGCAGAGCGACTTCTGGGTGTAACGGATCTCTACAATGAAGAAGATCCGTGGGCGCATTATATCTTCAATGCGATCAAAGCCAAAGAACTCTTCATCCGCGATGTCAATTACATCATCATGAACGATGAAGTGACAATCGTCGATGAATTTACCGGACGCGTACTATCGGGACGCCGCTGGAGCGATGGCTTGCATCAAGCTGTCGAAGCCAAGGAAAAAGTCAAAATTCAGAATGAGACTCAAACCCTCGCGACGATTACTTACCAAAACTTCTTCCTCCTCTATCCCAAACTCGGCGGGATGACGGGTACCGCCAAAACCGAAGAAGTCGAGCTGGAAAAAACTTATAAAATCCAGGTAACTGTCATGCCCACCAATCGCAAGAGCCAGCGGTATGACTATCCCGATGTCGTCTACAAAACCGAAGAAGCCAAGTGGCGCGCTGTCTCCCAAGAATGTGCGGACATGCACGGTACGGGACGACCAGTATTGGTCGGTACCACCAGTATCGAAAAATCGGAAATCCTCTCCCGACTATTGCATCAGGCGGAGATCCCCCATCAACTGCTCAATGCCAAACCTGAGAACGTCGAACGGGAGTCAGAAATCATCGCTCAAGCCGGACGCAAAGGCGCAGTAACGATCGCCACCAACATGGCAGGTCGCGGTACGGATATCATCTTAGGTGGTAACTCTGACTACATGGCACGGCTCAAGCTACGGGAATACTTAATGCCCCGCATCGTCGCACCTGAAGATGATGGTAACTTTAGCCCCGCGACAGTCGCCGCCGCCCAGCAAAGCAAAGCTTCCGGTAAAGGTTTCGCACCTGGTAAGAAAGTCAAAACTTGGAAAGCATCTCCCGACATCTTCCCCACCGAACTCTCCAAAGACACCGAAGCTCTGCTCAAAGATGCGGTCACATTTGCCGTTGGCTACTATGGCGAACGTAGCCTGTCCGAACTCGACGCGGAAGAAACCATCGCCGTCGCCTGCGAAAAAGCACCGACCGAAATCGAAGCGATCCAAAAACTGCGAAACGCCTATAAAGCAATTCGTCAAGAGTACGATACCTTTACCAAAGTCGAACATGAGGAAGTACTTAGCAATGGCGGCTTGCACGTCATCGGTACCGAGCGTCACGAATCGCGTCGAGTTGATAACCAATTGCGCGGTCGTGCAGGTCGTCAAGGCGATAAAGGCTCCACTAAGTTCTTCCTCAGTTTAAAAGATCCCTTGATGCAAATTTTCGGTGGCGATCGCGTCAGTGGTTTGATGGATGCCTTCCGCGTCGAGGAAGATATGCCCATCGAGTCCAAAATGCTCACCAACAGCCTCGAAGGTGCTCAGAAAAAGGTCGAGACTTACTACTATGACATGCGGAAGCAGGTATTTGAATACGACGAAGTGATGAACAATCAACGTCGCGCCATCTACGCCGAACGCCGCCGCGTCTTGGAAGGTCAAGATCTCAAGGAACAAGTAGTCCGCTATGCCGAGCGGACGATGGATGATATCGTCAATGCCTACATCGACCCAGAGTTACCACCTGAAGAGTGGAAGCTCGAAAGCCTAGTCTCCAAATCGCGGGAATTTGTCAATCTGTTCGATGACTTGACCCCTACCCAAATCGACGATATGACCTACGACGAAATCAAAATCTTTATGCGCGAAGAAGTGCGTAGAGCCTATGATATCAAAGAAACTCAGATCGATCGAGTTCAAGCCGGACTGATGCGTCAAGCTGAACGCTTCTTCATCCTCCAGCAAATCGACACCCTCTGGCGCGAACATCTCCAATCAATGGATGCCCTCCGCGAATCAGTCGGTTTACGCGGTTACGGTCAAAAAGATCCGTTGATTGAGTACAAGCAGGAAGGTTATGAGATGTTCTGGGAAATGATGACTGACATCCGTCGGAATGTGGTTTACTCGATGTTCCAATTCTCCCCCGAACGTCAAGCCCAAGCAGCGTAGAAAATTATGAAACCCAACACTTAAATGTTGGGTTTTATTCTTCAACCTAATTACGCTGCTCTTAAGCTATCTAAGATATTTAAAGCGATCGATCGCTATAGAAGCTAAGGTTAAGTGGCGGGCAGTGACCACTACAAATTTGATGTTGTGACTACGACAAATAATATCGATCTTTTATCTAGGTTTATTTGAGCCGATTTGTGCCAGAATATCACTCCGAATCAATAACCGATTGCCTCCGGCACGCTACACGAACGATTTGCTCGTCCAAGCAATCTCAGCAGGCATGGATGTTCAGATCTTGGAACACCGCAAATCGCTCGATTACAGTAGAATCAGATGAAGGTAAAAGCAGCAATTTCTCTAATCGAAGATGATGGTTGGTATTTGGTTCGGATTCGTGGTAGTCATCGGCAATATAAACATCCTGTTAAATCTGGATTGGTGACAATTGCAGGTAAATTATCTGACGATCTCGCAAGTGGAACGGCAAATAGTATTTTAAAGCAGGCACAACTCAAAGATAAGAAAACAGATGAAGTCGATCTAGAAGAGCAAGTTTCAGATGAAGATAATTTAGAGGAATTAAACTAATGCGTTACGCGACCATCATTGAAAAAATGCCGAATAACTATTCTGCTTATGTCCCAGATTTACCAGGCTGCGTAGCGACAGGTTCAACCATTGAAGAAATTTCAGTCGAGATTCAAGCCGCAATTTCATTTCATCTAGAAGGTTTGCAATTAGAAGGCTTACCGATTCCAGAACCGACGACTATTTGCGAATATATTGAAGCAGCCTAAATACGCGATCGATATTGGCTAAAATAATCATCTGTTTGCTGTATGTACGATCGCGATGACATCGAGATCGACAGCATCAGGTTAAGGTCGTAGTGACGGAATTTTTAGCTTCTTATGGCGAGTTATTAGTTATACATCAATCTCCATCTCCCATATCTAAAAAACAGATATTACTTTCATAGCATACATCCGCAGTTGGACAATGCTCGCAAGTAAATAAATTAATCATTAGTTCCCGATTGATTAGCTGTGCTATTTGTATTCTCTTTTTCTCTTCTTGATGCCATGTATTTAAGTCTTCAATTGATATATATTTAGATATAATATTGTTGTTTTTTTCACGATAGTTCAAATCTTCTGTTGTAAAAATGCTACAATCAATTATCTCGATCGGTATACTCCATTGTCTAGATAATTTAGCTCTGAAATCAACTGATTGATTTACAACCTTTTGTCGATGGTTATTTCTCCGCTTGCGTGCCGTAGGACCAAAATGATTGTAATCTATAAACTTAGTTTCAATTATCATCACTCTTCTCGCTTTAGAAATATAGACAAAATCACATTTTCCTGATTGAGTTGCATCTGACAAATCTGGAGTTTGTTCATACATTAAAATATTAGTGTATTCAGGGAAAAATCGATCTATATTAAAAAACAAAAATGCTTGTAGTAACATTTCTTTATCACAAGAATCTAGTATTATTTCTTGAAATTCTTGCTTAAAAAATAGTTTTCTTCCATCTTGAGATGTTTTACAAGCACAGACAAATCTTGTTAAGGTATCCATATTAATAAAAATTATCGCCGCCAAATAATTACGATATCTTTAGTATTCCCGCTTTTTAACAAAAGTTTCTTGGTAAAGGTAGTTTTGTAGTGTCTCGGCACGACTAAATGTCATAAAAATCGCCAATGTCTCATGCTATTTCTGCGCTAATTCTTAAAGGCAATTTTGACCTAAAGATTGCCAAATCCTACGATCTAATCGGTATTGGGTTGGATTTTGAGTTGACCATGTTCCCCATCACTCACTATTACACGGCTTGCTGGCGGAAAAAACTCGATATTTCAGGAATTTTGCCAGGAGAAAATCCTTTTAACCTATTGATATTTCCGTGTGAACTAGTTGTTGCTCATCTCATGATGAAAATCTCCGATCGATTAGAACCGATATATGCTGCGATCGAAACAGACTACTTTGGTGGAATTGGCAATCAATGGGCACTTGTTTATCAAGGTACTCAGCTAGCCGATACCAATATTAACCAGATAAGTCCAGCCTTAAAGTTTTTGGGCGTCAAATGTCAAGATGGCATGGATGAGTTTGACACGGTAGGATTGGCAAAATATCGATCGATGCCAGAGTATTTAGACAAGTACGTTGATATAGCCGAACAGCTTGGTGTTTGAATTTTAGATCTGTAGGTTGGATAGAGCAAGGCAAAACCCAACAGCCACAACTAATGCTGCTCGATCGATCGGATTTTTGAGCTGAATCGATCGCCTGTACTCACAAGTTCCTCACATTTATCGGTCATAATTTAGATTTTTAGCTCTGAGCAAGGATGCTAGCAGCGATGGCGATCGACGTCGTTCGGCAAGCAGAGGCGATCGCCATTACACTCACCCGCTTTAATTCCATAAATAATGTTCGGGAATCAGATCGTCAGGTGCGAATAAATGGGGACTCATCGGTGCTGATGCTGTGTCGTACCAGGATTCGAGCAAATCTTGAGTCTCTTGCATCTCACCGAGCGACAGATCGCGGGGGATGATGATCCCGATACTGCGATCGGGGATCGCGACATAATAACCGTCAGGAAAATATTTATCTAAATAGGGTGAGAGCAAAATCCGCGAGGAGCCAAAGCCGTCAGTGTGCATCGCGATCGCCCAAATGATACTACCATCAGCGCGGAGCTTTTGATGCGTCCACAATTCTTGTGAGGCTACCTTGAGGTTGATTACCGCTCGTTGTTGCCAGTCGATCCCCTCAGCTTCCCACACAGCTACCATCTCTGATGTGACATTCTGATAAGCAACTCGCCCCTTGGGATGGCGATCGACGATTACCCAACTGAGTGCATAGTCCCGTAAGGGTAATTCCTGATAGGGGGATGCCCAGAGCTTGGAGTTGAGACAAGTAGAGTGAATAATCAATGGCATTAACCGATCGATCGCATCAATGATAGTTCCTGACATAGCGCAGATTGGGGGGACGTGGTAATACTCTCCACTTATATTACCCACCAGATCTCAGTCAGTTCACATTCAGTTAAATTGTTTTTTATGCTCCCATTTTTCAAATTTGAGTGAGTGAGATCTCATTCCTTGGCGACTGCTATAGAACTAATTACCCAGCTTTTGACACCTTGAATCCCGATCGCCGCAGTATCGATCGTTCCTAATCGAAAAAACGATCGTCACCAACTTTTCCATTAAAGAAAGTTTGTCGTCTCGCACCCGATCGAAATCGGTGCTAATGATACAAAGTCTCTAGGCAAATAGTAAACCGAACCTTTACAAGAGCGATCGGTCGGAGTCAAAATAGAGAGTCAGCATCAAAGAGGATCTAGCAACGTGAGTCAAGATTTTGACTATGATTTGGTAATTATCGGTGCAGGTGTCGGCGGACACGGTGCTGCGCTCCATGCAGTTAGTTGCGGTCTGAAGACGGCAATCATCGAAGCGGGAGATATGGGTGGTACCTGCGTCAATCGGGGTTGTATCCCTTCCAAGGCACTGCTGGCAGCTTCGGGGAGAGTCAGAGAGTTAAAAAATGCTCACCATCTCAAGGCGATGGGGATTCAGGTCGATAACGTCAATTTCGATCGCGAAGGCATCGCCGCTCATGCTAGTAATCTCGTCACCAAGCTGCGCGGCGACTTGACAAATAGTTTGACGCGGTTGAATGTCGAAGTGATTCACGGCTGGGGCAAGGTAGTTGCCGCGCAGAAGGTGAGCGTAACCACACCTGAAGGCGAGAAATTTATTACCGCCAAGGATGTGATGATTTCATCTGGTTCGATTCCCTTTGTTCCCCCAGGAATTGAAATTGATGGTAAGACGGTATTTACTAGCGACGATGCGATTAAATTGGAAACAATTCCCCAATGGATCGCGATTATCGGGAGCGGTTATATCGGCTTAGAATTTTCCGATGTCTACACAGCATTGGGTTCAGAAGTCACAATCATCGAATTTTTCGACCAATTGATGCCAGGATTCGATACTGACATCGCCAAACTCGCCAAACGGATTTTGATCGATCCGCGCGATATCGATGCGCGCCCTAGCTTACTCGCCAAACGGGTAATTCCAGGCTCCCCAGTAGTTATCGAACTCGCCGATGCCAAAACCAAAGAAGTCGTCGAGATCCTAGAGGTCGATGCTTGCCTCGTGGCGACGGGTCGGATTCCCGATACCAAAAACCTCAACCTCGAAGCTGTCGGGGTCGCCCTCGACCGGAGAGGCTTCATTCCAGTGAATGATAAGCTCGAAGTCCTCATTGATGGCGAACCCGTCCCGCACTTATGGGCGATCGGCGATGCGACTGGTAAAATGATGTTGGCTCACGCTGCCTCCGCTCAGGGTATTATCGCCGTTGAAAATATCTGCGGTCGATCGAAACAAATCGATTATCAAAGCATTCCCGCAGCAGCATTTACCCACCCCGAAATCAGCTTTGTCGGGATGACGGAAACCCAAGCCAAGGAAGCCGGAACTGCTGGCGGATTTGAGATCGCAGCGGTGAGAAGTTACTTTAAAGGTAACTCTAAGGCAATCGCTGAAGGTGAAGCCGATGGCATGGCGAAGGTCATTTACCGCAAGGATACTGGGGAAGTATTGGGTACTCACATTATCGGCTTACATGCGGCGGATCTGATTCATGAAGCGTCAAACGCGATCGCGCAACGCAATTCGGTACAGAATCTCGCCACCTACGTTCACGCTCATCCTACTCTGTCTGAGGTCTTGGATGAAGCCTACAAACGCGCGGCTGGGGTTCATTAATCTCTAGCTTCGTTCGGCAACCGCCCTCGAATGAATTCGGGGCTAGTGTCGCAAAGTCCGCCAACGCGGACTAGATAAATTAATTAGTCCGCGTAGGCGGACTTTGCATCACCAGCCGAGACTTCAGTCTCCAGGCAATTCTCCAGATCCCCATCAAAATTAGTGAAGCGAGATCGCTTCACAATTCGGCACAGGAAATTAAAAATCTTATGAATAAACTGGTTCTTTTTGATTTAGATGGAACATTGCTGGATCGAGACGAATCAGTTAAGCAATTTATCACAGTACAATACGAGCGATTCAATGATAGTTTTAGCCATATTTCCAAGATAGATTATGTAATCAAATTTACCGAATTAGATTGTCATGGACATGTTTGGAAAGACAAGGTTTATCAAGACCTAGTTGCCGAATTCAAAATTACCAGCATTACTTGGCAAGCATTGTTGAATGATTATGAGACACAGTTTCAATTCCATTGTGTGCCATTTTTCGGTCTAGTTGAGATGCTAGAAATATTGAAACAGCAAGGTTATCGGCTAGGCATCATCACAAATGGAAGAGGCGAATTTCAAGCTAGAGCGATCTCAGGATTGGGAATTAAACAGTATTTTGATGCGATCTTGATTTCTGAAATAGAGCAAGTCAGAAAACCAGCAGCAGAAATTTTCGAGCGCGCGATAACTCGATTGGGAGGCTTGGCACAGGATAGTGTCTTTGTTGGGGACAATCCTGAAGCCGATATGATGGGAGCCAAAAATGCCAAGTTGCGGACAATTTGGAAACATAGTCTACTCTGGGAGGAAGCCGCAGGGGCTGATGCCACCATCGATGAATTGCTGGAAATACCTGCTGTTCTGGAAAAATTCAACTCTGCATTATTTAATCAATCTAAGCACGTAAATCCTTGAGCGCGATCGTCGGTTTGAGGTTAGATTTACAATAACAGAATCAGTAATTACCTAAGTAACTCATGGGATCGAATTAGGAATGCCTTACATCAAGCCCTTGGGAGATAAACTGTATGAAATCAGAGCGGATGTAAATCGCAATGCTTTTCGAGTAGTCTATTTTCTCTACACGGGAAGGAGGTTTATTTTGCTGCATGGCTTCCAGAAGAAGGCACAAAAAACACCCACAAAGGAATTGGCAAGAGCCAGAACGTATCTTGAAGATTTTCTAGAGCGCAATACGGAATCTACAGATTTAGAACAAGAGGATTAAAATATATGCCTGCCAAAACAATTTCACTTGCCGAAGTAGTCGCCAAGAGTCTGAGTAATCCCGCAATTCGACAAGAATATGAAGCCCTTAGAGAAGAGTTTCAGATTGCCCAGCTAATTATTGATATGCGAAAGGCAGCTAAATTAACACAACAAGAACTAGCAAATCGCACTGGTATCAAGCAACCGCAGTTAGCAAGAATCGAGACAGGGGCGCAAATGCCGCGATTAGATACTTTGGCAAACTTGGCAAAAGAAGCTGGCTATGATGTTGAGATTCACTTGATTCCCAAATCTCCAAGTGTTGATAATAATCAAATACTTTCGATCGCAGTTACAGCTTCCACTTAATCTCTGGTGTAATACAGTACGTATTTACCCGGTTGTACTTAGAGTACCTTCGATTTTGGGTATTTTAAGATGATGGAATATGGGAGGATCGATCGTGAATCAAAAAGAATTGGCAAAAGTAATTGAGAAAGCAAGAGTCGATCGAACCTCAATCCTAAACTTGAGTGGTCAGCGGCTTACTCGTATACCAGATAGTATCGGTAATCTCTCTCACCTAACTGAGTTAGATTTATCTGAAAATCGACTCAGTGATTTACCAGATACTATCAGTAATCTCTCACAACTGACCTATTTAGATCTTTCAGATAATAAATTAGATAAACTCCCTGAACATATTAGTTGTCTCTATAGCTTGAGTAAATTATGTCTAGCAGACAATAAACTCACTAGTCTCCCAGAAAGTATCGGTAACTTGATTAATTTAGTCGAACTCGATCTACATGGAAACGATCTCAATAGCCTCCCAGAAAGTATCAGCAATCTTTCAAATTTGATCTATCTTGGTCTAAATTATATTGAACTGACAAGTCTTCCAGAACACATTGGCAATCTTACCCGGTTAGTTTATCTAATTTTATTCGGTCACTCGCTGACTAGCCTCCCAGAAAGTATTGGGAATATGTCTAGTCTTACTTATCTGGATCTAACTCGTAGCGATCTTACTCACCTCCCGGAGAGTATTGGTAATCTCTCTAATCTTAATTATTTGAGGATAAATTCTAGCCAAATTACTATCCTTCCAGAAAATATCGGTAGTCTCTCGGCACTACATACACTATGTTTAGATAATAATCAAATTGCTAGTATTCCAGACAGTATTGGCAATCTTTGTAATTTATCATACTTATCGCTGTCAGGAAATAAACTTATTATTATTCCAGAAAGTATCAGTAATCTCTCTAATTTATTTGATATGTCTATTGATAATAACCAGCTTAAAAGCTTGCCAGATAGCATTTATCATCTTCCTAATTTAAGGCGATTTTCTCTTAATAACAATCAGCTTAACAGCTTACCAGATAGCATTGTCAACCTTACTAATCTGACCGAACTTTCCATCGCTAATAATCAATTTATTGATATTCCTAGCTGTGTTGGCACTCTATATAATCTTACCTATCTAGATATTAGTGGAAATAATCTCACCACTATACCAGGATGGGTTGTCAATCTTACGAATTTGAATCGTTTGGTTATTGAAGACTCTCAACTTATTAGTTTACCAGATAGTCTTGGAGATCTCTGCAACTTAAATCGCATATATCTAAATAGAAATCCCTTGACAGATATGTCTATTCTGAAAACTTTACCAAAACTAGAAATTGTCAGATTTTTCGATTTAGATCTCCCTCGCAAGTATTGGACTAAGTTTAGTGATTGGAACCCTCAGTGGTTATTAACTGAGAAAAATGTGGAGATTAGACGAATGTTAGTCCAAGAGGTTGGTTATGAAAAAATTTGTCATAGACTAAAAGCAGAAACACTTGATAATTGGAGAGAATATACTTTACTTAAAATCAAAGCTGGCATTGATGAAGAACCAATGGTATTACTCAAGATGACTTGTCCATCGACGGGACATGTCCATATTCTGCGCGTACCGCCAGAAATGACCAGTGCCGAAGCCGCAATTACCTGGGTAAATCATGGCATTCATCCCGACGAGTTTAGCGTACAGACTTGAATCGATCGATAGAAGCTATACTAGTACAGGATCCTAACAACCGCCAATATGAAAGTTGTCTCTTTCAGCGAAGCAACGAGTAACCTCAGTGCAGTGATCGATCGCACGATCGAAGATGTAGACTACACTGTTATCGCCAGAAGTGATGCGTCTGATGCGGTGGTGATGTCACTAGATTTTTTTAATAGTTTGCTAGAAACAGTGCATCTGCTCAAATCTCCCGCAAATGCTGTCCACTTGGAGCGATCGATCGCCCAATACCAACAGGGCAAAGCGGTAGAAAGAGACAGTCATTATACATAAAGGATATTTGCTCCGCTCTAGCACCGCCCACGATTGAAATCGGGGCTAGTGTCGCAAAGTCCGCCTTCGCGGACTAATTAAATTACCTAGTCCGCGAAGGCGGACTTCGCATCACCAGCCGAGACTTCAGTCTCCAGGCAATTTCTCATCAAAATTAGTGAACCGATCGCGTCCCAGTGATAATCCCGCTAGAATAGAGATGGTAAACTTATCGCCAAAGATCGAAACGTGCGCGCAAAGATTCTCGCCTGGTTAAATGAAAATGTTCCTCCCAAACGCATCCAGCATATACTGGGAGTAGAACAGATGGCGATCGAGCTTGCCACACATTACCAGCTAGATGTTGATAAAGCCGCACAAGCGGGGCTAATGCACGATCTGGCAAAATATTTCAAACCCCAACGTCTACTATCATTAGCACGAATTGAAGGAATACCGATCGATGAAGTGGATCTAGCCGCACCACACCTCTTACATGCTGACGTGAGCGCAATTGTCGCCAGAGACGAATTTGGATTTACAGATCCCGAAATCCTCCACGCGATCGCCGATCACACTCTCGGTAGACCAGGGATGAGTGCCATGAGTTGTATCATCTTCTTAGCCGACACCCTCGAAGCCGGACGTGGCGACACACCCGAATTGCAATCCCTGCGCGAGTTGAGTTATCAACATCTACATCAAGCCGTCTGGCGCGCCTGCGACTACTCACTTCAGTATCTCCTATCCACTCGTTGCCTCATCCATCCCCGCACGATTCTCACCCGTAACTGGGCGATGACTATGAGCTAGGCTTTAGGTATTAGGCTTTAGGCTTTAGGGATCGGAGTTGAGATTTACTCCTAATCCCTAACACCTAATCCCTAACACCTAACCTAACACCTAACACCTAATCCCTAATACCTAATTGAATGACTGAAACCGCAACTTTGACAAATACCAACCAAACTATCGACTACACGATCGAACAACTAGCACTCCTCGCGGCTGATGCCGCAGACGATCGCAAAGCTGAAGACATGCGGCTGATCGATATTTCGCAAGTATCGACACTTGCTGACTACTTACTGATCGTCACTGGTTACTCCAAGGTGCAGCTCCGAGCGATTTCTGGCTCGATTATCGACAAACTTGAAGAAGATCTCCACCGCCCACCATTGCGGACAGAAGGGCAAGATCGGGGTGGGTGGATTTTGATCGATTATGGTGACTTGATCGTGCATATTATGATGCCAGAACAACGAGAATTTTACGATCTGGAGACTTTCTGGGGGCACGGTCAAACGGTAACACTACCACCAGCAACCTAGACCAATGCGATCGATGAGTAATCCTACTTCTTTTTGTCCGGTTCCCAAAGAGCAGCAACCAATTAATGAATACCAAGAGTTGCAAACTTCTTGGTTTTTTGGCTGGGTGAAACTAGAGCCGATTAAATATGTTGCGAAGCTAGTTTGGGTGGGGATTTGGAGCTTGATAGTGACCGCTCCCCTTGCTGCGGCTAGCTTTCCGATCGCCAAATTCCCACTTCAATTTGGACTGTGTGCGATCGCTGGTAGCTCACTATTCATCACTTTAGCTGCGATCAGATTGTATCTCGGTTGGATTTATGTCAAAAATCGCTTGTATGGAGAAACGATTTTTTATGAAGAATCGGGTTGGTATGATGGTCAAACTTGGCTTAAAACACCAGAAATACTCACACGCGATCGATTGCTAGTCAGTTATGAGATTCAACCCATTCTCAATCGAATTAAAAATACCTTTTTAACCTTACTCGCAACATTTGTGTCTGTCCTGAGCTACTGGCTACTATTTATTAATTAGTAACTCATTATCGATGCCATTGAATCTCGATTAAGTCAAGATTGAATTATCAATTATCAATTATCAATTAATCAAAGAATGGCTCAACGTACCAAATCACCAGCTCTAACTGTCAGCCTACTCAGGGAAGGAATTATCGAATCCGTCCATCAGGTTCAAGCCGTCGTTTGCGATAGTCGGGGGCGCGTTTTATCCGTGGCGGGAGATGCCGAACATCCGACCTTCATTCGATCTGCGCTCAAACCTTTTCAGGCGATCGCCGTCACCAGCAATGGTATTCTCGAACGCTACCAGCTCACCGATCGCGATTTGGCAATCATGTGTAGCTCTCACGCTGCCGAAATCATTCATACGCGGCAAGTCTTCAATATTCTCTGGCAGGCAGATATCGATACTAGTGCCCTCCAATGTCCGACGCCAGCAGACAAAACCAGCCCCCTAGAACACAACTGTTCTGGCAAACATGCGGGGATGTTGGCGGTTTGTCGCGCCCACAATTGGCCCCTAGGTAACTATCTAGAGCGGACTCACCCCCTCCAAAAACTCATTTTGAGTAAATTTGCCGAAATCCTCAAAATGCCGCCGGATGAGTTTATTGGCGTCCATGATGACTGTGGTGCGCCTGTCTACCTGATGCCCCTCTCCCAAATGGCGACGCTTTATGCCTATCTCGCTTCTGGCGAAAGTTTGGATCTAGAGCGGATCGTCCGCGCGATGACTCACCACCCCGAACTGATCGCTGGCACGGGAAGATTTGATACACAACTGATGCAGCTCACGCAAGGCGAACTAGTGAGCAAAGCAGGAGCCGAAGGGATTCAATGTATCGGGAAAGTTGGCGAAGGGATGGGTTTGACAATCAAGTCCAATGACGGCTCAAAACGCGCCAAGTACGCCGTCGCGATCCACCTGCTCCATCAGATGGGTTGGATTACCCCCGCCGTCTCGGAGATTCTCACCGACCAATTTTTATCGATCGGTGCTTATACTCGCTTGGATGTCACAGGCGAGTTGGCAATGGTGTGAATTACCCGCCACGCTCATCAAGGTAATCTAGATCGACTTGAGATGACAGTGACAATCGGGTTTTTCCAATAGAGATGCAATCAAAGCATTCGCCGCTACTGCTGCTAGGAGTCCGCCGCCGATCGAGCCTTGAATAGTTATATAGGGTACTCCAACAGCCATCAGTCGCCGTTTGGCAGCCGGAGCGTGACTAAAGCCGATCGGCATTCCAATTACTAAAGCTGGTTGAATCTGTCGCTGTTCGATCGCACTACACACGGTCATCAGTACAGAAGGCGCATAGCCGATAATCAGGATCGAACGATCTGGAACGTGGTGGAGGCGATTTAGCCACTCTTTATCTTGCCAAAATGCTTGCTCCGCTTCAGCTACACCTGTGATGTGAGGATCGTCGATCAGCGTCTCGATCTGACAGTCTAGATGAGCTAATCGAGTGCGATCGAGTGTAGCAGTTACGGCGGCGATATCACCCACAATCTGGCAGCCATTTTTGAGAGCTGCTCGTGCTGAACCGATCGCATCCCCACTCAAGCGGACAAAATTAACCAAGCTCACATCACCACAAGCTAGCACCAGTTGAGAGAGCAAGTCTACTTCAATCTCTGAACGGCTAGAAAGATCTGGTAACAGGTGTTGTAGGGATTCCTGGAAGGCTTCAGGGTGAGAATCGACGGCACCATCGAGGTGATGCCAAAGTCCTTCGATTTCCCCCAATCGCTCTTGACTTTCTACTTCCAAGAGTTTTAACTGGGCGATCGCTTCGGCTTGAACAATCTGACAATTATTATCTCGCCCTAATATCCCTTCTAATGCCGATGCTGTATGCCTTAGCCGCGCTAATTGTTGAATTACCGACTGGTATTGCTGTTGCAACTGAGCTACTAGACTGGGACTGAGATCGATCTCTGAGTCACTTTCGAGGAGCTGTTGGATGTGGGACAACTGAAACCCTTGCTGTTTGAGGGCGACAATCCGCTGTAGCTGTTGAATATTTTGGGGGGTATAAAGTCGGTAGTTACCGATCGATCGCTGGGCTGGCGGCAATAAACCCAAGGTGTGATAGTGCCGCACCATGCGTGGGGTGATATCCCCGCCAACTGCGTCGGTGAGTTCTTTAATCGTCAAATATTCAGCTTCCATATTTTCTGAATCTTAGTATGTACCTTGACATTAACATCAATGTCAAGGTGTAGGGTATGAAGGCAATCTATTTTTGTTGTCATGTCTTCCCCTGCCCTGTCTAGATTCCGTTGGCAAACACTATTTAAAGCACACCCCGATGCGATCGCGGCGGGAATTTGCGCGGTACTGGTGTTGCTCGGTTGGCTCACTCTCGATCGCGGGTGGTTGGGAGTAAGTTTACTAATTCTAGCCGCTGCGTATGTGATTGGGGGCTATCAAAACACCCTGGAAGGGCTGGGCACTTTGTGGCGGGAGAAAGAGCTGGATGTGGACTTATTGATGATTGTGGCAGCGTTGGGAGCCGCTATTTTAGGACTATGGCGTAAAGAGTACTACTTCATCGTCGATGGTGGGATGTCGATCCTGATTTTTGCCATCAGCGGGGTACTTGAAGGCTATGCAATGCAACAGACTGAGCGGAGTATTCGGGGGTTGATGAGTCTGACTTCCGAGTTGAAAAAACCGTCGGCGATGAGGTATTTGCAGGGACGATTAATGGTAACGGTGCGTTAAAAATTCAGATCGATCGATCGCCAGAAAGTAGTCTGATTCAACGGGTAATTCGGTTAGTAGAACAAGCACAGACAGAAACTCCCCCTTCCCAACAGTTCATCGAACGATTCGAGCGCGGCTATGCCAAAGCGATCGTCTTACTGGGCATTCTACTGGGCACTTTACCACCATTTCTACTCGGTTGGACTTGGGAAGATACGGTTTATCGCGCCCTAATTTTTTTGGTAGTAGCTTCGCCCTGTGCATTAATGGCAGCAACGATGCCAGCCCTATTATCTGGCATCGCCAATGGGGCGCGACATGGGATTTTATTCAAGAATGCCGCGCAGTTAGAAGCGATCGGACAAGTTAAGGCGATCGCCTTCGACAAGACTGGAACCCTGACTACAGGCAAACCTCAAGTCGTCCAAGTCATGGCGATCGAACATCCAGACAAATTGCTCCAAGTGGCTGCTGCGCTAGAAAGCATGTCCGAGCATCCGATCGGGGATGCGATCGTCCGAGCTGCCCAGAAACAGGGCGGGGCATGGATTGAAGCCGTTAATGTTTTAGCTGAACCTGGGCGGGGGATTAGTGGCGAAGTTGAGGGGAAAATAGCTGTAGTCGGTAAAGCCGCCTTTGTGCAAGCGCAAGTCGCTAATTGTTCGGATGCGATTGTCAATCAGAGCCAAAAGTGGGAACAGGATGGCAAAACCGTTGTCTGGGTTGCTCATGACAATCACATCTTGGGAATTATCGCCGTTGCCGATACTGTCAGAGCCACCGCAGCTCGATCGATCTTGCACTTGAAACGACTGGGTATCGATCGCATTGTGATGTTAACGGGCGATCATCAGCGCACCGCCGATAGTATCGCCCAAGAAATTGGGATCGATGGCGTGTATGCCGAACTCTTACCGGAAGCTAAACTTGAGGTAATTCGCCAACTCCAGCAACAATATCAGTCTGTGGCGATGGTTGGGGACGGGATTAATGATGCCCCGGCGCTTGCTCAGGCATCCGTCGGGATTGCGATGGGGACTGTCGGCAGTGATGTGGCACTAGAAACAGCGGATGTAGTATTGATGACCGATCGATTGGAGCAACTAGAGTATGCCATGCGGCTCAGTCGTCGCACTGGGCGGATTGTCAAGCAAAATATCATTTTTGCCCTGAGCTTTATTTTCATCTTGCTAATCGCCAATTTTACTGGCAATATGACTCTTCCCTTGGGTGTGCTCGGTCATGAAGGATCGACTGTGTTAGTGATTTTAAATGGTTTACGATTGCTGAGATTAACGAAATTTTAATTCTAACTAACGTGAGTTCGGGTTCAGCAGAGCCTAGAGACTAAAGTCTCTGCTCGTGATGCAAAGTCCGCCTTCGCGGACTAATATTTCAGTCCGCGAAGGCGGACTTTGTATCATGAGCCACGATTTTAATCGTCGGCGGTACTAGAACGGAGCAAATATCCTTAACCCGTTGGCGAAGCCTGTGGCGCCAGGAGAAACTCACGTCAACGATGGTGCTGTCGGCACAGTCTGACTAGCTGCGATCGAGTCTGCTCAACGTTTGTGTATTTTTACCCAATCCGAGCAGATATTTGCTAATCTTTATTGTTATACTGACCTTATTAAGAATAATAAGCAATTACAATTCATGAATTCGTCGCCCGATTGGGGTATCCGAAGCGCATCAATTGCTGTGTTCGACAACATCTTCGATCGCAAGTAGCTCATAAATGTCCGATTTCTCCAACTCCCAGTCGTCCACTTATTCATTAGCAGCAGCAACGACAGGCGATCGCGTTCGCATTGTTTCCCTCAATTGTGATGAAGCCAATAACCGTCTGATGGGCATGGGTTTTATCCCTGGGGTCGTGTTAGACGTGATTAGTACAGGGACTGGTTCGATTGTTGTAGCCATCCAAGCTACCCGCTTGGGGTTGGGGGCAGATATGGCACAGCACATTCAGGTGACGAAAGCATCAGCCACAGATCGAGAATATATTGCAATAAAATCGGAAAAAATCATGCCAACTAGCCCCGAACCTGCCGTGCTCAGATTACAAGCAGCGGCGATCGGTTCGACATTAAGAGTCGTCAGTTACGACCCGACATCCCGCGACTACAAGCGTAAATTACTCGCGATGGGACTGACCCCTGGAACGGAATTGATCGTCAAACGCCATGCTCCCTTAGGCGATCCGATCGAAGTTGAAGTACGCGGATTTCGGCTGAGTCTTCGCAAAGAGGAAGCAGCGGCATTAATTGTTGAATCTATTGAAGGAGTCGCAGCATGAGCCAGCCAACCATCGGATTAGTAGGCAACCCCAACTGTGGTAAAACCACCCTATTTAACGCCCTCACTGGAGCCAATCAACACGTCGGTAACTGGCCAGGGGTAACAGTAGAACGCAAGGAAGGTAACTATCAGCATCAAAATCGAAAAATTGTCGTAGTTGATTTACCTGGTGTGTATTCTCTAGATGTGGAGGAGAGTACGACGGGACTAGATGAGCTGGTGGCGCGAGACTATCTCTTATCTGGTACTGCCGATGTGGTGGTAAATATTGTGGATGCTTCTAACTTGGAGCGCAACCTCTATCTGACAACTCAACTGTTAGAGATGGGTGTCCCGATGGTCATCGTTCTCAATATGATGGATCTAGCTGCCAAACGGGAAATTAGGATCGATCCCGCTCTATTATCCCAACGCCTCGGTTGTCCGGTTTTACCCATATCTGCTACCAGCAAAAAGGGCTTACCGCAGTTAAAAGATGCCCTCGATCGGGCATTGGATCGGCCGCTGGTGCCCCAGACTTCCGTCGCCTATCCACCCGTAATTGAAGATGCCCTTGCCGATCTAACGCCGATATTAGCGGCTCAAGCTGGTGGCAATGGGGCAAATGCGCGCTGGTTTGGTCTAAATTTACTTCAATACGACGATCGCCATCTGCCGGACTTAGGACAAGATGTGTTGCGGCGGATTGGCGAACACCGACATCGAATCCATCAGACTCTGGGCGAAGATACCGACCTCCTGATTGCTGACAGTCGCTACACTTGGATTAGGCAGCTAATTCAGGGTGTGTGCGAACGCACGAATATAGTCAAGCAGACAGTCTCCGACAAGATCGATCGAGTTGTGCTCAATCGCTGGCTGGGCATCCCGATTTTTCTAGCAGTGATGTATCTGATGTTTCTGGTGTCCATCAATCTGGGCGGAGCTTTTATCGATTTATTCGATCTGGGGATGGGGACAATTTTTGTCGATGGGACAGCGCACTTATTAGCACAAGTTAATGCTCCAGGTTGGCTGATTGGGATCTTAGCCAACGGTGTCGGCGGTGGGATTCAGGTTACTTCGACATTTATTCCCCAAATCGGTTTATTATTTGTCTTCCTCGCACTTCTCGAAGACTCTGGCTATCTGGCGCGGGCTGCATTTGTGATGGATCGCCTGATGCAGTTTGTCGGACTACCTGGGAAATCTTTCGTGCCGATGATGGTCGGATTTGGTTGTAATATTCCTGGGATCATGGCAACTAGAACCCTGGAAAATCGCCGCGATCGATTGATGACGGTGATGATGAATCCCTTCATGTCCTGCGGTGCTAGGCTACCTGTTTACGCGCTATTTTGTGCGGCATTCTTTCCCACTAACGGTCAAAATGTGGTCTTTATCCTCTACATTCTCGGCATTCTCGCCGCCGTGTTTACGGGGCTAGTGATGAGTAAAACGTTATTCAAAGGAGATGCGGCTCCGTTTATTATGGAACTGCCGCCCTATCATCTGCCGACCTTCAAAGGCATCCTGCTTCGGGCTTGGGATCGACTCAAGGCATTTATCACCAAGGCGGGGAAAATGATTGTGGTGATGGTGGTGATTCTGGGGATGATGAATTCGGTGGGTATGGATGGATCGATCGGTAAAAAAGACACCCAAGACTCGATTTTAAGTGCTTTCGGCCGTACAGCAACACCAGTGTTCGCACCAATGGGGATTCGTCAAGAAAATTGGCCAGCTACAGTCGGTTTAATGACTGGGGTATTTGCCAAGGAAGTAATGGTGGCAACGATGGATTCTCTCTACACCTCCTTGGGTGAAAAAGAAGCAGCGGCGGCGGGTGAGCCACCCGCCAAATATGATTTCTGGGATGGCATGGGCAAGGCAGTTGCCAGCGTGCCCGAAAAATTGGGCGAACTGGGCGGTCAAATCCTCGATCCGCTCGGATTTAATATCCTGAACGATGTCGGCGACCAAACAGCCGCCGCCGCATCTCAATCAGTCAAAGCTACTACTTACGGTCAAATGGCCACTCGCTTTGGTAGTTCTAGTGCCGCGATCGCTTATCTATTATTTGTACTGCTATACTTCCCCTGTGTAGCCGCGACTGCCGCCGTCTATCGGGAAACGAATCTGGGTTGGACAATATTTGTGGGCTGCTGGACTACAGGTCTTGCCTATTGGGTAGCAGTCCTCTATTACCAAGTCATGACCTTTAGCGAACATCCTGCTAGCTCGATGGGTTGGGTCGTCGGGCTGGCTGTGACGATGCTGGGCACACTATTTGGCTTGAAACGATTTAGCGATCGCCACCAGATTAAAACTCGTCCAGAAATCAACAGCAGCCCCTTGGGTAATCGATAAAGAGATGATTCTTCAACAACTTCAAGCTTACCTACGGACTATTCCTTCAGCCTCACTGGAGGAATTAGCCCGACACTTCAAAATTGATGCCGACGCGCTCCGAGGAATGCTCGATCCCCTGATTCGTAAGGGGCGAGTGCGGAAACTATCCGGCAAAAAATGTGGCGGTTGTCAGAGCTGTGCGCCGGAAAGTCTAGAGCTATATGAGTGGGTGATGCCTATTTCTGAGTATGAGAATGTTGGATGAGCCATGAGTGACAAGTGTTGCCAAGCCAAGGGTTGTAAGCGATCGCAACTGAAACAACAGCAAGCCAATGTACTCTGGGCGGTAATGAAATCGACAATCTCAGCTAATTACCAGATTTGTTAAGATATCAAAGGGAGCAGCGATCTGGTTTTGATTATATATCAGCATAAATTTAATAGTCACGCGTGATGTCGAGCGGATCGTGAGTTGCGATGGCTCTCTCCTGACAGATCTTCGTCAATGTAGTTAAATATCGCCCGATCTAATCATGAAGATAAACAACAATCACCAATCTACCCAGCGGCAGTTAATGGATCGAAATCAACTGCTGTCGATCTTTACCCTTGTAGGATCGGTTATCTCGATGCTGCACCTTCAACCAGCAATCGCCATTGGTGTGGCAGCTAGTCAGCCCGTTGAGCAACAGATCGCGCGTCAAACTACCAAAAAGTCCCCAACTGCTACCCCCCGCTCTGCCAGGGAGTATTACAATCGTGCGATGAGTCGCTACCGCAACGGGGAGCGAGTTGGGGCGATCGCCGATTTCGATCGCGCGATTGAGTTACAACCCAATTTTGTCGATGCGTACAACAATCGGGGCATTATTAAGGGCTTGAATGGTGACAGTGTAGGGGCAATTGCTGACTATAGTCGGGCTGTCGCCCTCAACCCCAGATTTTTTGAAGCTTATGCCAATCGTGGGTTTGCCCGATTGAGTGTGGGAGATAAAGCAAGTGCAATGGCAGACTTGCAAGTAGCTAGCGAGATTCAACCCAACGATCCGCAAGTAGCGATCGGGAAAGGGATAATCATGGCTCAAACTGGCAACAACCAAGGGGCGATCGCGAGTTACGATCGGGCGATCCAACTCCGTCCCCAAAGTGGAGATGCTTATTACAATCGCGGTTTGGCTAAACTCGATCTCGGCGATCGTCAGGGGGCAATTGCCGACTTCGATCGCGCGACTCAATTGCGACCTAATTATGCTAATGCTTACAATAGCCGTGGCAAAGCCAAAGCCTTGACAGGGGACGCTCGCGGTGCCATCGCTGATTACAATCGCGCGATCCAGCTCGATCCCAAGCGATCGACTGCTTATTTCAACCGCGCCGTTGCCAAAAACTCGATCGGCGATCGGGCAGGTGCCGTCAGTGACTACAATCGAGTTGCCCAACTCGCTCCCAATGACGCTCTTTCCTACTTCAACCGCGCTGTAGCCCTTGCCGAAAGCGGGCAGCGATCGGCAGCCATCGCTGACTATACTAAGGCGATCGCGCTCGATCCACAGCTAGCTGAAGCCTATAACAATCGCGGCATCATCTACTTTACAATGGGCAACCGCCCAGCAGCCATCGCTGACTATACCCAAGTCATCCGACTCAAGCCTGACTATGCTGTCGCTTATCTCAATCGGGGTATCGCTTTCTATAGTAGTGAAGAGTACGATAAAGCCGTGGTGGATTACGATCGCGCGATCGCCCTCCAGCCCAATAATGCCGAAATCTACTTCAATCGCGGCGTCACCAAAGCAAGACTCAAGCAGCACCAGCAGGCTCTGGATGATTTCAATACTGCAATCCGCTTGCAACCCAACAATGCTCTAGCGTACAGCAATCGGGGACTACTCTACGCCCAACTGCAAGCAACTCCCGCTGCTACCGCAGATTTGCAGACGGCGGCAAAATTGTTTAAAGCCCAAAATAATCCGGCTGGCTATGATTCGGTGATGCGGAATTTAGCAAGAATTAAATAACGTGACTTCGGAATAAGAGGAGCCTAGAGACTGAAGTCTCTGCTCGTGATGCAAAGTCCGCCTTCGCGGACTAGGATCTCAGTCCGCGAAGGCGGACTTTGCATCATCAGCCACGATTTTAATCGTTGACGGTACTTGAATGGAGCAAATATCCTCAATCCGAATTCACGTTAAATAACCCAAGTTACCATTACATCAGATCCATTGGTATCGACATTTTAATCGCCAAGATGTTGTAGTAAAGCCTGACGCATCACCTCGACTGGAGCTGGCTGCTGCAACCACAATTTAAACGCGATCGCGCCTTGCTGAATCAACATTTCCAACCCATCGATCGCGATCGCACCATTATCTGTTGCTAGTTGTAAAAACTTAGTCGGTCGCGGTGTATAAATCAGATCGTAAGCGATCGCATCAGCTCCAATTTTAGAGAGCGTTTCTGTACTCAGTGGGCTATCTTCAACTGCTGGATACATCCCGATCGGTGTACTATTGACCAATAATAACCGATCGCGAAGGGTAAAACTTGGTAATTCGTCCCACAGATGAGTCTGGAGCCTTACAGGTACCGAGACATCCCGATCGATCGTCCCCAGCTCCAGATCCTGCCAACTCGCCCCAAACTCGGCTAATTTTGGTGCAGTTCTCCCAAAGACATGAATCTCCCCACAGCCCAACTGATGGCACCCCGCGACTACCGCCCGCGCCGCGCCACCATTGCCCAAGACGAGCGCGGTTGTCTGTCCCCAGTCCCGCTCTAGTCCCACTAGCGGGGCGACAAAACCTGGAATATCTGTATTCGTACCATGCCAGCCTGTAGGCGTGTTCCAAATGGTATTTACCGCCCCTACGGCTCTAGCCAGCGGGCTAATTTCTGCCAGTAGCGGGATGATTGCTTGTTTGTGTGGGATGGTGACGCTACAGCCAACGACACCGATGGCGGCGAAGCCTGCTAGGGCTGCCGCTAAGTCTGCTGGGGTGACGGCAAACGCGACATACCGATAATCCCAGCCCAAATGCGCGATCGCGGCATTGTGCATGACGGGTGAAAATGTATGGGCGATGGGATTGCC
The DNA here is from genome assembly GCF_041738855.1 of Chamaesiphon sp. Taxonomy (GTDB): domain Bacteria; phylum Cyanobacteriota; class Cyanobacteriia; order Cyanobacteriales; family Chamaesiphonaceae; genus Chamaesiphon. The sequence goes on along the minus strand of NZ_JBGSPA010000137.1, from coordinate 66,342 downwards.
GATGACACCCAATAATTTTGTGGTACCAGATATTTGAGGCATGAAAGTTGGGGGTAGGAGGATGGGATCGGGATGCGAGTGGAAAAATCTGGAGATCGCCAGCGAGGTTCTAGGCGATCGACGTAAAATAGTAGGTAAGAATTGATAAATATGCTTAGGAAGATCGATCGCTATGATGCAAGTAGATATTGGAATCGACGCCGATAGTCGCCAGGAAATCGCTGACGGGTTATCGCGACTATTGGCAGATACATATAGTTTGTACCTCAAAACTCATTACTTCCACTGGAATGTAACTGGGCCGATGTTCCAAACACTCCATCTGATGTTTGAAACTCAGTATACCGAATTAGCTTTGGCAGTAGATCTGATTGCCGAACGGATTCGGGCACTAGGATTCACTGCACCTGGCAGCTATACTCAGTACGCAAAATTGAGTTCGATTCCTGAGACAACCAACGTCCCTAAAGCGATGGAGATGATTAAACTCCTCGTCGAAGGACAAGAAGCTGTGTGTCGCACTGCGAGATCGATCTATGCTAGTGCCGAGAAAGCTAGCGACGAACCGACTGCCGATCTGCTCACCCAGAGGTTACAATTGCATGAAAAAACTGCCTGGATGTTGAGAAGTTTACTAGACTAATCATCGATCGAATAGGGTTAAACAGTTGATAGTTGACAGTTGCGGATGCAATCACGCGGAGGTTTCCTGGCGCATGTGTTGCACCAGCGGCTCGCGCTCCTCGGCTCTGCCGAGGGTTTAGCGAGACAAGACAAGCAGATAGTTGATAGCGAGGTTTTTAGGGTGGGGATTTTAACCCCACCCTAAAAACAATCCTCAACGATCGGCTAGATTGATGTAGTAGGATGGCGATAGTTTAGATGGTTAGCGAGCGATAATTCCCTGACTGAAGCACACATGGACGATCGTCATATCTTAAAATTGCAAGCATTAATGCACAAAGTTGGTATTAGGAGCTTTAGTGAATTGGCTCGATCGAGTAAAACTTCCGAGCGAACTATTCGGAAACTGCGATCGGGTGGAATTAACACATTGCGGTGGCAAACTCTCGCAAATATTAGCAGCACTTTGCATCTGACAATTAACGAGCTAACCGAAATATTTGGTACGCCATCTAGCTCCACTCCCGAACGTCAACAACTAGACATCCTCCGTCAAGAATATCAACTTCTGCACCAACAATGCCAACAACAACGCGCCACACTTCAAGCCGAATTTCAATATCAAAGCCTACAGGCATTAGAATCGTTCCTGACTTACTTTCCCGCAGCCAAAGCAGCCGCAGCGCAGAATCCCGACTTTCCAGCTAGTAAGCTAATTCCCTTGGTGCAGTCGATCGATCGATTGATCGCCCAATGGGGTGTCACTGTCATTGGTGAGATTGGAGCTGAAGTCGCTTACGATCCGCGCTGGCACCAACTTATCGCAGGGAATGCTACCCCTGATGATGTAGTTACCATTAGATATGTCGGCTATCGACAAGGTGACAAGCTGATATTTCGGGCGAAAGTTGGTAACTAAATGTTAATCGAGAGCCGATCCGAGCGTGCCACCACGATCCATTTACCAGCGACTTCAGCCGCCAGTCCATCACTAAAAGTCGAAGTCCGAGTCCGGTTAGGGGCATCGATCAATGAAATTGTCGCTTCAATCTGAGTAAATGTAGGCATCTTGCTCAAAGCTTGAGCGAGGAATTGGCGGATCACACGTCGCTGGAGCGAGAGCGCAAGCGGAGCGAGGATGAGTCGATCTAGCCGCACGCCCTCTAGATCCAATGCTTGCTGATACCAGTCCGTGGCTAGCGACTCCAGATACTCGACATCAGCGCGCACAAGTTCGGCAGTACGGGCTAAATGACTCTCGACTTGGGGGTTGAAATCTGCTGCTAGCTGGGGCATAATCTCCAATCGCAGTCGATTGCGGGCGTATTTGAGATTCTGATTGTAGTCATCTTCCCAGACGGGTAATTGATACTCGCGGCAAAAATCACCTGTCTGAGCGCGATTGACTGCCAGCAATGGACGCACCAAACCAATCTCTGCTGTCAATTGCCGCTGCCAAGACAGCGCGCAGAGTCCATCGGCACCTGCACCCCGCACGAGGTTATAGAGCAATGTTTCTGCTCTGTCGGTTTGAGTGTGAGCGGTGACGATCTGAGTACTATTGGTAGCTTGAGCGATCCTGACTAAAGCTGAATATCGCCATTCTCTCGCCGCCCCATCTGTTTCTGGCAAATTGGCAGTGGTTTCACAATGAAATGGTAACTGCCACCGCGCGGCAACTTGCGCCACGCGATCGGCAATTCCGACATCTTGTGCCCAACCGTGATCGCAATGAGCGACGGCTAGCTGCCACTGCCAGCGGTTTTGGAGATCGCGGAGCAATTGCCCCAGACACAATGAATCTTGCCCTCCAGAAACTGCTATCAGGATATTGGTGCCGATCGGTAGCAACTGTCGATCGATCAGGCACTGGTGAAGCTGACTATGTAAAGGTGTCCAAGGCATCAGTCAAATAGCTAATTGCTACACTGTAGAATTCGTAGTAAGTTTAACAGGTTGAGCTATTATACCAATGCCGTTGTGATTAGTCGGCATTTATAACTGTAATCAGCAAGATCGAGTAAATATGTCCGATATTATTGACGGATTTTCGATCCCGATCGTATCATCTGCAACCTCGATAATGTATCCGCACTTACTGTCAGAGTGAATTAAATAATGCATTACGGCACCATCGACATCTTTCAGATCGTCAAAGTCATCCTCGCTAGAAATTTGGAGATCGATCCAGAGGCGATCGATCTTGAGTTTAAATTTCATAACTTTATCGATCGACTTGCCGAGCGTCGCCAAAGACAGTCTGGATCTAAAAGTTTGCTGTACTATCTCGAAGCTGCCAATATTTACTTCGATCTGTCAGCAGCTTTCGAGCTAAATTTTTTGGCTGATTTTACCGACTCTGCCTGCATTACAGTTGCCGATCTGACTTTATTGATTCGATCGAAACTAGATAGTCGATTAGTATAGAACCCATTTGAGATCTTTTTAGGTGACAGGTGGGGCAGCTAATCTTTTAACCATAAGTCTGATCAAACACAGTTTGAGCTTGGCATTAGAACGAGCGAGTGTACGGTCAAAGTTTTTGACTAAGCTTTTACATCTTTCGACCCAAGCATTCGATCTTTCGATGACCCATCTAGCCGCAACAGGCACAAATCCAGATTGTCCTTTCGCCTCTTTCTCCGCTTTTGATGGTTTGGCAGAGAGTTCAAATTGAATCTTAGTCATAATCTCAGGATAAATCGCCTCCAGTGCTTGAGTCAGTTTTTCAGGGTGATAGCCGTTATCTAACAAGATGGTGGTCTTCGGTAAAGCGACAGGTTTCAATTTGAAGTAATTAATGTTGTGCGCCAGCATTTCAATCAAACCTTGGTCGTCAGGTACGCTAGCCTTAGTACAGTGAGTAAAGAAAGGAAAGCCTGGTATGTCTACGGCTAGATGCCTTTTGATGCCATTGGTACATTTGTACAAACAAAACCCTTTCGACTCAATACTCGCATTACAAGTGTTTTTCACCGCTTGAGAGTCAATCATGATGAGGGTTGTCCATTCTGTTTTTTTTTGACTTGTTCGCGTGCTTTCCCATGTAATTTAGTCATGATTAGATCGATGGCACCTTCTTCACACCAATTCTGGTAGTGCCAGAAGACAGTTGAATATGGTGGTAGATCTCTGGGTAAGTCTCCCCAATTACAACCGTTCTTGAGCTGATAAAATATGCCATTGAGGAGTTGTCTCTTTGTCCACACAGGTGGTCGAGTTTTCTTTTTCTGTGGTAGTAGTGGCTCAATTATTTCCCATTCTTCGTCTGTCAAGTCGCTTGAATACCCCATTTCTCGCCCCAATTTACTCGAATTTACTTACTTTGCCCTGATTCTACGCGATCGCCTAAAAGATCTCAAATGGGTTCTATAACAACATCAACGCTCGGTACCTCGATCTACAGATGGCAAAATTGGCAGCGCGATCGATTGCCAGATATTTAATTCCCGATCCTCATCACTCACACCAAGCTGAATATTCTCAACATCAAGACGAGAGCGGTATGTACCAAAGAGCCGATCCCACCAGCTCAGAACACTACTGTAGTTAGAATTGGTTTCGGCGACGATTTGGGAGTGATGGATGCGGTGATAGTTGGGAGTGAGGATGACAAATGCGAGGAGCCGATCGATCGCCGCTGGTAAGCGCAAGTTGCTGTGATGCAGTGCGACAATCAAGGTAAATACTAGCTCGTAGCCGAGCACCCAATTGCTAGCAATTCCCAGCCACCAAATCAGAGCGAGTTTAGGCATACTCGAACTGATAATTTCGATCGCGTGAAATCGATATGCTGTGGATACATTCATCGTTCGATCGGTATGATGGACGCGATGAAATCTCCATGCCAGTGGCACGATGTGCATCAGTCGATGCCAGCAATACATATAGAGATCGAGTACCAAGAACGCCAAGATCCCCGCGATAACTGGGGATGAAATGGTGGTAAAAATACCTGGAGCCGATCGATCGAGCGGGATAAATCTGGCGATCGCGATCGCAAATAGACTGGAGGCGATCGAGTTGACAATACCCAACTCGAAGTTATTGGTAATTCGCGAACGTAGGGAATTCTGGTATGCAAAGAAGGGAAACTTATATTCCAGCATCAGCAGACTGACGATCGCGATCGGGACGACAACTAATTTGACTGTCATAGGTTCGTATCATTGGCAAAATTTTACAAATCACATCTCAACTCATCGATCTCACATCTTGCATCTTGCATCGAAATATCGTTAATAGTGGATGGTGGATGGTGGATGGTGAATGGTGAATGGTGAATGGTGAATGGTGAATGGTGAATGGTGAATGGTGGATGGTGAATGGTGGATGGCTTGCACTGAGCGTAGCCGAAGTGTGAATGGTGGATGGTACCGATCGGTAAGTTTTTTAGCTATTTTTCATCAGTTATTATGTACTTGTCAAAGACGTGAATTACCCCAACTCTCGATCCGATTTCCAGATTTGGGTACTCTAGATCTCGACCAGTCAGACGGCTGACTCTCAAGCTTGTCTGGCAACAGTAGGAATGAATTTTGATGTCCACTATCTTCGGTTTAGCTTTAATCCTCGTCAGTATCTATTTTTTAGGTCAAAATATTATTTTCACCACCCACTACTATTCTAACTGGTGGCAAAAAACATCAGCGACCGCTTCCGTATTAGCGTTAATTGCTGGGATCGGCTCGCTCACCTTTTGGCGGCGGGAGATGGGGAACTTCGGATGGATTTTTATCGCCGTAGGAATCATCCTCGTGTTTCTCAACAGTGGTGTCATCTTGCGATCGACTAGTCTGTGGACATTTTTTGTCGCACTGCTAGCATTTGCTAGTGGTTATCAACTGCTTACTAGCGGTAGAATAAGATTCTAAAGTATTATTTTGAAATTCAGTTAGCTGGGTAGTAGCGATGAACCGACACATTCACCTCAGCCTCTATTTATTGGCGATGGTTGTCATGACTGCCTGTGGCAAAAATAGCCAGCCACCAACGGTAGTAGTCACACCTCCGCATACCCCCATCGTGACGCCGCCGATTTCATCGCCTGTTACTGTCCAGCCGCCACTACCTACCCCATCACCGCCACCGCTGACACCGACTGTCAAACCCACACCCTCATCGGCACCAACACTCTCCGCGCTCCCTCCAGCTCTCTACCCAGTTCCCACTCCGGTGGCGATCCCCACTTTACCACCAGCCAAAACCAAGGCTAATCCCAAACCCGATCCCTTCTCCAAACTCAAGCCACCCACAGATCCAGAGCAGCAAATTACGCCAGTGGGGATTGGTAGTGCCAGAATTGGGATGACTTTCCAAGAGTTGAAGGCGCAGCTCGGCGAGGGGTTCGAGTTCCCTGTCAAGACAAACTTTATCGTCGATTTTGATGCGATCGCGGTGACCAAAGCTGGGGCGGTACAATACTATATCCCCTATCCGGCTGGCACCAATTTTACTGATACCGATCGGATTCAACATCTAATGACAGACAACCCCAACTTTCGGACTGCACAAGGTGTTGGGCCAGGTACTCCGATCGGTCAAGCCGTCACTGTCTACGGTGGTGCGACGCTCTCGATGAGCAAAGACAATGAATCACGGGAGTTTATCAACTTTACTCAACACCCCAATGGTCTGGCATTTCGTCCCAAACCAGTTGGATCTCGCAATTTTGCGGGCGAATATCCTGAAAGTAATGAAGAGTATCTCAAAACCAGCAAGTACGATCGTCGCGCCGCGATCGGTCAAATTACCGTTTCTTGTCCAGAAGATAAGTGTGAACCATCTCAGTAATTAGCTTTGGGTTTGAGGTTTTAGGCTTTGGGTTTTAACTAGCTACCCGATCGATGTCGCAGGGAGCGATAAGTCCCCTGCCAGGGTAAGCCATTCATGTCGGAGCCGATCTGAGTGCGATCGAGTGAGACAGTCTCAAGCTGCGCGGACAACAACCGTTTATTTTTATTAATCTTAAAACTGAAGTGAGATGGGTAGATGTTGTCAACTTTGTTACCGATCGGATTGAAGTTGGAGTTTACACTTAATCTAAGTTACTCCCTGCTGAGCAATCGAGTAAATGTTGTCATCGATGCGGTAGAACCACGCTCCACAGGATGCAGGTTAGCTATTTTTGAGGTGGAGGTAGTACTGCCTGTCCCCTCAATGGGGTCATCAGTTTAGTCTCACCACTTATTGGTAATAAACAGCTAGCCAGAAGTAGGTGCAATCGATCGATTGCACCTACTTCTGGCTGTGGTGATGTAAATTAATCTTGAACCAAGTGGATATGTTTATAGCCTAGTTTGATACTGAAAATATCACCTTCCTTCAGTCCCATTTCTTTGGTATAGGCTGCACCGATCAACAATTGACCATTCTTGTGAACAGTCGCCTTGTACGTCGCGGTTTTGCCGCGATTGTCTCTACTGGTTTCGTCAAGTTTGACTCCTTTGGCTGTCAGCACAGCGTCATAAAATCCAGAGAGATCGGTGCGGGTGACACCTGCTTTGGTAGTTTTCACATAGCCACACTGTGTGGCAGTTTCACGCTTGGCAAGATGCGAAAGTTCTTTAACTCTTTGAAGCAAAGCTTTCCCAGTAAGTGGGGATGTAGGGATGGTTAGTTCTGCTACGGAATCGACTTTAGACATAGTTTGATTAATGGATACGGCGGATAATTTTGACTAGATATGCAGTTTACTTCATGTATTATTCATCATGAAGCTGACCTTATATTAGTATATTATGCACTTAATTATAATGATAGTTCCAATTAACTTTAAAGTTATTGGGAAAATTCCGCCGATCGCGCTCATTTTGTTCTTACTGGCAGATCCCGATTTTCAAAATCAAATCCCCAATCTTCATCGTCTAGATTGTTTGAAGGAGTAGGGCGATATGGCGATGTGGGCTGGACATCCGTTGTCGATCTAGCATCATCTTCTGCTTGATTTGTGTCGGTGTCCTCGGGTCTAAATGACTCGCGGTTGTCATCAAATTCATTTGCTAGCGGCTGTTTATACGGCGGCTGAATCAATCTAAAATCGGCGTCGTATACTTCTCGACTAGGTGGTTGTGGTTCGCTGTCGATGCTGGCGGTATCTCGATCTGGATAAATTCGTTGGCTTTGTCTCTCAGGTGGTAAGTCATTGACAATTGTCGAGCGATGAGGTGGAGATGACCACTGTTGCGGGCGGAAGGGCAGCGGTGAATCTTCCCAATCTAATTGACGATTTGCGGCTGGTTCTGCATCCCAATCATCGCTGTCATCGACTGAAGTTGGCTGGGCTGATGGTGGATGATTGGATCGATCGGTCAGAGGCGATCGATAACTTTTAAAGCGGCTGGTTTTGGTGGGCGGTGTTGCTGATTTGTCAGGTGAGGAGTCATCGGTTTCAGGCGATGCTGAAGTATAGGTAAAAATATCTGGATCTGGCTGTCGGATGCGCGATTGTTGTTGCCGAAGCTGTCGATCGAGGAGACGACGATCGACAAAGATCGCTAGTTGAATCAGACTACTAGATAATAATCCCGCGCCGATGGCGATCGCCAACCACACGCCGATCGGTAATGCTACTGTAGGCTGATTGAGGATAACTACGGTCATCGTTGGCAGTAAATTAGAGCCGATAATTATTCCCAATAAAATCAGGATGACGAAGATAACGATGATGTTCATACTCCCGTGCCTGTGACAAATTAGATCTTAAAGAGTAAATGGTGGATGGTGGATGGCGATTCGCGCTCCTCGGCAAAGCCACTGGGGCGCGAGCTTTGTGGGGGAAGCTTCCCCCACAAACGTCGCTTCGGGTCACCCGACCAAAGACGAGCGCGAATCGCTGTCAACTGTCAACTGTTTAATCGCTTTTCCACCGATCGATCGGGATACAGTCGATATCGAGTCGATCCAAGGCTCTAGCTACGACAAAATCAACTAGATCGTCGATCGATTGCGGTTTATGATACCACGCTGGACAAGCTGGGACGATCGCGGCGCCAGCTTCAGCCAGAGTCGTCAGATTCCGCAGGTGAATCAGACTAAAGGGCGTTTCGCGGGGAACTATGACTAGTTTATGTCCTTCTTTGAGTTGGACGTCGGCAGCGCGTTCGAGCAGATCGCCACTCAATCCAGCGGCGAGTTTGCCCACCGTACTCATACTACAGGGGATAATCAACATCCCCTGCGTCCGATAGGAACCACTGGCGATATTCGCCCCGACATCCCCCCAGCGATGACAGCGCAATTTGCCAGCAGCGGGGACGCCAGCTTGTTTGCGCCAAAATTCGGCTTGCTCTTCAGGTTCACTAGGCAATCTAATTTGGTCTTCGGCTTGAAATACAGTGTATGTAGATCGTGATGCGACTAGTTCGATCTGATAATCGGCGGCGAGGAGATATTTGATCGCTCGGATCGCATAAATCAAGCCAGAGGCACCAGTGATGCCAAGAATTAGGGGTTTCATTACAGAGTTGATAATTGATAGTTGATATCGAGATTCTAGACGATCGATCCACTGGTGATTTGGCAATGATTTGAGCCATTCCCGAAAAGTGAGGTAGGAGCAATTCATCAATTGCTCCTACCTCACTTTTCGATCGTTAATTCATGCCCTCAGCCAAATTTCGCGTGCAGTTATTCATCTAAAGGTGCAAATTCCTCAGCCGCTGCTAATTCAGCGACGGGCGGAACTGATGCTAATTCTGAGTCTGAGTCTGAGTCTGAGTCTGATGCCGCTGCTGAGTCGGTAGCTGCTGCTTCAGAGAGCATACTGGTGACAGTGACCAGATCGATTTGCTGGCGATAGTAGTCTACACTCTTGACCTGGACTTCGACGCGATCGCCCAAGCGATAGGAGGTGCGATTTTTGCGTCCGACTAGACAGGCGTAGCGGGGGCGAAATTCGTACCAGTCATCTTTGAGCGAACTGACATGTACCAAGCCTTCGACGAGAGAGTCTTCGATTTCGACAAAGAAGCCATAAGATTGAACGCCAGTGATCAAGCCTTGAAAAATTTCGCCCGTGCGTGCTTTCATTTTCTCCGCTTTTTGGAGTCCGGCGAGATCGTTTTCCGCATCTTGAGCGATTTTAGTGCGATCGTTCAAATGAGCGATCGATCCGGCAATTTGGGCTTCTAGTTCCTGTTGAACTGTTGGGGTGAGTACGTTCCAGACGATCTGACCGTGACAGCTACTGCTCCCGAGATTGACGATTTCTTTCGCCCGCGAAGTTTTGCGATCGCGCCCATTGGCAAATACTTCATGCAGTACCCGCTGGACTAAGATATCGGGATAGCGGTGGAGTGGCGACACGGCGTGTGTATAACCATTTTCGATCGCTAATCCGAAGTGAGTACTCGGTTTGGTGCTATACACCGTAGTTTTGAGCAGCGATTTGAACAGGTAGTTGAGCACTTGCGGGACAGGTGAGTGAGCAAATTGGAGGCTGAGTCGTTGTAAGTCAGCGACGCTAACTTCGGCTTCGACTTCACCCTCAAAATTCAGTCCTAAATTGATCGCTAGCTTGATGGTGTCGTTGACTTCTACCAGTTCGGGATTGTGTTGGACGGCATAAATTCCTGGCACTTGCAGTGCTTGGAGATGAACGGCGATCGCATAGTTTGCCATCACCATCACGTCAGTGAGCAATGATTGTGGATCGTCCAAAAAGATGACTCCCAATCGCCCTTCATCGGCGAATGGTGCTTGTTTCTGGATCAGATCTACTTCCAATCCTCCTCTAGAGCGTCGCTGTGCCCTGAAGGCTGGGGCGATCGTGTTCCAGATCGGCTTGACAATTTCGACCGCTCTCGGGTCGATTTCGGCGGGTTCATCGGCTAAGACGGCATTGATTTGGGTGGGATTTAGCACCCAATCTAAGGCGATTCGACTTGGTTGGATCGTAAATTCGATCAATTCGCCGCGCTCGTTGAGCGAGAGAAACACCGAAATTGCTAGTCGTTCGGCTCCAGGGATGAATCCACAAGCTTGATGGACTGCCGCTGGCAAGAGGGGAATCGTATTTTCGCCCAAATACACCGCCGTACCGCGCTTTCTCGCCTCGCGATCGATTCTGTCGTCGGCGATGATATAGCTAGCTAGATCGGCAATATGCACCCCCAGCCGCCAGATTTCACCATCCAACTGTTCGATCGTCAGCGCGCTATCGATGGGTTCTAGGTGTGCGCTGACAGCGATTGTCGGTAGGTGCGTGAGGTTGACTCGTTTGCTAGCTAGCGGATCTTTCACTCCTTTGGCGATTTTGGCAGCAGCGGTGGTTATGGCTGGTGCGAATGTCTGATGGAGATCGTGCTTGCACGTCACGATGTCGATATCCGCCGCCGACTCTGCGGTAGTGCCCAGTACTCTAGCTACTTCACCAATCGGTAAATCTTGACCGATCGCGTGCCGCAGGACATCGACATGCACCAGATGATCGAGAATATCATCAAGGACGATCGGTGCGTGTCCATTGGTGGTACTGGCAGTATTTTCGCGCACCTCTAGCTCGAACAGGAGCCGATCGTCCAACGGGATCGCCCGATATCCACCCGTATCCAACCGCCGGATTTTAGCTAGTACCGAAGGATTTGCCCGCTCCAAAATCAGCTTGACAGATCCTTCTGGACTCCGCCGTCGGGTACCTTCTTTGATCGTCTCAATCAGTACCCGATCGCCATTCCAAGCATTGCTCAGATGACTCTCGCGGATGTAGATATCATCAGCACTCTCATCATCTTGGATCGCAAAACAAAAACCCTTGCTCGAACAGCGCAGCTTTGCCTCCACAATGTGCTCGGGCTGTTCGCGGCGAAATTTCCCTTTCTCCTTGGTTAAGATCCCAATTTTTTCAAGTAATTCTAGAGCTAGATCCAACTGCTCGATGCTTGATGTCGTTTCACAACCTAACTTCTTCTCTAGTAACTTTGGGGCAACTAACTTCTCAGGACTAATGTGCGATAGCAGCGTGGCGATCGAAAATTCCATATAGTTTAATTTACCTCCACCCAATGACATGTTCATTTATTAAATTTGTAGTACTGTTGACTGATGACATCTTTTGCAAAGGTACTCTTTTCCACAATTTTAGCAACAGTAAAATATCCGAACACGTCTTGGCTAGCTAGGCTTGACAGATTGTAGCGAAATCCGTCGCCGATTTTGTGGCTATTTACTACATGTTGCCAACCAAGTTACCCAGCCAGCGACTCGACCAGTATTGAATAACAGCTTTACGTTAACAGATAAGTACTAAATAATAATTTGCGAAGTTAGTAACAGCATCAGCGGCGATCGCAACAGTGGATGATGCTTATTATTATCATATTACCTTTGAGTGTCATTTCTGATACCATTTTGCTAAAAAGGGCATCAGAAGTTGGGTGTCGAAGGTCGTCAGTGATGGGATCGTCAGCGACAGCGTTCGCGGGTAGCGTACTGGAGCTAATCGACCCGATCGAGTTTTAACACTGCTCATCTCTTGACATATTATGGTGTTTATTACCATAATATAGAGGAGCTATTTTAAAAAAATAATGAATCCAGCCACGGCGGTCGCCACCATGCCCACTACAGCACAGCAATCGATACTATCCATCACCGATAGCGATTGTAGCTTGCTAACCGATCTGTATCAATTGACAATGGCAGCCTGCTATGTCGGCGAATCACTCGATCGATCGACTGCTAGTTTCGAGTTATTTGTGCGAAAACTACCAAAAGGTTTTGGTTATTTAATCGCGATGGGCTTGGCTCAAGCCTTGGAATATCTCACCCGACTTCAGTTTAGTGCCGCTCAAATTGAGGCACTTCAAGCTACAGGTATTTTTAAAAACGCCCCCGATAGGTTTTGGGAGCTACTAGCCACTGCTAGATTTACAGGTGATGTGTGGGCAGTGCAAGAGGGTACCGCTATTTTTGCCAACGAGCCAATCATGCGGATTGAAGCACCATTGTGGCAAGCTCAGATCGTCGAGACTTATTTACTCAATACCATCAACTATCAAACCCTAATCGCTACTAGAGCCGCTAGATTGCGCGATGTGGCGGGTGCCGATGCCACCCTGCTCGAATTCGGCACTCGGCGGGCTTTTAGCCCTCAAGCTTCGCTCTGGGCGGCACGGGCGGCGATTGCTGGGGGACTAGATACGACTTCCAATGTCTTAGCCGCTCTCAAATTGGGCTATCAACCTAGCGGTACGATGGCACATGCTTTAGTGATGGCAATCGGGGCAACCGCAGGCAGCGAGCAAGCGGCGTTTACGGCTTTTCATCGTTACTTTCCAGGCGCACCGCTACCGATCGATACTTACGATCCGATTGCCGCCGCGACAGAGTTGGCGGCACGGGTAGCAGCAGGCGAAATGGAGTTGTCGGGGATTCGGCTAGATTCTGGGGATTTAGTTACTTTATCTCATCAAGTTCGATCGATCCTACCAGATGTTGATATCTTTGCCAGCGGTGATTTGGATGAGTGGGAGATCGCCAAATTACGAGCGGCTAGAGCACCGATTAATGGTTATGGCTTGGGAACTAAACTAGTCACTGGCAGCCCCGTCAATGGCGTATACAAATTAGTCGAGATCGATGATATTCCGACGATGAAGCGATCGACTGACAAGATGACATATCCTGGGAAGAAACAGATTTTTCGGCAATTTAGTGATGGTATGTTTATTGGCGATACGCTCGGCTTAACTACTGAGGGTAGTGGATTACTGCAACTAGTGATGAGTAAAGGCGATCTGCTCCAGCCAGAGGAGACTCTAGCCACAATTAGAAAACGCACCGATCTAAATGTAGCGAGCTTACCTGCTGAAATTCGAGATATTAACTACGATCGAGCTACTCCCGTACATATTTCTTCAGCACTATCAACACTCACTCAAACATTGAAAGATTGGACTTAAATTAATTGATAATTGGGTTATTAGATCGGGCACTAGTGCATTATGGCTTTCGCCTAACACACCCTACATCCTCTAAAACCTAAAGCCAAAAACCTAAAGCCGAAAACCTAATTAAATGAAAGTTGCTCTATTTGGAACTAGTGCAGATCCACCGACAATTGCTCATCGAGATATTATTCATTGGTTGGCATTACAACAATTCGATCGGGTAGCAGTCTGGGCAGCAGACAATCCATTTAAAGCACATGGTGCATCACTCGAACAGCGATCGCAGATGCTAGAATTGTTAATCGATGACATCACTCCAGCGAATAATGGACATGTGAAAGTTTACCGCAATTTAAGTAGTAAGCGCACATTAGAAACATTAATAGTTGCCCAAGAAATTTGGAAGAATAGTGAATTTATTCTGACAATTGGTGCGGATTTAGTCGCTCAAATGTCACAGTGGTATCGAGTCAGCGAACTATTGAGTCAAGTTAAATTATTAATAGTGCCCCGTACTGGTAACAATATCGAACCTACAGACTTGCAACGACTCAGAGAGCTAGGCGCGCACATCGAGATCGCCTCACTATCGACACCAATTATTTCATCAACAGCAATTCGCAATACTCATTCAATTCAAGGCGTAGCTCCGATCGTTGCGACCTATATTCAACAACATAATTTGTATTCTATTAGCGATGAATCCCGTGACAGAGCGAAACTCAAATAACCAGATCCTTGCCGACTTCAAAGTTGGCGTAGATAATGCCATTTTCTCGATCGATACCCAGCAAAATCGATTGCTTGTCTTATTGGTAATGCGTCATGATGAACCCTATTTAGGCTATTGGTGTTTACCAGGTACCCTAGTACGCAAAGGTGAAGCATTGGAAGCTGCTGCCGATCGGATCTTATCAGAAAAAATCAAAGTTGATAACTTATACCTCGAACAATTATATACCTTTGGTGGCCCCGGACGCGATCCGCGTGAAGCAGCCGATAGTTATGATGTGAGATATCTATCAGTTAGTTACTTTGCCTTAGTTAGATATGAAGCTGCCGAATTAATTGCTACCGGAGTCGGGGGAATTGCTTGGTATCCGATTGACAAATTACCCGATCTCGCCTTCGATCATCAACAGATTATCGAATACGGACATCAACGACTCAGAAATAAATTAGAATATAGCCCGATCGCATTTGATGTATTGCCAGAACTATTCACCCTTAGCGATATTTATCAACTATATACCACCGTTCTCGGTGAAACATTCTCCGACTACTCCAACTTTCGCAATCGCTTAATTAAATTAAAGTTTCTCGAAGAAACAAGTATCAAATCCTCTCGTGGTAGCGGTCGTCCAGCTAGTTTGTATCGTTTCGATCCGGTGGCATTTGCGCCTTTAAAGGATAAGCCATTATTATTTGTATAATAAGAGTTAGATATTATTATGTCAATGGAGCATAAAGCCTTTATTTTTGATTATGAAGCATTTGAATTAGAGCTGAAAGAAATATTAGAAACAGCTCTCGATCTAAATGATACTGAAGGTTTAGAAAAATTTATCAAACTAAACATAAATTATTTAATAGATCCTTATGAAGGTGAACAATTATCTGAAGATTGGAATGAAATGCTCGAATATAGAGATCCACATGAGTATGGAGACTTTGCACTAACAAAATTTTATAATGCTACTGATGACATTGGGCTGAACTATGAGTGGATTGAAATCGGAGATATGCTATCTAGTGAATCTGGAGAATCTATATCTATATTTGGCAACTCAATAGGAAAGGATGGTAATTATTTCGATCCAGGTAAAATGGGCAGTTATTTTCAGTCATCTAGAATGGTAAAAGAAAATAATGATAGGATTAATATTCTCATAAAAAGCAAGCTAGTTTACAGGGAACTTCTGACTCCTGTTTCCTGCATGTTCGATGCTGCAACTTTATCAAACTAAAGGGCTGTATATATCTTTTTAATTACTAAGTTAGTCTAAAAATATCGTAGGGTGGGCAGTGCCCACCATCTAAACTACGAGAAATACTCTAAAATTTTGTATCGATCTATATAGACTCTAGAAAGATTGGGTGGGTTTGAAATACATTTCTAGTGGTATCTTTATTAGTTTCATAAACCCGCCCCTACAGATTTGATATTTGATTACCGATATATTCTGTTCAATTTCGCACAAAAATATCATGAAAATAGCTCTAGCTCAACTCAATCCTACTATCGGTGACCTCAAAAATAACGCCCAACAGATTTTAAAAACCGCACAGCAAGTAGCCACCCAAGGAGTAAAACTATTACTCACCCCCGAACTATCCTTGTGTGGCTATCCACCGCGTGACTTATTGCTCAATGCTCACTTCATCACCGAAATGGAGCAAAATCTCAACCAATTAGCCACAGAATTACCACCGGCTCTACATGTACTAGTCGGACTAGCTACCGTCAATCCTGATGCGATCGTCACAGGTAGTAAACCATTATTTAATAGTATGGCTTTATTAGCTGCTGGAAAGGTACAAAATATCTTCCATAAGCGACTATTACCGACTTATGACGTGTTTGATGAAAATCGATACTTTACCCCTGGTAATAAGGCAAATTACTTCACTCTAGATGGAATTAAAATCGGACTGACGATCTGTGAAGACCTGTGGAATGATGAAGACTTCTGGGGTAAACGTAGTTACTTAATTAATCCGATCGCGGAGTTAGTTGCACATAATATAGATCTATCAATCAATCTCTCAGCTTCCCCATATAGCGCGGGAAAACAACAGCTACGGGCAGCAATCTTAAAACATGCTGCAATTAAATACGATCGAGCGGTGTTATATGTCAATCAAGTTGGAGCAAATGACGATCTGATTTTCGATGGATGTAGTTTAGGATTCGATCGATCGGGTGAACTAGTATGTCGATGTACATCATTCGATCGAGACTTAATTATCATCGAATTTGATGAAGCAACCAAAGATTTAAAACCAGCTAAAATTCACCCTCAACCAGATGGTGCTGATGCCGAAATTTGGGCAGCATTAGTATTGGGTGTCCGCGACTATATTCACAAATGTGGTTTTCAAAAAGTAATCCTGGGCTTGAGTGGTGGCATCGATTCGGCACTAGTCGCGGCAATTGCGGCAGAAGCTATTGGCGCAGATAATGTCTTAGGTGTATTAATGCCCTCGACTTATAGCTCGTCACACTCAGTCACCGACGCGATCGCCTTAGCTGCTAATCTGGGGATAAATACCGAAACTATCCCGATTGGCGACTTGATGCAGGGATTCGATCGCACCCTAGAGTCACAATTTAAAGATACCGAGTTTGGACTAGCTGAAGAGAATATCCAGTCACGGATTCGCGGCACGTTATTAATGTCCATGTCCAATAAATTTGGTTACTTACTCCTCTCGACTGGCAATAAATCCGAGATGGCGGTTGGTTACTGTACACTATATGGTGATATGAATGGTGGTTTAGCCGTCATCGCCGACGTACCCAAAATGCGGGTATTTTCGATCTGTAAATGGTTGAATCGAGAGCGAGAAATCATCCCCACAAATATCATCACCAAACCACCCAGTGCCGAACTTAAACCCGGACAAATCGACCAAGATTCATTACCACCTTATGAAATCTTAGACGAAATCTTAGCAGCGATCGTCTGCGAACATCAATCGATCGAGCAAATAGTCGATCGCGGTTACGATTCGCAAGTAGTAACTAAAATAACTAGACTAGTAAAACTTGCCGAATTCAAACGTCGCCAAGCTCCCCCAGGTTTGAAAATAACCGATCGCGCCTTTGGTACAGGCTGGCGAATGCCGATCGCATCTAACTAAGCATAATAATTATCGTTCGATATATAGCAATTGGATAATGGATTATAAAATTCGAGCTTTAACTAATGCGGATGAGTCTATTTTATGGACAATGTTAATGTACGCCGCGCACGAATCATCGGTAGAAGTCATGCGACAAAATCCCGCTCTCAATCGATATGTCAAAGATTGGGGGAGAAGTGGCGATCTCGGCTTTGTCGCGATCGATGAATATCCGATTGGTGCGGCTTGGTTGAGACTATTTACTAGTAACGATCGCGGATTTGGGTATGTTGATGAGGGGATTCCAGAACTAGCGATCGCGGTAATTCCAGCAGATCGAGGTAAAGGAATTGGCACTAAATTATTGATGCAAACAATCGAGTTTGCTAGAAATATCCATCCAGCAATTTCTCTAAGCGTTCGTGCTGATAATCCGGTTGTTAATCTTTATCAGCGATCGGGTTTTGTTAAACTCGATGATAGTGAAATAATTGGTCGAACGGGAGTAACTTCATTCACTATGACGTATAGATATAGTTGAAGCGATCGAGATCCAAGTTCAGATTATAATTAATAGCAGAACTCAATGAGATTGGGATTATGATATCGGACTATCTCAACCGGATTTTACCTAGCACCGAAGAACTACCTTGTTCTGACGATATACCCGTGGATAATGAAGACCAGAATTTTTTACCCAACGTTTTATTATTTCTATTAAGCTCCATGTGGGCAGAGCGATTTGACTGGTATTTTGCCGCAGACATGGCAATTTATCATACAACTGGTGTCAATCCCAGAGTGCCCGTCGTACCCGATGGGTTCCTCAGTCTAGGTGTCGAGCGTCAAAAAGGTGGTAAATCGCGCCGCAGCTATGCAACCTGGGAAGAAAATGAGATCGTTCCGATGATTACTCTGGAAATGGTGTCCCAGACGCCAGGGAATGAATACGATGAAAAAATGGAAATTTACGCCAAGTTGGGTGTGCTCTATTACGTCATTTACAACCCTGAATTTTGGCTGCGCGATCGACATCAACCATTTGAAGTTCATAAATTAGGCGCGGATCGTAACTACCAATTACAAATTGGCGAACCTTACTGGATGCCAGAAGTGGGCTTAGGTATCGGTAGATGTCAGGGTGTGTTTAATGGGATCGATCGCGAGTTATTGGCTTGGTACGATCGCACGAATACTCGTTATCTAATGCCCGAAGAAGTCGCGCAGCAAGAAAGACAACGAGCAGATCGGATTCAACAGCAAGCAGATCGATTAGCCGAGCAACTTCGCGCTCTGGGTATCGATCCTGACATCTAGGTTGCATCTGAGTAGATAGTGACGATTTAAACACGACCCAGACAACCACAGCCTATTCCTGCTAAAATCAGTTATAAATACAGCAGTAACTTGAGTACAAATGCGTATCCTGGCTCTTGTCCCTGGTGGAATTGGCGATCAGATCCTCTTCTTCCCCACGATCGATAATCTCAAAGGACGTTACCCAGACGCAGAAATAGATGTCATCGTCGAACCCCGCTCGACGGCAGCATATCGCGTTTCCAAGTCTGTCCACAAAGTTATCCCGTTTGATTTCAAAGATACCAATGGCCCTGCTGACTGGGGTAATCTCTTAGGGATTATTCGCGATCGCGAGTATGATGTCGCAATGTCCTTGGGGCGCAGGTTTGGAGTCGGATTACTATTGTGGTTGACTGGTATCCCCGTCAGGATTGGGTTTACAGCGGGTATCAGTAATTTATTTTTGTCCAATCCCGTCATGTTGAATCTAAATCAATACGCGGCGGACATGTTTCACGATTTGGTCAGAGGATTGGGTGTAACCGATCCTTGTCCCGCTTTGGCGATCAATGTCCCAACAGCGGATATCGAGTGGTCTGAAGCCGCACAGCAGCAACTGGGCATCAAAGATAGCGGTTATGTGCTGATTCATGGGGGTTCGAGCAAATCCTCAGAAACCCTCGGATTTGACAAAATTTATCCAGTCAAACAGTGGCAACAGATCGTCAAAGATCTCCAAAAACGTCAACCGAATATCCCTGTGGCGATCGTCAAAGGTCCCGATGATGGCGAGTTTATCGAGTCGATGCTGGCTGTCTGTCCCGATCTCAAAGTAATTAGCCCCACAGATGTCGGCAAACTTGCCGCCACGATCGCAGGTGCCAATCTAATGCTCTGTACCGATAGCGGCCCGATGCACCTCGCTGTAGCCGTTGGTACATACACGATCGCATTATTTGGCCCCACCGATCCAGATAAATTATTACCCAAAAACGGTCGCGCGATCGCCGTCAAATCTCGAACTGGTAAGATTGCAGATATTCCACCTTCAGATATTTTGGAGAAAATCTGGAAAGGGTAAATCTTACTTGACATTCGATCGATATAAATAAGTCTGTGGGGATAGATGAATAATCGATCGCCGGATTAACTTAGATTCAGGATTGTTATCATTAGCTCATCTCATTCTCAGGAGTTTCGATCGTGTACGCAGTTGTTTCGGCAGATCGCATTTCAATTCCACCTGGCTCGGTACTTAGGATGCCTGGTTCGTGGCAAGATTTTTGTCAACTACGCGATAATCGGGGTGATGGCTCAATTCCCCGCCTCCGATATCATCATGGAGAAATTTTATTGATGAGTCCATTGCCCAGACACGGACGGGAAGCTAATCATATCGCAGATATCGTTAAGGCTTTGCTAGATGGTGAAGATCGTAATTATGAGGCATTTACACCGATTACGATGGAGTTACCGGAAGTGGGTGGCATTGAGCCAGATTATTGTTGTTATATCGATAACTGGCAAGCAGTCGTGGGCAAAGACCGGATCGACTGGAAAATAGATTTACCACCAGATTTAGCTATTGAAATCGATGTTACTAGTTTCACGTCAGAGTTGGATTTTTTACCTTTCAATGTACCAGAAGTGTGGATATTTAAGCAGTACCAATTAATGATTTACCAGTTAGTTACTGACAAATATGAAGTCAGCGAAACTAGTCGTTATTTTCCAGGTGTTTCACTTCAACAGACGATCGATACTTGTTTCGCAATTGCCAAAGAAAAAGGTACTGGAGCAGCAATTAGCCAACTACGTCGATTTCTGAACAATTGAGGAAAGGATATATTTGCCAGAAACGTAGATGGTGGGCAGTGCCCACCATCTACGTTTCGGACAATACTATCGATTAATCTAAGGACAATCACCAGCAAGTAAACATTGCCGTTGACAAAGAATCAAACCAAACCAAGACTGAGGATCTGTCCAGACTTTGAGCGGTTGCAGTGCGTGAGTGGTGAGCGTATCGCTCAATGTGGGGAGATGAAACTTCCGTGAGATTTCAGTGTGAATAGTTTCGCCTGATTGGAGTGAGATTTCTAAGTCCAGAGCTTTGAGCTGGACGGTTTGAGCTGTCAGACTTTTGAGGTGCATTTCGATCTGACTAGCAACGGGATTAAAGAAGGCGTAATGTGCGAAGTTATCGAGATTAAAGTTACCATCAAAGCGATCGTTCAGATGTTGCAACATGTTGAGATTAAAAGCAGCCGTAACGCCCTGGACATCATTATAAGCAGCTTCGAGGACATCGATCGGTTTTTGGAGGTCTACCCCTAATAAGAAAAATTCACCAGGTTGGAGAGCTTGCTGGACTTGGGTGAGGAAGAGATCGCACGATCGAGCGTCCATATTTCCCATCGTACTGCCCAGGAACATCAACATCCGGTTTTCCACCATGCGCGGGGGCA
The DNA here is from genome assembly GCF_041738855.1 of Chamaesiphon sp. Taxonomy (GTDB): domain Bacteria; phylum Cyanobacteriota; class Cyanobacteriia; order Cyanobacteriales; family Chamaesiphonaceae; genus Chamaesiphon. The sequence continues at coordinate 45,215 of NZ_JBGSPA010000137.1, read as the reverse complement.
GTTTGGCGAGGGCGCGTTCGTAAGTACCTGCGACACCGCAGACGTTGAGCTGAGGGTAAGTTGCGAGTAATTCTAGTGCGGTGGTGCGGAGGATACCCGCGCTGACATCGATCGGGTAATAATGAAGGGGGTTATCGAGTTGCGAGTAGGCTGTTAGTAAGGTGTGAGTTTTGCGGGAGCTACCACTACCGAGTTCGACGATTTCGCAAGCTCCAGTTAATTCGATAATTTCTGAGACGTAGGTATCGAGGATCGCTTGCTCGGTACGGGTGGGATAATATTCTGGTAAGTCGGTGATTTGCTCGAATAATTGGGAGCCGCGATCGTCATAGAAGTAGCGAGGTGGTAAGGTTTTAGGAGTTGACCTCAAACCCGCGATGATATCTTCACCCCGATCGATCGTCGGTAGATCTTTGTCTACAGTAATCCATCGCAGTCGATCGTGTTCGGTCATTGTGGCGTTCATGTGGGTTTTTCCGTATTGATAGAGGTTGAGGGTGGAGTTAAACAAGGCGATCTTTCACAAGTTGGCACGTGTTACCGTAGCCAGTATCACAAAGTTGTAACCCACCTTTCTTTATCAAAAGCCCTATCTCTAAATAAAAACAGGTGGGGATTTCCCACCTTGTCGAGCGATTGAGTTGGCTCGTTCTGGAAAGATCGGTCAATCTGACCCCATGCTAGGATAGCGAAGGCGATTTACAACAGAGCAACGTGACCGAGGGGCAAATTTATCATCGCAAACAGAGCAGACAACCTGAAGATGTGGCGATAGCAAGGGCACAAATAGCCAGTCAAGAACTCTGGGGCGGCCCGCCGAGAAATTATCTGGGTAGCGATATCCCCAAAGTTAAAGCCTACTGGAATCAATTACCGTTGTTAAACGATGCCCAAACCCAAGAGAGCGGTATTGAGTTTACAACAATGGTAGAGGTAGATTCCTATCATCCCAAATTTGCTTATTGGTCGGGCGATAGAGAGGGCGTTCGCAACGAAGATGGGTCCGCTAAAATTAAGGTAACGATAACCTTTTGTAACCAATTTGATGAGGTCTATATCGCCAATGAGCAATCCAATACCGAAAGCTAGTCGGCGTGTGCGATTTGAAGAAGTGACTCCGGCACATGAATATGCCGCTTTTTTCAATGTTTCGATCGCACCTTTAGTCGCTCATCTTGGTTTACCCGTCTTTGATGGCTATGACGATCTCGACGATCTCCAGTTAGCTTTTTTGACACTGCCATCTGGGGAGACAGTGACATTAAGCGAATACGCTGGTGCGCCTGGAACGTCGCTATCTGTCGAAGTGGCGATGCAGAATATTCCCCAAATTATTTTTGACAGTTGCCAACAGCTCCGAGTATCTCGGCAAGAACTTGAGTGGGTTAATTCCGATTGGCAAGTAGAGGTTGAGGGACTGTACGCCAAACATGTCGAAATTCAAGGGATTGAAAGACTTTCTACAGTGGAAGAATTCCCTCAGAGTAATGAGTACGAACCCATTGATTGTTTCTACTATGCTCTAGAAATCTATACTAAAGAAAAATTGCCTGAATACTGGGCGATGCTCCAGCACAATCTCGGCTTGGCTTACTTCGATCGTATTAAAGGGGAACGATTGGAGAATTTGCAAAAGTCGATAGAGTGTTATCACAATTCTCTCGAAGTTTTCACACGAGATAAGTTTCCAGAAAAGTGGCAGATAAATCAGGAGGATCTGAGCCAGTCGCTGAAAGCATTGAAGGTAGAAGAACATAATTTGATTTCGCCCATCTTTAAATCTAAATTGAACTGTTAATTTATTAACCAAACTAAGCATGTTACTTAATCCAAAGCTTAGCTAAAATAGGTAACTTTCACAACTTTTCAGATAAAGTGTTTGCATCATATCCCAAAAGGAACGATAACGAAAAGCTCCAGGGTATTTACTACCAAGACCCCAAGATTCCCATTCATTTCTATTGTCGATAATTAATGGATTGAGCAGATAAACATAGCTCTCATCAACAGGACTAATTTGTAAAGCAGTCTTCATGTATCGACCTCTAATCCAACAACAATCTTGAGCTGCTCCATACTGAAAATATTTTTCATCGCTGATATCTCGACGACCGGAATTATCACAAATTTCTGCCCACTTTAGATTTTCCTGAATAAACCAATCGATTTTATCAGTATCACAGAACATATAGCGACGATCCAAACTCACATAACCGTTGCTAGCAGACAAAAAATTTCTATAGCCTACCGGAAGTTTGGTCTGAAGTTTTTGCTCTAGTTCGATAATTTGTGCTTCAGTTGCCCCTGGTAAATGGTAGCAATTATAGTCTGTATCTTCAGAATAATGATGATATTTAGACGGGCTAATATTTCTAGCCTTTAATTTTTCAAATACTTGCTGATTCCATTTGTCCAGAAAAATAGTCCAGTCTTCTATATTTGGAATAAAGCTAACCATCTTCTTGCACTGTCAAAACATCGTGTCCCATTTCCCTAAGTAGATGAATTATCTTCCTCTAATTCATCTACATCGATTTCTAGAGATCGATCGACATTAACTCGATCTTCAGATTCAGATTCAGATTCTAGATTAATTGCCTTACCTTCGACAAAATCTAGCAAAGCTGCTGTCTTAAGCAAACTGCGTAATAACCCTATTTTTAAGTCTCGATTGCGATGGATGGGAATAGAAATTCTCGACGAATTGTCTTCCTGTCCATAAATATGATGACTGCCTTGGATTCTAAGTAAAGTCCAACCGTTAGCTTCGAGTAATTTCGCTAGCTCCTTACCTGACATGGACTTCATATCGCAATTTCCATGACTTTAGACTTTTCATCCAGCGATAGTTGGGGAGCGTCAATCGATAAACAGCCTTCGATCGCTTCATATAAATTAGCTAATAACTCATCCCACGTATCCCCTTCCGTCGCACAGCCTGGAATTGCTGGTACTTCTGCCCAATAGCCGCCTTCTTCCGCTTCATGAACGATAACTTTGATTTTCATAACTATTATAGGTATTTACTGGAGTCAGGATAATTTTGCCATCTTCAACCTTCACGTCAAAAAATTTATTAGGCTCGATCTCATCGATAATACTTTGAGGTAAAGCGATATAATTTTCGGTGGTTAAGTTGGCGATCGTTCTTGATGGGGGGAACTCTTTGGTGGTAGTGGTGCCATCTTGATAATTGATAGTAACAGAATGCCCCTGTCGATATGCCTGATGATGTTTTCCCCGCACTCCTTTACTAAAATCGTACTCTGGGAGCAGATCGTCTTCATCAAATTGGGAAGGAGTATTGTTAGTCTTGCTCATAAATTCTTATCTCTCGATTAGTGGCACAGCGAGAACTAATGATGCGGATGGAATCACCTCGTTCGGTGTAAACGACAACTAGTAATCGACCGCGATCTGATATGCCGATGTCAATATAGCGATTTTCTTCAATTGAGTGTTCCAAGTCATCGATCGTGATTGAGCAAAGATCTACAAAAACTGTTTTAAATTCTTCAAAACTGACTCCATGCTTAATTGCATTAAGTTCTGCTTTTTGCTCATCCCACTCGAACTGTAAACTCATTATAACTAGATATTTATCGAAACTGAAAAAGGGTGAGCGATCGCCCACCCCAGATATTAATCTAAATTAGAATCGATTAACCCAAGACTTCTTTAGCTGTTTTGACAACGTTATCGACTGTGAAGCCAAATTTCTCCATCACAACGCCACCAGGAGCCGAAGCACCAAAACGATCGATTGTAACTAAACCACCATCAAATCCGGTGAAGCGGTGCCAGCCTTGGCTGCAAGCTGCTTCGACTGCTACCCGTTTGGTAACTGCTTTGGGTAAGACAGACTCTTTGTAAGCTGCGTCTTGCTCGTCGAATAGTTCCCATGATGGCATGGAGACGACGCGGACTTTTTGGCCTTCAGCGGTGAGTTTTTCCGCCGCTGTGACACATAGACTGACTTCGGAGCCAGTACCGATCAGGATGATGTCGGGCGTACCTTCGGAGTCCACGATCGTGTAGGCACCTTTGGCGACACCTGCGATCGAAGTACCTGCCAAGTTGGGCAGATTTTGACGGGATAATGCCAACAGAGTCGGATTGGTTTGGCTGGCTTTTTCGATCGCGACTTTGTATGCGCCGGATGTTTCGTTACCATCAGCGGGACGGATCACGGTGAGGTTGGGAATCGCACGCAAGGAGGCGATCGTTTCGATCGGTTGGTGCGTGGGGCCATCTTCACCCTGTCCGACGGAATCGTGAGTCATTACCCAGATCGCCCCCGCTTTGGATAGAGCGGAGAGGCGAATCGGTGCGCGCATGTAATCGGTGAAGATCAGGAAGGTGGCACCGTAAGGAATCAAACCGGAGTTGTGAAGGGCAATCCCGTTACAGATGGCACCCATCGCATGTTCGCGCACGCCGAAGTGGACGTTGCGATTTTGGTAGGCACCTTTTTGGAAGTCGCCGGATTCTTTGATTTCGGTGAGGTTGGAGTGAGTCAAGTCAGCCGAACCGCCGATCAAACCTGGTAAAACTGTCGCCAGTTTATTGAGGCAATTTTCAGAGTGTTTGCGGCTAGCTAGAGCTTTGTCTTCGGGGGTATAGGTCGGCAAGACGCTATCCCAACCGTCGGGAAGCTTGCGCGAGGTCAAACTTTCAAATTCGGCGGCTTCTGTGGGATATTTGGATTTGTAGCTAGCTAAAGCTGCTTCCCATTCGCCTTCAGCTTTGGCACCGCGATCGATCGCTTCGCGCATGTGAGCGACGGCATCGGCGGGTAATTCAAAGGGAGCGTAATCCCAGCCGAGGTTTTCGCGGGTGAGTTTGATTTCGGCTTCGCCTAGGGCTGCACCGTGGATACCTGCGGTGTTGCATTTGTTAGGGGAACCGTAACCGATGATGGTGGTGACCTTAATCATCGTGGGTTTGTCGGTGACTTTTTTGGCTGCTTCGAGTGCTGCACCGATCGCATTTAAATCGGTGTTACCATCTTCAACGTGGATGGTGTGCCAGCCGTAGGCTTCAAACCGAGCAGAGACATCCTCAGTAAAGGCGACATCGGTCGAACCATCGATCGAGATGTGGTTGTCATCATACAAGACGATCAGCTTGCCTAGTCCCCAGTGACCGGCGATCGAGGCGGCTTCACCGGAAATCCCTTCCATATTACAACCATCACCGACGATGACGTAGGTATAATGATCGACAATTGTCGCATCGGGTTTATTAAATTTAGCAGCTAGATGAGCTTCAGCTAGAGCCAAACCAACACCGTTAGCAATCCCCTGACCGAGGGGGCCAGTAGTTACTTCAATTCCGGCTGTCTCAAAGTTTTCGGGGTGTCCAGGAGTACTCGAACCCCACTGACGGAAGTTTTTGATATCTTCAATACTGACGCTATCATAGCCAGTCAGGTGCAACAGGGCATACTGGAGCATCGAACCATGTCCGGCAGATAATACAAACCGATCGCGATTGAACCATTGGGGATTCTTGGGATTGTACCGCATGAACTTTTGCCACAAGACATAAGCCATCGGAGCCGCACCCATTGGTAAACCTGGGTGACCGGATTTGGCTTTTTCGATCGCATCGACAGCGAGAAACCGAATGGAATTAATCGCGAGTTGGTCTACGGATTGAGCGGTTACAGGCATAATATATATCGATTTAACTACATAACTAGTGAAAATTAGGTGCTAACAGCACAGCTAGACAGGTGCAGGCTGAGGATCTAGTTCGCAAGTTTCGAGTTACACAGCACTACTCAACCAGAGCCAAATATCGCCCCTTAAAAGTAATGTTTTACCGCCGCAACTGAAATTTGCCAACAGATCTGCATCGATCTTAACAATTTCTATTTATCATCCCATTTGGTGGGGGCATGAGCAAGGGGGGAGAGTAGGCTTTAGGTTTTAGGCTTTAGGTTTTAGGTGTTAGGAAATGAATAGGACGCTTGCGTCCCATAACCTAATGCTGGTAAGTGAGCTATATCCCTTGGCGTAGCCTCGCCTTAAGAAATACTAAAAAAAGCCTAAAGCCTGAAACCTTTCCCTAAAGCCTAAAACCTAGAGCCTAAAGCCTGAACTCTTATCCCTAAAGCCTAAAACCTAAAACCTAAAGCCTAATTTTGTTACATAACATCACTATCCCTTCCATTTGCCCGTGGCATCTGGTATTACTAGGCGAGAGGTAGTCGATCGAACAAAGTAGGAACATGCCAAAATACGATAATATCTTCAACTCTGAAGAGTATGCCGAAGAGCCATTAAATGAAGCTGAAGGCTTGGCATCAATTGTGCTGATCGCTGCTTTAGCAGACAATCCCCAAGAATTAGTCGCCCCAGATTTATTCTTGGATATTCTGGCGGATTTTGATTTATATGTGGAGTATTCTGAAGAAGATTTATTATCGATGGTCGATCGATTGACCGCGATTGTTTCCGACCAAGGGCTGGGAGCATTATTTAATGCGGCGGATGAGGCAATTCCTGACGATTTAGTACCGGATGCCTATGCAGCGGCAATTTTAGCCAAGATGAATCCAGATACGGGCGAGATTCCGGCTGCTGCACAGGTATTTCTCAAAGAACTGCAAGCGGTAATGGATATCGATGATGAGGAAGCGGCAGAAGTGGTCGCCGAGATTCAAAAAGGTTTTGAAGCCAAAGAGTAGTTGGTTTGAATTTTACATTTTGATTTTTGTAGGGTGGGCAGTGCCCACCAACAGATTGTCGCTCGAATTCGATAAGTGCTAAATGTATTCGATCGCTAGTTTGTGCGTTATTGTTTGCAGTGAAAATTTCTGTTGAAGTTAATATTTATCTCGCAATTAGTGTAGAGTTTGCGACCGATAAAAACAGTTTAAATGATTTTTGCTACGGCTATAAGTAGTCTGTGGGCAGTGCCCACCCTACGTTTCTTAAAAACATATTGACTGAAGTTAGTTAGCGATCGGCTGCTTTAGATACCAATTGGGATTTATTTGGAGTAGCCATAGTTGCCAGCGCGGTAGCCGATCGAGAGTGAAGAAGCGATCGCCTTCAGCGGCGACAATAGAGCGAAAGGTATTGACATACCCAGCTTCATCATCGAACAGCGGAAATGCCCACAGCAGTTTTCCAGTTTGACGATCGAGCGCAACGGCTTGGGTTTGCCATGTGTTTGCCTTGACCCTGCGGAAGGTGAGGTATTGTCGATCGGTCACTGTAGCGGGTAAGTCCCGATAGTCGCCCTCGGTACTAAGTTGGGTTTGCCATTTGACTGCTCCAGTTTGGAGCGATAAAGCCATAACGTTAGTCTTTTTACCAAGATCGGGATGGTCGCGGCGACAACGGAGATAGATAGGATCGTGAATGTTTGGATCGCCAATTCGCAGTGGATAACAATTCAGTTGACTGTACTTTTTTTGCCAAAGTATCTGTCCCGTGTCGGCATCCATCGCCAACCACCCTCCCTCCGATCTGTTTTCGCCCTTGCCATTGTAGTGGCTGGTGTTAGAAAGTAGCAAGATATTTTCGATCTCGTTCATCTGAAAAATACCACCACCTTGAATATCTCTGCGGAAGCGAGGCTCAAGCGTCTTGCTGTTGTAAGCCATGACGGTGGAGGTGCCGCTGTCGTAAAACGAGTCTGGGGTATCTCCTGGCATTAGTCCAGAGGTTTCGAGAAATAGAGTGCGATCGTTAGCGGCGATGATATTGCGCGTATTGCTGCGTTTAGGTAGTTTAATGGTCGCACTCTGTTGTAGATTGCCTGTTTTGGGATTGAGAGTTTGCAGAGAGTTCGCGTTCCTAAGAGTATTTAGGATCGCCAATTTATCTGGTTGAGCGACTATACCCATTCCGTACCAGACACCAGGCGCAGAAAACCACCGACGTGGTGTCTGCCAGAGTTGTACCCCCGTTTTCAGATCGAGTGCATGTAGATCGTTTTCGAGCTGGACATAGAGTCGATTGGTTTGGATGAGAGTGGCTTGATTCGAGGCAATGTTGTATGGGCTACGATCGCGGCTGGTAGATCTACTCCAGAGCAGTTGGCCGGATTGGGCATCAAACGTCTGGATTTGATAGGCTCCGCAGTTGTCCTCTGCCGTTTTTACACAACCATCAAGCACAACTTTACCATTGCCCGCGATCGGGCCTTTGCTGTAACCGAAATCATCGGCAAGCGGATACACCCATTGCAGCTTGCCTGTGGTGGTATCGAGTGCCACCAGCGTCTTTCTGCCCTGGTTGGCGTAGCCCCATCCCAGCCAGCTTGCCACTGCGACAGCCCCGCCCAATAAGGTCAATTTCCAGCAGTGAGCTTTCAAGAAGTGCATCTAATGTCTCGATCGCCATAACAATAGTAATAACTTCAAATAATTATGGCGTTTTTCGGACAGATAGAATTGAATAATTTAATTATCGATCGCAGAAAGATGTGTACATAACTTCAACAGATCGTGTCTTAAACGCTGATTCGGTTGGGTTTTGCGGCTTAACCCAACCTACAACTGTCTACTTTGGTTAGTTGAGATGATTTGTTGGACTACCGCTTAATTGCGCCTGGAGTTGGTTAAGACCTAATAGTAATATTTGTAAGGGTTCTCGACCATTTTCCTGGGGAACGATCGCCATGTGGCTGGTGAAACTAAGCTGATTGACTTCGCGATAGGCGAGGGGGATCGATCGGATGGTGGCTGAGTCGATATCGAGGAGTACGGGTGCGTCTTGGATGGGTAGACCGCAAAATTCACCAAGTTGAGTATGAAATAGGATCAGGAATTTGGAGGAGTCGCGATCGGGGGCGATCGTGGTGAATTTTTGGCGGAGGTCTACGATGGTGAGGGTTTGGTCGCCGAGGTTCATCATCCCGATGCCGTCGGTGAGGGTGGGGCGATCTACTGGATAGACAATCGCCTTTTCGACGGCGGCGACGGGGAAGGCAAAGCGGTATTTCGCCATTGAGGTGTGTTCGATGTCGGCGAGGCTAAAGACGACGGTACGAATGGTGTCGGTGTCGTCATTGAGGCTGGATAAGCGTTGGGGGCTGAGGGTCGGGGTGAACATATTAGGTGTTAGGCTTTAGGCTTTAGGGATTAGGAATTAGGGATTAGGGCTTTAGGGATTAGGGATTAAGTAGTTAGATAGAAATTACGTAAACCTTAGCTGGTGGGCAGTGCTTCGTTTTGGTGGGCTTATCCCCCAACCCCCCCTTATAAAGAGGGGCTTTGACTGCTCTTCCCAAAGGGAAGAGCAGAGATCTTACTCCCTCCCTTGATAAGGGGAGGGCTGGGGTGGGGTAAAGATCTCCGCAGCAACTCAAAATTTTTAATCCGAACCCTAAAGCCTAAAGCCTAAAGCCTAAACCGCACTTGGCTGGGCGAGTTGCGCGACGATATCTAATAAATCGCGATCGGATTGGGGTTTGGTGAGGTAGTTTTTGGCTCCGAGGGTCATGGCGAGATCGCGGTGTTTTTGCCCGCCGCGAGTGGTGAGCATGACGATCGGGATTTGGGCGAGTTTGGGGTCTTTGCGACAGTAGCTGAGGAACTCGAAGCCGTTCATTTGGGGCATTTCGATATCGCAGACTACCAGGCGGATGCGGGGGTGTTCTTGGAGGCGGAGGATGCCTTCGCGTCCATGACTGGCTTGGATGACTTGACATCCGGCTTTGGTGAGGGAGCGGACTAGGCTTTGGCGTTGAACGAGGGAGTCGTCTACGACGAGTACTTGGAGCTGTCTACCTGGTGGGTTAGAGCTGCGGCTGTTGATGCTGTTGAGGGTATCGGCAACTGCATCGGGAAGCGGTGAATCATTTGCTGGAGCTAGGGCTGGTTGGGTTGTCGGTGGTAGGGCGGGTAGTTGGGTGGGTGTGGATTGAGGTGTTGCGGTGGGGGTATTGGTGCGGACTCGTGCTAGCAACTCGACGGGATCGAGTGCGAGGGTGAGGCTACCATCGCCGAGGACGCTATAGCCTTGGATATAGGTAGGCAATCCAAAGGTGTGACCGAGAGATTTGACTACTAGTTCTTGCTCGACGAGGATGCGACTGACTTCGAGACAGATTTGTTCGCTGTCGATATCGAGGAGGAGGAGGGCATTGTTACTATGTTTGGATGTGGCGGGGAAGAGGCTGAGTGCCTGTGCGTTGGGGACGATCGGGCACTGATAGGTGAGTAAGCTAGTGACTGGGTAAATGGGGATGAGTTTCTGAGCGGCACCATCGCCCCAGCGGAGGAAGTTGGATGTCCCTTTGGCAAAGGATTGGGACTGAATCCGATCGGGTGATGGGAGGAGTACCTGAGTGATGGCTTCGGAGCGCAGGGCGTAAACGCTGCCTTGGGACTCACAAATCATCAAGCGGGTGGTGGTGAGATTGAGGGGGAATTGCATGACGAAGGTGGTGCCTTTGCCTGCGATCGAGCGGACATCGATCGTCCCCTGTAAGGCTCCAATGCGGTCGCGGACGACATCCAAACCGATGCCGCGACCGGAAAGATCGTTGACTTTTTCGGCGGTGGAGAAACCAGGTGCAAACATGATTTCGGCGAGTTCGGCTTCGGTGGCGGTAGCGGCATCACTGGCGGCGAGGAGGTGGAGATCGATCGCGCGTTGGCGGATTTTGACCCAGTTGAGTCCTTGTCCGTCGTCGCTAACTTCGATCTTGGTGCGGTTGCCCTGGTGGTAGACTTTGATTGTCAATTTTCCGGTGGCTGGTTTGCCCTGGGTGGCACGGATTTCTGGTGACTCGATCCCGTGATCGTAAGCGTTTCTGACGAGGTGGAGGAGGGGATCGTAGAGCTTCTCGGCGATGATTTTGTCGATCGACACTTCGCTACCGATCAGTTGAAGCTGGGCGGGTTTGCGATGGGAGGCGACCATCTGTTGAAGCAAGCGGGGAAAGCGGTTGAGGACGCTAGCAATTTCGACCATCCGCGCTTCAAATAGTTCGGACTGAGCTTCGGCGAGGAGTTGCTGGCGTTTGCCCAATGTCATCCGCGATTTTTGGGTCATTTCTGCCAAGTTCCCAATATCGATGCCAAGTTTGGCGATATCGTCGGTCAGGTTTTGGATGAGAATGCCCAAGTCGCTGTAGACGTCCAATTCGAGGCTATCGAATTGAGCTTGAATTTGACTAGTGCGGTGTTTACCTTTTTTGGGTTGAGATTTATTCCGGCGAGCTGTAACGGATTTAGAACGTTCGCTCAGTAAGGTATTTTTGTCAGCCCAATCGCTGACAAGGCGAAGTTTTTGTTCGCAGCGACGGTATTGTTCGACGGTGGTTTGAGCGAGTTTTTGGAGTTGCTCGGCGCGGAGATATTGCTGGTTGTCGTCGATGAGCAGTTCGCCGATGGTGTGGCTGAGACGTTCGAGTTGAATGGTGGCGACGCGGACGCTGATAAGTGCCTCGGGCGGTGCGTCGCGTTCGGTGGTGGCGGCTGTGGCGGGATCTGCATCTGCATCTGCGGCGGATGCTGACTGTCCGAGCCAGATTGATTGGAAGATCCGATCGACTCCAGACCTAGTTGTTAGGGCTAGTTGGGAGTTGGGATCGACTGTGTTGGTAAATTGGGGGCTGAGTTCGATCGCGTCAATCGGGTATTCTGTCTGGGATCGCTCGGTACTGAAGTTGGCGATTTCTGGCTCAAAGTAGCCGATTTCGACAATCTCTGCATCGAAATCTTCGCTGGTTGACTCTTGAGGCTCATCATCGATAAGTGACAGCCATTCTGATGCGTCTGAAGTAGTATCGATCGGTTGCTCTGTAGCTCCAAGCTCATCATCGACTAGTGAGAGCCATTCTGATGCGTCTGAAGTGGTTTCTGGAGCTGACGAGTCAGTTATCGTTAGTTCATCATCAACCAAAGACAACCATTCCGATGCGGCGGAAGTAGTGTCTGTTACTGACGATGCAGTTGGTGCAGGCTCATCATCAACCAAAGATAACCATTCCGCTGAGCTATTTGACTCGATCGTCATCGCTTCAGGTACCGCTGTGATACCGCCTGTGTGCCAAGCGGCTAGTGCTGATGATACCTCACCACCGATCGATCGATCGCCACCGACGATCGCGATTTGGGCTTGTTGAAAGTTAGCTAAGACAATTGGGGCTAGCTCTAAGACTCCGGCTGGAGCGCGTTCGAGCGCGGCGAGTGTCGCCTGGGCAATTGCGGCAATACCTGGGAGACTGTAGGAGCCGCCCAGTTCTAATAAAAATTCGGCGAGAGAGTGGAGACTGGTGGTAACTCGCTCGGTATTCTGACTGGCGATCGCGGCTGATAAATCTTCGAGATCTTGGGGAATACTATCGGTGAAAATCGACCCGATCACGTCAAATCCCAGCTCAGCGGCGGTCGGGAGAGGAGTATCGCGCCCGAAGAAGTCGCCCAAATGCGTTTGGAGTCGGGCAAATAGTTCGGCTGTCCGTTCGAGGGTGGCGGCTTCGTCGTAGGGGACACCTGCGAGTAATGCACTCAAGGGGTCATAAAGGCAATCGTAGCCCTCCATCAACAGCAAACCCAGTTGCGGATCGATTTTGAGTTCGGGCGGGTAGAGAGCCTGGAAGACGTCTTCTAGGTGATGGGCGATCGTTTCGATCGTTTTGAACCCACAATTGGCGGCACTCCCTTTAATCGTATGTGCTGCCCGCATCAGGGTATGGACGCGCTCGATCGTTTTCTCTTCTACCAGACTGTATAGTGTTTGCTCGATTGTTTGGAGCAATTCCGCCGCTTCGATCTCAAAATATCGATCGAGTGACTCTTGAAAATCTAGATCGTCGGTCATAAGTGGTGGATGGTGGATGGTGGATGGTGGATGGTGGATGGTGGATGGCGAATGGTGGATGGCGATTCGCGCTCGTCGGTTTCCCCGACGGTTTAGCGAATCAAGACAGTGGATGGTGGATGGTGGGCGGTGAGATCGGAGTACCTAAGGTACTCGTCCCTATTTAAGTAAGGATGTTAGAGAGAACGCGTAAGCGTCCAATTCTAATCACTTATTCACTCATTCACTTATTCACCATCCACCATTCACCTTCCACTCCCTAATCCACCTTAAATCGGCTCACACTCGTCTCCAACACTTGCGAGGTGGTCATCAGTTGTTGGCAAGATTCGGAGATTTGGGTTGCGCTGTCAGAGGTGAGATTGGCGATCATCGCGACATCTGTCATGGCTGCGGTAAGTTTTTGGGATTGTTTGGTTTGGGTACTCGCCGAGAGACTGATGGCTTTGACTAGTTCGCTGATTTGGCTGGTGGCGACGACGATCTCGCTCAAGCTTTGGCGGGTTTCGTTGACGAGGTTGGTACCTTGGACGACTTGGGCGATGCCGATTTCCATCGCTTCGGTGACGTCGTTGGTGTCGATCCGGATTTCGTCTACGAGGCGTTCGATTTCAGTGGTGGCATTAGCGGACTGATACGCCAGGGAGCGGACTTCATCGGCGACGACGGCGAAGCCTTTGCCGTATTGTCCAGCGCGGGTGGCTTCGATCGAGGCATTGAGGGCGAGGAGGTTGGTTTGGGTAGCGAAGTTTTCGATTAAGTTAACGACTTTGGAGATCTTTTGGAAGGTTTCCCCGAGGCGTTTGATTTTTTTGGCGGTGGTGGATACGGTCGATCGAATTTCGAGGATCTCTTCAACGGTGTTTTCCATCAGCGCGTCACCAGTTTGAACGGTGCGATTGGCTGATTGGACGACTTGTTCGACTTTTTGGGCGAAGTCGGCGACTTCTTGGCTGGAGGCTGCCATGAGGTCTACTTGGGTCAAGGCGCGATCGAGTTGTTCGAGTTCTTGCTGGGCTTGGGCGGAGAGATTATTTACCAGGAGGTTGTTTTCGCTGGAGGTGTTGCTGACACTACTCGCGGCGGTCTGGACTTGGCGGACTAGTTCGCGCAAGCTCTGGATCGTGGTATTGTAGCCGTCAGCGATCGTGCCGATCTCGGTCTCAGATAGGGGCGCACGGACGGTCAGGTCGCCTCGGAAGGAGGGGCTAATCGCTTTGAGGACTCGCAAAGCCTCTTGTTCCAATTCCTGGCGGGTGGCGCGTTCGCGATCGACGCTTTGGGAGAGTTCGCGCTCCTGAGTGCGGACGCGCTCTAGGTATTCGGAGAGTTGGAGGGCGGTACCGATTTGGAGGGCGACTTGCTCGATGACGGCGCGTTCGGAGAGATCCCAAGCGCGGGGGGCGTCATTTTGATAGACGCCCAATAGTCCCCACAACTTATTGCCGATGAAAATCGGTGCCAGGATATAGGCTTTGGCTTGATATTTTTCGAGCGACTGGACGTAGCAATCGGGGAAGTTTTGGGTATAGATATTATCGATGGCGGTGGATTTTTCACCTTTGGCATACTTACCACCTTTGGTATTTTGGAGATAAGTATCGGTTTCGGTGTTGTCTTGTTGTGCCCATTTGCGGAGGACGCAGCGATCGTTTTTGGTACGATCTCCAGTCAGAACTTCATCTTTGGGCTGCTCGACGAGGAGGGATACCCAGCCACTGCCGACGGCTTCGGCGACGACTTGACCGCTCCAGTCGGGGTTAAACTGGTAGACGACTGCGCGATCGGTTTTGGATGCTTGGCGGATCTCTTGGACGACGCTGGTAAATACGTCATCGACGACCAGGGATTGGCGGATTTTGTCGGCGATCCGATTGATGGTTTGCTCTTGTTCGGCGCGTTTTTGGAGTTGTCCGATGTAGTCGATTTGCTCCATCGCAATCCCGACTTGTAGCCCCATTTGGCGGAGAGTTTCGAGTTCTTCTTCTTGCCATTTCCGCACGCCGGAGTTTTGGTACGCGGCAATCAGTCCCCACAGTTTGCGGTTGGCGCCAAAGATTGGTGCCAGCATATAAGCTCTGGCTTCAAACTGTTCGAGCAATTGGATGTGGCAAGTTTGGTGTCCGACGGTGTAGATGTCATCGACGGCAAAGCATTCGCCATCTTTGTAACGACCGCCTTCGGTGCGTTGGAGGAAGGTATCTTGAACGATGTGGACGGTTTCGATCAGATCGATCCAACCAGGTACGGCGGATTCAGCGATGAATCGCCCACCCCAGTCAGCATCAAATTGATAAATCGCCAACCGATCGCTATTGAGCAGTTTGCGACCATCTTGGGTGGCAACTTGGAAGACAGTTTTCTCGTCTTTGGCACTACGGAGCCGCTCTTGGAGTTTGGCGAGTCCCCGTTCCTGCTGGAGTCGCTCTTCCATTTTCTTGGTCTGAAACTGGGCGAGACGGCGGCTGGTGGTTTGTTGGATCGGGAAGCTAAATGTTTTGGCATAGTCGAGCATCATCTGGAGGTCGGATTCTTGCCAGTTGCGCGCGCCAGAGTTTTGGTAGACACCCAACATGCCGAGCAATTGGTTGTTTTTCAAAACTGGGACGACGATGTACGCCTTCATTTGCAGCGGTTCGAAGGATTCTAATAAACACCGATCGAATCCTTTGGCTTGAATATCATTGACGACGTAATACGGCTTATAATTCCCACCATTTATCGAGTAATCCAAATCTAGTGATGTTCCGGCTTTTGCCCAGTTGACACCAACGGATTCCGCGATGACATTGCTACTCCAGTCAGGATTGTAAGCGACGACCATCGCCCGATCGGCTTGGAGTTCGTGGCGGATCGTGTCGAGTGTTGCCTGCATCACTTCCTGTGCTTCCACCTCGATCGCGGCTAATAAATCGCGGCGTTGGGATAATTGCAGTAGGGGTTGATTGGGCTGGACTGCCAGCGTGAGTTCGAGGGACAATTGGTTCAAGCAAGCAGTTTCGGATTCCGTCCAGATGCGGGGGCGATCGCATTGGTGGACGACCAATAGACCCCACACCCGACCCAAGCTATAGCTATCGGTAGCTGCCGAGTAACCGTTGATCAAAATCGGGACGGCGATCGTCGCCTGTACTTGATACTGTTCTAAAATTTGCTTTTGGTAAGGGCTGGTTTCACTATTAATCAAGGCGATCGTCCGTTGGGCGCGATTCTCATTTTGAGAGGCTACGCCAACGTCGGTGAATTGCTCGAACCCAAAGCCAATTTGGGGGATTTCGGTATTCAGCGTGGGTGTCAAGCCGGATTGGACGGCTTCGGCGATCGATCGACCCATACCAGCCCCAGTCAATTGATAGATCAGGACGCGATCGACATTTAGCAATGCTTTGATATCGGCAACTGCACTATTGAATGCCGCCAACGGTGCTGTCGATTGTCTGATTTTGAGCGCGATTTGATAAGCTTTTTCTGCATCGATCCCCGCAGGTGTAGACACGCTCGTCGGCTGCGGATTGGTGCCTGGTACGGTCAAGAATCCTGCTAATTCTCGCGCTTTACGGATGTTTTGACGCAAGGTTTCGGAGCTGGGACTATTAGAATTCTCGATTTTAGCTTGAACATCTTGCAGGATTGATAACAGTTGTTGTTTGGCAGTAGTGCTAGTCATAGAATTTCGCTCTGAATTAAATAGCTGTTGTTCTGGTGCTGGGGTGGCAGGATTGGCTAGTTCCGCCGCTTTATCTTGTCGTTCGTCTGCTGAACTAAATAGATTCTTTAACATTTGGAATAGTTTTAGTAGTTAGATATTTAGTTATAAATCGATCGGTATTTGTGGCTAGAGTAGTTAGTGGATGGTGGATGGCGATTCGCTCCCGCCTTTGTTCCCCACTGGTCGGGTCACCCGCCCAGTTGACCATGGAAGCGCACCAAGCAGCGAATCAAGACAGTGAATGGTGGATTGTCTATTTCTGGGGTGGGAAGGTCATGCTATCTGAGATCTCGCATGACCTGCTGAAGATCCACTACTACCCGTGGTTGATGGTCGGCATCGATAAAATAACCCGCCAAAAATAACCGCATCCGATCGGTAAACATCGCCTCACCAATCGGCAAACACTGCTGAATGTCGTAAGTTTCGATCGTTCCTACGCGATCGATTAGCAACGCTACAGTTTCATTTTCGACCCGAAACAACATCCCCATCCCAGTAGTTACTCCTGGTGTATCGAGATAGCAAGTTCCACCCATCAGATGTGCCAAATCCAGCACCCAGGTAGCCTTACCTCCATAGTTAATAATGCCCAATAATGATTCGCTCATTTGGGGGACTGGCAAAATTTCTGAGATGAAAATCTTGATGGTCGCCTGTAAGTCTGCGAGTGGAATTAAAGCACTGAGACCATCGCCGATCGTGAAGCCCAAGAATCGGCGATTGTCTATACTCTGTTCGGGATTCTGAATTAAAAGTTGGCTAGTTTGAGCTGATGGCATGTGATTGATAACTCAATGATAGATCGATCGTTCATAACTTGTAATTTGATACTCCTAGTTCAACCAATCAACCGATTGACTGTTTGAAGTAAAGTTGGTTCGTCTACGGTTTTACTCAGATAGGCATCTGCACCACTCATATCGCCCCAAGTGCGATCGATCTCTTTATCTTTGGTCGAATAGATCACAACAGGAATATTTTGAGTGGATACTTCAGCTTTGAGCTTGCGGCATAGTTCAAATCCACTTTCTCCAGGCAAAATCACATCGAGGACAATTAAATTTGGCTTGAAAGTCTTTAGTCTGATTTCTGCTTCTTCGCCACTAGTGACAACCAAAATAGAAAATCCTTGACCTTCCAAACATTTTCTGAGTTTGTCGGCTTCCAACTTACTATCTTCAACGATTAAGATCTGACTCATAACTACCTACACAAATATATTTTTAAAGTATGTTTAGCACTGATGCTGATTTGACTGGTCTACTTAGAAAACTAGTCCCAGCCCTTATTCTCGTTCTTCAATCCCCTGTCGCCAGTCAATTTATTCCCTACTATTTATTTACATCCCGATCTCGTCATAGCTACTTACTACTTACTTCCATATATTTTTCAATCATTTTCAGGACTGATTCTGCTTCTACTGGTTTACCTAGAAAACCAGTTGCCCCAACCATTTTCGACCGCATTCGATCGATCAGTCCGTCTTTTCCAGTCAAAATAATCACTGGAATATGTTTCAAACTTGGCGTCTTTCTAATTTGTTCGCATACTTCATAGCCATTAGTAATGGGCATCAATAAATCTAGGAAGATAAAGTCTGGCTTGTTTCTAATCAAACTTGGCATAATTCTGAGTGGATCTTGAACTCCATAAGAACGATAGCCATGTTCGGTCAGGATTCTTTCTAGAGATTGATAAATCAAGATACTATCATCGATACAAGCAATCAGTGGCTTTTGTGGATCTAGCCCAGCAGGATTTGAGATTTGCCCGCTAAACTGTCCGCTCAGTGGGTTACCCAACTCTGACGAATTCGATCTACTCACTCTCGACTTTGGCTGAGATGAGAGGCTGATAAATCCCGCTCGTAATAGGGGCAAGATCGTCGTCGTGAAAGCAAGTACTGACTGACGATTGTTGACAGCTAGAGAGCGTAGCGATCGATTACCATCGATCGAGACAACCGTATGATGTAGCTCGGCATTATCAAGTTGAGAAATTTCGAGCGATTTGGAAACAATTGCAAATAAGCTAGGTGCATAGACAGCTAAACCCGCATTCGACCATTCTTGCCAGATTTGAATCGATCGCGTCAGGATCGGCTCGATTTCGAGCAATGGTAAGACTAGATTTAGTTGAGCATTACCAGCCCCAGTCTGATGAAACTGATAAGCCAACCGATTACCACTTTGCTGACTAAATTGAATGATGTCAAATAAGTTTTCAATCGTCATTCTTGCAGCCAGATCGGCACATTTTTGCCGATCGATCGATTCCTCTACTAGCAGCTCTGCCAAGATATGTGAGTCGAGCGCAGTTGTATGTGGATTATTAATTTGAGCGAGTTTTTCTGCTGGTAAATTAAGTTGAGCTAAACTCAGATTGCGCTGCCAACAACCGATCTCCTCAATTCCACCATCAACCCAGCCCAGCCGTCCCATCCGAAATGACAGCGTCCAACTCAAATTTGGTTCGACCTTAACGATCAAGTTACCGCTCATTGATTGAGCTTTGATATTTTTTAACTGGATGATTAAATCTTTAAAGCTCAGACCTACCGATCTCTCACTACTTTGAACCATTATCTTGTCACCACTACTGCTATAAGAACTTTAGTTAGAGATTCACCATAAAATATTTGGATAGATCGAGCAGCCCAAATGTATCAGCGATCGGCTAAAAATATTTGTAAACATTATCTTGAAATGACATTACCAATAACTTGTGGTGGATCTCTATTAATATGGTAGATATAGATAGATGATTTGGATGCGATCTCGATCGCCACAGACACTAGGCGATCTCGCTCCGATTGGCGATCGAGAGCTGCTATTTGACTCTCACTTAGCTAGTATTCCCAAATTCACGCCAGAAGCACAAGATCGACCAAAAATTTTTGCGCTGCCAAAATTGCCATCGAACGAGCCATTAGTCCACTCAGATGACCCCACGTCAGTTCAGGTTAAAAAATTGTGACAAGCGATCGCCTTTCTCAATTCCAGTCGCGGATAGCAGTCGCCAGCACCGTTGAGACATTTCGACCATCGCAATCCTAACTGAGCAAATAGGCTGATGTAGGGGGTGTTAGGCACAAGCTGCATGGGCACCACGATCGCTACTCAAGGAGCCGATCTAGAATTGCTATATTACGGCATACCCGCTCGATCGAACTCGGCGATGGTCATTTGAGGCGCGAAAATCCACCATGAAACTAGATCCACAACTCAACTAATATTCGTTAAGATCTACCTATAGATAGAGAGATAGTCCACTCCGTGGAGACAACCAGGAACTTATCAACTATCAAACACTTCAAAGAGAGTGTACCTCAAACCAAAGTTAGCTCGATTGGTTTCACACTTGGTGATATGACAACCCCCCGCTTCGCTAGTCAATTTTATCGTTTGACTCGTCCACTATTGCTGGGCATGTTCACTGGTTTAGTCGGTATTTTAAGTGGTACTCTCCCCGATCTTGCTGCCTCACAACCCAGTTTGCTGTTTGCTACGGTAGCGCGGGCAGATGACTTCAAAGACACCGAACTTCGCAATTATGCTGCGACTTTATTAGAAATAGAACCAATCCGCCAATCAGCACTCGCGCAAGTGAGCCGCGCCAATGGTAAGGGTGCCTTACCTAATCTAATTTGCAGTCAGCCCAATACGATGGAGAGTCTCAATAGCGAAGCAAGATCGCTATTTGTCAAATATTGCAATCAATGTGAGACGATTGCGGCGAAGAAAGGATTGAGTATTGACAGGTTCAACTATATTACTCAGGCGGTACAGTCCAGTCTTCAGCTCCAAAATCGGGTGCGGAGCTTCATGAATTAGCGCAAAGTGGTCGAACAACTTCTTGGTGTGTGGCGAAGTCCGCCTGCGGCGCAGTCCAGCAATTAGATGGCTCTCGTGGGCACAAAAAAAAGGGTGGACGCCCAGGCGTCCACCCTTTTTGAGTGATTATTTCAAGTTAGCAGCAGCAAAATCCCAATTTACCAAGCTTTCCAAGTAAGTAGTCACATAGTCAGGACGACGATTTTGGACATCTAGATAGTAAGCGTGTTCCCACACATCTAGCGTCAGTAGGGGTGTTTGTCCTTGAGTAAGGGGGTTTTCAGCATTGCCAGTTTTGGTGATTTTGAGGGTACCACCATCATCGACTAGCCATGCCCAACCACTACCAAATTGAGTAGTAGCAGCAGTTTTAAAGTCTGCCTTGAACTTGTCCAAGCTCCCGAAGGCTGCATCGATTTTTGCGGCTAATTCGCCAGTTGGTGCGCCGCCACCGTTGGGCTTCATGGATTTCCAGAAGAAAGCATGGTTCCAGGATTGAGCGGCATTGTTGAAGATGCCTGCTTTACTAGCATCACCAAAACTAGCCTTAACAATATCTTCCATCGACATATCCGCCATCGGTGTGTCTTTGATGAGATTGTTGAGGTTGGTTACATAAGTAGCGTGGTGCTTGCCATAATGAAACTTAAATGTCTCTGCGGACATGTGTGGCTCTAATGCACTGACATCATAAGGCAAAGCTTCTTGTACAAACGCCATCTGGAATGCTCTCCTAATAATTAATATTGTCTCTCTACGCCGATCATAGCAAATTTAGCTAGTGAGGCGGGAGGGGTACTCGGATATCCGTCATCACTTGCACCGATCTTGAGATCGTTCACTTGGCGTACCGGATGAGATCGATATTCTTGCAGATTCCAGCCTTTTTACTGAGATAAGTCCCTCCAACTGGCGGATGCTCGATCGATTTCTTGCCACTAGTATGATGATTATTAGTTACCCAATAACTACTGCAACGTAGATCGCTATTTACTGGTGGTCTATTTTTTATGGTCTTTTGACAGCAGTTGGCGCAACGCGATCGATTCGGTTCACTATATTAGCGGTGAGCAGGGATTACCCCTGGGAGGCTCAGCCAACGAACGACAAAAATGCCAAAATAGGTAATGAACCCAAGCTTAAATCAGCTATGCAGCCAAATATTGAAATCTATACCTGGCAAAGTTGCCCATTTTGCATTCGAGCTAAGGCATTGTTAAAAAATAAGGGTGTTGAGTTTACCGAGCACTCGGTCGATGGTGACGAACCAGCCCGAGCACAAATGGCTGCTAGAGGTGATGGTAGGCGTTCTGTGCCCCAAATCTTTATCGATGACACTCACATTGGCGGTTGTGACAATCTTTACGATCTAGATGCCCAAGGTAAGTTGGACGCTCTACTGGGTATTTAGGTATTATTGCTCGATCGAGTTTGTTGCCACAAAAAAGCAGCTAGCGGTTTGCTAGCTGCTTTTTGACTTATGAGCACGGAGGGACTCGAACCCCCGCTCCTCAGGACCGGAACCTGATGCTCTATCCACTGAACCACGTGCCCATTTCTATAATTAGATCATAGCACAACTACGGATATTTGACCGATGACCGCCTAAAATTCGGTGGCGCAGCCTCAGCTTTGCTGAATCGCACTCGGCGAGCGACCCGCGATCGAAACAGCCTAGTTCGCTCACGGAGGAACGCTCTAGGCTGCAATTACCAGTCAATTATGGGAATCGACTAGAAGATATATGCGGATGGGGAGACTCGAACTCCCAAGGACTAAGCCACACGCACCTCAAGCGTGCGCGTATACCAATTCCGCCACATCCGCTTGTTAAATTTTTTCTTGAGGTGCGTTTTATGCGCTTTGTTAAGATATCACGATTTGCTGGTCTAGTCAATAGGGGTTTAGGTTTTAGATTTAGGTATTTCAGCTTTTGTAGGGTGGGCACTGCCCACTACAAGGATTTTGGGCACGATCGAGCTTGTGCATAATTGAGATGACTCATCCCACAACGCGATCGCATCAGCTCAGATCTCCAACTAACTCTGAGATAGTCTTTTGACTTCCATACCGCCGAGGAGTCGATCGGTTTCACAGAGGAGATCGGGGATCTTGGTAGCGTGGGGGCTGTTGGCTAGACAAGCCGAAAAATCGAGTCGTTTGATATTAGTAGCTTTGGCTCCAGGAAACCAGTGTCCGCCATTTTCGAGCAGATTGTAACGCATTTGGGCGTATTCCACCATGTCATAAGCGATCGCGAGATTTCGGAGCCAGAGGATGGTGTGGATATTGATGTTCCCAGGGGTGTCTGAGTGGTCTGGCAAGCCCTGTCGCCATGTCCGTACCCACTCGGAACCAAGTTTATCCGCAGCGGCGTGTTCTAGGCGATCGATGATGGGTGGGAGCAGCTCGGCGGCGCGCTCTAATAGTGGTAGTGTTTTGAGATGTTCGTCAAAATCGCTGGGTGTTGCTGCGCCGACGCTAAGGGTATGAACTTGCGGATGACTCAGACAAAAAAGATTATTGAAGACAATCGGACTCAGGGGTTGACACAATTCGACTAGTTTGGCTGAGGGCTTATTTAGCAAACCACCTTTATTGGTTGGACTGATAATAAATACACCCACATCATGACGAGTTGCGGCGGCGATCGCTGCCCAATTAGTTTGATTGATATAATACCAATGGAGATTGACGTAATCAAATTTATCAGTTTCGATCGTGCGGACGATCGTCTCAGTCGAGCCATGAGTTGAGAAGCCAATAAATCTCACTTTTCCTTCAGCTTGGAGTTGCTTGGCGACTTCCCAACAGCCCCCGTCGCGCATCGCATCATCAAATGTTGTTCGATCGTTAATCCCATGTAAGCCGAGGAGATCCACGTACTCTAAATTAAGCCGCGAGAGGGATAGCTCGAATGTCTTGCGAAATTCTTGGGGATTAGCGACGGGCGCAACTTTAGTTTGAAAGATAAAATCTTGACGATTTAATTTTGGTAAGATCTGACCGAGTTGGACTTCTGAAGAACCATAAAATCTAGCAGTTTCAATGTGATTGATGCCAACGGCTAGCGATCGTTCGATGGTTGCTGCTAAGTTGCGTTGATTGTCGTCAGGAATCTCCGACATGGGGATGTCTTGCCATTTGTGCTGATAGCGCATTCCACCACATGAAAAGACAGGCATCTGGAGATTGGTACGACCAAAACGACGATATTCCATGAGGGGGCGGAGAGAGGGTAGAGGGTTTTAGGCTTTAGGCTTTAGGCTTTAGGCTTTGGGCTTTGGGCTTTGGGCTTTGGGCTTTAGGGATGGATGGAGGGTGGAGGGTAGAGGGTAGGAGATTCGGACAGCACCTGATTTATTGCTGGTTTCCCCAGCTAGAGTAATGTTAATTGTCCGTCGGCTTTTTTGGACTTGGATGGTTTGAGCGCAGAGTTAGCACCATCGACATTTGCTGCTAAATCGATCGATGGTGGGATCGTGGGAGTATCTGAAGATGATTCGATATCTAGCAATATGTCGCTACCGCCTGAGCCGAGACTATCTTCAGATAGTAACTCATTGGCGGCGGCGATCATGGCAGCGGCGATGTCTTGGAGATCGGGGCGATTGTCGAGATAGGTGGAGAGTGCTACCATCGGATCGCCAACGCTACAGCCGAGTTCGGGCAATCGGGGCTGACTCAGTTGGCTTTGGAGTTCGGCTTGAATCGTATAGTGATGCGCCGCATTCAACGCTTCATGAATCGCCGCACTACTGATTTGCTCGACGCGATCGGGACTGAGCTGATAGATTAATCGTACTACCACATCATCGATATCGACTTTGGCGATCGCGTTCAAGATATCTACTTGCGGCTGGTCGCTTTTGGAAACATCGATTTTAATCGTCCGAAATGTCCGCACTGGGAGGGGGCAAAATTCCCAGGTAGTTTCAAAGCTTTTACTAGCTGGCTGCACTGTTGGCTCAATGGTGACTAATACATAGCCCTTATCTTCTTTCTCCTCACTAAAATCGACCCGCTCGATACTACCAGGATAGACGACGGCGGGATCGTTAGTTTTATTGAGATTTTGATGGCGATGGACGTGTCCGAGTGCCACGTAGTCAAAGCAAGAACGCGTCAGGAAGGACAGGGGAATCGTAAACCCTCTCCCGACGGCTAAAAATTTTTCGGCTCCCAGAGTGGCATTATCCGCCATCAGATGGGCTAAGACGATCGTTGGTAAGTCGGGATTGAGTTTGCGGATTTCACCCTCCAAGCGCGGTTGGAGCTTGTCGAGCAATAATTGGTTGACTTCCAACATCGACAGATTTTCGGCAATCTCGCGGGTGAGTAGGGTAGAGCGATTGATCCACGGTAATGTCAAAATTTGGATCGCACCACTGCGAGTATTAATGATATGCGTATCGATCGCATCGCCGACGATCGTCCCAGGTACACCCAAAGAACGGTAAATCGATAAGCTGGCTCCCCCCTGTCCCTGAGAATGTTGATCGTGATTGCCAACTAGTAAGACGGTGGGAATATCCGCCGCCACCAGTCGATAAAATTGGAGAGCGAAGGCTTGCTGGATATAGGGTGCAGGTGTGGCATCGGGAAAGGCATCCCCACCAAATAGTACCAGATCGACTGGTTCAGCTAGGGCACGATCGATCGCCCGCGACAAGGATTTGACAAAATCTTGAAACCGCGTATTCAGTCCCGTTTCTGGGTCGATTTTACCATGAGCAAATCCACCGCCCATGTGGATATCCGATAGATGCAGAATTTTCATCAGATGAAGTGTGAGGCTGTAGGGATTGGCTGCCGATCGATGACCGAAGTATCTCAGTAACTATATACTAGCCGAATTGGCGCAGTTCGAGATCGTGCCTAGCTTAGTGGTGCCTTTGCTAGGATAACGCTCTGCGAACGGCTAGTTGTCTAGTGGGGAGATCTGCTACTACTAAATAATATGTACAATGTCGCCACCAAAAGAGCCAGCCAGTAAGGTGGGCACTGCCCACAGACCATTTACAACTGTAGGATTCAGGCACGATCGATGCTCGATCGTACAGAATCTACCTACTTCTCTCTAACTACATGTACCCGCTGAGTGAGCGTAGTCATCCCAGCCGGACGGATAAAGATCGTCGAAAACCAGTAATCGCCGGATTTGCCAGGAGCGCGGGCGACTTTAAATAAGCCGCCCGCCGTGAGCAATTCCAGCTTGTATTTGGGTGCTTGGGTATAGGCTTGGAGGGAGACTGGTTGTTCGATCGTTGCCCCCATCAAGACATCTTCACCCAAAGGTTCCGTGACGATCGCATCGAGATTATATTCAGTATTAGCTGGAATTTTAGTCGGTAGATTGAGGACGATCGTCGGTGGCTTGGCACCACTGGATACTTGAGTACGTTCTTGGAGGATTTGTTGCTGGACGATTTGTCCGCCGACGATCTGCTGCTCAGAGGCGATCGTCGATTGGAGATTGAAGGTTCTACCACCCACATTTTGAACGCCGACGATCTTGGTAACAGTGTTGGCTGTATAACCATTTCCCGCTGCCTTCCAGCCTTCGAGCGTAGTGGTGTAGGTGAGCTTGCTATAATTTTGCCAAAATTGACCCAGCGACTGCTGCCATCCAGCTTTATTCAATCCATCGCTGGTAGTGAAGTTGGAGCTATAGTAACGTGACAATTCTGGTAATTTGCGACCATTTGCCGCCGCATCAACATTCGCCAGCAGCGTCTTGAGGGCAGGAGGGGGATTCAGTTTGGAGCTATCAGCGCGTGTGGGACTAGTTATCGCTAGCGCAGAGCCGAGAATTAGGGTTGTAATTGCTAATTGATACCAAGCTCTGGCGAATTTAGGAGCTGCTAAAAAACGGGAGATGAGTTTTAGGGACATATCGGTGGGGAAGAGGGGATCGAGAATAGCGGAGAGAGCCTCAGCTCATTTTCGCTGGAAAGCAATCTGAATAAATCGATCGAGATTACATCTAGGATAGCAGCACAGCGATTCTCCTAGCGGAGATGCTACACCAACGGCTAAAATAGCTGTGTTGCAGGTCAGGAGTTAAACTATCAGTGTCAAAAGCAGCGATTAAGCTACTGGTTGCCGCAAGTGGCACTGGGGGGCATGTATTCCCCGCGATTGCCGTTGCCCAAAAGCTGGCGGGATATCAGATCGAATGGTTGGGTGTACCCGATCGCTTAGAATCTCAGCTAGTACCGCAAACATATCCACTACATACGATCCGTGTTGGTGGTTTTCAGGGGAAATTGGGGATCGGTACCTTCAAAACGATCGGGGGATTGATTGCTGGGATCTTTCAGGTGCGAGCATTGCTCAAGCAGGGTAAGTTTGACGCGGTGTTCAGCACTGGTGGTTATATCTCTGCCCCAGCGATTTTAGCTGGCTACTCACTCGGTTTGCCAGTATTTCTCCACGAGTCAAATGCAATTCCTGGTAAAGTGACTCGCTGGCTGAGTCCTTTTTGT
Organism: Chamaesiphon sp.; assembly: GCF_041738855.1. Lineage (GTDB taxonomy): Bacteria > Cyanobacteriota > Cyanobacteriia > Cyanobacteriales > Chamaesiphonaceae > Chamaesiphon. Next base: position 18,391 of record NZ_JBGSPA010000137.1, on the reverse strand, counting down.
ACCAAGGTAGCAGTGGGTTTTGTCGCCACTAGTAAGTACCTCCCCCGTGCCAAGACGATCTATCTAGGTACACCCTGTCGCGCACAGTTCCTGACCCCCCAACCCCTCGATTTACCGATTCCCGAAAAAAGTCCCCTCATTGTCGTTGTCGGTGGCTCTCAAGGCGCGGTAGCCCTCAATCAGATGATTGGCGAGTGCGTGAAGATCTGGCTGGAGGCTGGAGCGACGATCGTCCATATCGTCGGCGGTGCCAATGCGGCAACAGCCACCGTCGTACATCCACAGTATATCGTCTTGCCTTTCTATGACAATATGGCAGGATTGTTGCAGCGCGCCGATTTGGCAATTAGTAGAGCTGGTGCCGCTACGCTCAATGAACTGATGATTACCCGCACACCCTCGATTTTGGTTCCTTATCCTTATGCGGCAGAAGATCATCAATATTACAATGCGAAGATCCTCGCGGCTGCCAATGGCGCGCTCCTATTTCGCCAAGAAAGCCTGACAGTAAAGTTCCTAGCCACCGAAGTTCTCAATCTGCTCCAAAATTCGCAGCGGCTGGCAACAATGGCATCGAATGTGAGTGCGCTAGGTGTGATTAATAGTGCCGATCTGCTTGCTGATACGATCGGTGAATCAATCAATGCTCATCAGCGATCGCCTCAGCCGACTCAGTAGCTCGATGGCTCTGAAGGTTGAATGTTATAGTGTGAGTAGATTCGGCGATCGAGACAACTATTTACAACTCAAATGATGAAGACAGCAACTTGGAACGGTGTGACACTAGCTCAGAGTGATGCCACCGTCGTGGTCGATAATAATCAGTATTTTCCAGCAGATAGTATCGATCGGCAATATTTCAAACCGAGCAATACTCACACTACTTGTGGTTGGAAAGGTGTTGCTAATTATTACACGATCGAAGTCAATGGTGAAACCAATGTCGATGCAGCTTGGTACTATCCAGAACCTAAAGATGCCGCCAAAAACATTGGCGGTTATGTCGCTTTCTGGAAAGGTGTGAAAGTCGCCTAATTGCCACTTTGAGCGGATTAACTATTCATCCGCTCGCCCTTCAAATTATTGACGCAGTTGTCGGATTAGAATGTCGCAGAGGACTAGATTTGACCGAGTACAAACTTCATCTCATGAGAAATTAATATGATAGATCTTCGCATTATCGAGGAATTGCAAGTTCAATTTGCTGAGATTCCAGATGCGCTCATCTCTTTAGAGACGATTGTTGATTGTGAAGGCAATCTCGAAGATGCGGCAATGGATCTGGCGATCCGCGTCGGACAACAACCAGAGATCGATAATGGCGAATGGTTGCCAGGTTTAGCCAAAAAATGCCGAGTAGCCGTCTGTCGCTCGGAATTTCGTAACGATGCTGTCGATGGCAACTTTTTGACACTATATCAGTACTTTTTACAAATTAAAATTTGTCCGAGGCTACTGATTTTACCCGTATTATTGTACGTGCATGAAGTAGGAGTGAATCGCTTCTGCGAACCCCTCGATCCAATTTAATTAGTTGATAGTTGATAAATCGCCATTGCTATTTCCAGAGATCGATGAGTTCGGCTTCGGTAGTTTGATTGATATAGTGTGGGTAGATGACCTCACGAAAGAGGGTTTTGGTGTGGGGGAAGATTTTGGCTTGGACGACGGGATTGAAATCGCGATCGAGTGTTGCTTTACGTATGGCTTGACGTTCGGCGGTGGGGTACTTGCCAAAGTGAATTTCGGGAATCCAAGTCGAGTGAATCATCAGTCCCAGACTGATATCGGGGTGGCTCAAGCGATAAATGGGCTTGCCTTTAAAATCGTCGGCGTGGAAGATCCAGATCTCATCTTTAGCAACAGTTTGGGGATTAGTTGGTTCGGCATCGGACATGATGATACAGGCAATATAGCCGTGAGTGGCAGGATCTTTGTCTGAGGGACAAGGATCTTTGCTGGGGATAAATTGGGGAGCGCGAGCCAGATAACCGATCGGAAATTCAAAGCTATCGGCGATCTCCATGTGCTCGGTATCTAGCCGTAGCAGCGTTGCTGGCATGTCAGATTGGGGTAAACCGGAGATCGAGATGACGCGGTTGTCGCGATCTTGATAAGCTCGATAGATCCGTTTGGGAATAGCTTCCCAGGTAAATCCCCACCCCATCCAATACAAACTAGTAATTTTTTCGCCTGTCTCTAGCTGGCGATCGCGGTTGAGGTTACGATGCGTATTTACAGATACCGACCAAGTGTTCCGTTTACTGGGATTATCGCCGATATCGCTGCGGAAATGGGCTTGGAGGACGGCACCAGTTTGGGCATCGATCGTATATCGCGCGACACTATTGAGATCGACGGGTGAAGGTTGGAATCCCCGCAAGTCTTGCCGCAGACATTTTGTCAGTGGGGCGACTGAGAGCTGATTATTGACCCCTGCTAGCATTTCGATCCCCTTGGTAATCGCTGGCGTAGCTTCGCAGTGGAGATTGACAGACTCATCATATTCGCCGATCCATTCGGTGACATCCCAGCCGCCATTATGCGCCGACATCAGGGTGATTTTGCCGTCAGGATTGCGATAATCGGTGACAAAGTGGGAGACTTCGCGGGGGAGGATGATTTTAACGGCGGTAACTGTACGCTGTTCGCCGAGCGGAACCTGTCGATCGAGATCGGCTCTCCTCACCACGTACAAGCTAGCATAAGGAATGGGTTGCACTAATTGTAGAAATACCAGCGATAACCAGTAGCCAATCTGGACTGAATATTTCCGAATCCCGCCAAATAAGAACGGCGCAAAAATTTGGGAGAGTTCGATCTTAAAAGCAATGTCACCAACGACAATATAATCTTCCGTCAAAGCCATCTGGTGAATCGCTTGCTGAATAATTACAGGTTCGCCATTGGGTAATACTAGCCGCCACTTCTCGAAAGATTTGCTGTCAAATCGATACCGGACGATCGCGGTAAATGCACCCCAGGGATGCTTGAGAATCACACCATCGCGACCGAGTTTGCCTTTGTACCACCGTCTGAGCCGATCGATCGCACTGAGTAAGCTCAATCCGGCTGAATAGTTGGCGGTGATCAATTCCCCAGCGGACGCATCTGCACACTGAAAATGGTCGCAGACAGGGTGAGCGGGATTGGAATAAGGCTGAAAAACTTGGGTCAACCAAGCGGGTTGTTTGGGAGCCAAACCTTGCCACTCGCTAGCTGCGCCGATCGGTTCGAGCAGTTCGAGGGAGTCGGGATCGATAATATGCGGACGTGCGGCATCGAATGTCGCCAGCAGATGCTCTTTGGTAGCCAAAAAAGCTGTATTCATCTGGTTGCGAGTGCCCAGCAGGAGGCTGTGACGCACCATCCCGCCATCCAGAAACCGATAACCAGGCTTATCAAATTTTGGTAATAATTGGGCGGCGAGATCGGCATAATAACACGGCGGTTTCATCATCCTGGTTTTGAGGATCGCCGTTCCAGCCTCAAATCCGAGCCGATACAACATCCCGTCGCCATTGAGTACCATTCGATCGCCGCTAGTACCGTTGGCTATGGGCGGCAATGGACAGGCAAAAAAGGCATATCCCCACAGATCGGCGGGAAGTTGCCAGGTAGTGGGGATTGAGGACTGGAGCTGTGCGGGCAATCGTTCGCGATACCTAACTAAAGTCTCGACACCAACAGTAATCAACCTGCCATAAATTGGCTGGGCGTTACTACCCAATGCCGCCAAAACTTCCGGCTCCAATGTGGCGGCTAGTTCGGGTGTGAGATACCAACATATTTGCAGATCCAAAGGTGTTGGATCGTGCTCGGCACGGCGTTTGCGGACATCTGGAGGATTGTTACCGATCGCTGAGTAGGGAGTAAAATTTACTTGTTGGTCAAAATTGGCGATCGATTGGAATTTGGACATTAGTAGTATTTATGTAAATGAAATCATCCATCATACTACTAAAGTTCCCACAATTTCAGTTATCAATCATCAACTAATTTAATACATCTCATATTTCATCAGTTGACAGGGCAAGGTGCCATTGTAAACTGTGGTGCGTTGGGCGGATTTTAGCCCGATCGATTTGGCTAATTCTTTATTGCCACTCAGGACAAAAGCCGTCCACCCTTTGAAGCGGTTTTTGAGCACGTCGCCGAGAAGTTTATAAAAAGCACCCAAATCCTCATCGCGTCCCAAGCGTTCGCCGTAGGGCGGATTGCAGAGCAAGATCCCGCGATCGCTCGGAGCTTCGACATCGGCTAAATCTAGCTGTGAGAATTGGATATAGCGTTCGACTCCAGAGCTGCGGGCATTGGCTCGCGCCTGCTCGATGATGTCAAAATTGCGATCGCTCCCGATAATAGTTGCTTGCAGGTCTTGTTTTTCACCTGTTTCTGCTGACTTTATCAGCCGATCGAATAACTCAGGATCGAAGTCTAGCCAGTTCTCAAAGCCAAAGCCATTCCGAAAAATGCCTGGAGCGATATTGAGGGCTTGCATCGCTGCTTCTAGAGGCAATGTCCCCGAACCACACAGCGGATCGACAAAAGCCAGATCTGGCGTCCAACCGGACATTTTCATCAAGGCTGCGGCGAGTGATTCTTTCAATGGGGCGTCGCCGACAGCCGAGCGATAGCCGCGCCGATGGAGGCTACTCCCAGAGCTATCGAGGCTGACAATACAGATGTCTTTGTCGATGTGGGCATTGATCCGAACCTGTGGATCTTGAATATCCACATTCGATCGTTCGCCAAACTTTTCAGTCTGTTGCTTGGTAATCGCGCGCTTGACTTGAACTGCGGTAAAGTGACTGTGATTTAGTTGCTCGTTTTTGCCCGTTACGGTGACAGCCATCGTCAGCTCTGGGGTGAGATATTCGCCCCAATCGATCTGCTGGACGCCTTCATACAATTCGCGATCGTCATTACTGGGAAATTCACCCAGCTTGACGAGTACCCGAAATGGCAACCGCGCCCACAAATTGACGCGATACAACAACTCGCGATCGCCCTGAAAAGACACGCCACAAAAGCCCTGCGCCACATCCTGCGCCCCCAACTCAGTTAGCTCCTGGGCGGCTAATGCTTCTAAACCTCTGGCGACTGTCGCAAAATACTCACTCAAAATAATTCCTCAGGTCATAGTTGGTTTAGATCCAAACCATTTCCCATTATTCCGCAGATCTGCGATGAGTGCGCTCGATCGCTCAAAATTTCAGGAATCACCATCGCTAGAATGGTAGCTAAGATAACCAGTCATCTTTGAGTCATCATGATGAACAGCCAAACCATGCAATACTGGCGAAAATTTATCATCAAATCGCTGCGATTGCTACTAATAGCGATCGCGATTTTGTTTGCGACTAGTGTCTATGCTCAAGGCGTGGAGCCGCGCTGGTTGGCAATTAAACAGATCGATGTGTCGATCGCGGGACTAGCTCCAGTATTTGAAGGGTATAAAATAGTTCAGCTCACCGATCTACACGCGCGATCGGCAGTGATGAATCGCCAACAGCTAGCACGAATTGCCAGAATTGCCAGCCAGCAGCAACCAGATCTCATCGCCTTGACTGGCGACTATATCACTAGTGGAGCGAGTAAGTCTGAAGAGATGCTCACCAATGCTTTTGGCATCCTCAAAGCCAAGGATGGTGTCTTTGCCATCATGGGCAATCACGATCGCGGCGAAGATAGTGCCCCGCTCGAACGCGCTTTCACAGCAGGTAATGTCAAATTATTGAACAATGCCGTTCATTCGATCGATCGCCAAGGTAGCCTGTTAAATATTGCTGGTGTTGATGATGTCTGGCTGCAACGGGCAGATCTGCCGACGACGATCTCACAATTGCCTGCTCAAAAAGGCACCAATATTTTACTCGCTCACGAGCCAGATTTTGGCGATATTGCTGCGGCTTACGGTCGATTTGCGCTCCAACTTTCGGGACACTCTCACGGCGGACAGATAGTCCTACCATTTGCGCCCAGAGTCACACCTGTGTGGGGCAAAAAGTATATTAATGGACTATATCAGATCGATAACATGCAGCTCTATGTTAGCCCTGGTGTCGGTACGACTGGCCCACCCAAAGCTAGATTCAACTGTCGCCCAGAGATCTCGGTGATTATTTTGCATCAAGCCTGAATTGACGTGCAGGTGGATGGTGAATGGTGGATGCAAAAGTGAATCGCTGTCTGTCTTGTCGCGCTATACCTGGAGGGAACCTGGTTGGGTTGGCAACCCAACCAAGAGCGCGCGCCGCAACTGTCAACTGTCAACTCTCAACTCTCAACTGTCTAAGGTGAGGTGTTGTCTGCCCCGCTGGACGGTGTGGATGGCATCGGTGAGGCGATCTTCCATGTCGTGCAACACCCGATCGGCGTATTCATCAGCACCAGCTTGGATGTGTTGACATTCGAGCCGGACATTTTCGCGCATCCGTTCGATTTCTTGGATATGGTAGGCGCGGAGTTGCTCGATCTCGACGATCGTCTGTTGTTTGAGATCTTCACATTCGGCGATCGCTAGTTGGCGGATTTGCCTAGCTTCCTGTTCGGCGCGATCGACAATTCCTAGTTCGTTGGCAACTTGATATGCGTGTTGATTGGCTTCGGCGAGGATCTGTTGGACTTGTTGTTGCGCCTCTCTCATCAGCAGATCCTTGAATTGCACGATCTCTTTGGCAGTGGCAATTATTTCGGGTAAATTCGATCGGAGCAGATCGATTTGCTCCAAGAGTTCTTCCTCATCAACGACGATCTTCCCGATTAATGGCACACGAGGACTATCGAGGATGATTTCCTCCAATCGTTCGATCGCCGCGAATACCGATCGATGGGGGACATGTGGCGGCTGGATTTGAGGTGCTGGCGATCGAGCGGCGATGGGTGGATCGGGCTTGTCGTCTGCACTGTCAAGCTGCGGTTCAAATGCTAGGGCTGAGTGGGTTGATTGTTGTAACATTGGTAGATTTCTGACGCAACATGAGGTGAGACAAGATGGTCGATCGACCCGTTGAATCTAGCGATTTCTTTCACCATGCTACTGCTGAGGAAACCATACTCTGTAGAAGTTGCTAAAAACACCGTTTCAATCTCTGTAGACAAAGTTTTATTGGTGTGAGCCATTTGTAATTCCTTCTCAAAGTCAGACATAACTCTGAGTCCTCGTAGTAGCACCCCCGCACCGATGAGATTGGCGTAGGTAACCGTCAATCCATCAAAGCTATCGACTGCTACATGCGGGAGATGTTGAGTCGCCGTCCGAATCTGAGCCAGACGTTGCTCGACCGTGAATAACGGTGATTTGCCAGGATTTCGTAAGACTGCGACAACTACGCGATCGAACAGCTTACTCCCCCGCTCGATAATGTCCAAGTGACCTAATGTAATCGGATCGAAACTACCTGGATAAATCGCAATCACTATTACTATCAGTTTGGTAACAACAAAATCGTACTTTAATCAAATAATTTACGACTGCATTTTAGTATATCCTCAATACCTCACAATTTCTTCACAATTTAGTGCTATTTTGTGATATTTCATCACCAAGTTGGAGCTAGCTTTTAGATACCTAGATCGATCGAACTCAATCTTCCAATAAACTCGGCATCTGACGGCGATCTTGGGGAATAAAAGTCCGATCGCGTGGTAACGAAGCTACCGCCTGTGTCAACAAGAATTCACCCCGCTCGATCGCTTCTTTGAGCGCGATGGCTACCTGTCGCGATCGATAGATACTTGCCAGTGGAGCCACTCTGACAGTCTTTCCTTCGATTTTGATTTTGCCTGACTTGAGTTGCTCGTAGTTGACTAGCCCGAACGTCGGACGTACCCGTCGCGGGATCGAAAAGTCCACAATCGGTGCGACGATATCTCGATCCTGTACCGCACACCGCGCGACGATCTCGGCATTCAATACCGGAATCGGTACGCCAACGCCCAGCATCAAGGAGGGGCCATAATTCTTGAGATAGCACCCGCGTACCCACTGGGAACTCATCTGCTTGGCATCCCCAATCAAGGCTAGAGTCGCCCCAGGGCCGATCGGGGTGCGGTTTTCGCCGCGTTTTTGGAGGGGAAAATGTTGGGTACCTTCCCACGCCACGTAGCCGATCCCCCCACCCAACCAAATCCGCGTCCCGATGCCAATGACGTCGAGATCGGGGTCATTTAATAAGGGTGAAATCGCACCAGTATTGGAGTAGACCGCGTTCCCCAATCGGGGCTGTAAGGGGCCGAGATACGTGTACAACTGCCGATCGCCACCATTTACCCCCACGATGAAGTTTTGGTACAAATTGCGGGGGTTGTAGAGGTAAAATTGGTTGATCGTATCTTTGGTAATCTTCGTCTCGAAGGTCGCGCGCGGATAGCAATCAGTAGCTTGACCGATCGCCCGTAGAGTCACCCCCTTACCTGCAATCAAATCGGCGATCACATGTGCGCCACCCCGCTCTTTGCGATCGTCCCCATCGCCAATTTCGCCTGCATAATCAACTAATTGCGTTGCCCCCAAGTAGAGATCCACAGCTCCAAAACCAGCATAAGCAGCCACCCCATCCAACGTACACGATCGAATCTTGATCGGCGGATCGGTATGTCCCAAATTGAGAATCGCCCCCGATGATTCCATCGGTTCAAAGCTCCCAGTGGTAATCACATCTACCAATTCGGCAACTTTTTCAATTCCTAATTCTGCTACTTTGATTTTGACTTCATCGATCGTCCATACTACCGCTGTTTGGTTGCTGATTTTGTCATTGATTTCATCGATCGTTTTCATGAATTAGCCAAATAAATAATCAATCATGAACCCATAGTGCTAAACCACCACCGCGCCCTCTAGCGGCAATACTAGTCGGACTAGCCCAAAAGAATGTGAAAAATGGTAACTCAGCAACTCTCAGTTGTTCAAAATCCTTCCCCAATCGCTTCCCACTCCGAATTTTGCCTTGATAAAGCGTCAGCCCTAATAGTTTGAATTGCAGCTCGGTAAAATCAAATGCTAAGAAGTTTTTCTGGCCAGGATAACGGCACGGCCCAGTAAATTGAAACCGGACGGTACCGACTAATAGTTTGTTGGTAATAGTACCAGTATTGCAGTCTTCAGATTGAGAATCGCGGGTGAAACTAATCGATGCTGGGGCGAATTTGGGCAGATAGTATCCCCGACCCAATCTAATTCCACCACGTTGTTTATCTTTGTTGGCTCCTGTTGCAAAGCAGAGTCTCCACTCACCTACTAGTGATGAAAATGGAATTACCAATCCCGATCGCTTGGTAGTTTTTTCGGCGGCGAGTAGAGCGGAGATCGTGACATCTTTGGTCGGGCGATCGGTAGATCGAGCTGCTTGTTCTAAAATAGTTGGAAAGTCAACAGTGGACATATAGCACAGGTAGGGCAAATAAGGATAGTTGAAAGCCAGACCCTGAGAATTTATTTCTGAGCTGGGTAAATAATGCGCCACCAGGTTAACTGGCGATCGATCTGTCGTAGCAACTGCACATCTGCGGCTGGTAAACTCAGATCCGGTGGAGCCTCCGGTGTGAGAAAATCAAAAGCCGCTCGAAATTGCGCTGGAGTCGCTGCCACAGGGGCATCAAAGTGGCAGGAGATAATCTGCCCAAAGTCCCATTGTGCGACACGATCGACCCAAGCGAGTGTCGATTGGGGTGCGCGGTTGAGAATCAACGTCTGGAGAATCGGTGCGACTAATAATTTGCCATCCCCACGCAAGTCGGTAAACCTTTGCTGCCATTGTGATTGCCAGTCAAAGGGATACAGCCCAAAATAGTTCTCTCTCGTCCGTTCTGGCGCAGTCAATGACTCGCGCCAAGTTTGACGCCAATTGCGGACTTTTAAGACGCTCGGTTGGAAATAAAAGGTAAATAAACAGATCCGGTGCCAACCCTTGAGGCGATTGCCATAGGTATCGACGATCGGATCGCTCGATCGCTCTCGGGCGTGAAATAATAACGAGTAGGGTGCAACTTGGACGATCGACGGTGGGACGATCGGGAGCGACACAATCGAGTCGGTGAGTAGGAGTGTCCGCGACTGTCGATGCCAAAAAGCCACCTCCGCAAACTGTCCTGGGCCAAGATCGATCGTGTCGAGGATGGCATAATCAAAGCAGTCACCAAACGGTGTGTGGATACTATCGGGGGGTAAAACATACGTGCGATCGCGCGGTAAACCCAACCAGCTCAATGGTAAATTGAGTGGAAAGCTCCACTGATCTGGTGCTACCCATACTTGCGCCTGCGGAAAGGCGCGGGCAAATGGGGCGACAAACACCTTGTGCTCTAGCCCCGAAATCGTTGGCAAAACAATATACTTAACATCACCATGAATGAGCACCAACTCAGCGACTAATTGCCGACATTCAGCCGTGGGCGCGACGGGTGCATAGACAAATAAACCACCTCCTTCGAGGCGGACTACCGTCATCCGAATTGGCACGATGACGTGAAAGATCCCTTGTACTTGGTCAAATGTCCAAATGGTATCTGGCACTACTTCCGTCCGCATGGTTCGTCGCTCACCATAGGGGTAGATCGGCAATGTCCACCACCATCGCCACGATCGATCTGCCGATCTAGCCTGAGTCAGAGTGTGCGCTCGCTCGTCTACAGTCACCGCCGTACCTCCGGCAGTAACTGTCGGCTCCGATCGTGAAGTGTCTGGATTGGCAACAATAGCATCGTCATCAAAGTACCTACCACAACTAACAGCCAGCATGAGCTGCTGTTGTCATGCTGACCGCAATCAAACCCGATCGCGTCATCGTAATGCGATCGTGCATCCTAAATTATATATTCTTATCCGAATTCCCGCGCAGCAATCCTCACTGTTTACCTCAAGCATACAGACAACCCGCGCTCTAATAAGTGAAGTCACCATCCACCATCCACCCAAAAGCATTCAAAACCAGCGGTTACCAAAAGATAGATAGAAAACACTAACTCAATCGGTCACAATATAGACATGAATCAAGTCAACTACTTGCGAATTAGCCTCATTGATCGCTGTAACTTCCAGTGTCAGTATTGTATGCCTGCTGGGGCTGAGTTAGAGTATCTCCATCGCCAAGAGCTGTTGACTGATGATGAGCTGTTGACTCTGGTGCGGGACGTATTTATCCCCGTGGGTTTCAACTGTTTTCGGCTGACTGGTGGGGAACCATTGTTGCGGCGGGGGATTGTCGATATTGTCAGATCGATCGCGAGTTTACCAGAGACCAAAGATTTATCACTCACTACCAATGCCTTTTTGCTCGCAGGCATGGCTCAAGATTTATATCGAGCTGGACTCAGACGGGTCAATATCAGCCTCGATTCGCTCCAGGCAGCTACCTTCGATCGGATTGTGGGGAATATGGGTCGATCGCGCTGGCAACAGGTCTGGGATGGGATTTTAGCCGCCGATCGCGCGGGATTTACACCCCTCAAGCTCAATGTGGTGGTGATTCCTGGTATCAATGATACCGAAGTCTTGGATTTAGCAGCTTTGAGCATCGACAAACAATGGCACGTCCGCTTTATTGAGTTTATGCCAATTGGTAACGATGAGTTATTTGGCGATCGCGGGTGGATTTCCTCAGAGTCGATCCGTCAACAAATTCGCGCACAATGGGGATTGACTGAAGCTCAGGTGCAGGGAAATGGCCCAGCGGATGTATTTACGATTCCTGGCGCGCAGGGGACGCTGGGATTCATCAGTCAGATGTCCGAGTGCTTTTGTGACAGGTGCAACCGGATGCGGCTTTCTGCGGATGGGTGGTTGCGTCCGTGTCTGCTCAATGAAACCGGACAACTAGATCTCAAAACTGCGCTGCGTAATGGTGTATCTACGGCTGAGTTGCGCTCGCAAGTACAAGATTTACTCGCTCTCAAACCAGAAATTAACTACAAAGGTCGAGAGTCTGGAAGTGATACCGGATCTTATCGCCGCACCATGTCTCAAATCGGAGGATAAGGTGTTGGGTTATTTCGTTTCAAGAGGCTACGCCAACGTTTCACTTTATCCAACCTACAAAACTTTCTTCCCTAAAACCTAAAACTTAAAACCTAACTCAAAGAGAGTAGATTTTGGATGCAGCCGCCATCCAAAATCCTGTTTTGATGCCTGTCAGAGAACAAAGGCGGACGGACATCGCCAAATCTCTATGCTTGTCGAGAGTAGTACTCGACGATGAGCAACTCGTTGACTTGAAGAGCTACCCACTCGCGTTCGATCGTGCCTGTAACTTTACCAGTTAAAGTAGGCTTATCGAATTCCAAATGGTTGGGAGTGTTCGCTAACCCTGGATATTGGAGATTGGCTTCTACCAATTTCTTGGATGCTTCGCGGTTGCGAACACCCACCACGTCGCCTGCACGACACTGATAACTAGCAATATCCACAGTACGTCCGTTGACGGTGACGTGTCCGTGGTTGACTAGTTGGCGGGCGGCGGGAATCGTCGGAGCCATGGCTAGCCGAAATACAGTGTTATCCAACCGCATTTCGAGTAATTGCAATAAAACCAATCCGGTGGAACCAGTAGCACGTCTTGCTTTGCGCACATAGCGGAGCATTTGCTTCTCGTTGACACCATAGTTCATCCGCAATTTTTGCTTTTCTTCGAGACGGATGGCGTATTCAGAACGCTTTTTCCGGTTTTGACCGTGTTGACCTGGTGGATAAGCACGGCGGGGTTCCTTCCGAGTTAGTCCTGGGAGGGAGCCTAAACGACGTGTAATTCTCAGTCTCGGTCCGCGATATCGGGACATAAATTTCCTTAGTGCTTGATACTTTACGCAAAACTCCCATTATTACATATCAGAGCCATTCTGACTAGCGATCGACATCAGAAATTGAGAATTGGGGAGCGGCGGTGGTGAGGGACGTTCGAGCTGACATGTCGGTTGGTAGAGATTGAATCGACCTTGGCTGTCGAAACAGGTAGGAATGCGATCGATCGCTTGACCATAGTTTTCTTGAGGAAAGGTCTGCACCAAGCCATTTCTGACCACTTCGCAGGGACGATTGATGCTGCATTGAGGCTGTTTGGCGGCGTTGTCATTGACGCCAGTATTGACAATGCCGACTACTTGCTGAGTTTTGAGCGAGATCATCGGCGAACCAGACATCCCACCGACGATACTGCACTGGTGCCGGATCGAGTTTTGCCAGTTGTAGATATCTTCGCGGACATTGGCGACTGCTCCGGCGCGACAGGTGGCAGCATGGAGGAAGTTTAGCTCTCCTTTGACACCTTCGGAGGGGACTCCGACGACGAGCAGCGGTTCGCCGAGTGCGGCAGGTGTGGCGGAAATTTGGAGCGGGGTAATTCCAGCAGCGGTCAATTCGCCTTGAGTTTTGGTCAATTCGAGGATGGCGATGTCATTATTTTTCATCGTGCCATACACCAACCGTGTGACGGGAATAGTCAACCGCTCGGCTCTAAAATCATGAAAGTAGTTGACAGTAAATTGGGTCTTGGTCGATCGATTGACGATGATTTCGCGATCGCCAGGTAATTTACCCAAACTGCCCTGACAGTGCCCGTTGGTGAGGACGTAGGCAGGAGCGTTGGCATTTTGACCTGTAGACACCAAAAATCCCGTACAGACTCCGTGGTTGGCATCGATGACGCCAATCCCGTTATATTTGCGACCGCCGACTGTCGAGAGCATCTGCCAGTTGACGCGATCGGAATTGACCTCGCGATCGGGTATTTTCATGCCAGCGCGATCGAAAATGGCGGCATTGACGTTACGATCTGGTAAATACCTAGCTGACGCGATCGATATTAACAGCCCCAGACTGACATTCCAGCCAAATCTCAAACAAGAACGAACGCGCATAGATACCTGGGGAAGAGGAGAGCGGAAGCCGAAGTGGAGACATGATGACTAGTACCAGAACTTGCTAAAGTAAGGAATACCCGCTCGCCTATTTCCACCCACCGATAATCATCTATGACGCAAACTTACACTGTTGAGATCCATCATCAGGGAGAAATTCACACGATCGAAGTTCCTGATGATAAGCAAATTCTGCGCGCTGCTGGTGCGGCGGGCATCTATCTCCCGACTTCTTGTAACTCAGGGGTCTGCACTACTTGTGCGGCTCAGGTAATTGAAGGGGAAGTGGAGCAGAGTGATGGGATGGGTGTGAGTCCAGAACTACAAGCGCAGGGGTATACTTTGCTATGTGTGGCTTATGCGCGATCGAATTTGAAGATCGTGACTGAGAAGGAGGATGAGGTTTATGAGTTGCAGTTTGGGCAGCATCAGCGGTAAACAGTTGACAGTTTAAAGGATTGCTCTGCCCAAATAAGATTGTAATACTTCGGGAATGGCGATCGAGCCATCTGGTTGTTGATAATTTTCTAAGATGGCTGCCATCGTTCTCCCGACAGCCAAGCCCGAACCGTTGAGGGTATGGACGAATTGGGTGCCTTTTTTCCCTGTTTCTTTGAAGCGGATATCGCCGCGTCGCGCTTGGAAATCTTGAAAATTGGAGCAACTGGAAATTTCGCGATATTTGCCAGCCGAGGGGAGCCAGACTTCGATGTCGTAGCATTTGGCGGCACCAAAGCCGATATCTCCGGTACAGAGTGCTAAGACTCGATAGGGGAGTTTGAGAGCCTGAAGGATGGCTTCTGCATCTTTGAGCAAGGCTTGATGCTCCTGCTCGGAGGTGTCTGGATGGACGAATTTGACTAGTTCGATCTTGTTGAACTGATGGAGCCGGATCAAGCCACGCGTATCGCGTCCCGCACTGCCAGCTTCGCGCCGAAAACAGGGGGTATAGGCACAGTGATGGATGGGGAGTTGTTCGCTACTGAGGATCTGTTCGCGATAGAGGTTGGTAACTGGTACTTCGGCGGTGGGGATCAACCACAAGTCATCATCGGCACACTTGAAGCCATCTTCAGCAAATTTGGGGAGTTGTCCAGTTGCTGTCATCGATGCTGTATTGACCAGGATCGGCGGACTAATTTCAGTATAACCTGCCACTATCTGGCGATCGAGCATGAAACTAATCAATGCCCGCTCCAAAGCCGCACCCGCACCGACGAGCGTCACAAATCGACTTTGAGCGAGTTTGGCACTGCTCTCAAAGTTGAGGATGCCTAGTTTTTCGCCGATTTCCCAGTGGGGCAAAATCTGGGCGTTAATAGGCAGATATTCATCGCCCCATTTGTGGAGTTCGACGTTCTCATCTTCACTGGCACCGATCGGAGTGGTATCGCTGGGCAGGTTGGGTAGTTGTAGGATCAGGGTGTGGATTTTAGCTTTGAGTTCGCGTTCGGCTGGCTCTAGCTCGGCTAACTGGGCTTTGACAGCATTCCCTTCCGCTTTGAGGGTCTGCACTTCTGGTGCATTGGGATCGATTTTCGCGCCCATTTTCGCGCCCACTAGCTTACCGATTTCGTTGCTGCGCGCCTGAAGTTGACTGCGAGTAGATTCGATTTCGCGCTGTTGTCGATCCAGATCGAGAATGGGTTGGATGTCGTAGACACCTATGCCTCTAAGATCTAGTTTTGTCTGTACCAATTCTGGATGTTCTCGAATCTGTCTAATGTCCAGCACCGTGTTTACTTTACCTAAGATTACTTCGCTAGATATATCTTACGATCCTGTCGTCTAGATTGGCGATCGATAGTATGGTCGATTGTCAGGGTTTGGCGGCGATCGGATATTTCAGGGTAAGATTAAGTTACGTATATTTTCACCACATTATTATTGCGATCGCCATTATGAGTGATACACCCATAGATCGACAGCTCATCGAACCCACTCCAGTCATCACCGCACCCGTGGACAAAACTACTACTACGACTGCGGTGATGGCAGCCCCGCCGACACCGGAAGAACTCAAATCCAAATTTGTCAAATATGCCATGCGAAACATGGTCAAAAAGGGCGGTAAGTCGCTTCAGCACTTTGCCCTCAGTGCTATTGGTCTGTTGACACTATTTGTCGGACTGGCATATCTGACTAAGTAAGCTCACATCTTGCACCATCATGTTCCGAGATGAATCTAGAATTAATCGTCCAAGATCGCTATCAGCCTAGTACCATCGACGAAACTACCTGGGTGAACTGGTTTCAAGCTTGGTTGCAGACACCAGGCTTGGACTTACCACCAGCTCAGACTTATGAATTGAGTCTGCGCCTGACTACCGATGCCGAAATCCAAGCTTTAAACGCCCAGTTTCGCAACAAAAATCAACCAACCGACGTCTTATCTTTTGCGGCGATGGAAGTCGATTTTCCCCAAATAGACGACGATGCCGCCGCAGATCTCTATCTGGGTGACATTATTATTTCTGTGGATACTGCTGTTAGACAAGCTCCCGAACATGGGTACACTCTAAGAAAAGAACTGGCGTGGCTAGCTAGTCATGGACTACTACACTTATTGGGATGGGATCACCCTGATGAACCAAGTTTACTGATAATGTTGCAACAGCAAGAAAATTTCTTGACACGCAGCGGTTTATAAATCTTATTGCCGATCGTGAGACTTTTAAGCTATATGTGTGACTCATTCGACCCATAAATCACTATTTTCCCTCTGGGAGCAACCGTCGATGCAGACTAAAATGGACGAATCGTCAACCAACCCAAGTCTCCAATCAGATATGAATAGCAAAGTAGCTACATCCTCACACCAAAACCGGATTAAAGCTTGGCGAGTAGCAACCAGTATCGGGGTGAGCTTCAAGTATGCGGCAGCGGGTGTGACGTATGCTTTCAATACTCAACGCAACTTTCGGATTCACTGCGTGATGGGTACATTGGCGATTAGTATCGGTGCGCTGTTGCAATTGACTAGCGTGGAGATGGCCGTCATCTGCATCACTAGCGGTCTAGTTTTGACTCTGGAACTATTAAACACCGCGATCGAGTCAGTTGTCGATCTGACTGTTGGTCAAAATTATCACGAACTTGCCAAGATTGCCAAGGATTGTGCCGCAGGTGCAGTACTGATTTCAGCTTTTGCTTCGGTCTTGGTCGGATTTTGTCTGGTGGCACCAAAATTGATGTTATTACTCTTGAGCCATCAGTAGGTAAGTGTGGCAATCTTCCTAGTGTCAAATTAGATGCCTAGGGTAGGGGGTGAAAATAGTCAACGGTGGATGGCGAAAAGTGCGGGAACAGGGGTTTCCCCGCTGGGGTTTGTTCCATGGTCGTCGTCTCGGGTCACCCGAGCCGTGGAGACAAAGGCCGGACAAACTCCGCAAGTAGAGCACCTTTTCAAGACAGTGGATGGTGGGTGGTAGCGCGTCTACTGCTTGACTGTTACAAGAGTAGCTAAATATTTAGTTTTGAATCGATCGGCGACCCTGTTAGACTAAGTAGGGTTGGATTAGTGTAACGCATGATATTAGTTATTGATAATTACGACAGCTTCACCTACAATCTCGTCCAATATTTGGGCGAATTAGGACAAGAATTACCGATTGCCAAAGATATCCGTGTCTATCGAAACGATCGCATTAGCTTGGCAGAGATTATTGCGCTCAACCCTAATGGTATTCTGATTTCACCAGGTCCCGGGCGTCCTGATGATGCTGGGATTACGCTAGAGATTATTAGGAAACTGGGTGCGAAGTACCCGATTTTGGGCGTATGTCTGGGACATCAAAGCATCGGTCAAGTTTTTGGTGGGGATGTTGTCGCCGCGCCAGTGTTGATGCATGGCAAAACTTCGGAAATCTACCATGATGGTACTGGTGTGTTCGAGGGATTGGACAATCCTTTCACAGCTACTCGCTATCACAGTCTAGTTATCGATCGAGCCACTTGTCCAGATTGTCTAGAAATCAATGCTTGGGTAGCCGATGGCACCATTATGGGCGTGCGGCATCGGGATTATCCCCACATTGAAGGGGTGCAGTTCCATCCTGAGAGTATTTTGACTAGTTCGGGCAAACAGTTACTGCGGAATTTTTTGACCTCAATTACCGCCACGGTGGGGACTTTGACAGCTAGCACCAGTAAATAAGAGCCAGAGGAGTCGATCTCAAATAATCTCCCAAAAAGATGTAACTCAGATCCGCTCCATTCCAATTATCGATCGATATGGCAACTCCGTTAATTTCTAGTTCTTGGCAAGCAGTGCTCGCCGCAGAGTTTGCAAAACCTTATTTTCAACAACTTCAAGACTTTATCAGTACCGAAAGACAAGCTCAAACGATCTTTCCCACCGCAGCAGATGTCTTTGCTGCCTTTGAATTGACGCCCTATGAACCTGAGTTCGATGAGGCTAGCCTCATCATCAAATCAATTACCTGACTGTGTTTGAGCCAATCACTACCAATCCTCAAAAACTAAGTGTTTCATAAATTATTATCAATAAGCTCTGCTTGTTGATAATTAGCGGTCA
>NZ_JBGSPA010000129.1:0-7672 GCF_041738855.1 Chamaesiphon sp. | reverse complement strand
AAATGACCGCTAATTATCAACAAGCAGAGCTTATTGATAATAATTTATGAAACACTTAGTTTTTGAGGATTGGTAGTGATTGGCTCAAACACAGTCAGGTAATTGATTTGATGATGAGGCTAGCCTCATCGAACTCAGGTGGAGTAAGGTCAAGTCTTGCTGAGATAACGAAACGATCGATACCACCGTTCCATTCAGCTTGGCGGCTTTGAAAGCATTTTGAAGATTGTCGTTGCCAACCGTGTCAAACACCACATCAAAGCCTCGATTGTTTGTATGTTCTGCCACAAATTCCTCTACAGACCGATCGCAGTAGTTAATAGTAAAATCTGCACCTAATCGACGCGCGATCGCAGCCTTGCGATCGCTGGAAACCAGGGCATAGACTGTTGCCCCTGCCCACTTGGCCAATTGAACGCCAATGTGTCCTACGCCTCCGGTCGCTCCATACACCAACACTTTTTGTCCTGGCTGGACTTTAGCGCGATCGAGCAGTCCTTCCCAAGCTGTAATTGATACCAATGGCAGTGCCGCTGCTGCTGCCATTATGAGTGACTTTGGTTTGTGGGCGATCGAGCGCACATCAGCCAGCATATACTCAGCTAATGCCCCACTGGTTCCTTTCACGCCACCCGCACAGGCATACACTTCGTCTCCGATGTTAAATCGATCGACCCCCGCTCCAATTGCGGCGATCGTTCCGGCCACATCGCCATGCAAAACGGCTGGGAAACTAGGGGCAATATCTGCAACAAGCCCTTGTCGAATTTTATAATCGACCGGATTGACGCTGGTAGCGGCAACTCGAATTAGGACATGATTTGCCAGCACCTCTGGCATCGGCAGCCCTATCTCCTGAAAAATATTGGCATCACCAAATCGATCGATAATTATGGCTTTCATGGTGTTAGGATCCTGCAAAAACTGACATTCGTAGAGTACGATCTCAGTACTGCTGCCCGTAAGGATTTACAGCAAAGTGCAATAGTTACTTTTTGGTAAGCATGGCTCTAGATCGCGATTCTAATGGTTCTCAACTGAGTTATCCGCCCCAGCCAGCACTCGATCGCATTGCCAAGATGGATCTGTTTGACACCAACTGCGCCGGACATCAGATCCTCGAACATATTGCCAACAAATGGACGATTTTAATCGTTTACGCGCTCACTCAAGGCAAAAAGCGGTGTAGCGAACTCAAGCAACAAATTGTCGGTGTATCGCCCAAAATGTTGATTCAAAACCTGCGGAGTTTAGAGCGGTATGGGTTGATTGAAAGAGAAATTTATCCAACCGTTCCTCCACGGGTCGAATATTCCCTCACTCCGCTAGGGACTTCTTTGGTTGAGCCATTAGCCATATTGGGAGAGTGGGTATATCAGCACATTTCAGATGTAAAAGCTGCTACAGAAGACTACGATAACAATCCAGCTCCTAATGATTACTGGGAACCTAAGTAGGGGTTGCTGATAAAAGCCAAAACCCATCCACAGAGGGAGAGATAAGCTGTAAGAAGTTACTCTAGTTCAATGAAATCGGCTAAAATCAACTAAAATCAGTACAGATATCGACACATCAGTACATACAATGTATAAAAAAGTTGACCAACTCGAAGCTGAATCAGAAAACTTTGAACTGCCACTTGGAGGTAAATTAGCAGAAGATAATCGATGGGTAATGATGGCAAAACTAATTCCTTGGACAGAAGTAGAAGAAGAATATGCCAAAAATTTTACAATCTTATTCGGAGCACCAGCCAAATCAAGTCGAATGGCACTAGGGGCATTAATAATTAAAGAAAAGTTAGGGATAAGTGATAGAGAAACAGTCGAGCAAATCAGAAAGAACCCATATTTGCAATACTTTATAGGACTAAAGAGTTATAGAAATGAGGCACCATTTGAAGCATCAATGATGGTGCATTTTTGACAAAGACTAGAAATGGATCTAGTTAACAAAATTAATAGCAAAATGTGTGAAGAAAATCGAGGAGAAGTAGAACCAGAAAAAAAGTCACCGTAGGTAGTGAAGAAAAAGAGAGTGTAAATCGAGGAAAGTTAATATTAGATGCGACATGTGCGCCAGCCGATTTAGGTATCCGACCGACTTAGGATTACTGAATCAAGCGAGAAAACAGATAGAAAAAATCATAGATATTTTCTA
The DNA here is from genome assembly GCF_041738855.1 of Chamaesiphon sp. GTDB lineage: Bacteria > Cyanobacteriota > Cyanobacteriia > Cyanobacteriales > Chamaesiphonaceae > Chamaesiphon. The sequence continues at coordinate 5,512 of NZ_JBGSPA010000129.1, read as the reverse complement.
TGATGGGTTGGAAAAGAAGCCAAGTAAGAAACCAGTAACCAAAAGAATAATAGCAAAAAAAGAATATCTAAAAATTGCGAAGAAACGCCGAGTCACAAAAAAGCAAAGAAGAAACGCGATTAAAAAGCAACTTCAATATATTAACAGGAATCTGGGGCACATAGAACAGCTACAAATGAGTGGTGCCAAGCTAGAGTGGCTGAATGACCAGCAGTATAAAATGCTGTTAGTAGCAACGACAGTGTATCAACAGCAGTTGTCAATGTATGAAAATAAGCAGCAGCGTGTTGATGATAGAATAGTGAGTCTAACACAACCACATATTCGCCCAATTGTGAGAGGAAAGGCTGGATCACCAGTTGAATTTGGAGCCAAGTTATCAGTTAGCTATCATAATGGATACGTGTTTATAGATCGATTAAGCTGGGATAATTTTAATGAGTCTGGAGATTTAAAATCACAAGCAGAAAAATTTAAAATAGCAACAGAAAATTATCCAGAGTCCATTCATGTTGACAAAATTTACCGCACTAACGAAAATAGAGCTTGGTGTAAAGAACGCGGAATTAGAATTACAGGCATACCGTTAGGAAGAAAGCCGAAAGTTATTGATAAAGAGAAAAAGAAACAAGCACAGTTAGATGAGCGATTTCGCAGCCGAATTGAAGGCAAATTCGGAGAAGCTAAACGTAGATTTAGTCTTGCTCGAGTGATGACCAAACTTTCTGAAACTTCTCAAACAGCTATTGCAATCACTTTTCTAGTAATGAATCTTTCGACTCTATTGCGGCAGTTTTTTGCCTTTTTTTGGATCTCTTTACGGATCGACGCTGTTTTTGTAATATTTGAGTTTGGATGATTAATAAAAACTATGATTAATGATAATTACCTCCTAATTGCTGATAGATTAAATTAGACCGATTAATGATCGATCTAATTTAATGCCATTTATTAACTTTTTCAGCAAGCCCTAAGTAGGTTAAACAAAAAGCTAGAAAGGTGATATGGCACAGCATAACAAGCCCGTTGTAAGCCGAACGGATAGAAATGGTTGGTTGAGTGCGAGAAGTTAGTAGCTGCGGGTGAACGGGGTCGTTAGCCTGCCAGACCTCGGTTGAGACAATTCTTTCAACTTTTTTGAGAACGACCAAGTTTCACATGCCTAGATTTTGGCAGAGTCGCTGCGGCAGTTGTTGGAGCGATCGCTGAAAGATTTCAGGACTATCCAATCCTTGCGCCACAATCAAACTGCCCTGGATTGTAATGACCATATCTTCTCCACGCTGCCAAGCTGTGGTTCGATCGAGATGCTTTCATCGATGAGTTTTATATCTATCCCCAACATCGCGGACGCGGAATTGGTACCGAAACATTGGCATTTATCGAAGATGCCTGTTTAGCTCTGGGAGTTCGCGCACTGCACCTCGAAGTAGATCTTAAAAATCCTGATGCTCAACGTCTTTATCATCGAGTCGGCTATCAGAGACACGATCGATTTCTAATGACTAAAGATGTGGGAGATTGCTCTAGATCTATAGGTTGGGTTGAAGAATGAAACTAGAGCATACTCAACCTCCAATTCATACTATCGGAGCTAAAACATGACACCACAAGTTAAACAAATCCTCAGTTGGTATGGTAGCGACAATCCTGGTACCTTGACCAACCTCTCTCGCCTCCTAAATAGCGGTAAACTTGCCGGAACCGGAAAACTGGTAATTTTGCCTGTAGACCAAGGCTTTGAACATGGCCCTGCCCGCAGTTTTGCGGCGAACCCAGCCGCCTATCATCCCCATTATCACTTCGAGCTGGCGTTGGCGTAGCCTACCGAAGGTAATCGCGGCTGGATGCAATGCCTATGCCGCTCCGCTTGGTTTTCTAGAAGCCGGAGCCAGAGACTTTGCCGGACAAATTCCGTTGATTCTTAAAGTCAACGACCATGACGTGCTCGTAGATGAAGCCGATCCCTTCCAAGCATTGACTGGCAGCGTCCAAGATGCCATCCGGTTGGGCTGCGTAGGCATTGGGTTTACGATCTATCCTGGTTCTGCCCATCGACTGGAAATGTATGGACAAATCCGCGCCTATGCCGAGGAAGCCAAACGACATGGGCTAGTCGTAATGATCTGGTCTTATCCGCGTGGAGCGGGCTTGAGTAAAGCCGGAGAAACAGCAATCGATGTGACCGCCTATGCCGCCCATATTGCCGCCCAATTGGGTGCCCACATCATCAAAGTCAAACTACCCAGCAACCAGATCGAGCAGGATGCAGCGCGCAAAGTTTACGAAGAGCAACAGATCTCGATCGATACCTTAGCCGAACGAGTCCGACATGTGGTGCAATGTACCTTTGGCGGCAGTCGGATTGTAATTTTCTCTGGTGGGGCGACCGAAAGTGATGAGAATCTGCTCGAACAAATTCGGGCGATTGCCCAAGGTGGCGGGTTTGGTTCGATTATTGGGCGCAATTTTTTCCAACGATCTCAACCGGAAGCGTTGAAGTTACTCAACACGATCGCGGAGATTTATCGCAATGCCTGAGTGACGATCCGATCGATGATTTGCTAAACTAGCAAATCATCGTTGGCGTAGCCTCTCCTTTCCTGCGGAACGCTGCGCGAACGGAGAATCGCGCTCCTAAAACAGCTCGTTGGCGTTGAATTTGACAACTAAAATAGAGCGAATAACAAATTAAATGTCCCGCTCCAGCCGAATCTCCACCTCTCGATCTACATAATCCCATTCTTTAGTCGATCGCATCCTGACTAGTAATTCATCAAATGCCTGGGTGTGTTCTGGGGCAAATTCAAACCAGGTGAGAAAATCAAATGGTTCCCCAATATCGCGCGAGTGCAGCAGCCGACGTGCCACCCCAGGCAAATAATCCATCCCTACTGCCGTGTGATGAGATACTTCCTCAAAAATTTTGCGCCGCTCATCTTGTGCCATTTCCCACCACTGAGGAGTTTTTTTAATGGGAATCAATACAGCAGAAATTGCTTCTGCACGAGCTAACACAGGCTGAACTGCTTTTAGAGCAGTAACTTCATCCTGCATGGCATAACGAACATTACTACTAAATCCCTGGAGAATCCAGGCACTATTTAATGGCAATTCGGTGACAGCTTCATTTACTATATTTAATCTTTCAACCAGCTCTAAATTAGAACCTAATTCCCCCCGCACATCAACTACTTTCCACGTACCTCGATCGCCGCCAATAAATGAATATCTATTGTTCATGTCATTCTTTAAGTTTAATGAAAAATGTGAGTTGCAATTGACAAAGGAGAAGTAAAAGCGATCGTCCTCCTCTTCTCCCTTATTCCTGTTCTCAAGTCTTAGATTCTGGAGAAACTATTATGAAATTGCAGCGTAGCAGGGTGGTTTTTTTTAGAAAGTGCGGGCAGCTTGCAATGAGAAATTTAAATCTCGATCGAACTAGATCTGCCTACGAATTTTGCCGATAGATCGGGACGATAAGTTAATCTGACTTTGTTCTAAAATCTTAACCCAAACTAGCAACACCAAAAGTAGCATTGAATTTGCGACACCAAATTACTGCCGATCGATAATTTGCGAGATTGATGTTGGCAGGAATGGCATAGCGTTGGGCACCACTATATTTTTTCAGGCGAGATAACACAATATAATCACCACCTTTCAACGCATAGTTAGGTGCTTTAGTCGTACCGAGTACATTACGAGAACGATGCAAAGCAACTACCAGATCGGGACCCTGACTAGAAGTTTTAAATCCCGCGTCTAGTTGTAGAAACGATCGACCGTTTTGAGTCACAATACTAGCACCACCTCTGGTCGGTTGTTCTGCCCGAACGAATGTGCCAGACTTGACAGTTGCTGCTAACTGCAAAGGAGTAGTCTGAGTTGGCTGTTCGCGTATTTCCGTAAGAGAATCTATCGCGATCGATCCTGCCGGAACCCGACTTTGGATCGCAGCTTTTGCAGAGCCAATTACCAATAAAGAAGCCAAAGACAGAATTGTTACTTGGATAAATTTCATAGTTGAATACTCCCGATCTACGACAATAAGGTGGTTCAATTTTCTTCTTGGCGATCGCCGAAATAACTCGATCGAGCATGATAAATCTCCAAGAAGTTACTGAGAAAAGCTGAGGACAAATTGACAAATATTAACTCACGACCGAGTTTTCAGATCCGCTCAATGTTGTAACTTAAACAATTCCGATCGAGGATAAGATCTTACTTGACTTCACTGGCTGCAAACATAGCTACCTTACCTTTTTTAACTGCTACTACCACATCATAAGTAGCACAATAAGAGAAAGTAATATTATTGGCTTTGTTGTATAAGTTGACCACCATCCCAGCACCGCCAGGTTGAACGCCGAGTGGTTCGAGATCGCCATAAAAGAAGCGTCGGAGCTGGTCGCCACCGCCAATTTGTCCTTTATTTTTAGTAACTAAAGCAATCTTTTCTTGAACGGAGGGGCCTTCAGCCGCACTAGCGACTACCCCAATCGATACGCTGGGACTAGTGTTATGGGTAGTAATATTACCAACTGATACCAAACCGACCATTGCAATGCCTGTAACCAAAGTTGCTAATTTCATGAGTTATGACCGATTAAGATTGTGGAGACGAACTAAATTTGTTCGTTAAATTAAATATCGCAGCTTCTACTGAAAACTCTCTGAATTTAACCTATTTATTTCCTGAATTTATTCTAAAAATCTCCTCAGTTAAATCTCAGCAATTTCTCAGGATTCGATCGCAGCCAAGCTGCCGTGTTGAAATCGATCGCGATGGGCGTAGTTAAGGGATGGGGGAGTGTTTGTGTACTGGAAGAGTGCGGTTGGGATGTCTATTGAGTGTAGTCATGCCTTATGAACTAGCCAGTTGGCTGTTAGGTCAGTGGAGTGGTTTATCGGTGAGTGCGAGTACTCTGTGGAATTGGGTGCAGACGAAGGGAGAGCAAGCCCAAGCTGATTTAGAGGCACAATTAATCGCCCAAGCCGAGGGTCAAGCAGTCGTGCCAGAGTCGCTATCAGCGATGTTAGCAGCTTTGCCGTTGGCAATTGCGGCTGATGGAGTAATGGTACCGTTTCGCCCAGTGGCCAATACACCCAAGGGCAAAATCAAATGGCAAGAAATAAAAATTGCCATCCTGGCGCGATTGGGCACCCGGCTCAATCGCGCCGGAGAACTAGTCCCACAATTATTGAATCGTAGACTGGTAGCCGTGTTGGGTGATATCGACCGTTTTATCCCCAGTCTTCAGCTTGAAGCTCGTCGTCAAGACTTTGAATCTGCCCCGCAGGTAGTTTGGCTCAGTGACGGTGGACGTGGTTTCTGGCGTGTTTACCGTACTTGCTTTGCCCACTGTGCTGTTGCCGTTCTGGATTTGTTTCATGCTGCTGGTCATCACGGGCAGTGGCTACTGATGCTTTGTTTGAATCTCCTCGCTCTGTTGCTGCTAGAGCCTGGTTTGGTCGCTGGCGGCATCTACTTCGTCATGGGCAACATCAT
>NZ_JBGSPA010000127.1:0-48386 GCF_041738855.1 Chamaesiphon sp. | reverse complement strand
AAGCGGAGATTTAGTCTCGGACGCGTGATGACTAAACTGTCTCAAACTTCCGAGACGGCAATCTCAATTACTTTCTTGGTTATGAATCTTTCCATGCTGTTACGCCAGCTAATGAAGGATTTTTTTGGCTGTTTTCTTCCTCATTCTGTTTCCAGCAGTTTGAGATTAAAAATATTTATTCAATCTCCTTTTTCCTTAACTAAAGCCTATCTTTTTCGTTCATCTTTCACTCCATTGAGCTATCATTGTTGTCATGCGTAACTTATTCAGCAAGCCCTAACTAGGCGTTGCTGAATTTAAGAACTGTAGGGTGGGCAGTGCCCACCCTCTAGGTTTGAGCTGATTTCACTTTGAGATCGAGTGTCAATTTCTACTTATCCTTTCCAGTTTGCCCAATCCTGGGGCTTGAGAAAGGTATGATAAAGTTCGGCTTCAGGCGAATTGGGTTCGGGTTGGTAGCCGTATTCCCAGCGCACCAGGGGTGGTAACGACATCAGGATCGATTCGGTGCGTCCATTGGTTTGTAGCCCAAAAATCGTACCGCGATCGTAAACCAAATTAAATTCTACATAGCGTCCGCGCCGATATAACTGAAAATTGCGTTGATGTTCGCCATACTCAGTATCGCGTCTGCGCTCGACGATCGGGACATACGCAGGTAAAAAACTATTGGCACAGTCTTGGGAGATTGCAAATAACTCCTCCCAGGTGCGGGGTGCCGGAATACCAATCGAGTCGCTATGCTGCGCCGCTGCGCCCTGGGGGTCTGGACCACGATACAATGCCCCTTGTCCATCCTGATAGTCAAAGAAAATCCCGCCGACACCACGCGTCTCATTTCGATGCTTGAGATAAAAATACTCATCACACCACAATTTAAAAGTGGGATACAAATCTGGGCTGTGCTTGTCACAAGCAGATTTGAGCGTATTGTGCAGATGACTGGCATCTTCAGCAAATGGGTAGTAAGGAGTCAGATCCAAACCACCACCAAACCACCATACTGGGCCAGCTTCAAAGTAGCGATAATTTAGATGCACCGTCGGGATGTAGGGATTGCGCGGATGCAGTACCATCGAGGTACCTGTCGCAAACCACCGATGTCCAGCAGCATCGGGACGTTGACTCAAAATAGAGGGTGGTAAATGGTCGCCCCACACTTCCGAAAAGTTCACCCCACCTTGCTCAAATACATTACCTTCTTTCATCACCCGCGATCGACCGCCACCACCTTCAGGACGTTCCCAGCTTTCTTCCTGAAATTTACCACCACCATCAACTGCTTCTAAGCCCTGACAAATGCTATCTTGAAATTCCCGCATGAATTGAGTAATTCGGCTTTTAGCATCGGTGGGTGGTAGAAATTTAGTGTCGGTGGAGAAAGCTGTCATATACAGTGCGGAATTTTAATTAAGGTCAAACTGTCAACTGTCTGTCTTGTCTTGTTTCACTCAATCTGGAGGGAACCTCCACGATCCGCGAACCGCAACTGTCAACTGATTTAACAACCTAGCATATTCAGGCGATCGACTGTCGATCGTTGTTACGGGAAATATACAAATACGGGGTAGAGCGTCATCCGAAACCCACCAAAATCGTTAAAAGAATGAGGAAGTAATTTTTAAAAACTACTTCCTCATCCTTTTTGATTGGCGATCGATATTATTTCAGCATCATTCTATGCAGGAAGTAATACTGTATCGATAATGTGAATAACGCCATTGTCAGCAGCAACATCAGGAGTTACGACTGTAGAATCGTTAATCTTGACACCATTGGAAGCATCAATTTTAACTTCCGAACCTTCAACAGTTTTAGCTGAAGTTAATTTCACAACATCAGCCGCCATTACCTTGCCAGAAACGACATGATAGGTCAGGATTTTCGTGAGTTTAGGAATGTCTTTGAGCAGTGCTTCGATCGTACCAGCAGGTAGTTTGGCGAATGCTTCATCGGTGGGTGCAAAAACAGTAAAGGGACCTGCACCCTTGAGCGTATCTACTAGTCCAGCAGCTTGAACCGCAGCAACTAAGGTCGTAAAAGAACCTGCACTAACGGCAGTATCAACAATGTCAGCCATGTATTTACCTACTTAATTTTGTATGCACACTTATAACATAACGTACTTTCTAAACAAAAGGGGATTGGCAAGTCTAATTAATCAATTTGTCGCAATCGCGCGTATAAATGGCAACAGAATTAGTATGACTTTAACAAATAAACTTATTGCAAAGACTAATGTATAAAACATCACGTTATATTTGCAATTTCGCTCTTCAAAAATCTACCTTTAGATAGAGGTTTTAATATTTTGGGGTCGCTCATTCATCAATGCGATCCTAAAAGTTATGGATGAGGACTAGATTTCTGCTTACTAAATGTTACTTGAATCGCTAAAGCTACCAATCCGATCGCGATAATCCCAAATATCCCTGCACCCAATGCGGTCGAGCCTACGACCAGGGTTCTGACTGCCGCTGCGATATTGTTTGCCATCGTCGTCTTCTGGATCATCGGTTTGGTAGCAAAGGTCATCGCAATCTTGCTAGTCATCGCCGACAACGCGATCGACATTACACCCGCAATCAGCGCGCCTGTCAAGCACCGTAATGGAGTTGGGAGTGTGGTTTCGGGAGGGGTGGCTTGAGTCATATCGATGTTGAATGTTGGATGGATATCTAGAATTTACAGCATGAGGAGGCGATCGGATGCACATGTGGACTCACACTACATACTGGTGGGGTGTAAGTTATTCAATCCACACTCCTAAGCGGTTAGAAACCGCTCCTCGGAGTGGAAAGTCCGCCTGCGCGGACTAATTATGTCAGTCCGCGCAGGCGGACATCACGCAACACTAGTGACAAGTTGCGATCCGCACCGCCTTGGCGGTTGCTATGGTCAAATCGGTTCATACTAGATAACCCTGACACCACGATCGCACAATCGAGCGACAAATAGCTCTAAGTCTGGGTCGGTGATAGCAGCACGGACTTGATGGTAGAGGGCTTCGGCTTGCGCCTGGGAAGCTGCCAAACTAAATACTGTCGGCCCCGAGCCTGACATCATCGTCCCTAAATTTGGATGACGCTGGAATTCCGATCGCAATTGACTGACCAGTGGATAGCTGGGTAATACCACTTTTTCGAGATCGTTGTACAACAGCTTCCCAATTTTAACGGCATCTTGGGCGACGATCGCGCGGACGAGATCCCCAGAATGGATGCGATGCGATCGATCTGCCAAACTGGTCAATCCCGCCGCATACTCATGCTCGAATTCATGCCGATATGTAGTATAGGCCCACGGTGTGGATACCTCCAAGCTTTGATATTTGCCCAGCACCACATAGATGCCCTCTAAGCTCGGTAGGGGCGAGATGACGTCCCCTCGACCCGTCGCAATGGCAGTTCCACCCGAAATACAAAACGGCACGTCAGCACCCAATCTTGCCCCCAATGTTTGCAAGTCGCTCTGAGTCAGTCCCAGTTCCCACAGCAAATCGATCCCGACTAAGACAGCCGCAGCATTGCCCGAGCCGCCAGCCAATCCCGCCGCGATCGGGATATGTTTATGGAGGGTGATTTCGACACCACCATATTCGAGCATGGCAGCGGGGAATTCTTGCTGCATCAACTCAGCCGCACGATAAGCGAGATTGGTGCGATCGAGTGGGACTTTGGGGTGTCCGCAGTGCAGAACGATCTTGTCGGTAGTCAGGGATCTGATTTCGACTCGATCTGCCAGATCGATCGTCTGCATGACCATCACTAGCTCGTGATAGTTATCGGGTCTGATGCCGAGTATTTCCAGATGAAGATTGATTTTAGCTGGAGCAATGAGAGTATAAGATTTCATCAAACTCGATCGTTTATCGTGTACATCTCGATTCTTTGACTATCCTTAACTTAGATAAACATCGTTGAATATTCCTCATCTAGGCGATCGCCTACTCATCACAAATCGCCCCAACTGCGATCGCAGTTGGGGCGATTTTTCAATCATTGCCAGTGGTAAACCACAGATAGTATAGTGACTTAGTTACATAGCGATTGGTGAGTTTGCTAATCGCTGGGGTGAGCTGACAATCAGGATTGGTTGCTAGTTCACATGACAAATTTGCCAGATCCGTCGGTGAACTGTCAGCTACTTTTTTAGGGCTGAACTCCCATTTTTGGCGATCGCTACTTCCAATATTTGGAGTGCTTTTGCGTACTGCGGATCGGCTGCTGTTGCTACTTTCGTCCGATCTTTGACCAATGCTTGGATTTGAGGTTTGGTTAATTTGACTTCGATGTCTGGTTTGATCCCAGCACGATTGATGTCTTTACCATTTGGAGTTAAGTATTTGGCGATCGTTACTGCCATTCCCGCACCATCTGAGAGCGGACGTACGGACTGTACCAAACCTTTACCAAAAGTTTTCGCACCGACTAGTTGAGCGCGTTTGTTGTCCTGAAGGGCACCAGCTAAAATTTCGCTAGCACTTGCTGAGCCGCCATCGACGAGGATGACTAGCGGTTTTTTGCTGAGGGCGGTACGATTGGCGACACTGACATCGCCAGTACCTTGACGGTTGACTGTCGAAACAATTTTACCCTCGTCCAGCCACATCCGCGCGATGTCGATCGCGCCATACAGTAAGCCGCCAGGATTGGATCGCAAGTCGAGGATATAACCGTTGGCACCCTGGCTTTCGAGTTTCTGGATGGCTGCGCTCATTTCGGTGGCAGCGTTGGCACTAAACTGTTTGAGGCGGATGTAGCCGATTCCATTGAGTTCATTGGGACGGAATTTGGCTTCGACGGGGTGAATCTCGATTTGTTGGCGCAACAGGTTGAATTCTAGCGTCTGACGACCGTCGCGTTGGATGGTAAGTTTGACACTCGTGCCTTCCTTGCCTCTGATCCGTTGCACCGCTTGATTGACGTCCATGCCTGTGGTGCTTTTATCATCGATTTTGGTGATGATATCTTTGGACAAGATGCCAGCTTTGGAGGCTGAAGTATCTTCGATCGGGGCAATTACTTCAAGTTTTTTGGTCTTCTCATTCTGACTGAGCTGAATCCCGACACCGATGAGTTGACCGGAGGTTTCGACCTTGAGATCCTGAAATTCTTTAGGATCCATAAATCTGGTGTAGGGATCGCCCAGATTTTTGAGCATCAGTCGGATCGCTTTATGCGCTTCCGCCTGAGTCTTATAATTTTTTTGAACTACGAACTGTTTCCGGATCGCCCGCCAATCTTTCTGATTGAAAGTACCATCAACGTACTGTCGATCTACGATCTGCCACACTTCATCGATCGATTCCTTCGGACTATTCTTGAAGAATGCAACACCTTTGGGAAGATGAAGCCCCGCACCAGTAACTGCTACTGCTGTGAGTACTAATGCAGTGGCACCAATAACTAACCCGTGTTTTTCGCTCTTCATGATTTACGTCTAAAATTTAGCAGGAAAGGAGAGGTTGATGTGACGGAACAATCTTTAATTTAGCATAAATACTAAGTTGGCATGTGTGATGAATGAACTTATCGGATCGGATCTGTGCGATCGCATTAGGATTACCGCGATCGAGCAACGGTGCCAAGGCGATCGATTCCACATCAGTCGCCTGAGCAATTGCTATATAAATAGTATCCCCAACCTCGTTGGCATAGCCACGCCAAGAAGTAATCGATCGCTAGTAGTTATGCTGGCTCCATCCAGCGACCATCAGCTTTGATCAAGGCAATCAACTTAGTGACCCCATCAGCTTCAGGTACCCGCTCGATCTCATCGCGACCGCGATACAATGAGATATAGCCAGGTGTCTTGCCAACATAACCATAATCTGCATCAGCCATTTCGCCAGGGCCATTGACAATACAACCCATCACCGCAATATCCAACCCCACCAGGTGATTGGTTGCCGAGCGAACTTGGTGGAGGACTTCTTCGAGATTGAATAGTGTCCGACCGCAAGAAGGACACGCGACATACTCTACCATCGTCTTGCGGAGTCCTAGCGACTGGAGGATACTATAGCAGACCGGAATCTCTTTTTCGGGAGCTTCGGTGAGGGATACCCGTAATGTATCGCCAATCCCTTCAGCTAGGAGCGTTCCAATGCCAGCCGTAGATTTGATCCGTCCGTACTCGCCATCTCCAGCTTCTGTCACCCCTAAATGGATTGGATAATCCATCCCAGCGGCATCCATCCGTTGCGCCAGCAATCGATATGCCGCCAACATCACTGGGACGCGAGAAGCTTTCATCGAGATCACCAGATTGTGAAAGTCAAAAGATTGACAGATCCGGATACATTCGAGTGCGGACTCGACCATCCCTTCGGGTGTATCTCCGTAAGTAAATAACATCCGCTCTGCGAGAGAGCCATGATTGACCCCAATCCGCATCGCTTTATTTTGGTCGCGCAAGGAAATTACCAACGGTGCGAGCATGTCGCGGATATTGTCGCCGATTTCAGCAAATTCTGCTGCGGTGTATTCGGTGCGATCTGGTTTGGGTTTTTCAAATACATACAACCCAGGATTGATCCGCACTTTATCGACATGTTTGGCGACTTCGAGGGCGATTTTCATCCCATTGTGATGTACATCTGCCACGAGCGGGACGATCTGATAGGTGTCGATGAGTTTTTGTCTGATTTCCCCCAAAGCTTTGGCGTGTGCCATGCTGGGGACGGTCACGCGGACGATTTCACAGCCGATCTCATGGAGACGGCGAATTCCGGCTACGGCACCATCGATGTCCAGTGTATCTTCATTGATCATCGACTGAACGACAACTGGGTTGTTGCCACCGATCGTGATGCTGCCTACCGCCACAGGACGGGTCTTCCGGCGATGAATTGTGGTGTCTGTACCTAAGTTACTATAAGCGGACTGAGTGGGTGCTGGCAGGGTCTGCATATACAAATAACCTTGAGGATTTGGCTGCAATTATCTCCCCTTTAGCTTGCCACAACTTGGGCATCTGGGGTAGAGGGATTAGGCTTTAGGCTTTAGGTTTTAGGCTAATACCTAACACCTAACACCTAGTTTGTCTCTGAGTAGGGAGGATATCAAAGCTATTGTAATACGATCGATAGTGTCGAAATTTCTGAAAATCAGCCAGTTACCAGCCCGATCGCTCAGTCCATCCACTACTAATTGCTACATAGCTGTTAAAATGTGAACATCATTGCCGTTGCGGAGAGCGATCGCGATCTTCACAATATCCTGTAAGTTGCTCAAGTCGGCACGATCGGCTGTTTGCTTGCCCGAGCGATCCACTGGTTATCAGCTAGACCAAATTGGATTTATACTCACCTTTGCCCCGTTTCCGCCTAATTGTTGCTTGTCACCTGCAATCATGTCTAATCAGCGTAGCGATTACCCTCCAAAATTTTTGCGTGAAATGCAGTTGGGGCTGGTAGTTCATGGCGGCGTATCCTTGGCGATCTACACTCATGGGATCTGCCAAGAATTTTATCATGCCGTGCGCGGTCGGGGGATTTATAAGTTGGTCAAGGCATTGGTAGATGCCGACTTGGTTGTGGATTTAGTTTCTGGCAGCTCGGCGGGTGGTGTCAATGGCATCTTGTTGAGTTATACGATCGCCAATAGCAACGAGCGTGAAACGATCGACTACAGTGCGTTTGCCAGAATTTGGCGCAATAGTGGCGATCTGCTCAAGCTCCTCCAGAAACCCAATTTATTTAAATCTCCAGCGACAGGAGCGAGGATCCGTGGGGACAGTTTTTATCAACGGGAGTTACTCGCTACCCTAATTGGCGCGTGCGAGCACAAACTCCCGCGTTCGTCACAAGAGTGGTTTTCTCCGACCAAGGAATTAGATCTGGCGATCGCTGGCACTGATTATCTCGGCAAGATCGATCGGACATTCCCAGAAAATCGGCTCAATCTCAAATCCAAGAATCATCGCGCGCTCTTCCGGCTCAAGCATCGTCAAGGACGCAAAGAACCATTCAATCCGCATTACAGCGATCCAGAGTTGCCCCGAACACCCAACGATACCTATCAAGCATTGGTGAAGTTGTGTCAGATTACGGCTGGGACTCCAGGCATTTTTCCATTGGTGGCAGTTGATATCCAGGATCGCTTGAATTTTGTCGATCGACAGTTGGTGACTTGGGGCAAATTGACGCGGAATTACGCGCTAGATCTACCGACACGGGACGATAAATTGTATTTTCTCGATGGTGGGTTGCTCGACAATACACCGTTGACTTGCCTGATGAAGGAAGCATACTACCGATTACCCGATCGGCAGGGACGGCGCAAATTATTTTATGTCGATCCCAATCCCGAATTTTTGAATGACAGGCTGCAATCGAGTGATAAAAAACAGTCGCGGCGGGAGCAAATCTTGCAAGCAGCAGCATTATCGATGCCAATCCAACAAAGTATCACCAACGATCTACGGACGATCCACGAACACAACCACAAAGTGCGACGATATCAAACACTGATCGATCGAGCCGAAGTCGGTATTGACTCTGAGCAACTACTAGCCAGTGGCGATCGCACTCAGTCCCAAATTTATTTACGAGGTAGATTGTTCGATTTTCGAGATCGCAATTTACCACTGTTATTTCATGCCGATCTCGGCTCTCAAAATACTCAATATTCGTTCATCCTTGATAAGATCGATCGGATTCTCAATAGTAAGTTTACTGGTAGTCAAGATCGCCAACATTACTATAAATTGCTCGATCGATTTGAGTCACAAATTATTGACTTGGATGTTGAGTATAGTATGCGTCAACATTTTTATTTAATTGAAAGAATCAAAGATTTTATCGCTAGAGATCGGGATCGGGAGTCACAGCAATATCTCCAGTATTTATCAAACCAATTGAGTTGCAATATTAAATTATTAGAAGTAGTTAAAGCTAGCTTGGAGTTATTGCTGAGCGATCGCTCTGTTAGTAATTATTTTTACTATCTCATCAATCAAGAGTCGAACGATCGACGGTTGCGTGCATTAGTATACGAATTAATATTTCGGCTGCACAGATTTTTATTAGATGGAACTAGATTTCACGCATTTGTACCACCCGATCTAGCTGGCTCAAATTTTGAAACTATTCCAGTGTACTTTTGGCTAGATTTACCAGAATTAGCAGCTACAAGTGATTTTCGTGGCGATTGGCACCAAGACCGCTGGCTGTCACAGACTCGGATTTCTGGTGTCTTTGCACAACTCAAGCAGCGAATTGCGGAGCTACAGCAAAGTACCGATCTCCGATTGTTGATTTGGACAGATCGACGGCTAGAAGATGATAAAAGTCAGAATCAAAGTTTTCCTAGTATCCTCAAGCAGATTGGATTGGCAGCAGAAGTGAAGATCGAGCGATTGGGTGGTAAATATAGTGCTCAACTGCTCAAGTATTGGCACACTTTTGAGTATGTAGATCGAGAGTTGTATCCATTTGAGTATCTGACTAGTTTGAGTGAAAAGGAAATAATCAATCCGCTATGTATCAGTCCCGACAATGCTCAACTCGGGATCGGTAGTGGCAAAAATACTCAAGTAAAATTAGGCGGAGATAAACTCTATAACCTCGGCGGTTTTTTTAAAAAATCATGGAGAGCAAACGATCTACTATGGGGACGGCTGGATGGACTAAATCGGATCTTGGAGGGAGTTATCACACCTAGATCGGTCACTGCTTTTGCTGATTTTGTCGCTAGAGAAATGAACCGTCTAAATTGCAGTCAATCCCAATACATAGATTGGTTGATTACTGAATCAGTGCCGCATTTGACTGGCACCGAACGTCAACAGATCGGTAAACATCTCACCTATTTAGCTCAGCCTGGATTGCAGATCGATCGGACCGAACTTCGCAAGATTCTGGCAGATCTCGTATTGGCTGGACATCGAGAAATCTTAACTACCGATGTTCACTCAGTAATTGAAGGTAGAGATGAACAACTAGGTTGGTGGCAAGTGCATAGAGATGGTCGAGCATTAGCTGACAATCGGGGATCGAATACCCACGATCCGGCAACATTACTAACACCAAATCCTAACACGATCGGGAGAATTGTCCATCATTCATTGACCAATTTAGCCGCACAACAGCAGCATTTTTTTCGCAATCAATATCGAATTGGTGTTGATAAGCTGTGGGAAAACATGCCGTTAGTAACATTGATTATTTTGTGTACTAAAATCGTGCTGATCTTGCGTAATTTATTAGTCAAAGTTTTTGGTACATCTGCCCCCACTCAGTCAATTCGTCATCCGCTTTACCACTGGCTCGATGGTAATCTCCAGTCGATTTATTGGTGGCTTCAGGGTGGGAGCATTAAATTGGGTAGCGTTCATAGAAGACCGCGAATTATTTTACTACAACTATTAGGAATTGCTACGGCAATTGGCGGGATAGTTTTAGCCCTGATTTTATCGCCGCTATGGTTATTATTATCCTTGCCAGGTGCGATCGCTTGCTGGTTTTTACAAACTTTCCGCCTGAAACGCTTGACTAGCAGTCGGAATAGTTCGTTTCTACCACAGTCGCGGGAAGGTTAGGTTTTAGGTTTTAGGCAAAAGCTGTCGTCGAGCTGTTATTTTAAGTCCAGTAATCCTTGCTCTTTGAGCTTGGGATTGAAGCGAATTTCGGTTTTGACACCGCGCTGTTGGAGTTTAGTTAAAATGGTATCTTCAACGCGTCTGGCGACTTGTTTGAGCAGTTTGATTTGAGCCGTACCATCGAGATCGGCGAAGCTGTTGCTTTCAGCGATGGTCATGGCATAATTGGTAGCGATCGGATCTAACCACGCAGCATGAGCTTCACCATTGCCAATAGGCATCGTCCCATTCTCGGCAATCCACGCTGACTGCACACTCTCTAGAAAAGTGCGATTGGGACGATCGATCGTGGTAGCCTTGACCCAATCACAATATTCGGGTTGTCTGACTAGATGCTGCTTGAGACTTAGATATATGTCGCGTGAATAGCCCACAAATTGCAGGATGTGAGCTTTGTCAAAAATCGCATAGATCCCAATTTTACTTTGGAGTATTTCAGGCAATTCGCCCGCTGCATCAATATATGGCAGGAATTCCAAGCTACCTAAACTCGGAATATCGGTAGTCGATGACATAGTTATTAAATTTTAGATTTGACAATACAATTAAATTCGGAGATTTTAGCTTCGATCGTCTAATTAAAAATTATTTAAGGTTAATTATCGATCTAGGATGTGCTCTTACACCTAAAGCCTGCTTGGTGCGCTAAAATCTAATGCCTAATCCCTGATTTTCTGGTAAATAGCACAGAGCCGACTCGGCTGAAAAATCTTGGCAGCAAACATAAAATTGGGTGGTACGTTGATAATTAGATACGCTGGTGACTGATGATATTGTTCGAGATCGGCAGGCATTCCTTTGGGCGTACCAGGACTGTAAGGTACTGGTTGAAATAATATTTCAGTGAACGTTACCGATTGACAATTTGCCTGTTCTGCTACTTGTTGCAGAAATTTTTCACCAGTTAATAGGTTGAATAATACTGCTTGGACTTGAGGATCTAGTGTAAAATCACCGTCAAAATTTTCAATTACTTTTATTTTCATCAGCAATTGGTAAGGGATCTGGACATTGCACAGTTACATAAATATAGGGTGGGCAATGCCCACCATTCTATCGAGATGCGATCGTGTTAGGGATTTTTGAACAGCTTGATTAATAGTTTATGCTCGATCGATAGCGGTGAAAATCGACAGTCGATTTCAATTTTTAGACAACACTAGACTGTCATAATATCCTTCTCTTTCTCAGCTAGTACCTGCTCTACTTTAGCCCCATATTTGTCAGTTAGCTTTTGAATTTTATCTTGAAAATCCTTTGAGTCGTCTTCAGAGATTTCGCTAGATTTTTCCTGTTTTTTGACAAAATCGATCGCATCACGGCGGATGTTCCGAATTGAAATTTTACCTTCTTCGGCATACTTACCCGCTTGTTTGACAAATTCTTTGCGACGTTCGCCAGTTAATGGGGGAATATTTAACCGAATGGTCGAGCCGTCATTGTTGGGAGTCAAGCCAATATCTGAGAGCGAGATCGCTTTCTCGATCGTACTCATACTACTGCGATCGAACGGTTGAATTGTAATCGTGGTGGAATCGGGCGTGCCGATATTTGCTAACGATTTTAAGGGAGTGGGCGTACCATAATAATCGATCGTAATCCGATCGAGCAAACTCGTACTCGCACGTCCAGTGCGAATTGTATTGAACGAGCGGCTAACAGACTCAACCGCTTTTTGCATATGACCTTCGACTTCAGCAAATTTCACAAGAAACTCCTATAAATGTACCGATTGTTTCACCCGCTATCACCCGCTGAATATTACCCCGCTCAAATAAATTGAAGACGATAATGGGAATATTATTCTCGCGACACATGGCAATTGCCGTACTATCCATCACCCGTAAGTCCTGGTTGAGTACGTGACTGAAGGTGAGACTTTGAAACCGTTTCGCATCAGGATTGGTCTGGGGATCGGAATCATAGACACCATCAACTTTGGTAGCCTTAAAAATCACATTAGCATCGATCTCGGCGGCTCGCAGCGCGGCAGCAGTATCGGTGGTAAAGAACGGGTTCCCAGAACCCGCCCCAAATACCACTACCCGACCTTTTTCGAGGTGACGGATGGCGCGACGACGGATATAAGGCTCGGCGACTTCCTGCATGGCAATAGCGGTTTGGACCCTGGTGGGTACTCCTTTCTGTTCTAGCGCATCTTGCAGGGTAATTGCATTCATCACTGTGGCAATCATGCCTACGTAGTCAGCCGTCGCTCGATCCATCCCTTTGGCTGAGGCTTTGACTCCCCGAAAAATATTCCCCCCACCGACGACGATGGCAACTTGGACGCCACTAGCGACGACTTCGGCTACTTCTTGGGCGATAGCTTGGACGATTGTCGGATCGATGCCATAACCAAGATCGCCCATTAGGGCTTCCCCACTCAACTTGAGCAATACCCGTTGGTAAGTAGTCCCCATGATTATTTAGCTTCTCAACTCAAATTTTCTCCCACTTACAATAACAGGAAATGGCGATCGGTGGTGAATGGTGGATGGTGGATGGTGAATAGTGGATGGTGAATAGTGGATGGTGTATGGCGATCGAGTTTTGGAATATCCCTACGGCTCATTGCACGTTAAAATCTAGTCACTTGCGAAGATTGCTGAATGGTCCTCGTTGCCGCTTCCTGCGCCCAAATCTCAACTCCCAACTCTATGGATTATTATATTGCTCCTGCTTTTCTGGATAAATTAGCCGTACATATCACCAAGAATTTTCTCGATCTCCCTGGGGTAAAAGTACCGCTGATTTTGGGCATACATGGGCGTAAAGGCGAGGGGAAAACTTTCCAATGCGAATTGGTATTCGATCGGATGAAGGTCGAAGCCATCCATATTTCGGCGGGAGAGCTAGAGAGTCCCGATGCAGGTGACTCGGCGCGATTGATTCGGTTGCGGTATCGCGAAGCTGCCGAAATCATCAAAGTGCGAGGGCGGATGGCGGTATTGGTCATCAATGATATCGATGCTGGGGCGGGGAGATTCGACCAGGGGACGCAGTATACGGTCAATACGCAGTTGGTCAATGCGACACTGATGAATATTGCGGACAATCCCACTAATGTGCAGCTACCTGGGAGTTATGATTCGACGCCATTGCCGCGAATTCCGATTATTTTGACAGGGAACGATCTCTCGACACTTTACGCACCACTGGTACGCGACGGTAGGATGGAAAAGTTTTATTGGGTGCCTACTCGCGATGACAAAATTGGCATTGTCAGTGGTGTATTTGCACCAGATCGGATTTCTCAACGCGAAATTATTGCGTTAGTCGATCGATTTCCCGAGCAAGCGGTGGATTTTTTTGCAGCGATGCGGGCGCGGATTTATGACGAGCAGATTAGAGACTTTATCCATCAAGTTGGGTTGGACAGACTCTCGATCGAAATTGTCAATCCTGCTAGTGGGATTAAACCAACTTTCCCCAAACCATCGGTCACGATCGCGCGACTGGTTGAGTTTGGTAATCTATTGGTTCAGGAGCAAAAAGCCGTTGCCGACAGCCGACTAGTCGAAGAATACAATCGTGTCCGTTATAGTGGTGCGTCTAAATCTTTCTAAGTAACCCAAGTTGCTACCCAGATCGTGCCTGCGACTTGTCTTGTTGCGCTTTTTACGTCGGGAGACCCGACGAGCGCGCACCGCAAAGTCGCGGCTCATGTTGCCAAGTCCGCCTTCTCGGACTGAATATAGTAGTCAGCGAAGACGGACTTCGCATTCCGTTAGCGTCTGCCTTGCAGAGGAGTGGTTTCAACCACTTTGAGCGTAGGTAGCAACTGAGATTAAGTGGGTGTCGCTCGTCAACATGTTTGCAGCGACCCAACGCTGACCAAGTGATGTGCTGCACATAGCAAATCTGTCTTAATCAGTGTCGGCTGGAGCTGAATGAGTTGTGAGTTGCTTCTGATGCCACAGGTGAGCGCGATTGTCGAAATGCCCATCGCTCTGCCAGCCAAAACATCCGCCTCGGTATCACCAACGATCCAACTTCGATCCAAATTTAGGGGCGTGACTTGATGCTCGCGCATGGCTTGGGCGAGTAGTTGGGTTTTGATTTCGGCATAGTTTTGATACGCGGCTTGCCGATTGGCAGTACCATAGATACCTGTGAATAGTTGCCTAAGTCCATGTTGTTCCAACATCGCGATCGCTTCATCGCGATCGCGCAAGGTGACCAAAATCAACTTGTGCCCTTGTGATTTCAATAATCCCAGTGCCCAAGTAACTCCAGGTTGGATTTTGTCATGGTGGAGTAAGTCGGCACGGTTGACAATTTCGACAACACGCTGTCGGAAAAAATCGATTTGGTCGTGCTCCAATCCCGATTGACTGGCGATGTCTCGATCGGAAGTCCGATTTTGTTTGAGCTGCCAAAATTGGGGCTTGGTCAGAATGGTGAGTGGTAGTTGCAGCTCAGTTTGTGTGCGTCGTGGGGTTAACAATTGGCGATAATATGTCGCAGTATCTGTCAATGCCTGATGGTAGGTACTGTAGTAGCGATCGGATACATCGACGATCGGACCATCGAAGTCGCAAAATACGTTAATTGGCTTGGACAAGCTGCGGGGGAAACCTGTCATAGGGTTTATACTACCAGAAGGAGCGATAACGCAATATTTCTTAACAATAACAGGTTCTCGATAAGTTGTCATTGGTGTTATCTCGGAGGAGCAATTGGTAAAATTTAGAGCGGTATGAAAGTTACAGAATTCGATCGGCAGATGATGCGCCGCTGTATCGAGCTGGCTAAACGAGCGTGGGGGCAGACAGCCCCCAACCCGCTAGTCGGTGCCATAATCGTCCAAGCTGGTGAAGTTGTCGGCGAAGGTTTTCACCCTGGTGCCGGAGAACCTCATGCGGAGGTATTTGCACTGCGGGAGGCAGGAGATCGGGCTGCTGGGGCGACGATCTATGTCAGTCTGGAACCGTGCAATCATTACGGCAGGACGCCCCCGTGTGCGGCGGCTTTGGTAGCTGCGGGAGTTGGTAAGGTCGTAGTCGGGATGGTAGACCCCAATCCGCTCGTTGCTGGTGGGGGAATTGCCACTCTAGAGCAAGCGGGAATTGAGGTAGTCGTGGGAGTAGAGACAGCCGCCTGCAACGAACTCAATGAAGGCTTCGTGCAGCGGATCGTCCATCATCGTCCGCTGGGTATTTTGAAATATGCGATGACTCTCGATGGCAAAATCGCCACCGATAACGGGCATAGTACGTGGGTAAGTAGCGAACCTTCTCGTCAATACGTCCACCACCTCCGCGCGGGGTGTGATGCGGTGGTTATTGGCGGTAATACTTTGCGGCGGGACAATCCGCTGCTGACTAGTCATGCTCTAGATGCACCCAATCCGCTCCGAGTAGTGATGACGCGGCAGTTGGATGTACCGACAGACGCGATTTTGTGGGATACTAGCGTCGCGCCAACATTGATAGTGACACAGCGCGGGGCAAATCCAGAGCTAATGGCGCAATTGCGCGATCGCGGCGTTCAGGTATTAGAATTGGACGCGCTCAAACCCGCGCTGGTGATGCAGCATCTCTACGATCGCGGTCATCTGTCAGTACTATGGGAATGTGGCGGTACCCTAGCAGCAGAAGCGATCGCTGATGGCGTGATTCAGAAGGTACTAGCTTTCATTGCCCCGAAAATTGTCGGTGGGATTGCCGCACCTTCACCCGTTGGGGATCTGAGCATTCGATCGATGTCGGACGCGATGGTGTTGGAACGCGTATCTTACCAACAAATCGGCACAGATATTTTGGTTCAAGGATATATCAGCTAAGTCGAGCCGAGCGTAATTTTGGGATGGTTGGGTTTCGCTTTGCTCTACCCAACCTACTCATTTACGCCATCATTGAGGCGTAAGGCTTGGCGAAAATCATGCGTCCGGCGGAGGTTTGGAGAGCGGAGGTGACGATGATGCGGAGTCCACCACCGACATATTTGCGACCTTCTTCGACGACTACCATCGTGCCATCATCGAGATAGCCGATCCCTTGAGCGGCTTCTTTACCATCTTTGATAATTTTGATTTCGAGACAGTCGCCAGGAAGATAGATCGGACGTACAGCTTGAGCGAGATCGTTGACATTTAAGACCGAAACTTCTTGGAGATTGGCAACCTTACTCAAGTTATAATCATTGGTGAGCAAGGTGGCATGAATTTCACTGGCAAAGTGGACTAATTTGGCATCGACAGTGGTGATATCTTGATAATCGATCGGGTGAATGATAATCCGATCGGGAAACCCATCTTTCATCCGATTGAGAATATCCAAACCTCTGCGTCCGCGAATCCGCTTCATATCGTTGGCGGCATCTGCGAGTGTCTGCAACTCTTGAATCACAAACTGAGGGACTAAAATCTGTCCTTCGACGAACCCTGTTTGTAATAATTCTTCAATCCGCCCATCGATGATACAACTAGTATCGATGACCTTGGGGGCGATCGCTTTGAGCGTTCCTTCCGCCACCAACATCGTTTCGACGCTTTGAGGGTTAATCAAGCGCAAGAAGGCACCCCCATGAGTATCGGCGAGAGTGACACCTAAGTAGCAAAACATCACACTTCCCAGGATTGCTAGTAGGGGCTTGAGGAATGAAAACTCTGGGGCGATCGGCAACAGGAAGACTGGGGCGAGCATCAGATTGGCAATCAGCAGCCCCAGCACCAAGCCAACGGCTCTAGTCAGGAGGACATCTACAGGTAGCTCTCGTACCTGCCCCTCCAAGCGGCGATAAGCCGTCTTGACAATCAATCCGAAAACCCCACCAAATAACGCGGCAAACCCTGCCGAGACAATCCGTAATCCCTCCTGATTGGTGACTTGTGCCAACATCTCGCTGGGTAATATATCCACGATATCGTAGCCAATTCCCGCCGCTGCGAGGATTAGTAGTAGGATAATTGTAAAGTCGAGCATGGGTACGCTTCCGATCGAGTATGGGTAGATCTCTATTTCTTCATTATATCCGGTGCCGTTCGGTTATTTAGCAGCGATCTCCGAACATGCTTTCTTCCCAGTGGAAGTTAAAGATTGAAGATGGTGAATGGTGAATGGTAACTGCCCTAGTTCCAATCTTCTTGCTCTTGATATTTTTTGGCTTTGACTTGATAGATTGGTTCGGTACTGTGGATTTGGCGAGTTTTGGCAAATAGCTGCTCCTCGGTGAGATGCCATTCGATCAGCAATCGATCGAGATTGGCTTGGATATCCGCAGCACCCGGAAACCCTTTGTACCGGATTCTCAATCTCGCTAGCTCCACTACCGCCATCGCTTCTTGCGGATCGCTTTCCAATAAGCGATCGACGATCGCTCGATCGATCTTCTCTTGAGGATGTCGTTGTGGTAGTCTACCTGGTTCCGCCATACTGTTAAAAGACAATTGTCCGCTACGTTGAGGATATTTTACTCCCAAATATCTCGATCGTGCTCTTTAGATCCCATCAAGAGCCGATCCTTGGCACCTCAAAAATAATAATCTGCGTCCTGTATCGCTTCGGCTCTACCGAATCGAGTTTACCATCCACCATCCACCATCCACCATCCACCTTTCACCTTTTACTCACTACCCTAGATATCCCATTTGACACCAGCAAGGGAATATTTATTTATGAATCAACTCACAACTTTTACAGGTGGCTGTCACTGCCAAAAAGTTCGTTACCAAATCCAAGTCGAAAGACTCGAAGCAACCTTATGCAATTGCTCGATCTGTTGCAAAAAAGGCTTCATCCATGTTATCGTCCCCGCCGCACGATTTATACTCCTCCAGGGACAAGATGCCCTCAGCACTTATACCTTCAATACAGGCACCGCCAAGCATCATTTTTGTCGCCATTGTGGCATCCATTCCTTTTATCGTCCCCGATCGCATCCTGACGGTTATGATGTCAATCTCCGCTGCTTGGATGACGCTCCGATCGATCGATTCCAGATTACCAGCTTCGATGGTGCCCACTGGGAAGACCAAATCGAGCAAATTCGCGATCTCTACAGCTAAAATTTATCCTCTTTTCCACGTTTGTCTGTGTTAAAAACACCCACCCTCACATCTTTACACCCTCTCAGTGTCGCTCCGATGATGGATCGCACCGATCGCCATTGTCGTTACTTTTTGCGCCAAATCAGCCGTCGCACCCTGCTGTATACCGAAATGGTGACGAGCATGGCAATTCTACATGGCGATAAACAGAAGTTGTTGGGATTCGATCGCGCCGAACATCCGATCGCCCTCCAAATCGGCGGCGATAACCCCGCCGACTTGGCTAAATGTGCCCAAATTGCCGAAGATTTTGGCTATGACGAAGTAAATCTCAACGTCGGTTGTCCTAGCAGTCGCGTCCAAAATGGTAACTTTGGAGCCTGTCTGATGCTCCAACCCGAGCGCGTCGCCGACTGTATCACCGCGATGGTAACCGCCACCAAACTACCTGTCACCATCAAACATCGGATTGGTGTCGATGAAGTCGATAGCTATGAAGACCTCGTAAAATTTGTCGCGATCGTCTCCCAA
Organism: Chamaesiphon sp.; assembly: GCF_041738855.1. Taxonomy (GTDB): domain Bacteria; phylum Cyanobacteriota; class Cyanobacteriia; order Cyanobacteriales; family Chamaesiphonaceae; genus Chamaesiphon. The sequence goes on along the minus strand of NZ_JBGSPA010000127.1, from coordinate 29,257 downwards.
ACAGGCTGTCAGCGGTTCTCCGTTCATGCCCGCAAAGCTTGGTTGCAGGGCTTGAGTCCCAAGGAAAATCGCGAAGTCCCCCCCCTCCGCTACGAGGATGTACATCGGCTCAAACAGGATTTTCCCCACCTCTCGATCGAGATCAACGGTGGGTTTACTAGCCTAGAACAAGTCCAAACCCAGCTTCAAGTTGTCGATGCCGTAATGATCGGGAGAGCTATTTATGATAACCCCTATCTCCTCGCCACTGCCGATCGCGACATCTATGGCGCAGATACCCCCATCCCCAGCCGGCATCAAATCGTCACTGCCATGCTCCCCTATATCGATACCTGGACGAGCAAAGGCTGGAAACTCAACAGCATCACCCGTCACATGTTGCAGCTATTTCATGGGCAACCAGGCAGCCGGATCTGGAAGCGGGTAATTACCGAGCAATCAGTATTGCCAGGGGCGGGGGCTGAAGTAGTAGCCAAGGCATTGGCAGAGATTTCAGCAGTGCCAACGATTGAAATCGTGGCTAGTGATGCAAAGTCCGCCTACGCGGACTAGTTTATTAGTGCGCGTAGGCGGACTTCGCATCACAAGCGGCGGTTTTAACCGCTGAGGTTTTGAGTAGTAACTTAGGTTACCGATCCACCCAAGCAACTCGCAGACTCCCAGGTTTAGCCGGATCGCCCGTAAATGTGACCCCGCGATCGTTTGCCTGGAGATGGCGCAAAATCTTGTAAATGGCTTCGACGCGATCGGGTGCCCCAGCTTTGATGGCTAATTCGCTCAGAGTCAGCGGGGCTGAGATCCTAGTTTCTTGCAGTACCTTGACTACATCTATTTGCAACTGGAGAATGACAGCCGCAGCTTTTTTGCCAGCTTCGACACCTGGCTGGTGGTACGCATTGACATTGACGATCGAGGCATACAAGCCGACAGCACGCTCGTACAGTGCAATCAAGGCACCGACAGTCTGCGGCGTGACGATCGGAATCGTCACCGCGATCGAGTCGCGATTATTTTCATACAGAGCTTGACGAGTACCTTGTAGGAAGCCTGAGAGGTAGTCGCCACTAGTGACACCAGGATCGATTTCGGGCGAGATCCCTTCGCGATCGTTTAATACTTCGATAAAGGTAAGGAAAAAATTGGGAATCCCTTCCCGCAGTTGTTGCACGTAGGCATGTTGATCCGTCGATCCTTTGTTGCCATAGACAGCGATGCCCTGATAGACTTTATTGCCATCGAGATCGTCCTCTTTACCCAGAGATTCCATCACCAATTGTTGGAGATAGCGGCTAAATAATAACAAGCTGTCTTTGTAGGGTAAGACAACCATATCTTTTTCCCCTTTGCCGTTGCCCGATGCGTACCATGCCAGCGCGAGTAAAGCCGCCGGATTGGTTTTGATGTCGGGGGTACGAGTGGCGATATCCATTTCTTTCGCGCCAGCCAACATCCCGTGGATGTCAATCCCTTGCAGTGCCGCAGGTAGTAAGCCGACGGAAGATAATTCAGAAGTGCGTCCGCCCACCCAGTCGGGCATCGGGAAGCGCGCAATCCAACCTGCGGCGGCGGCAACGCGATCGAGTTGACTGTCTGTGCCTGTTACTGCCACCGCATAGCCAGCGAAATCAAGCCCCTGAGCCTGGTAAGCAGTCCGCACCTCAATCATCCCATTCCGAGGTTCTGGGGTACCTCCAGATTTGGATATGACCACGACTAGGGTAGTATTCAGCCGACCTGCGATCCGACTGAGGACGCGATCGATTCCAGTCGGATCGCTATTGTCGATGAAATGGATATTGAGTGGCGGTGGATTGGGGGAGAGTGCTTCAGCTACAAATTGTGGCCCCAATGCCGAGCCACCAATCCCGATGACGATTAAATCGGTAAATTTACCACCTTGAGGTGGATGGATGGCTCCAGAGTGGACTTGACGGGCAAAAGCCGCGATCGAGTCGATCGTCGTGGTAATCTCGGTAGCAATTTCGGGCGTGGGCGCGAGTGCGGGATTGCGCAGCCAATAATGTCCCACCATCCGCTGTTCGTCAGGATTGGCAATCGCTCCCGCTTCGAGAGCTACCATATCAGCAAATGCCTTGACAAACTTAGGCTGAAGTTGGGAAACCAACGCATCATCAAACCGCATCCGGCTGATATCTAGATACACCCCCAACCCTGGATGATAATACAACCAATCTTGGTATCGCTGCCATAGCAATGCCCCTGTTGCCACTGTTGCCATCACTCAACCTCATTAAAATCTACAAATTCTACGGCGATCTCATTTGCCATGTAACTAAGATACCAGCCTGACGGGTACCAGACTGGATATCTTTACACAAAAAGTTCGATCGGCTTGTGTCTGGCGGCGATTGCCTGCGTCACGCGATGCGAACGCAGATTAGTTCGATATATTTTTGGCACAGCCGCGCCGCGAGGAACACGAACCCGTCCTCTCCCACACACAGAAGCTCCCAAATGGGTTCTAGATGGAATGTGTTAAAATGCAAGTATCTAAGCGATCGTAATTAAACCAAATCGCGCGATCGTCAACTTGCCGATAAATACAAGTAGTATAAGCAGTAACTGATGAGAATCAATCGCTGGTTCCCCTGCGATCGGGGCAGCCGATGGTTGCCCAGTGGTAAGTATTCAAGAGTAGGAATGCCCGCAACGCGGGGCAAATCATGACGGCGATCCCAAATTCACAATTCACTAACCCCTAAATGGAACTAGTTACCATCCTCCTGTCTGGTCTTACTGCCTTGCTATCGCTCACTGGGGTGGTGGTAGACAAAAATATCGAAGCTGCCTTTCGATCGCAAATAGACCGCGCAGAGGAGCTGCAAGTGAGAACTGATAATGCCCCCGCGCACCAGATCATCAATGGCAAGATCGATAAAGTGCGGGTGGCTGGACGGGGTTTGTGGGTGACCAAGGATCTGCGGCTCGATACATTGGAAATCGAAACCGATCCGATCGCGGTAAATCTCAGCGCACTGCAAGCAGATGGACAAACTCCTCGCGCTTCCTCACTTGGGCAGCCGATTCAGGCTGCGATTCGCTTAAAACTTAATGAGGGCGATCTCAACAATTTTCTCAAGTCTCCTAGTGCGATCGCCCAGCTTCAGAGTATGACTACGCGTACACTCGGTGGTGCGGCGGCAAGTTCGCTCAATAAAGATTATCAAATTACCAACCCCCAAGTAAAATTTTTGGCAAACAATCGACTGGGACTCAGTGCTGAGTTAAAAGATCCCGGATCGGGCGAAACACTTGCTGTCAAGCTCGAAACTGGGGTGGGTGTCATCGGCGGGCGCAAATTTCAACTAGTCGAACCGACGGCGACAGTCGGCGGTACGCAAGTTCCCCCCTTTTTATTGGCTGGCTTGACTACCGGAATCGGCGATCGCCTAAATGTAGATATGTTGGAGCAGCGGGGTTTGAGTACCCGCATTCTCCAGTTCAAAGTCAATCCCCAACAGCTAGAATTGGCAGCTTTTGTACGGATATCTGGCAAGCAGGAATAGTCTATTGACACTAAATGTGTGCGATTCTATGTCTACTAGCCAACTAGTTCGTGATGAATATTTATCGTTACCGAATCTCTGTTCTACCAGTTAGACTGATAATGGAGTGACCAAAGGTAACATCAGCTCAGACGGAAGCAGATCGATGAACATCAGAGCACTTACCAGTTGCTAGTTATCAGGTCTCGATCTTGACACAGAGGCTGTGCCAATGCCAGCGCGCTGGCAAGCCTACCGTTAGGCACAGTGTGGGCTGTGACAGTCGCCCATCTCCAAGCATCATTTCCCAGATAACTGTTTACTGTCTACTGGTGCTGACGATCTATAGGAATTTTAATTATGGAAGAGCAAAAGTCTATATCTAAAAACGTAGTTGCCACTATATCAGCCCTCGCTGTCACCGCAACGATCGCGGGTGGTGGATTGGCGTGGTTTACGATCCAAGCTAATCGCCCCCAAGCGAATACACCTAGCACAACTAGTTCTCCAAATCCAGTCACAGTAGATTCAGCGCAGGTAAATTCGCCCACTGTTGCGCCGATTGAAGCCGCACCCAACCCGCCCGCTGTGGTACCTCCGGTAGTATTAGAAGTACCCACCGCTGGAACGACAACCAAAATCACCCCAGAGATCGCTCAAAAGCAGGAAAACACTGTCAAAATTTGGCGACTGGATGATGATGGTAAAAAAACAGTGCTGGTACCGCAAGTACGTCCAGATCCTCAAGCTAGCACCACAGATCCAGAAGTCCGCGTCAACCGAGCGATTTCAAGTTTGATCGCCTCCGCAGGCAAGCCAGATGGCAAGTTGACTTCGACTATTCCAGTTGGCACCAAGTTATTGAGTGCTAAAGTGCTCTCAGATGGCATCCACATCGATCTATCGAAAGAGTTCACGCAAGGATATGGAGCGACTTCGATGATCGGTCGCTTGGGTCAAGTGGTCTATACTGCTACTGCTGACAATCCCGACGCACCTGTCTGGATTACCGTCGAGGGCAAGAAGTTGGAGGTACTTGGGGATGTTGGGGCAGAGGTGCGACAGCCAATTACGCGTCAAACTTACAACCAAGATTTCCCCATCAACCCAGATCCCACTGCTACTCCTTAACCACTCAATCGAGCTACTCTGTGCTGACTCGATCGTAGACATTTACCATTCACTATCCACTATCCACCATTCACTCACTACCCCAGCGATCTAACTTGGGTTCGTTCCATCGCCTTTGGAACCCGATCGGACGAACTTCGCAATTTGACACCAGTAAGTGAGCAGTTATCTAGCTAGGATTGATATACATCAGCGGCTGACCAAATTCGATCGGTTGACCATTTTCAACCAATACTTCCATTACTTGCCCAGCCGCTTCAGCTTCGATTTCATTCATTAGCTTCATCGCTTCGATGATACAGACTGTCTGTCCGACGCGAATCCGATCGCCAATCGATGCAAATGCTGGCTCATCTGGAGCTGGAGAGCGATAGAAGGTACCCACCATCGGCGACTTGATTTCGAGCCACTTTTTGTCGCTCGATGGCGGAGCTGGTGGGGCGATTGCTGTCGGTTCGGGATGGGGGACAGATATTAGGTGGGCATTAATATCTGCCACCGTCGTAGCCGATGAACTTCTGGTCAAAAATGAGTTGCCTTGACTGACAGTGAGTTCAAACTCATCATTTTTGAGCGTTAGTTCGGTAATATTATTATTAGCTATCGCTGCTAATAGTTCGCCAAGTTCTTTAAAATTAATTGTCATATTTAGCGATATTTATTTGATGATAATTATTAATAATAAAATTCGGACGAGTATTGTCAAGCTAAATCGATCGGTACATTTAAAGTTAATATTTAAGGCTTGGTTCGGTGGTGCCAGCTACTAGTGTAACTCCTGAGCTGGGAGTGAGATGGCTCAACCACACCAAAACGATGATTTTAAAACAAAATTCACTGGCAGATCGAGCGAACCGAGAGTGAATTTTGTACTGTTGAAGGGCTAGAATTAGCTTTCTCGTCCAACGGATCGATTGGCACTCGTACCAATCCGGAATTTTGGACACTCATCAGTATTGAATTAGCTTTCTCGTCCCACATACTGGTCGGTACGAGTATCAATTTTGATTTTCTCACCAATAGTAATAAACAATGGGACGGTAACTTGTGCCCCTGTTTCGACGATCGCGGGTTTGTTACCGCCAGTGGCTGTATCTCCTTTCATGCCTGGATCGGTATCGATCACAACCAAGACTACCGTATTTGGCAGCTCCACTTCCATGATTTGTTCGCCCCAACGGACGATGCTCACTTCCATCCCTTCTTTGAGGTATTTTACGTTGTTACCAATTTGGGCGGGTGTCAGATTGGATTCTTCAAAAGACTCCATATCCATAAACACAAATTGATCGCCGTCTTTGTAGGTATGCTGCATCTTAATTTTTTCCAAAGTAGCTTGGGGCATAGTTTCCCCCGCACGGAAGGTTTCTTCTACCACGCTACCACTTTGGACATTTTTGAGCTTTGTTCTGACAAAAGCGGAACCTTTACCAGGTTTAACATGGAGAGATTCGACGATCTTCCATACGCCTCCTTTCCACTCAATGGATACACCAGGTCTAAAGTCATTACTGGAAATCATGAATATTTGTATTGTTGCGGAGAATATCAGTACCTTATTTTATCAGTCTTAGGGACTGTGGGTCTATCGGCAACGATGCTCCGGTGGACAACTGAGCGGATCGACACCCAATCCGGTGCAGTTAAACAAATATTGCTTCTAGTTTTAGTCCGCGCAGGCGGACTTTGCAACACTAGCGGCGACTTCAGTCGCTGATTAACCGCACCGGATTGGATCGACACCGACTCGATCGCCCCAGCACCCAGCAAGGATGCAGATCCGCCCACGATCTGATGAGGATGAGGATACCTCCCATCGCGATTTAGCTGTGAAAAGGTACCGCCAATAATGGTAGCAACGCCAGCAATAGCCATATCCATGCAGACAAATATTGTGGTCGGTGATGCCCATCTGGAGCGGCTAACTGCGGTGTGGAGATTGCCAACAGTGCCTCAATCCGCCGATCGAGCCGATCTGCTGGAGCCATTTGGCTAAAAGCGGCACAAACGTCAGTAAACGCAGGTGTATTTTGCACGACTAAAAGCAGAGCTTCAGCGACGAGGAGCGGATCGGTGAGATCGGATGCCCAGCGATCGGCGCGGAGTTCCCGTAACGCCAATAATTCTTGCCAGATTGCCTCAGTCTGCGGTAACCACTTTGTCAGTTGGCGCACCCACCCCAGCCAGAAAAAATAGTAAGTATCTCGGTAGTGATAATGCGCCTGTTCGTGGGCGAGAACGGCGGCGAGATGCTCGGTATCTAGAGTATCGAGGAGCACCTGAGTGATGACTAGTTCTGGCTCCCAGAATCCGATTTGAGCACTATAGAGCATCGGTAACTCTAGCAGCCGCACCCTCTTGCCGCCAAGTTCGGTGGTGGGATAAGTCCGCACCTGTTGGAGCAACAGCCATCCAGAGTGAGCTAGTTTGAGCCAATAAAGTGTCGCAAATCCCAAACAGCCGATCGCCATGTCGTAACTTACCCAGTCATTGCCGATCCACACCATCCGACCGTGTGGCCCCATCCAGATGATGGCGATCGCACTAGTAAATAGTAACAATGGTGGTAAGACAAAGATGGTGAGACTCCGCTCCCATCGTTCGTTCCAGGTCACAGCGGCAGTTGCCGACCAAGTATACCGCAGTCCCCAAGCTAGCGCAAAAATAGTAAATAGTACAACTAGGTGCATTATCCTTCCTCCTTGGCTTTGCGGATCGCTTTGAGCTTTTGGGCGATCGAGTCTAGTCGATCGATGCTGGCGCGATCGAGATTGTCAGCAAAAGCGGCGACGACATCTGGATTGCCGATCTCTAAAAATTGGTTGAGATGTTCGTAAGCCTGGAGAGTTTGTGCTTCAGTCGCGGAAATTACTGCTTGCCAAAGATAGGTGCGTTCTTGCTTGTTGCAGGCGAGCCATCCTTTTTGTGTCAGTCGATTGAGGATCGTCGCGACAGAAGCATAGGCTAACTCGCGATCTGGATCTGTCAAGATGCGATCGTGAACATCTTTGACGGTGACTACACCTAGTTCCCAGACAATTTCGAGGATTTCTCGTTCGAGTGGCCCGAGCGAGAGTTGCTTGGGGCGGCGATGGAGCAACGGAACCATGCAGTTTTAGTAAGATCTGTACTTTTATATTATCGCAATAATTCTTTGGCGGAGCCTCTGTCTTATCTTGGTACAGCGAGAGCTAGAGGGAGCCTTCGGAGCGCGAACGCTGACTGAAACACATAGCTAGGCGGGTTTACAAAGCTACCTGAGTCGCAAAATCAGCCGGATTTTGGTCGCGCCGATGATGGCTAGGGATGGGTATACCCTGAGCATCACCAACTAACGCAGCCGTATACTCTAGAGCCGTCCGCAGTCGTCTGGCGGCATAGATAGACATATCGCGTGGGACATTGATGCGATCGCGGACGTAGCGGAGTGCCGCATCCGCGCCCTGTGGGGGGACACAATCCACACCTGTCATCATCTGTGTCAGCGCACATCGCAAGGCGGTATCGATAAGCCGCTCATCGGCAGGATTGGCACGGATCACATTGAGATGATGCTTGACTGTGCGGTAGAGAGCTTCCGCCCGAGAGTTGCTTGGCTCGGAGCAAGTCACGTCTGGCAGTCCATCCCAAGGGCCATTATCTACTCGGACTTGATTGATGAGCATCTGCGGTTCGCCATTGGCATAGCAGCCACCCATCTGGGGAGGCAAATCGTGGACGTGGGTGTGGAAGTCGCTCTGAGTCCCGCGATAGGTAGCGCGACTTTCCATTGCGTCAAACCAGGCGGCAAAACGTGGATTGTCCTCGCGCAGGGAATAGCCTTTGTAATAGTACAAACTGGCATTCATCCGTTCGACATAGGGAGTGAAAATAATATCAGCAGTACTAAACTGTGCGAGAAAATATGCCCCTGGGGTACTTGCTAATGCAGCTTCCACCATTGCCACGATCTCGATAAATTGCGATCGATTTTGCTGCTCTGCTCGCACTGAACTTGCTGGACGACAGAGCCAGCTACACCAGCCGCGAAATAGGAGCCGCTCTAATTGTCTCAACGGCATAACTCGGGGATCTCGCATTCCCGCACCCACTGCACCAAAAGCGTCCTCTAGTGCCAGCAAAATATCATCACTTTCGGTCACAATTCGCCCGTCCAATTCAACGGCTGGCAGCATTCCCGATGGTACCTTTCGTTTGTACCAGCTTTCTTTTTCCCCATAACAGAACATCGTTACTTTCTCGATCCGATAGGGGATTTGGTTCTCCTCTAGCCACAGCCAGATTTTCTGACAGTAGGGACACCAGGCATGATTGTCGCGGTAGAGCGTCAGGCGCACATCTGATTCGGCTTGTCCGAATAGGCGCAGTCTTGCTTGAGCATTGGTGACTCCATTGACGCTATCGATTGGCTCAAACTGGGATTTCGCAAGTGCTGTTAGTTCGTCCCAGCTCAAGGGATTTTTGCTCATTTGGTGCATTCTGGAATTTAGTTGCTGTTGCTCGACTTGCAGTTACTATATTTTAGCAAACAAAAAAATATCACACACTAGACGTTTATATCTAGTGTGTGATGTCGTAGCGATCGACAACTTCGCTGTCAATTGTCTGTCTTGTCACAGCGAGATCTGGAGGGAACCTCCAGGGCGCGAAGCCCAACTGTCAACTGTCAACTATCTAAGAAGCCTTGACAATTTGCTTGGGTGAGAGCCTTGAGGTCGGACTCGATCCGCGCGCCAGACCAGGACTCATCAGTGACTCTGCCAATAGTCGTCGGTAGAGATCGCTCAGTTGGATGGCAACTCCCGTCCAACTAAAATTCTGGTGGACGCGAGTTGCTGCTTGTTTGCGAATCTTCCGCGCACAGATATCATCGGTCAAAATCCGTCCGATCGCGTGGGCAAATTTACCGACATCATGAGGTGGTACCAATAGCCCCGTTTCTTCAGAAATAACTGTAAATTTCAAACCACCGACTGCCGAAGCGACTACGGGTGTGCCACAAGCCATCGCTTCGATCGCGACCAATCCAAATGGTTCGTAGTGACTGGGAATGACACAGACATCCGCAGCAGTATAGTACAAAGGTAGGCGATCGTGTCCAACCATGCCTACGAAGTCGGTGTTGGCAGTCAAGTCTAGCTCGGCTACGATTTCTTCGATCCGCCGCCGCTCGGCACCATCAGCCTCTTGGGGGTCGCTCCCACCGACGACCACTAATTTCAAGTGTTGAGGGTCGATTTCTGCGCTTTGCTCCAATTGCGATCGCAACTCACTAGTTGCGCGAATGAGCGTTTCGATCCCTTTGCGTTTGTCAAATCGACCCACATACAATACTACTTTCTCATTGGCACCGATACCCAACTGTTTTCTGGCATCAAGTTTGGAGAGCGGGCGAAAAGTACTGACATTGGTACCGCAGGGAATCACATCGATCTTACCAAGCTGCGATACCAATACCTCTAAATCTTCCTGTTCTTGGGGACTGGTGGCAACTACACAGTGCGCCTGTTCCAGGATTTGTTTTTCGACTGCCAGACGGGTTTGCGCGATCGCTGGAATATCACTAACAGATTGATATTTTACAGCTCCGAGTGAGTGATAGGTATGGATCAGTTGAATATTTTGGCGGCGTTGGAGTTCCAAGCCCACCCAGCCAGACATCCAGTAGTTGGTATGTGCGAGGGGATAGTTCGTCCCTTCTTTTTGCTGAAACTTCAGCAGCGCATTAACAAATTCGGGCATGTGCTCAAATAACTCATCGCGTGGAATGTATACCTCTGGCCCCGCCGTCAGCCGGATCGTCCGACAGTAAGGAGAGTGCTGGACGATCGTCGCATCCTCAGAACTACTCTTGCGCGTAAACATATCTACTTGCCAGCCCAGTTTTGCCAGAGCTTCACCGACTTGCCGGACATAGACATTTTGACCGCCAGCCGCATCCTTACCGATTTCGGCGGCTGGATCGCCATGCTCGGAGATCAACGCGATCGCTTGGCGGTTGGGGATCTTGGATCGAGCCGCTGCAAATGGTTGATGTGGCTGCATCGCTGGTGGATTGCAATCGATTGTGGCGGGGAAGTTTCCTGTTGACATATCTGCACCTCAGTAAAAAGTTGATATCGCTGTTCGGTTCGAGCTGTAGTACCAGCTCCTCCTCTGAACCGTCGGGCCAAGATGTAGATACTGAAGTAGCTACTCCAAATGGCTACAGCCTGTATATTGCTCGACCTAGCGATCGTCGCTCTGTGTGAACTCTAAAATCTATTGTCCTTGGGACAGTCGCATTCGGCTTCAGTCCATTGATAGATATCAGTTGATACTGCTTATCTACCTGGTGATGTTCGTGGAGCTGACAACTGTAACATGAGCTAGCACGGCTAGCTCATGCGTGACGATCGAGCGGGGATTTAATAAATATTTGCACTGACCATGTGCCCGTTGCGGGCAAATTTCTCGGCGAGGATTTGTTGATAGACAGCTTCATAACCTGCTGCCATCTGCTCGACGCCAAAGCGATGGGAGACATACTCGCGGCAAGCAGTTCTAGAGATCGCCGGAACTTTTGCCACCGCAGCGATACATTCAGCTACGGTGTCGCAGATATAGCCACTCACCCCATCGGCAATCACTTCTGGCACTGAGCCGAGGTTCATCGCAATCACGGGCGTACCCGCTGCCATTGATTCAATCATCACTAGTCCAAATGGTTCGCGCCAAGTAATCGGAAACAACGTCGCGATCGCCCGACCCATCAGGTCATTTTTCAGGTAATGATCCGCTTCACCCAAGAACTGGATCTGGACGCCATCAATCTGGGGCTTAATCTCGCGATCGAAGTATTCCACATCCACCGGATCGATTTTGCCTGCCATTTTCAGCGGGATACCTGTCGCCTTGGCAATCTCGATCGCATGGTGCGGTCCCTTTTCTGGCGACATCCTGCCCAAGAATGCCAGATAAGGCGGTCGATCGGCTTGAGGAAAAAAGTGGTGCGTACTCACATCGATACTGTTGTAGACAGTCGCTACATGGTTCAACCCCAACCTGTGTTCTCGCTGAGCATTGGAAATACTCACATAAGGCTGCGCCTTGGCATGAGCGAACATCTTCTCATTGTCAGGAGTGAAGACACCGTGCAATGTATGCACTGTCGGTGTTTTGGTCAGCTTGCAATATGGCAGCGCACCGCAGCCGATATGTGAGTGAATCAGGTCAAATTCTTCTGCCCGCTCATATACTTGTGCCAATTGAAGCATCTCATAAATCCCATATTCTTTGATAGTAGGATCGAGTCTTAGTGCTTGCAGATGGACTGATTCCAACTTCGCAGAGACGATCGAGTCTCCTGATGCAAACAGTGTGACCTCATGTCCTTTGGCAACTAGCGCATCTGTCAATAGTCCTACCACTAGTTCTATCCCTCCGTATGCTGGGGGTGGAACTCTTTCCCACAAAGGTGCGATTTGGGCAATTCTCATGATAATTCTCCTGAAATATATCGAGCCACTCGCGATGTTAGCTACTAATTTGATTAAATTTCTCTAAAAATAAATACGATTGCTTTAGCCATCGAAAGCTGCCTATTTATCACCAATAACTCACAAAAAGTATTTTAAATAAGTCCGTTCTAAAACTAAGTAATCTTTGTCTAGCAAAGGTTCTGCTGATTGCAATTGAGATTTTTAGTTATTTTGCTGTGCGGGAACTTTTCTTCATGTTAGGCGTTTGCCCTCAATCCAATGCTTTATCTTAACAAAGTCTTTATATTCTCATCGGTCAAAATATTAACTTGAGAATATGTTTGAGCGCTCCCTAAAGTTGGCAAATAATGTATCTTGCACAACAGAATTTTTTTGGACTTGATATTCGTTGATCAGCCATTTGTCTCTATATCCGAACCTCTATTTTGACAATGAAAGTGATAGTTGATACCAAATAATCGAGTTGCTACCGTAGTTATGACTAGCTCAAATCCATGAATATTTGCATCCAGTACCTGCTGGTAGAAACGAGTCCACAGCCAGCTACTTTGGTGCTAAATCGATCGCGCTCGAATCATTTGTATCCTTACATCTAACCATACCTATTGATTAATTAGAAACTACCAAAAGGAGGATATTAAAGAATGAAACTCGCTGAGGGTACAAAGTCAGCGACTTGAGGAGCCGCTGGCGATTCGGCGAGCCGACACTGCGCGAACGGTACCCACACTCGGGGACGCTCGCGAAAATATCGATTCTCCCCTTGACAATTACCCAGTTGCTTGTGTTATATTCATAAGTGTTATTGCAATGGGGTGTCGCCAAGTGGTAAGGCATCTGGTTTTGGTCCAGACATTCCGAGGTTCGAATCCTTGCACCCCAGTTAAACTCACAACCAAAATAGCTCAGCCTGAGTAGAGTTAGCGACACTCAGGCTGATTGTCATGTTAGTCAAAGGAATAACAACGGTATGAATGCTGCGCGAATTCTCGCCCTCGACTTTGACGGGGTAATCTGCGATGGGATGGCAGAGTATTGGCAGACGGCATGGCGAACTTACACGCAAGTGTGGCAACTCGATCGGTTGGAGCCATCGCCAGGTGTTGCTGAGAGATTTCGGGAACTGCGCCCACTGATCGAAGTCGGCTGGGAAATGCCAGTACTGATTCGGGCACTGAGTCTAGGGATTTCCCCCGAACGGATGCAGAGTTCCTGGCAAAAGATCCGCGATCGGATCTTGGCAGATGGACGGCTCAGCGGCGTCAAAGTCAGCCAACAATTGGATTCGGTGCGGGATAGTTGGATTCAACAAGATCCGGCTGGCTGGTTGCGGTTGCATCAATTTTACCCTGGTGTCATCGATACACTCAAAGAGCTTCCCAGTCGGAAGATTCAGCCGATTATCATCACCACCAAGGAAAGTAGATTTGTCACCCAGCTCCTGAAAGAGCAAGGTGTAGAGCTAGCAAGCGAGTTTATTTGGGGGAAAGAACTCAAACGCAGTAAGATTGATAGCCTCAAGCAAATTCTCGATCGCGGTGCCAAGAAATCCCCCGCAGTCTGGTTTGTCGAAGATCGACTGAGTACGTTATCAAAAATTGCTACTCAGCCAGAACTAGAGTCAGTCAAACTGTATCTAGCAGACTGGGGTTACAATACCGTCGCCGAGCGCGAAGCAGCCCTGCAACAGTCACGCATTCACACCTTAACCCTAGCAGAGCTACCGACACTCGGTGGTACACCCAAGAAAGCAGCGACGGTAAGTAAAGGCGAACCTGTCGAGGTCGATGTTTAGATAGGGATTGTCAGTTAATGTTGCACAAATTAACCCGAAAAATAACTCCCAAATGAGTTGTTTTTCGGGTTAATTGTAGACTACCACCTTGAATAGAGCAAATCGAGCGAGGGCGGATTAACGAGGATTAAAATCCGATGGCTAGTATTACTAAATATTACGCATCCAACAGTGAAAGTGAATCTACCAACGACAATAAGTAGCAATCGTACTCTTATTGTTATTGTGGAAAATCAATATGCCTTTAGCAAAACGTTGTCTTGCAGAATTCTTTGGTACCTTCTGGTTGGTGCTCGGTGGTTGTGGTAGTGCCGTCTTGGCAGCAGCATATAGCGATCTTAGTGCTCAATCGGCAGCGGATACCAAGATCGCAGCAGCTTCATTAGGCATTGGCACCATCGGGGTGTCATTTGCATTTGGGCTGACAGTATTGACGATGGCATACGCGATCGGACATATCTCTGGTTGTCATCTCAATCCCGCTGTATCGTTTGGATTGTGGGCTGGTAAGAGATTTCCAGCATCTGAATTATTGCCGTACATCATCGCACAAGTCGGTGGAGCAATTGTGTCAGCATTCCTCATTTACCTCATCGCCTCCGGCAAGAGTGGGTTTGCATTCGCAGGCAGTAATCCGCTAGCGACGAATGGGTTTGGTGCTCACTCACCCCAAGGATATTCGCTGTTGTCTTGCTTTATTGCCGAAGTTGTGATGACATTCATGTTCTTGCTAGTAATTTTGGGTGCTACCGATCGCCGCGCACCTCAAGGTTTTGCACCGATTGCGATCGGGTTGATGCTAGCACTGATTCACCTCATTATTATCCCCGTCACCAATACATCAGTGAATCCAGCTAGAAGTACTGGCCCCGCCCTGATCGCTGGGTTATTGGGTGGCAGAATGGAATTATTTGGACAAGTATGGTTATTTTGGGTAGCACCAATTTTAGGCGCACTCGCGGCGGGATTTTTCTACAATACAGTCTTTGAGGCATCAGAAATCGGTCAAAGAAATACAGAACCACAAGTTAGTGGAAATCTGTAGGTGATGTAAAATTTCAAAATTTGTTAGTTGGAGCGATCGCCATTATCGCTCCTTTTTTGTGACCTTTTATCCTGCTAAAAAGTCGAGCACCAATCGATCGAATTTGGCTGGGTACTCCAGATAGGGATGATGTCCGCAGTGAGGAAAGATCGCTAATTGGCTGTTGGGGATACCTTCAGCAGCAACGTAGGCATGTTTGACAGGCAGAATCCGATCGTATTCACCCCAAATAATTAAGGTCTGGTGGGTGATTTGAGCTAGACTAGCAACGATCGGTTGATAAACTTCAGCCCGAACGCCAGCGAGATTGAAATTACTTTGCCCGAGCCGGAGAATCACCCGATTGCGCCCTGGAATCGCAAAAACTGGGTAGCGAAACTCGATCCACTCAGGTGGGAGTTGCCGACTATTATAAAAATTAGATCTTAGCATCGCTGGAATCATCCAGCGTCCTGGGCGGAGCAACTTGACGATCGCCCGCAAGGTAATCAACCGAATCCCGAGACTAATCTCTTGCCCCAATCCCATACTAGCGACTAATACCAATCTGTCCACGCGATCGGGATATAATCTAGTAAATTCCAAAGCCACGCCACCACCCATCGAATTCCCGACGAGTGTCGCCCGATCGATCGCCAATGCTGACATCAATCCATGCAAAAACTCGGCTTGATAACCCAGCGAATAAGAGCCATCTGGATAGTCTGACTTCCCAGAGCCGACCATATCAAAAGCATACACTTGGTGATATCGAGCTAGAGCGGCGATATTGTACAGCCAGAACTCGATCGATCCATTCCCGCCATGTAGCAGGATAATTTTACTGCCACGATCGCCCATCTGCCAATAACGAGTGTTGACACCATTGACGGCAACATACAGATCTGATGGTGGTGTCACCGATGGATAGGTAGGCATGGATGATGTATGTCTGAATTTGTCCTAGGATGTTAACGTCGAGCAGCTATTTGGTTAGCTACTCAATTGGGCGATGACTTGCTGATTGCACCATGCTACAGATCGATCGGGGTGCTTGGTTTTGACTTTGGATAGCAGCCACTGAGCTTCGGTGCGATCTCCCCCACACAGTCCCACTAGTTCTGGTGTCGGATTTAGTGGCTCAGTGGCGGCCGATCTCGGCGGGAGCGCGTCTCGATCTGCAAATTGATGGGGTGCTGGGGCGGGATCTCGATCGCTGTTTACAGCTCCATCTGCTGCCAATGAACGTTCTTGTTTCATCAGCAGTTGATATCTTTGCACAGCATCAATCCCAATCCACAAAAAGTACAGCATAAAAATCTTGCAATAAACCCCGTAAGATGTAAATCCACCAGTAAATAACGCGTGGATCGCACTGACTATAGAGTATCCAAACATCAGTCTGCTACACAATAGATTGTAACGAGAGATGCCATAGCCCATCCCAAAGATAAACAGTGCTTCCAGAATCCAATAATATCCGGCTTCCGATCGATTGATACTACCTCCCGATATATTCGCGATCGACATGCCGACGATCCAAGCTATCGGTAAGGTAACTCCCGTGATGACAGTCACTAAGACTGCGTTCCTGATTTGCTTGCGAGCTGTTTCGACGGCGATGAGATGCTGAAAATCGACCAGCTTCTCTTGTTTGGTAGCAGAATCCATAAAGTTGTTGAATGAGGTTGCTCTCCTTAACATTCACCAAAAGTAGCCAAATGCGATCGGATCTGAGCTAAAACTTTAATTTTTTATGGAGGTTGCTAGGAGATGGCAACGATTCAATATTTTTATACCCACCTACTTAACTAATCCCCATAAGGACGCGGGAACGCTTTGAGCATAGTTTGGGCTTGATAAACACTAAAAGTTTCGACTACATCTCTGCCTCTGCGGATCGGAATCTCACCTAATTTAGTTATTTTTTTGAAGTAACTCGGATAACGATTTTTGGCATCTAGATCGACTTCAAAAGTTTTGGTACCTAGATAAATTGCATTTTTACCGATCCATTGTGTTGGTTTCGACCAAAAAGCAAAACCACGCGGATCGGGATCGAGACAAGTGAGGGGTTTGTGAAAGATGGGTGAGATCGCCATGCCGATCTGTCCGCCCAAATAGTAGCGATTGGTAAAGACAAAATCAGCTTGCTTCAGGGCGAGATTTAATTGTTTATTAGTGACAAATCCTTGGCGAAGCTGTTGAATGTCAAAGATCTGGGTAGAGTTGTCAGTTTTAATTGGTAATGGTAGCACACCAAATACTGAAGGCTTACCTGTTGTTTGAAAGGCTCCAAAGGTCACATGTGATAGCGCGATCGCAAACAATAATAGAATCACCGCGATCGATCCAAAAAACCAGCGATAAGGAATCCGTACATGAGCATAACGGCGGTTAATTGAGATCCGTTCGGCGAATAACATTGTTGCTGACCAATATCCAGGCATTTTCCAAGCGGGCAAAATCTGTTGATAGCCAGAGATGATGGTAAATCCCAAGATGAGGGGTAATGAGAGCCATAATAATAAGCCTCTTTTATTTAATTCCCACTCAGTATCAAACACCGATCGATTACTGGGATATTGTTGCCATTTAAAATTCCGCAGTTGTTGAATTGTCGAGCGGGTAACTGCCCATAACAATGGCAAGCCAAAAGTGGGAAACAGATACAGCATCTCGACTAAGAGGTTAACTACCGCTCGATCGATCTGATAACTACTATTGGGTATGGCACGTTCTGATTGAAACCGAAAAGATGCCCAATCATGAATGATATTCCAGTACAGTATTGGTGAGATTGTCAATAAGAAAATCGGGATCCCAATCCAGAACCACCGCGAACGAAAAGCGCGACGGTAATGGGGACTAAATAGACAAAAACCCAGCAGACCAAAGCCTAAAATAAAGCCATGATATTTGCCCAAACAAGCCAATCCCACTGTCAAACAGATGAGGGTCAATCGAAAACTCGGTCGATAGACGCGATAGTCAAAAAATTCCTGAGTAGCTAACCATAATGAGATCGCCCAAAAAAATAACAGTGGCGTATCGGGGATGTTTAAGATCCCAAACGCAATCTGAAAAATCGGAATCGCTGAGGCGATCGCGAGTGTATTAATGGCAATTTGGAGTGTATATAATCTCAGCGCGGCTAAATACAGAAAAATTAACGAGCCAGTGTAGAGTAATAATGTCCCAATCCGAATCGTGAACTGCGACACCTGTCCAGTCAACCAGACACCGATGCCAGTAGTCAGCGCGACAAGTGGGGGATGATCGAAATAACTCCAATCGGGATGCAGCGTGTAGAGATAATAATAGGCTTCATCAAATCCGGGATTGAGCCAGATCGCGATAACTAATCTGACCAAAAATCCAGCCAGTAAGATGACGATCGCCGTTCGATGATAGTAAGCCGAAACACTCCGATAAAGTTGGATCGCCATGAATACTTAACACGGTGGACAGGTGCGAGTTGGAGCTGATACACATTTGCTCATTAGCGGAGCTTCGCCAACGGCGAATCGAGAACGATCCTAAATTTAAATCATACGTAGGGCACTAGATAGAAATTTTACCGCGTTTGGGTAAGTTCGGATCGATTCTGGGGGATGAGGCTATCCCTGAGCTGATTAATGGGTATTCTAACTAATATCCACCGCTAATCTCGTTGGCGTCCGTGCCGATCGGTAATCACCACTTCTTTATCCTCATGCTCAACCGCGCGACAACATGGCTGGAAACTAACTGGGTAGCTCCTGCATACGCAGGGTGGTTGCTCGGGATCCTGACGATTTGCTTCTTTGGTGCGGCAACGAATACGATGGCAGGCTGGCTATATGTATTGAGTGGTGTGGGGATAGCGTTATTGGGCGTGGGGGCAGTGTTGCCAGCTCGATCGATCCGATCGCTGCAAGTTACACGCGCACCAATTTTACCAGTGACCGCAGGCGCAGAATTAGTAATTACCCTGACGATCGACAACCCCACCCCACAAATCCAAACTTTATTTCAAGTCCAAGATCTCACACCTTTGAGCCGCCTAAATCCGCCGCTAACAGTTGTGGAGCAAGTTTTACCTCAAAATCAATATCGCTGGGTGTATCGCGTGGCTACCGAGCAGCGGGGCGTATATCAGTGGGAAAAAGTTGCCCTGCGGAGTGGTGCGCCGATCGGGCTATTTTGGTGTCAGCGATATCGGCAAGCCCCAGCAATCGCCTATGTCTATCCCCAAGTACTCAAACTCGATCGGTGTCCGCTCATCGATAGTATGGGGAGCACGGATCGAGCACTCGTGCGTCAGTCTGCCAATCGCCATCTCGAAGCTGCCAATGAGGGAATCACCCGATCTCTGCGTCCTTATCGCTATGGCGATCCGATGCGATCGATCCATTGGCGCACGAGTGCCAAATACGGCACATTCCAGGTACGCGAACTCGAAATCGATCGCGGCGGACAAGAGATCGTTATTTATCTCGATAGTGGCGCAAATTGGGATGCAGCCGACTTTGAACAAGCCGTAGTTGCTGCTTGTACCATGTATTTCTACGCCGATGCACGGCTGAGTGTCAAACTCTGGACGGCTGGAACTGGGCTGATTTCTGGCACCCAGCGCGTCCTCGAAACTCTCGCCGCAGTGCAAAGAGCCGAACCCACTCAGGCTCCGCTGCCCACAGTGCCCGTGGTTTGCCTCACTAGTCAAGCACAACACCTCCACACACTCCCGACTGGCAGTCAGTGGATCTTGTGGACTCAGGAGCGATCTACCCCCTCTGGTGGAGTCGGGATGACGATCGATCGCCGTCAATCATTGGCACAACAGCTCAGTAATCCCAATGCTAGCAGACAGCCAGCACCCAGCTATGTCCAGTCATCATCCACTCAAAATGCCCATCTGAATTAGGCTTTAGGAAGGTTTTAGGTTTTAGGCTTTAGGGTTTAGGGGCTGGAACGCTTGGCGAACGATCGGTTCGTACCTGAAATCGGTAATGTCCTAAATTAGCTGTCAACTGTCAACTGTCTGCTTGGTGCAACACATGCGGAGGAAACCTCCGCGTGATTGCATCCGCAACTGTCAACTGTCAACTGTCAACTGTCAACTGTCAACTGTCTATACATCATGCGTCAACCTGCTGGGAGCAAAATTCAACTGACGAGTAAAGCCGATCGGCTGCAACTGCGGATTCCGGCGCGATTTCGACCCGATCGGATTGCCATTCATCAGCTCGGATTGGCAATCGGAGTCGATCTGTTCGTACTATTTTTGATAGTCCTAACTATTTATATCTCTGCCCCGCTGACGATCGCGGGGACAGAACTAGCCGTCAAAGTTGGCTTGGGCGTGGCTTTGATGTTTGTATTGCCGTTGACATTATGGCTATTGAAGACCGGACTACATTTATCATTCGATCTTGCCGATAAATTTCTGTCGCACACACTGTTGACGATCGATCGCCACCAACTGACACTATCGCAGCATCTCTATGGACTCGATCGCGGTCGCCCCAAACACCTCAAAACCAAAGAAATCAGCCAAGTCATCATCGACAACTACCAGCATCCCGATCTCAAAGTCCCCAAAGTCAGCCTGTTGCTGGAGCTACGTCAGATCGACCCCATCCGCATCCTCAGCACCGGACAAGATCTCACCGAACGCGAAATTAAATGGTTGGCTAGAGAAGTCAGCAACTGGCTCGGCATCAATCTCATCACCGACGAAATTTATCTACCCGATAAGTAACCCGATCGAACCTTACTCAGGCATCCCAATCAAAGAGCGATCGCCAGCCACTACAGTGCCGATCGCGTACCCAGCAATCCCTTGGGACTTAAAGAACGCGATCGTTTCACCCACAACCGCCGCTGGCACAATTACCACATACCCAATCCCCATATTAAAAGTATTAAACATATCCACCGTAGCTACATTACCCGCCTCCGCCAACCATTGGAACGCCGCCGGAATCTGCCAACTCTGGAGATCGATCGCGATCGAATGATGAGCACCCAGACAGCGCGGTAAATTCTCCGGCAAACCCCCGCCAGTGATATGTGCCATCCCATGAATCGGCAATTGCTGTGCGATCGCCGCCAAAATCGGCCGTACATATATTTGAGTGGGAGTTAGATAGACAGTCCCCAAATTTTTGCCTTCCAGCCGACTGGGCGTATCCTCCCACCGATAGCCGCCATCACTGACGATCTTGCGGACTAGACTATAGCCATTGCTGTGAATCCCGCTACTAGCCAATCCGATCGCCACATCGCCGATCTCCATCTGCTCACCATCGATCAACTTGCTCTTTTCCGCAATGCCCACCGCAAACCCAGCCAGATCGTACTCACCCGCTTGATAAAATCCTGGCATCTCCGCCGTCTCGCCACCGAGCAACGCGCAGCCAGCCTGACGACAACCATCGGCAATCCCCGCGACTACCTGAGTGAGTTGAGTTGAGTTGAGCTTACCAGTTGCCAAATAATCCAGGAAATACAGCGGTTCCGCACCGCAAGTCAGAATATCATTGACACACATCGCTACTAGATCGATCCCGATTGAGGCATGATCGTCCAATTCCTGCGCGATTTTGAGCTTGGTGCCTACGCCATCAGTTCCCGATACCAAGACTGGCTGCTGATATCCTGCTGGTAGCTCAAACCAGCCACTAAAACCACCTAAACCACCCAAAACCCCCGGACGATGAGTGCTGTGGACGAGGCTTTTGATGTTTTCAACAAACGCCCTGCCCGCCACTACATCCACACCTGCTTGTTGATAATCCATCTCTAATCCCCTACGCGATCGGCATAGGCATTCTACAGCGATCGCCTTACACACCGCAAACTCTCTGGGCTTGAGGACTTAACTTTTCACTAGTGAATAATTCTTCGCAGCCACTATTCACCATCCACGCTCCAATTTGCGATCGAGCAGAGAGTAGTTAGCGATCGGTTCAGTCATCACCAGCTAAATTTCACAAATTTTTAATAAAATCTTGCCAACTCCACAATCTTGTCAACCCGATTTTGATAGAACAAACATTTAAATAATATATATAAATAAATGTAACATATCATTTTTCCTGATTTAAAAATAGCAGGGATCGCATTGCTCAAAGCTCGGGTTGGTGGGGATCGCTCGTACTTTTGGCACAAGATCGACATTTTTCAACATCATATCGAAGTTTGTTTGTCAAGGACATAGAACAATTTATTTTGAAAAAACTTCGTGTTATGGTAGACCCAACGTTCTAAACAAAGAAGTGAACGCAGCACAAAGAATGAATTAGCAACTGGTAAATTATTTCCAAATATATGGGAAACCCAAGCTAAATCTCAGATGTAGAAACCTTTCACCATAGGCTTATGAATTATCAAACTTTGACTGGATTAACTGCTCTCGTAGCAACGCTGACGATCGCGACAGCAGCATCTGCTACACCATCAGTCAACTCCACTCAACCGCATGTTTCAGTTGCATCAAAACAGTTAATCGCTCAATCAGTCGGAAAAGCTTCTTTCTACGGTGGTGGAGCCAATGAAGGTGGCCCACTGACAGCAAATGGCGAACGTTACAGTCCAGGTGGGATGACTGCCGCTCACCGGACATTGCCTTTCGGTACCAGAGTCCGCGTGACTAGTCCCAATAGCGGCAGATCGGTTGTCGTGCGGATCAACGATCGTGGCCCCTTCATCGGCGGAAGAATAATCGACCTGTCGGTCGGTGCAGCCCGAGCGATCGGTTTGACTAGTGTTGGTGTCGGTACCGTCCGCATGGAAGTTTTGGGCGGTGGTGAAGGTGGCGGTCGTCGTCGCGGTCGTCGTGGCTAGGTTCAGCATTACCTACCGCAAATTGATTTAGATTAGTTAGATCGTCAGTTTAAATGAGATTCAATTTTGACAATTTGAGCGCGATCGCGATTGTGAGGGTAAACTACTGATATCCAGATGCCAAATTCAGCACTTGTCGAACAGACAATGCGTATTTGTCACGTAAAGCAGGTAAGATCGGTCAATTGGATTTGCTAATTTGTTGAGAGCTAATCACCATAAGCTGGGTCGATTAGCTCTCAAACACGGATCGAGCGCGTAAATTTTTTGATGGTAATGTTGTGCGGTAACCTGCCCGATTTTCAGGCTCAAAGGCTGTCCCGACAACCAGCTATACCAACACCAACGCGCCCAATTAGCTACCATTTATACCCCGATTTTACCCAATTCAATATTGTTTCCCCTCGAAAGATATGAATCAACATCGTTGGACTTGTCTGACTACATTCATCTTGACTGCGGTAGTCGCACCGATCGCGACTGTTCGAGCAGCAGTAACAGCTCCAGACCCAGTAATCGGAGCTGATTCTGGCCCGTCCCCCCAATCGTTGCCGACAATTACCCCGCTGACAGTCACCGAACTCGAAACTGATGCTGTCATCCCCGCCACCATCAACCAGCCAGTACCACTAGTCAGTAAGCTCCCGATCGTTGCACCATTAACTCCTCAGCAGATCCCAAACCAGCGTCGAACTGCGACAAGGTTGAGCAAACCCCTGTCCAAGAATCTGCGCCCACAGCTCCCAATCGCCATTCACTCGCACCGGATCGATCCGCTCACGACGGCAATTTTCAACCCCAACTTCCAGGCAAACGCGCCAATCGTGGTGACTTCAGATCCAGAGACTACGCCAGTCAATGCCGTCGTCCCGCTGCCCAGCATGACCGATCGAGCACTCAAGTCTCCAGCCGTCACCGCAGTCGCTAGCCGGACTGAGAGTACACCAATTTTAGTCGTCCGCAGCGATCGCTCCCAGCCGACGATCGTCCCCAATTCAACCACTGCCCAGGCAGAGATCGACGCGCCACAAGTCCCAGCCGATCGCACAGCTACCGCGATTACCTCCAGTACAGCCAAGCTCAACGATCCGATCGTCCCTCAGCCCGAAGCAATAGCCATACCCCAAGTTGAGCCGATCGTTGCAGGTGCCAACAATCGCGCGGAGATTCCCAGCTTTGAAGCTGGCTTACCTGTCTTTATCTTTGAGCGCGAACGAACCCAACCACGCCAAATTGTGGCAACAGTCATCGCTCAAATCGGGGATGATATCGTCGCACCAGAGTCAAGTATCGCCATTCCCGTCCAACCGCCCAAGCAGCAAAGTGTGCCTGGGCTACCAGTACCAACAGCAAAACCCGCAGATGCTCAGAGCGTCATCCTCGATCGATCCACCAATCCTAGCCAACCAGCTCTGACCAAGATTGTCGCTACCCACACGGGACAAGCCTCTTGGTATGGATCTGAAGCTGGTTCCAAAACTGCCAATGGGGAGAGCTACAATCCCAGTGGGATGACCGCCGCACATCGGACTTTACCTTTTGGTACCAAAGTCCGAGTCACCAGCATCAAAACTGGTAAAGCAGTAGTAGTTCGCATCAACGATCGCGGTCCTTTTCACGGTCGCCGGATGATTGATGTCTCGGCTGGTGCCGCTCAGGCGATCGGTCTCAAAAGTAGTGGTGTCGGTGCAGTACGGATGGAAGTTTTGGCATTGGGACAATAAACCCGCGCGGCGGATACTCGAAGTGTCGCAGTGATACAGTAGGGATGTAGAGTGACCAACGCTACATCCCTATCCTTTCCTGCTCCTCGCTTGATATGTCCAAACTACCGCGACAGATTTGGATTCTTGCTCTCGGTCGGTTGCTATCCGAAATCGGTAGCGGTTTTACCCTGTTTTACGCCCCGATTTTTTTCGTGCAGCAGGTGGGCATCTCCGCTACATCTGTAGGACTAGCTTTGGGTAGTGCCTCAATTTCGGGGATCGCTGGGCGGCTGATTAGTGGTACCTTTGCCGATCGCTGGGGTCGTAAGCCCATGCTGTTATTAGCTACAGCAGTCTTGGCGATCGCCTGTGGTATTTTTACAATTACTGCTGATTTCCCCACGCTAGTTGTGGCGTGTCTGGTTCAAGGTTTGGGTTTGGGCTTGTATTGGCCTGCCAATGAAGCGATCGTTGCCGATCTCACCACTGGGGATGTGCGCCGAGTTGCTTATGCGATTACCCGCTTGGCAGACAATGTGGGGATCGGTGTGGGGATTATTGCTGGCGGACTATTGATTAGTGCTACTGGAGCATATCGCAACCTATTTATTATTGATGGGATTTCTTTTTGCTGTTTTTTCCTGACGATCGCTTTGAGTATTCGCGAGACATTAGTATCGCCAAAAAGAACCCAGCGACTTTTTAGCGGTTATACCACAGCATTACGCGATCGACGATTATTAGTTTATGTCATTGTCAATATTATTTTCACGATTTACATCTCTCAAACTCAGACCACTTTACCGCTATATTTTAGTGGTTTCGTACCGCAAGCGACGGCGCGGGGCTTCAATCCGCAAGTAATTAGTGCCTTATTTACAGGGCATTTGTTGATGACAATCGCGTTCCAACTCCCGATGCTCAAATTGTTGGAAAAATTGAGTCAAGCTCGATCGTTGATGATTTCTGGTGGTTTTTGGGCGTTAGGGTTTGGCTGTATTACGATGACGGGGTTGAGTACTAGCTACCAGTTGCTCTGGGCAAATTTAGGCTTAGGATTGTTTGCATTGGCGATCGTTGCCTATACGCCGACAGCTTCGGCTCTGATCGCCGATCTTGCACCCGCTTCGTTACGCGGTGTTTATACATCAATTAATTCGCTCTGCTGGGCGGTAGGCTACGCCGTGGGGCCACCATTAGGCGGTTGGGCACTCGATCGATCTCCTGAGTTTGCCCACGGTTTCTGGCTCGGTTTAGCGGCGACAGTGCCGATCGTCTGGGCGATTTTGTGGTGGTTGGCAAGGTTAATTGAGGTGAGGGGCGATCGTCATTTATGACTGCTCTTTACCTACTTCTTTCACACCGATTTTACGCTCTCTTTGAGCAATGGTATCTCGTGGGACTTTAAAATGTGCTGAGGCATTACTCATATCTAGAGATAGCAACCGAGCTTCACCCAGAGCGAGGACTCTTTTTGGCTTTGATGGTTGAATTTCCCGTGCTTTGATGAGTTCGCCAGCAACTGCTCGTGCTAGTAGTGGCGGGACGCTATTGCCGATTTGGCGGCAACCATGCCATTTCGTAGTGTGAAGGCGGAACCAGTCTGGATAAGAATGTAACCGAGCCGCTTCCCTAACTGTGATTACTCTGGCAAAAAAGGGATGAATCGGGCGCGGTGATGTATGCGCTCCTCTAGCACTATCAGTACCAGCGCGTAATGTATTACAAATACCGCTCGGTTCTAGCTTGCGGAATCTGCTGATTGATTCAGTTTTGCCTGGTAATGTCGCTTCAAATCGACTGCGAGAAGATTGAGCGTGTTGAGTCCGCAAGCTACAAGTGAGCAGTTCCGGCGAAAACTTGCGAGGATGGCTATAGTCATCAGGATCTGGCTCGAAACCCCTCAATTTTCTGGCATACGGACTAGTTGTTTCCCATTGGCATGAGACAGCATCTGTTTCCCACAGTGCATCAAAACGATCTGCATCAGGTAAATCGCCAATCGCTTCCAAAACATTTACTCTATCTTTGCTAGGCTCTGGGTACTGAGGTGATGCCAAATCCTGGCGGGTACCGATTAGAAATAGCCGCCGTCGATCCTGCGGTACACCATAATCTGCTGCATTTAAAACTTTGTACGGTGTTAATACTGTATAGCCAGCGTCACCCAAAGCAGTAATCAGTTCATCCAAAAACTGCGCGTGTTTGCCAAGAGTAAGACCTTTGACATTTTCAAACACGCAATACTTGGGCTGGAGTTCGCGAACGAGTCGTACATAATGAAACACCAACTGATTTCGCGGGTCGTCAAAGACCCTTTTACCCATGAGAGAGAAACCTTGACAGGGGGCACCACCCACGACTACATCGATCTCTTTGGTGCCTAATTGAGCACGGCGGCGGATTTCGGTACCTGTCAGATCGGTAACACTGGCGCAAATCGTCGTAGTATGAGGAAAGTTATACTCATGCGTTGCACAGTGAATAGGGTCGATTTCTACCGCTGCGACAATATCAAATCCAGCTTGCTCGAAACCCAGTGACATCCCCCCAGCACCTGCAAACAGGTCGATTCCGATCGGTCTAGTCATATTGCTGAAGCTGTCGATCGTGAAGGTGAACACTGCATTCAGTTATCTTAGCAGTAGTTGGCATGTTCTGTTTGAGTGGTATTGCTGAAGGAAATAGGATCTAGCCCCAATATGTAGTTAACCTAAGCGGTGAAAAAAGAGGACAAAATGACGATCGATCTAACTGCACCCCCTCAAGAACGGATGGGAATTATTCAAGGCGATATTACCAAATTGACAGTAGATGCGATCGTCAATGCGGCTAATAGTTCTTTGCTTGGTGGCGGTGGTGTGGATGGAGCAATTCATCGTGCTGCGGGACGAGAATTATTGGCAGCGTGTCAGCAATTGAATGGGTGTGAAACTGGTAGAGCAAAAATCACTCCAGGCTATCAACTAACGGCAAAGTATGTAATTCATACTGTCGGACCAGTTTGGGATGGTGGTACTAGTGGAGAGCCAGAATTGCTCATGAGTTGTTATCGCGAGAGTCTGGCTTTGGCAGTAGCCAATCAGATCCAAACGATCGCGTTTCCGGCAATTAGTTGTGGTGTATATGGTTATCCGATCGATCTAGCTGCACAGGTGGCACTAAGTACGGTAGCCACTTTTCTGGAGCAGGATCGATCGATCGCTGGGGTAAGCTTTGTTTGTTTTAGCGATGCTGATTATGATGCCTATGTCGAAGCTTTTGGGATGTTATGACTTGATAATGCTGCGTAATGAATCAAAAAAAGTTGGGTAGGAAATTGCGGCAGCTTCAGCACGGTGAATCGTAGTTTTACCCTGCGCCATGATGGACGCGATCGCCAGACTCATGGCAATCCGATGATCGGTACAACTATCTAGTTCAGCTCCTACTAATGAGCCGCCGCCAGTAATTTCTAAACCATCGGGTAGCTCGGTAATTTTTGCACCCATTTTAGTCAAAGCTGCTGCCATCACTTGCAACCTGTCGCTTTCTTTGACGCGCAATTCGGCGGCATCACGGATGATGGTCGTGCCTTGAGCGAATACGGCGGCGACGGCTAAAATTGGGATCTCGTCGATCAGTCTGGGGATCAGATCGCCACTAATTTCACAAGCTTTTAAATTACTGTGTTTGACTCGCAAATCTGCAACGGGTTCGCCTGCAACTTCCCGCTGATTTTCGAGGGTAATATCGGCACCCATCAGTTCTAGTGCGACCAAAATCCCTGTCCGAGTAGGATTGACACCGACATTTTCGATATATAGTTCCGAACTTGGGACGATCGCGCCAGCTACTAGCCAAAATGCTGCGGAGCTGATATCTCCAGGTACGATGACGTGTTGTCCTGTGAGAGTGGGATAACCCGTTACCGTCGCACTATGAGTCTCTGGATCGATGTCTATCTGCGCCCCAAACGCGCGCAACATCCGTTCGGAGTGATCCCGCGACAGGGCTGGTTCGGTGACCGTAGTGCGCCCGTAGGTCATCAATCCTGCGAGTAAAATGGCTGACTTGACCTGAGCCGAGGCGATCGGCGAGTGATAGTGGATCGGTTGCAACTCGCAGCCGCGCACGGCTAAGGGAGCGAGGGAATTATGCCGGCGTCCCCAGATTTGCGCGCCCATCTCTGTCAGGGGTGCGACTATCCGTGACATCGGACGCGATCGCAAGGAGTCATCACCAGTAACCGTAAAAAAGCGATCGGGATGAGATGCCAAGATCCCCAACATCAGTCGCATCGTTGTTCCAGAATTTCCAGCATCCAGCACACCTACAGGCTCCTGAATCTGTCCTAAACCAATCCCCGTCACGGTGACTAGCTGAGTATTGAGCGTCGAGATCTGCGCTCCCATCGCGGTAAAACACGCCGCAGTACTGCGAGGATCTTCACCCAATAATAAGCCCTCGATCGTCGTCTCGCCCTCTGCTAAGGCTCCGAGCATCAAGGCGCGATGAGAAATCGACTTATCACCAGGGATCTGGAGTGTCCCATGCAGCGAGATCCCCATAGCTGGAGGATTGATGGTGAGAGTTTGATGGCGATCGACGGGTTGCAGAGTTATCACGACGGTGTTGCAGAGAGTCCAGATGTCTATTTTAGAGCATTCGTGACAAGTTAAGAAAATTAGAGCTTTGTCAAGGAGGAATGGAGAATATGTCAAACTCTTACTAAACAAGCATTTGAGCTGATATAAGCAGATGACTCGCAGCCCTAGAACTAATCGTGACCACGCAAAAAAACA
>NZ_JBGSPA010000090.1:0-7329 GCF_041738855.1 Chamaesiphon sp. | reverse complement strand
AAATCTATTCGTAAACCCAACGTCAAATTGATTATTGCCCCTTTTCCTGAACATGTACGAAGTGGCGACCAATTCTTCTTTAAGCCATCTTCTCAAACCCGCTTGACAACTGCGATCACTTCTTAACTTGTCACGAATGGCTGGTATAGAGTAATCGCCAATCACCAGCTAATAAGTCGAGTCCGGTTGTCAGCGGTTGTGGATGTGGGTTTTGCAATTCTAGTTCGGTAATTGCTGTCAGGATAGCCTGTCGATCGAGTGTGGTGGCTGAGATCCCGCGATTTTTTTCGGCAATTGCGGCAAGTAATTTGGCTTTGGGCATAATCGCAAGCGATTGCAGTCGCTAAGGTGGTAGGGATGTCCATTGATGAGGGGTTGAGTAGTCCCTGCTCCTGTCTGAGCCTAGGGCGAAACCTGACCTAACTACTCAGCCGATCGACTGCCCCCTCACCTAAAATGATAAACTATGAGAACTCAAAACCAATCGACATCGCTCATGCCAGATTCCCTCGACCTCGATATCTTAGATACATTTGTCAATCCAGCTCTCAAGCAACAACCCCGCTACGAACCCGCACCCACAATCGCCGAGCAGCGCAATACTTCGATTTTGGAATGGCTCGAATCGCAAGGACGACTGATCGATCGCGACGAACGCGATCCCGCAGTTTCGGCACTAGATCAACCCAACCTAGACGAAGAATTATTTGAAGACGATCGTGCCTATCAAGAAGAAGAAGAGAGTGATGATGCTGATGATGTAGACGAAATCTAGCCAGATTTTAACTAAAAATCGCCAAATTTAGGGCACTTCACTTTGATAGTATTGCTAGTGAAAAAGTAGTGAAAAATTTACCTCGGAGGAAATAGATGGAGGGCAAATCAGCATCTGTACGGGGTTTCAATCCTACGGGCACTGTCTTATTGATTTTACTAGGAACTGTCCTGACTGGCTCACTGCTGTGGCTCGACTGGCAACAGGGGCGAAGTTGGCAGACATCATTGGTAGTGCCATTTTTGGTGTCTACTGGACTAGTAGCGGCGATCGGTTACCAAGCCATCCCGCTACTCAAGCAGTTGAAGATGGGTCAATTCATCCGTGAAGATGGCCCCCAAGCCCACCTCAAGAAAGCCGGAACGCCGACGATGGGGGGGATATTTGTCGTACCGATCGGGACGCTCCTGGGGGTAGTATGGTCGCAGTTTAATCCTGACGCGATCGCCGTCGCTGTCACCAGTCTGGGCTATCTGGCGATCGGCGGTGTGGATGACTGGAAAAGTTTGAGCAACCGCAAGAATGAAGGTCTGACGCCCAAGGGTAAGCTACTATTGCAAGCGGCGATCGCGATCGCCTTTTGTGGCTGGGCGTTTCACAGTCGGGGCACGACGATTACCACCGTTCATTTACCCCTAAATATAGTTCTACCCTTGGGGCTATTATTTTGGGCACTGGCAGTATTCGCGCTCCTAGCCGAGAGCAACGCTACCAATCTCACCGATGGCGTCGATGGCTTGGCTGGCGGTACTGGGGCGATCGCGCTGGCAGGTTTGGCGGTGATTATCCTCCCCACCGAACCGCAACTGGCGATCTTTTGTATCTGCTTGAGTGGTAGCTATCTCGGCTTCGTCGTTCACAACCGCAACAAAGCAAAAGTTTTCATGGGCGACACTGGCTCTCTGGCTTTGGGTGGTGCATTGGCGGCTGTCGGGATCTTGACTGAGCATCTGTGGGTGTTATTGATTTTGAGTGGCATATTTGCGGTTGAATCACTGTCCGTGATCGCTCAAGTTGGTTATTACAAAGCCACCAAAGACGCTGACGGCAAAGGTAAACGGCTATTCAAAATGGCTCCGATCCACCACCATCTCGAATTGAGTGGTTGGACAGAGACGCAGGTAGTCGGCGTATTTTATGCGATCGAAGCAACTTTGGTATTAATTGGTCTGACAACCAACTCGTAGGGTGCGTTACGCTTTCGCTAACACACCAACTCAAGCATAGCGATCGCCCCAAAAGCAATCTACCAACTAAATCATCGAGATGTTCAAAGCGATGCTCATAGAGCTATCCCCCGCCACCGCCGCCGCCGAGATCGGGAATTGGTCGATCGTTATTGACTGCATCCACGAACTAGCCCTCGCACAGCTCAAAGACAACGATCGAGTTTTGGACTTAGCCCTCCAAGTCCTCACCCAGGGAGATTTCGAGCAGCAGTGGGAGATTGCCAAGATCGTCCCCAAACTGGGTGAGATTGCCATCCAACCCCTATTAGACCTAGTTAACGATCGGGACAACCAGCTCGAAAATCGGTGGTTTGGAGCGCGAATCTTGGGCGAATTTGCTCGACCGCAAGTAGTCACTGCCCTAGTCGCCCTAATCCGCCAGGATGAAGATCCCGAACTCACCGCGATCGCCATTGGGGCATTGACCAAAATCGGCACACCCGCGATCGCCGCTTTGACCGATTTACTAGCTCCAGCAGATCCCGAAGTATGTTCGGTAGCAGATCGCGGCATGGCGATCGCTATTCTTGCGCGCATTCGCCACTCTCAGACGATCGAGCCATTGATCCGCGTCATCGATGACCCCGATCCGCAGCTCCGTACCCTCATCGTCGAAGCACTAGGCAGTTTTCACGATCCTCGGATTCCGCCGCTCCTGATTGCCAAGCTCACCGATGTGGCAGCTAGCGTCCGCACAGCCGCCGTAGTCGCTCTAAGTCTCCGTGGCGATCTGGCGATCGAGTTACATCTACTCCACCACCTGCGCCCGCTATTAGGCGATCTCAACTCGGCAGTGTGCAAAGCTACCGCCCTGGGTTTGGCACGATTGGCAGATCCGCAAGCCGTCGCTGTATTGACCGAGTTGTTGGCATCACCGCGTAGCACCAATGACCTGAGAGCCTCAGCGATCCTTGCCTTGGGCTGGATTGGTACTCGGGCGGCGATCGATCGTCTCATTGCCGTGTTAGCCTCATTTCCAGAGCTGGCACCAGCAGCGATCGTCAGTATCAGTAAGACCGAACGCGAGCAGATTTATGCCAGTCAACTGCTTGTGACTTACTTGCACTCTTACCCCGATCCTGCCCGATCGGATTTGGCGATCGTCAGGCAAGAAATTGCCGCCGCACTAGGGAACCTCGGGAATATCGATACCGTCCCAGCTTTGGTAGAGTTGTGTGACGATCCAGACGCTCGCGTGAGGTTACACGCCATGACAGCTCTAGCAAAATTGGCTCCAACTTTGCCACAATAGAGCAGCTAATTAACTCAAGTTGCTACCGACAGCCTCAGCGGTTAAAACCACTGCTCATGGTGCAAAGTCCGCCTACGCGGACTAATAAACTAGTCCGCGTAGGCGGACTTTGCAGCACTAGCCACGATTTGCGGATGGAATCGCGCTGAGGTTCCCTCAGCGTGCGTTCCACCAAGCAGCGGCTCGCTCCGGTCGGGAAACCCGACCATGGAAGCGAGACAAGACACAATCGTCGGCGTTCCAATAGGTAGTAAATTGGGTTAATTAAGTTAGGTGGGTAAGATAAATTTATCCATAGTTGGATTGCAACTTCATATTTAGAGTCAGTAGAGTTTTATCATGTCTCGATTCTCAGCTTCTTTACTATTTGGGACTGGATTATTGCTGACAACCGTGCTAGCGACGATGCCTAGCAAGCTTAATGCCGCCACTGACCCCGAGCTGCGGGGCGAGCAGTTGGTAGCAGTCGATCCACCACTCCAGCCAGCACCAGCCCGAAAAAATAGCACTTCACAGCCACCAGCCTCACAGCAACTCCTGCCAGCGGCTGCATCTGGTGCAGCGAGTACACCAAGAAATAGTCCAGCATCCGGCACAGTTCCCGCCGCCAAGCCTAGTGTAGCGGCTACAGATCCACCAGCGGTAGAAAATGTCATCAACCTGGTGCTCAAGCTCAAACAGCGGCGGGTATATGTCTACCAGGGTGAAAAGCTGATCCGAAAATATCCAGTCGCGATCGGTAAAAAAGGCTGGGAAACCCCCACAGGTGAATGGCAGGTGATGGAAAAAATCCGCAATCCTGCTTGGACGAGCTTTAAAACCGGAGAAGTATTCCCGCCAGGTACCCAAAATCCACTCGGAGCGCGGTGGATCGGTTTTTGGACAGACGGTCGAGATGTGATTGGTTTTCACGGTACCGCCAATCTCAAATCGATCGGCAAAGCAGCATCACATGGCTGTGTGCGGATGCGAAATCGCGATGTCAGAGCACTGTTTCCGCTAGTCAAAGTCGGGACTACTGTTAAAGTAATTGATGAGTAAAATCACTACAAAAAAGGCGCGGAAATTAATTTCCGCTCCTAGAATTTTATTCTACTTAAATAGAATTTGAGATACTCAACTTATACCATCATCTAGATGCAATTTAGCACCATCATGTTCCGTAAACTATTTTTAGTTAAAATTCGATCCAGTAATATTCACCTTTGCTGCTAATTTCTGCATCTGACTCTCAAGTAAGTCCATAAAAATTTGCTTACTATTAGTCCAAAACAGTGGTGTCCCGATCGCCAGATCGCAAAAGAATGGTACTAAAATTAGCTCACCCTTGGGCAAAACCTTCCCTAGTCCATAGATAAATACTGGATAAATCGGTACCGCTGGATGCCGCTTCGCCAGATGGGCGATACCGCTCTGAAAGCTAGCCAGTGACTCAGGTGACCCTCTAGAACCTTCTGGATAAATAATCAAAATCTCCCCTCGCTCCAACGCCTCAGAACACTTGGCGAGAGGATGTGCGGTGCAGCTAGACTTGAGGCGATCGATCGGGATGATACCGATAATATGTAGTGCAAACCACGCCAATAAAGGGTTTCGCAAAAAATACTCGGCAGCGGCAATCGGGCGCAGTTTCGCCAACAATCGCAATGGAAAAATAGTCATCAGTACCAGCGTATCCAGATGACTATTATGATTGGCACAAATGATCGCTGGCCCTGTTTTTGGTAAGCGATCTCGATCGACAATCCGCAAGCCAATCACCACTAGTACTACTAGTCGCACGATCGTCGCAAAAAATAGTAGTCGTAATGGCTGCATCAAATCGGTATTCCTTGAAAATAGAAATAAACGGTAAAATGAAAAAATAATGGCGCAGTATAAGTCAGACTATCGATCCGATCGAGAATACCGCCATGCCCAGGAATAGAAGTACCACTATCTTTTACTCCCAAATCTCGCTTGAGTGCAGAAATGGTTACATCGCCAATAAACCCAGCACAACTGATGATTAATCCTACTCCTAAAGCATGAATCAAGTCGAATGGAGTCAACCACGGCGCGATCGCGATTGCCAAGCTAGTAGTAGTCAGTATCCCCCCCAATAATCCTTCCCAAGTTTTATTGGGACTGACTGTCGGTGTGACTGGATGACGACCGTAAGATTTGCCCCAAATATATTGAGCGATGTCATTTATTTCGGTCAACAATACCAGATACAACACCAATCCCGCACTTCCGGCGACCGGATTGCCCAGATCGGGCAATACCAATAAATAAGCCAGATGTCCCAAGCTAAACACCGTCAACATCAGCCCCCAATGGAGCGTCCCGATCGCTTTGAGAAATCCCTCGGTTTCACCCGCAATCACCATTCGCATCGGTAAGAATAGGAACGCATAAATCGGGATAAAAATCAAGAACATTACATACCAATGAATCGAGATCCAATAATATTGAATAACGATCGCTAAATACGCCCAAAATAAGACACGGCGATCGGATAAGCGGGTGGGAATGAGCGAGATATATTCTTTGAATGCCAAGAAGCTCAAAAACCAGAATAAACAGATCGCGATCGCGTGATTGACAACCAAAGTTGTGGCAAAGATCGCGACAATCCAGCACCAAGAAGTTAGCCGTTGCTGAAGCTCTGGCTGCTGCCAAGCTGGTACTAGATATACACTTAGGGTCGCTATTATTAATAGCGTTCCGATTGCCCCTAGCGACCACAAGACATTATCAACGGGGAGATTCCACAACATCATCTTTACTAGTTTCGACGAGAGTACTATTAATCCGATTGACAATTGTGAGGATCGATAAGCCAATTAAGCCGCTCCACACGTAATCTAACCATGGACTGGGAAAGATTCCAAAGACATACAGGACACCAATAATACTAAACATCACCCCGCGATCGGTCTTGTACATCGGGCCATCAAACTGTCGTTGACCGCCAACCGTCAGCCCCAATACTCCAGTCATTTCACTAATTATTGATAGTACGACCAGGATCGCTACCAAATATCCCGAAACACCTGGCAATAGTCCAAATGGTAGAAAGATTGCCGCATCAAAAATCACATCAGCTAATTCATTTAAAATCCCGCCTAATGTTGATTTCATCTGATGCTCGCGGGCCAACATCCCATCGATGACATTGAGTGTCGCGCGTACCAACATCAGTGGTGGCAATAATAGTAAGAAATAGCTCTGCCAAAGTACCAATCCGCCACAACCGATCGCCAGACAAGTTGTAAAAATTGTCACTTGATTTGGTGTTACTCCCATCTTTGCCAACCACGGCACAATCGGTCTGAGTAGATTTTGAGATGCTGGTTTGAGCTGATAAATAGTTGGCATAGAATCTACCTAAATTGGGATTAATAAAGTCCGACACCAATAATCGCGATCGGGCAAGTGTGACAATCGAGCACCAACTTTCTGTGGATATTCTTAAATTATGCCCATTAGTAGACCGATCTTATCGATCCTTGCCATCCGATCGATTTGGATAATCGATCGCGTGTTTGTTGCTGTCGATAAGCAAATATTAAATCGGTGCGCGATCGAGAGAGCACGAATGTAGACAGTTTTTTAACTGGCTCTGAGGCGACAGTGTAGCGGCTTGCAGCTCGAAGGATGAGCGGAGCGATCCAGAAATTAGCCAGATTGGGTAGTCAGGTTAGCAGCAACCGCGATTACAGTGCGTCAAAATGAATCTATCCCCATCTCACTCCCTTTCGACTCAAACAATAGACCACTGCTGGATATGTACCTCATTTGTCGAACACCATCCACCATCCACCATTCACTATTCACCCACATGCTCCCAACTCGTATCTTTAAGAGTGCTAAATTTTTCCAACCAACCGACGGCGAACCGATTCGCTCGGTGATTGCCTCATCGCCAGAAGCGACGATTGTCGCTTGGTATACTCACATCTTGCACTAGTATATAGGCACTAAATTTCCAGTGAAACTAACTCGAATGCCAGCCCCTGTGACAACAGAAATTCTCGCTGACGCTCGATTTCTAATAAAAGTAGACTCACAGCAGTCTGTGGCATTAA
>NZ_JBGSPA010000089.1:0-23682 GCF_041738855.1 Chamaesiphon sp. | reverse complement strand
TTAATGCCACAGACTGCTGTGAGTCTACTTTTATTAGAAATCGAGCGTCAGCGAGAATTTCTGTTGTCACAGGGGCTGGCATTCGAGTTAGTTTCACTGGAAATTTAGTGCCTATATACTAGTGCAAGATGTGAGTATACCGACTCTAGCAAGCTTGAGAGTTCCTCTGCGGCGATGAGTGCGACATCGCCGCGATCGCGACTGGTAATTGTCACGATCTCTTTTCCTTTACTAACTCGATCGAGTAGTTCGGCTAGATTTTCCTGTGCGTGAGAGTAGGTAATTTCTTGGTCTGCCATCGCTACTGATTTATGGTAACTGTAGAACTATATTGTACGAGTTAACTCGACTATATGTCATTCGCTCGGGTTGAGATCGAATCTGAAATACCAAAGCTCCGAATCTGCCAGGGCTTAATAGTATCGTCCAATGGTTCGGATTGTGGTTCTTCGAGGATATTTACTACTCGATCGATCCCTAAATCCAGATCGCCACTTAACTCAATTTCCCCCTCAACTCCATGAGCTTCATAACACCGCAATACCCACGATCGATCTAGAACTTCTGAAGGCTTGAATGCCATTAAAATCAGATTCTGTGCCTGGAGATCGAGGAAACTATTACTCGATCGCAATTGCTCGTTACCTATGGCTATTTTATTGAGTTGAAATACCTGCAAGGGTGAATTCAGCTCCAATCCCTTTCGCACTGTCTGTGCGGTTTGCCAGGTGCCACTGTGGGGATAAATTGCATAGGTAAATTCATGATAACCGCGATCGGCTGTTGGATCGGGCCATTTAGAACTTCTAAACAAGGTGAGTCTCAAATAATCAGCCCCTGCATCGAAGCCATACTTACTATCATTTAAAATACTCACCCCATATTCGCAACTATTATCAGTGAGATCGACCCAGCGGTGCATAGGTAATTCCCACTTGGCTTTCTCGGCGGGGGTTTGTGGTGTTGTGGGACGATCGATCGCGCCACAAGCAGTTTCGGCGGTGGATCGATCGGCAGTAAGATTGAGGGGAAAGTTGGCTTTAATTAGGATGTGTTCGGCTTGCCAATCGACGCTGGTTTTAATTTGAACGATCGGACTATGGGCATCTAAAATATAGTCTTGCGTAAACTCACACCCAGCCAGTGCTCGCACGACGCGGACGCACTGGCGAATTGCGCCGTTTTCGAGCCAGCGGATCGATTTTAGCTGGCTGGGTGCTAATAGTTTTTGGGCGTATTTAGGATCGATATTCCAGGCATCCCAGTATTGTTCGCCGTCTTGGAAGGCTTCGAGGTGATTCGCGCCTGTAGCTGCGAGGATGTGGCGGCGGTTGACGCGATCGTAAATGCTGGCAATATCTCCAGTTTCGGGGTTTATGGCTACTTCTACGAATTGGTTTTTAAAAATCAAATCGCTGGAAGCTAGTGTTTCCGTGGAGACTGGCGGCGGTTCAGATGGTGTTACCCCTCCAACCCCCCTTGGGGGCTTCTCCGGCTCCCTCCCCTTGATAAGGGGAGGGCTGGGGTGGGGTAACAGATCTTCGCCGTAGCTAATATTTCCGTCTGTTTGGGGTGCTGCGGAGATGGTGAACCCACCCCCAGCCCCTCCGAGGAGGGGAGTAAGAGCAAGCCAAAATAAGCGATAACCGATGCTAGGTGAGTTGGTGGCGAGGAATAGGATCTGTTCGGCGGATGATTGGCTGGGTAATAAATTTCCGTCAGCGTCGAAGACTTGCCACGCAGCTAGATCCCCGACTTCTGAGAGAAGTCGGGGATCTGAAGGATTTAGGGGGTATCTGACTAATTCAGTACGCTCCCAATTGAGTGCGTTAAAAATGACGATCGCAATCGCACCAGCGACAGGCGGAGGAGGGAGTAAAATCCGATCGCAAATCTCACCCAAAGCATTACTAATTACCTGCGTCGTCACGCGTTCGACATTTTCCCAGGCTTCATTTGCCGTCACATATACAGGCTCGATCGCCGTGCCAGGGATGATATCGTGAAACTGATTGAATAATGTCTGTTTCCAAGCTGTCTCGATCTGCAATTTGAGATCGGCGGGATAATCTTGCTCGGTAACGATACAAGCGATCGATGACCATAGCTCGGCTTGATATAATAAGTCCTCACATTGCCGATTCGATCGCTTTTGATCGGCGTGGGTGGTAAAACAACCACGATGAAATTCGAGATACAGTTCGTCTCGCCATACTGGTAAAAGTTGACTATCGGCTCTACTTGTCAACTTGTCCAGGTATTTTACCGCTGTCGTAAATTCGAGAGCGGGAAATACATCCGACTTTGACCAGCGATCGGCAATTTCCAACATATCACGGGTCGGTCCCCCACCATGATCGCCCACACCGAATAGATATAGGGATTCATTGATACCCGTACTAGTTTGCCAAGCACAGGCATAGTCTATCATCTTCAACGGATCGATCCCTTCCCCGATCGGTGACGACATCAAACTAAATACGCGACTACCATCGGGAGACTCCCACCAGAATAATTGATATGGAAATTGATTGGTATCATTCCAGAGAAACTTCTGCGTGACGAAATAATCGATCCCACCCTGCTTGAGTAACTGTGGTAATTGCCAACAAAATCCAAATGTATCTGGGAGCCATGCAACTCTGGTATGTGCCCCAAATCGCGATCGATTGTATGCTTGTCCGTAGATAATTTGCCGCGCGATCGATTCTCCCGAAATCAGATTCAGATCTGGTTCGATCCACATTCCCCCCACGATCTCCCATTTACCCGCTTGCACCTGCTGACAGATACCTGTAAATACGTCCGGCTGATGGAGTTCCATCCACTCATACAATGCAGGCGTAGAATGACAAAAAGTCAGATCGGGAAATAATTGCTGTAAACTGAGACTCGATCGAAATGTCCGCTCCGCCACCTCCCAAGTCTCCGCCACCTCCCACAACCAAGCCATATCCAAGTGAGCGTGTCCAAGCAATTGAATAGTCTGCAAAATCCCCTCCCCAGAGGAGTTCGCGTGGAAAATCCCCTCTTGGGAGGGGTGCCCGAAGGGTGGGGTGGGTAGATCTCCGCCACCGCCAACGATCGATCTAATTTGTCGCTTAACATCCAATACCTGCGCGATAAAGCGACAACGATCGATCTTCACCAAATCATAATCGATCGCCTCAATCATTCCCCCCACCACCTCCAATTGCGCTGGCTGAAAACTCGCCACCTGCTTCACCATCACCGCCAACTCATCCGCCAACCACCCTGGTTCGGGATCTGTCGGATCTGCGGACTCAAAAACCAGCCGAGAACGCATCAAAGCTCCGATATCGTGCCCAGGACTGACCATTCGCAACCGCACGTCTATAGCCGTCCCAGGTACCACAGCGGACATCAACAATACGCGCGGACTATGGTCGAATAAATCCCCCTCCTGCACCAATTTCCCATCGACAAATACCTGCGCGACCTCTGCCCACCAAGTAAACGCCAGCCGACAGGATAGACTAGTAACTGGATAACCATGCAGATCGATCGGCATTACCAATTTTTGTGCCAACCAGATCTCCTGTCGCCCCCGCTGTCTTGTCTCTCTTCCATGGTCGGGGAACCCGACCGGAGAGAGCCGCTCCCAAGCGATTTGTCCCCTCTGATTCAAGCTAGCAATCTCCCAAGTATCCAGCTCTGTATCGACAGATCCCGCTCCCAGTAGCATCCGCCAGTCAGTGAGAATATCCTGCTGACTCAACCGCCGCAACCGCTCGATCGCCGATCCAAAATTTTGCTCAGAATCATTCATAGTTTCGCTAAAATCTTAGGTATTTAAAATCATATCAGTAGCTTTAAATCTAGAACCAACTTTGGATCTGTATCAACTTGCTCGAACATGGCAATCGCTGAGACGATCCACATCGATCGAGACTTTAAGATCGGACTAAAACTCAAACGGTGCTTATCCACCTACCGGACATTACTAAAGCCTAAAACCTAACACCTAAAACCTAATTAAACCCCCATGTCTGGAAAGTACCACAGCCGAGTCTTTACCTTTATTAGCAAAAGCACAGATCGATTGAAAGATAGTTGTGCCAAAGGTTTGCGGCATATTAAGGTAGCAGTAGTTTGGACTGGTCAGATTTTACTCTATCCGCTCCAATTACTAGCCCAGGCGATGGAAAACTTTCCACCCCAGCTTCCGCCACCACCTCGACAATTATCACTACCGCATCCAGCTTCGGATATTAACATCGAACAGGCTCTCGATCTAGTCGTGGCGGCTGGATATCCGATCGAGATTGCTGCGAGTAGTACCATCACCTGCGATGATTGGTCGCTCATCGATGAAAGTAGCTGGAATCCAGAGCATGAGCTGACAGCAAATCAAAGTCATGAAGCTACTTATCATGCTCGGACAGCTAGTCAAGTTCGAGCGAAAAAGCCAAGCATTCGCGGGCTTAGTTCATTACTAAGCGATCGCCAATTAGTATTAGTAACTACCGAAAATGAACTACTAGATCTCCTCACTATTTCCCAACAACAAGAAATTCGCCGTCGGATCGGACTCGATATCGCGATCGCTTGGCATCAATGGCGGGCGGATCGAATGTCGGGCAATCAATCCACGCCTCAAATCTCATCTGACAGACAAGTATTACTAAATGGTGAAACTGACGATCGATGGATCGCAATCGATGCTGTAGATTCACCAAATCAAACATTACTTTTACAGGAAAAAATTCAGCTTGAAGAACGAGATTCGCGATCGCCAACATTACGCGATCGCCTACAAAAATGGTGGCACAATTTTGCTACTGTTCCGCCAGAACCTAGCACAATAGTCCCAGACTTCACACTCAAATTACCAGCCACCAAATACCCCTTTACGCCCCAACCACCGCGACGCGATCGCTTCATCGAGCTGCCGCAACTCCCCCCGATCCTCGAAACTCAATCGCATCCTACCCCAGCTAATCCCGTTTTAGCTAAGTTGGGCAAATTTCAACTAAGTTGGCTCAAGAATTGGTCTAATTATTATCGAGACTATCTACATATACCATCGCAGACTAATAATCAAATTATTTATCAGCCAGCAGAATTTAAACTAGAGCCGATCGATCCACAACCTCAAAAAATCAGATATACAGAACTTACTCAAAACCAGCCTGTTAGCCTTGAATCAAAAGTAAAAACTCGTCACCAAAC
The DNA here is from genome assembly GCF_041738855.1 of Chamaesiphon sp. GTDB lineage: Bacteria > Cyanobacteriota > Cyanobacteriia > Cyanobacteriales > Chamaesiphonaceae > Chamaesiphon. Next base: position 18,489 of record NZ_JBGSPA010000089.1, on the reverse strand, counting down.
TACTAATCAAATCTCAAACCAAGTCAAGCAAGAGCTAGAACATTTTCCAGATTGGATCGAGACAGATTCCGAACTAATTGGCTATAGTCGATCGCCATTATCGCACTTCTTGGCATGGCTCGATCGCATCATCTTGGCGATCGAAAACTGGCTGATAAAAATCTGGGAGATGATTACCAATCATCCCGCACGCAGTTGAATTAATCGAAAACTGTAGCTAATTCGAGCTGGTTGTCAAAATTCATCAGAGCCGCACCTGGGCGATCGAGTAGTTTATGCTTTATCTGTGGTGCCAATGTCAATCGAGTCCAGCTTTGCGCGATCGCATCAACAGCCGACTATTCCCACCGAGCGGGAGGGGATGATAATATGTATGCGCCAATCTAGCGATCGTCAATTTAGGGATTCATCGGTTCCAAAAGTCGATCGATCTGGTAATCTAATGTTCATCAGTCGTTGTGATCTACCTGAGTTGCAATTATAAATTCTAAATGAAGTTATCTTACCGTTGTTTATCCGCGATCGGTTTATTAGGTGCCACCATCTTTGGTGGGATCTCGATCGCAACTGCTCCCGTCCAAGCAATCCCCGAAGCCCTAGTAATTGACAAGTTACAGAATGTACCAGTTTATGTAATTACCGATGAGAGCGGTACGCTAGTTGAAGCTCAGACCAATACGCCAGGAAAACCGCCCCAGACTTCCACTGGAGTATTCCTAAGTAGTCAAGATGCCCAAAATTTCATCGACAAAAACCTCAAAACTCGACAGCCAGATCTCACTAAGGTAGTCAAAGTTACACCAGTTAGTTTGGGCGAGATCTATCGCCGTCAACAAGAAAATAAAAATAAGCCCCAGCAACTTAGTTATGTTTTGGTACCGACAGCCCAACAAGCTAGTTCGGCAATCAGTATCCTCAATCGGAGTGGTCAAAAACTCACTCAATTCAACAATGTCCCCGTATTTATCGCGATGATCAAAGTCCCATCTGGGCAAGAGGAATACTTGATGTTCCGACGCGATCGTCGAGAAATAGTACCACTGTTCTTGAGCGAACCAACCCTCAGAGCGATGGTAGCCAAAACATATCCCAATCTAGCAAGCAAGGTCAACATTCGCGTCATCGATATCAACTCTCTGTTTGAATATATGACGACCAAGAACGACCCCATTATTAACAATTTTGAATTTAATGCCAATATGGATATTCGTTAACAGTTGACAGTTGACAGTTGACAGTTGACAGTTGACAGCGAAGTTTGTAGGGTGGTGATTTAAGCCCCACCCTGCAAACAATCCACCTCAAGGTGGGGGATTTAAACCCCTGCGCGTCGTTAAAAAGTTGACAGTTGAGAGTTGAGAGTCGATCTGGAGAATCGAGGATAACCAGCGTAGACTAGATCTACACCCATCCCGACTTGTGTCATGTCCGACTATCCCGACTACCTCCAAAAAATCCTGACAGCTACCGTCTATGATGTCGCGATCGAATCGCCACTCGATCGCGCCTCCATCCTCTCACAACGGTTGAAAAATCAGATTTTGCTCAAACGTGAGGATATGCAGCCTGTCTTCTCCTTCAAGCTACGGGGTGCCTATAACAAGATGGCAAAACTCAAGCCGGAATTATTGGCACGCGGGGTGATTGCGGCTTCGGCCGGAAATCACGCTCAAGGGGTCGCCTTGGGTGCCCAGCGGCTGGGGACAACTGCGACGATCGTCATGCCTGTGACGACGCCCCAAATGAAGGTAGATGCGGTGGCGGCTAGCGGCGCAGAAGTGATCTTACAGGGTGAGACTTACGATGATGCCTATACTTACGCCTGTCAGCTCGGGGAAGTGCGGGGGTTGACTTTTATTCATCCTTTTGACGATCCCGATACGATCGCGGGACAAGGAACGATCGGGATGGAGATCTTGCGGCAATACCAACAACCGATTCATGCGATCTTTGTGGCAATCGGCGGCGGTGGGTTGATCGCGGGGATTGCAGCGTACGTCAAGCGGCTCTATCCTGAGACGAAAATCATCGGGGTGGAGCCAGTCGATGCCGATGCGATGAGTCGCAGTCTCGCAGCGGGAAAGCGGGTGAAACTCGATCGCGTGGGGTTGTTTGCGGATGGGGTGGCGGTGAAGGAAGTCGGCGTAGAAACCTTCCGGTTGTGTCAGATGTATGTGGACGAGGTAATCCTTGTCGATACCGATGATATCTGTGCGGCGATCAAAGATGTCTTTGAGGATACGCGATCGATCTTAGAGCCTGCTGGCGCGCTGGCGATCGCTGGTGCCAAAGCTTATATCGATCGCGAAGGAATTGAGGGCGAAACGCTAGTGGCTGTAGCTTGCGGCGCGAATATGAACTTCGACAGGCTGCGATTTGTTGCCGAACGAGCGGAACTAGGCGAACATCGCGAGGCAATTTTGGCGGTGACGATTCCAGAAGAACGAGGCAGTTTTCGTCGCTTTTGTACCTGCTTGGGTACGCACAATCTGACCGAATTCAACTATCGGATGGCAAATACGACTCAAGCACATATTTTTGTCGGCATCCAAGTCCAAAATCGGGCAGACACCGCGATGATTATCGCGAAACTAGTGGCAGAGGGGTTTAAAACGATCGATCTCACCGATGATGAGATGGCAAAACTCCATCTCCGACATCTCGTCGGCGGACGTTCGCCTGTGGCTCAAGACGAACTCCTCTACCGATTTGAGTTTCCCGAACGGACTGGCGCACTCACTAAATTTCTCAATAGTATGAACCCCGATTGGAATATTAGTCTGTTTCACTATCGCAATCACGGTGCTGATTATGGGCGGATTCTGATCGGGATCGAGGTGCCGCCCACGGAGATGGTCGCTTGGGATCGATTTCTCGATCGCACTCCATATCGCTATTGGGATGAGCGCGCCAATCCAGCTTATCAGTTGTTCTTGAGTTAGAGGCTCCGATATCAGATCCCCGACTGCTCGGAGCAGTCGGGGATCTAGCATTTACAATTTACTGCGCCACTCAGACATCAAGGCTTGAACGGCAGCATAGTTGGGTGCGTCTTGAGGCACCATCTTGGCAGTATCGATCGCCAGTTGCCAGTATTGCTTCTGGGCATAGCCTTGAGCGATCGTGTCGATCTCTTGCGACCACACCTCAATCGCTTGTTTGACTTCTGTGGCGGTGGCTGAAGTGACGGGAATCTTGCGCGCGGCGAGGATTGCTTGATAACGAGAAGTTGCATCACCTGACTTGACAAATAGCCTTGCTTGTGCTAAGTCGGGAATTTGCGCTGGAGCAGTATTAGTTGACCCTGTGGCGGGGACTGGTGATGAGGTGGTCGCAACTGGAGTATTCACACTACTTGCGGGTTTGACGAGTTGCTGCTGGGTGCGAGTGTGCTGGGATTTGAAAACATAAATGCCACCACCTGCTGCCACCATCAGCGTCAACAGCAAGCTAATTTTTGCCCAATGAGGCACTTCTCTGGTGCTGGGTGTCGGCTGTAGCTTTCTGACGATCGCCCCTGTCCCGATCGGTTCTGGAGTGGCGATCGCGATATTGGGACTCGGTGGGATATAAGTAGCATAATTATCATCTCGACCGAAAGGTACTGGCGTCGGTGGTGTATATACTACTTCGGGGATGCTTGCTGATGAGATCGATGATTGGGTAGTGGTCGAGAAAACTGGACGATAGGTAGAGACACCAGTAGGAATGATTGCCATTGGTGTTTGGAGTGGCTTCCAGTGGTGTTCGCTCAATTCTACTAGGCGGCTGGTCAGATATATATCGATCGTCTCCAGGTTGAGATCGGGGTGATAGTTGAGAGCTTCTAGGAGAGCTGTGGTAAATAATCCATGCCCCAAACCGGAATCTTCATGGGAAAATTCCTGACTCTGACAGGAGAGAAAAGTCGGAATCTGATACTCCTGAGCGAGTTTGGCAGTAATTGTCCCAATGCCGCCTCCAAGTGAGAGGTGCTGAGAGTGGTTGGCATCGAGAAACACTAGCGCGTTGACACCAATATCGCGGAATTGTTGATAGAGTTGGCGGATTGAGATACAAGTATTGGCGAGATCGTCAGTCTTCCCATCGATCGGGATCAGATAATCTTCATTCCCAAAACTGACGCCACAACCACTAAAAAAGAACCATAACAAATCGCCATGATGGAGTTTGTCCCAAGACCATTGTTTGAGCCAGCGGTTGATATTTTCGCGGTTGGGGTAGGTGGATTTAGTGTCCGACTGAGGAGATGTATCGGTCAAGAGCAAGCATTGTGCTGGCTCCCAGCCAGCAGCATCGATAAAAAACTGCTCCATCGCAGTAGCATCTGCCATTCCATAGCTCAGTGGCGTCAAGAACTGATATTGATTGATACCGATCGAAATACAAGCTTGGTTTGCCATTTAAGGTTCGATGATGAATAGACTAAACTGTTTCGCACTTAAATTAAATATTTGATGTTCTTCAACAGATGAGGTATCTAGAACCTTAAAATTGCTGTCCGATCTTAACTACCAACTACTGTACGCATTAACTTAGGCTGATATTCCAGTAGGTAGCCACGATCGAGCTGGATTTAAGCTCATAATAGCATTTTACCCAGCGACGAGTGTTGCCAAATTTTGCGGTCTGCGGCGATCGATTGCCATGATAGCAGCCACAACCGATCGGTTATGCGTCTATGCTAGCAAGTCAACATCCAGTAAGAAGATCGCTGGTCGATCGGGAAGATCGATCGATAAAGAACTGACACAGTGAATATTGCTATGTTGGCGATAGATCTCCGGCAAAGGTTGAAATGCCGAAAGTTGGATCGATTGAATACTTGGCGGCGAATCGATCGGTAATCCCACCAACCGATCTGGTGCAGGCTGAAGAATCAATAAATATTTAGTCTGCTCGTCACTACGTCTAGATCCAACAGGCTGACTCCCACGTCTGACGCTCGGCTCGCCGTTGTGGCTCTGGCTAGCTGCTAATCCTGATGGTGTCTTGCCAAAGATCCGATGTCCCACATCGATAACGACTAGCTCTCGACCCTGATAAGTAGTCAAACCAATCCCCGTAGCATGGGGATCGCCGTAGACGCGATTGAGTGTCGTCACTTTCTGAACGCTAGTCAATGGGAGCGCGAAAGTCTCATCCCACAGCTTGAAGGTAATCAGACGTTGGGTTGCTTCGGTCTTCTGCGCCGCCAATCGGCGCGATCTCAGTGGAGAATAAATAGCCATGGGTACAAAGGTCGGATACTACTATCTAGAGTGCCACTTTTGGATCGGGAAGTTACTAACTACTACCATACCTGTGTTGAATTAGATATTTAGGGTAGTGGGTGAATGGTGAATGGTGGATTGTTGATTTCTGGGGTATCTTTACAGCGTGGATCGGTGATGTAGGGGGAAAAGGGTAAAGGGAAACGATCGCCACTGGAGAAAAAGCGGCTTCCTGCACAAAAATGTGACTTTTGCGATCCAAGTGGGGAAAGATAAAGAAGACATATCCAAACCGTGCCATGCCGATCGCGTCAATCTACCACTATTTCTAAAATTCCTGCACCTTTATCAATCGAGTCCACTAAGCTATGAGTTTGAGCCATGAATCAGGGTTCTAGCAGCGTTGCTGATACCGAAAGAACAATCAACCCCATCAAGTTATTAGAACAGTTAGCTACTTCCCAAGCTAAAGGTTGTCTGCGAGTTGTTGCCAATGACATTATCTGGTTACTGTACTTTTATGAAGGTAAACTATTTTATGCCAATCACTCCCTCGAACCGATCGAGCGACTAGAGCAACATTTGCGCCGGATTAGCCCAGTTATCCTCCCCAACCAAGTCTATACCGATTTGCGGGAACAGCTCAAAGAGGCTAATTTGGAGGCGAGTTATCCCAGCCTAGACTATCAAGCAATTCAGTGGTCGATCGCTCAGGGGCACATCACTGAGCAGACTGCGGGGGCATTGGTCAAAAGCATCACCAAAGAAGTACTTCAGTCATATCTGTTGCTAACTTCAGGTACTAGCGAACTCTTCGCGCGGGAGACATCGTTTCCGATTTGGTGGAGTGGCAATTTTTTGTTTGTGACCAAGGAATGTCAGACCGAACTCCAGGCTTGGCAGGCACTGCAACCAGCGATCCAGTCACCGTATCAACGTCCATATCTGATCGATGTCGAGCATCCACTGCTCACGCCAGATGTCAAGGCCAAGTTGAGCAAAATCTTGATTGGGTTTAGCTTTCGGCAGTTATCGTTGCTACTCAAGCAAGATGAGTTGACAGTCGCCAACAACCTGCATCGGTTGATCAATAATCGGATTGTCGGCTTGCGTCCGCCCCAGCCACCATTCGATCGGATGCACCGACTATATGCTGGTACAGATAGCAATCGCTTTAATGAACAAGAGCAATCGGTATCGGCGACACTGGCGGCTGTTGCCGAAAAAACAGGCGCGCTCGGCCCTTCAACTGGCGAATTAATCGAACAAGCTACTTATAAGATTGCTTGTGTTGATGATAGTCCGACTATTTTACGCGAAATCAACCGCTTTTTGGATGGGAATAGCTTCAAGGTGTTTCCGATCGTCGATTCGGGGACAGCATTGATGAAGATCATTCGGATCAATCCTGACATCATCTTACTGGATGTGGGAATGCCGACGATCGATGGCTACAAGCTCTGTTCGATGTTGCGGAAACATCCAGCCTTCAAAAAGACGCCAATCGTGATGGTAACTGGCAATACTGGCATCATCGATCGCGCTAAAGCCAAGATGGCTGGCTCGACTGATTATATGACCAAACCTTTTACCCAAGCAGGATTAATTGAAATGGTGTCTAGACATCTGATGTCAGATCATCATTAAATATTCGTTCGCAATGTTGGTAAACGTGGGAATTAGAACCTTACCATATTGTTGAAATCAGGTCGTCAGCAGTTTTTAGTTAAATAAACAATTAATTCACTCTAACAGTATATACACGGGAAAGTTGAGCAAATGGTCAAGATTTTAGTGGTTGAGGACACGCCTTCTGAGATGCAGTTGATGACTCTTTATCTCAAAGATAATGGTTATCAAGTTGTCTCTGCTGACAATGCTAAAGATGGGCTAAGTCTGGTTACCAAAGAAAAGCCGGATATCGTGATCACTGATGTAGTGATGGAAGGGATGAACGGGTTTGAGTTTTGTCGGACACTGAAAAAAAATCCCGATACTGAAAAAATTCCCGTGATTGCTTGTACATCTCGCGGTCAAGACCTCGATAAATTGTGGGGTAAGAAACAAGGTGTCGATGTCTATGTCACCAAACCTTATTCCCAAGAGGACATCATCAATGCTGTGAAATCTGTCTCTAATTAAATTGGTGAATGGTGAATTGTAAAATTTTATGCCAAGGGATGAAGTTCCCGATCTTTATTTCTCAATTCAAAGAGCGATCGTCTCCAGTACGGCACAGCCGCACGAACATCAAGACTTAGCTCAATCCTTAAACTTTATTCACCATCCACCATTCACCATCCACCATCCACCATTCTCATTATGAGTGTCACCACCACACAATCAACCAAACGATCGACCAGAACTACTGGTGAGATGTTTTTGAGATTTCAACTTGACAGCCAAACTTGTGCGGTGGTGCCGATGCTCCAAACCCAGGAAGCGATCGTCCTCCCAGCGGGGCGAGTGTCAGTAATTCCCAATCTTCCCTCGCCTGTCATCGGCTTATTCAACCGTCGGAGTACGCTACTATGGCTCGTCGATCTGCCAGAAATGCTGGGATTGGAACCGATCGATCGCCACACGCACAGTTATGATATCGCCCTCCTCAAGGTGGGGCAAACGCCGTTAGCTGTCGCAGTGCGATCGATTCAGGGCGTAGTGAGGTTTGCCAAAGACGAGATCGAATCACCCATTGGTAGTTTCAATCCAGCTTTTACTCCCTATCTCCACGGCTGGATCTTGCAAGAACGCGAACTAGTATTGGTACTCGATCCTGAAGCAATTATTAATGCCAAAGTGTTCAACCCGTCAGCAGTCGAACCATAACACTCGATCGGCAATTTTAGATTGAGTCTCAAGCTGTAGTTCTCAGTTTGTCATTCAGTGCAAGCGATCGCCACTAGCTCTAGAATTGTCGGGTTTCACTCCATGCTACCCAGCCGATAAATCTATTGAGTAGAGTGGCCCAAAATCCCACCTCCAAATCTGACAACTAGCGACTAACTAATCACCAGATATTTATATTAAACTACACTATTTGATTTATGAATCAGTTTAACGAACCAAATCAATTCAACAGTACCGATGTCATGACAGAGATATTCACCCAGCAAGGTGAAATCGCCATGAATGCGTCTAGATCTACATCCAATTGGAATAAATTTAGCCTCAAAACCAAAGTAACGCTACTTGCTACAATCCTTGGTTTGGCTCCACTCATGGCAATTGGTACACTTAGCTACGTCCAAATCAATAATGCACTGAGAGAGCAGACCGTCCAAGCTCAAAAAGATCGAGCGGTTCAGATCGCCGATAAATTCAATCGATTTATCTTCGAGCGCAATGGTGATGTAGAAGTTCTATCCTCACTCCCGATTTTTAATGATGCTAAAATCTCCGCAATTGGTAACACAGAATTTAAAAACAATCTGCTTCAGCGATATGTAGATATTTATCAGGTATATGATAGCATCGCCGCATTCGATCTCAAGGGTAATCTCATTGCCCAAAGTAAGGGGATTGTATCTGGAAATCACCTGGATCGCCAGTATTTCCAAGATGTGCTCAAAACAGGTAAGACGGTCATTTCCAGTCCAGAACTATCCAAAAGTAGCGATAAAATGGTGATACATTTTGCCGCACCAATTAAGGATAGTACTACAGGTCAACTTATCGGTGTGATGCGGACGAGAGCACCGATCGAACGCCTGGATGCCCCACTCAGAGCTTTTGCGAGTAAAAGCCAAAACTACTACGTTCTCGATCGACGCACCAACAAGGTCTTCATCAGTTCTAACGGTGAGTTCGCTAGCAAAGCAGCCGACGCCGATCTGACTCAAGCCTTGACATCACAGAGCTTGGTATCACATCGACATCAAGGTGGAGCAGACGCTCGATCGGGTGCGGGCAAGACTGAACTACTTAGTGCTGCCCCCCTTGGTAAAATCGACGGGATGCAGCAACTGCCGTGGGTAGCGGTAGCCTCGATCGATGAGGAGGCAGCCAATGCCACCCTGAGCGGACTATTATTGACAATCTTGGCTGGAGCGGGGTTGACTGCTCTGTTCACAGTTGCCTTGGCGACCTTCTTTGCAGAGCGAGCCACACAGCCGATCGCGGATGCTGCCAAAGCGGTCGAAAAAATCGGGCAAGGCGACTTCAGCAATCGTTTGGAAGTCGCTAGTGAAGATGAGATCGGGCAACTGGGTGGCAACATCAACTTGATGGCAAATCAAATTCAAGGACTGCTCCTCGCCCAATCAGAACAAACCAGACGCACGGATTTATATGCCGAAATATCTCGCGCTCGGACTGGGGCAGATTTAGTTTCACCTCTATCTCAAGTCCTCGTCGAAGCCAGAGAAATCCTCAAAGCCGATCGATTGGTGGTCTATCGGTTTATGGCAGACAATCGGGGCTACATCGCAGGGGAATCATTTGGCGCGGGCGGTAGCAGTGCGATCGCCGAACAAGTCAACGACCCCTGTATCCCCGCAGAGTTACTCGCCGCCTACGCTCAAGGACGCGTCATCGCCAATGATAATGTCGCCGAGAGCAACTACCATCCCGATCACAAACGGCTATTAGTCCGCCTCAACATCAAGGCAAATTTGGTAGTGCCGATCGTCCAAAATGGTAACTTATTGGGGCTACTAGTCGCTCACCACTGTCAACAGACTCACGCTTGGCAAGAGTGGGAGAGCATCTATCTGACCAAATTTGCCGAACAGATCGGTGTGTGTTTGAGTGGCTTTGTCATCTCCGAGCGCGGTCAACTCGACGCCGCTAGACAGCGCGACAAAGCCGTCCGCGAACAGTTGCTCGCGACGATCTCGCGCGCTCAATCCACTCAGGAAATGACGACACCACTAGTTTATATTCTCGAAGAAGGACGCGAAAAGCTGGCTGCTGACAGGTTGGTAGTCTATCGTTTTTTCCCCAGCTATGGCGGTCAGATCGTTGGGGAAGCAGTATTACCAGGATTTGTCAAAGCTCTGGACGATCGGATTGAAGATGCGTGCATCCCACAGGCATTGCTGGAATCATACAGCCAAGGTCGCACGATCGCCACCGTTGATGTGATGGCGAGTAATTATCACCCCAACCACCAGCAATTGCTGACGAGACTGCAAATCAAATCCAATCTCGTCGTACCGATCCTCCAAGGTAATAACCTGCTCGGACTACTCGTCGCGCATCACTGTACCAGTATCCACGAGTGGGAAGAGTGGGAAACTGAGTACCTGACTGAGTTTGCCCTACCGATCGCCGCGTGTCTAGGTGGCTATGCAGCGACCGAGCGGAGCCAATATGAAGCCGAACAGTCTCGCCAACGCGCTGAAACAGCTCGGAAAGAAAACGAAAGTCGCCAAAAAGAATTACTCCGGTTGCTGACCGAAATCGAAGGAGCTTCCGATGGTGACTTGACAGTGCGATCGGAAATCAGCGAAGGGGAAATCGCGATCGTCGGTGACTTCTTTAACGCCATTATCGAAAGTCTCCGCGACATCGTTAGTACTGTAAAAACAGCCGCGAGCCAAGTTAATGGCTCAGTTGGTGAAAATGAATCGGAAGTACGACTGCTGACTACTGCTGCGACCAAGCAAGCCGACCAAATCCAGCAGACTTTGGCAAAAATCGAACAAGTGACCACCTCGATCCAATCAGTGGCAGCGGATGCCCGTCAAGCGGCAACTGTAGCGACATCTGCCGCTGCTACCGCCGAAGTTGGCGGTCAAGCGATGGAGCGGACAGTCCAAAGTATCTTGCAACTGCGCGAAACCCTCTCCGAAACTGCCAAGAAAGTCAAACGCTTGGGTGAATCCTCACAACAGATTTCCAAAGTCACTGGACTGATCGACCAAATCGCTCTCCAAACCAACCTCCTCGCGATCAACGCCAGTATCGAAGCCGCTCGGGCGGGTGAAGAAGGACGCGGTTTCGCGGTAGTTGCCGAAGAAGTCGGAGAACTAGCCGCGCAATCAGCTGCAGCGACCAAAGAAATCGAAAAAATCGTCGAAATCATTCAACGCGAAACCAGTGCGGTCGCCCAAGCGATGGAACTTAGCACCACCCAAGTAGTCGAAGGTACCCAATCGGTCGAGCAAACCAAAACCAGTTTGAAACAGATTATCGCCCTGTCCAATCAAATGGATACCTTCTTGCAATCGATCTCGACCGCGACGATCGATCAAGTAGCCACCTCCCAAGCCGTAAAGGTCGATATGGCAGCAGTCGCGCTGATCTCCGAGCAAACTTCCGACTCCTCCAAGCAAGTATCGACCTCACTCCAACAAACCGTCACCGTCGCCCAAGCACTCCAAGCTTCGGTTGGTAAGTTTAAGGTTAATGCCGATCTCAACTAGGTGTTAGGCTTTAGGCTTTAGGCTTTAGGGTTCAGGAGGACGCAAGCGTCCCAAAATCCGAATTCTAATTACAACCTAAAGCCTAACACCTAACGCCTAAAGCCTTCCTCCAGCCTAAAGCCTAAGACCTAAAGCCTAATCCCTAACCCGATGATTACTTCAGATCAAGAACAACAAGTCAAACTCCAGTTTCTGGATGAAGCGACCGATTATTTAGATACGATCGAATCGGGACTGCTGGGACTGGGTACTGGTGCAGTGACAGGCAAGCAGTTAGACGCACTCCTCCGCGCTGCTCACTCGATCAAGGGTGGTGCAGGCATGATGGGATATACCACCCTGGCGGGGTTGGGTCACCATTTGGAGGATTATTTCAAGATCCTTCAGTATGGCAAATCGGCTCCGCCCGATGGTCAGATCGAGCAGCTATTGCTCGGGACGATCGATAAGTTACGGCAGATTGTCACGCTCAATCGTCAAGGTAGAGATGCCGATGATGCTTGGTTGGAGACGCAAGTCAATCCGATCTTTGCTCAGTTGCGCGATCGCTTGGGAGAGTTCAATCCTGAAGATGAAGCCAATATGCTGGCGTCGGAGTCGGGGGAGGATATTCTGACGTTCTTATTTGAGTCAGAAGTGGAGCGTTCTCTAACACAACTAGAAGTATCTGTCAATAGCGACAATTCGAGTAGCTTGTATGACGAGTTGCTCATCAGCGCGGAGGAATTGGGTGGTTTGGCAGAAATGGTCGAATTGCCAGCATTGGGACGCTTGTGTCAGTCTGTGCTGACCCACCTCACCTCACAACCTCATCAACTGAGATCGATCGCCGCTCTGGCTCTAGCCGCTTGGCGACGCACTCAAGCAATGGTGCTGATCGGTCAAACTAGCAATCTCCCCAGCGAGATCGAGTTGCCAGGATCGGGGATTGTCGCGATCGACGAAGCCGAAACAGTCCCAGAATGGGCCGATCTCGATCTGGGCGCGAGCGGCGAACAGACGATCGCGCTCCATGATTTCACCATGGATCGACCGATTACTATTTCCGATCTTGGTGGTGAAGACAGCAGTTCTGAATCCGCAGTCTTGTTTGGATATACCAGCGCGAATGACTTCCAGACTCTAACCGATCCATTCGCCACGATCGATGCTTTTATCCCGCCAGCTTTTTCGACCATCACCAATAGTGACGAACTAGACGAATTCGCCACCAATGAGCAAGATTCTGATATCCTCAACCAGATCTCACTGACTCCCACCGCCGAATCAACTCGTTCGCGTAGCATCCCCTTTGGGGAATCGTTTAGCTCGAACAGTAACGATCTTGATGAATTTAGCACCAGCGAACAATTTTCCGACTCGTTTCACGTCCAAACTACCGTCGTCCCCGCACCCGAACAAGAAATCGTCGATGCTTTCGAGCGACTCGATCTCAGTGGCGATCTGTCATTCGATACCGATGTGCCAGAGTTATTATCGGCGTTGTCTGGCTTCCTATCAAATCCGGCAAGCTCAGAGGATGTATCTTCCGCAGTATTTAGAGTCACGCCCAAGTCGCCAGCCGAGGCTCTGGCTCAAGAAGCCGCAGATCTCCTCACCGCCTTGGATGCAGCACCAGAAGTCATCGACGATCTAGTCGCCGCCAGCGGACAGCCTGCCAATGCTACAGCTCCCGTCGAGCAAACCATCCGCGTCGCCACCAAACAACTCGTAGAGATTGGGGATCTGTTTGGCGAACTGACGATCGATCGCAATGGCTTAAATCTCAACTTACAAGGACTGCGCCAGCTAGTCGCCAATCTCCAAGTCAAAGTCAAGCAACTAGAACAGTCCAACTTCAATCTCCGCGCCGCTTATGACACCACCGCTAGCAAATCACTCGATCCCGAGGCAACTTTGACTCAGCGCAATATTAGTTTAGCTAGCGATTTTACCAACGAATTAGATATCCTGGAATTCGATCGCTATAGCGAATTGCACCTCCTCTCTCAAGAAGTGATGGATAATGTCGTCCAGATCGAAGAACTAGCCACCGATCTCGATCTCCAACTCAACGATACCGAACGTACCAACCGCGACCTCAATCGCACCGCCAAACAACTGCAAACAGGCTTGACGCAAGTGCGGATGCGTCCGATCTCCGAACTGTTCAATCGCTTTCCCAGAGCGATCCGCAACCTATCGATCGAACATTCCAAACCGATCGACCTTCGCCTCAAAGGCGGTACCACCCTCATCGAACGGAGCATCCTTGAAGCTCTCAACGATCCCTTGATGCACCTTGTCCGCAATGCCTTCGATCATGGGATCGAACCAAGTGCCGTCCGCCGCGCCAGTGGCAAATCCGATACAGGCTCGATCGAAATCAGTGCGACTTATCGTGGTAACCAAACCGTCATCACCATCAAAGATGATGGTGGCGGGATCGATCTCGACAAAATCCGCGCCAAAGTCAAAAAAATGGGCATCGACGATCGCGAGATCGCCAATTTCAAAGATAGCGAACTGATCGATCTCATCTTTGAACCAGGCTTTAGTACCGCCGACAAAGTTACCGATCTCTCTGGGCGTGGTGTCGGGATGGATGTCGTCCGTACCAATATCCGTTCCTTACGTGGGGACATCTTTGTTGAAACCAAACTCGGCAAAGGCAGTACATTTACGATTACCGTCCCCTTTACCCTCTCCGTCGTCCGCGTCCTCCTCGTCGAAGTCAATGGCTTGTGGCTAGCCATCCCCAGCAACATCGTTGAAGAAATCATCCTCCTCAACCCCGAGCAAGTCATTAGTACCGCCGGACAAAAGATGCTCCAATGGGAAAACTTCACCGTCCGACTGATCCAACCCGCACAGTATCTCAATTTTCCGCCGCTGAGTTCTGCTGTTACCACCGCTGCACTCCCTACCATCAACTGTCCTACTGTGCTGATGATCGACCAAGGACAAGATCTCGTCGCCGTCGAGATCGATAAATTCTGGGGCGAACAAGAAGTCACCATCAGGCAACCTCAAGGCAAGATCCACATGCCTCCTGGCTTTACTGGCTGCACGATCCTGGGCGACGGTCGGATCGTCCCGCTCGTCGATGCGATCGCCCTCATCCGGTGGATCGATGGCGATTTCGCTACCGCCACCACGGCGATCGGTAACACTTTAAAACTCCTCACGGAATCCCCCACCCAATCGCCACCGCTACCAGCTCCCGCCCAACGCCCCCGCGTGCTCGTCGTCGATGACTCGATCAATGTCCGTCGCTTCGTCGCTCTCACCCTCGAAAAAGCCGGATATCTAGTCGAGCAAGCCAAAGATGGTCAAGAAGCGATCGACAAACTTCAAGCTGGTCTCCATCCTCAAGCTGTTGTCTGTGATGTCGAAATGCCTCGGATGGACGGCTACGGGTTCCTTGCCACCGTCAAAGGTCTCGCTCAGTTCAAAAACATCCCCGTCCTCATGCTCACCTCCCGCAGCGGCGATAAGCATCGTAAAATTGCCATGAATCTCGGCGCCAGTGGCTACTTCTCCAAACCCTTCAAGGAACAAGAATTACTGGTAAGTTTGACCAAGTTGATTAGGTTTTAGGCTTGAGGTTTTAGTCCAATGTTAAATTACAATTTTCCAACCTGATGAGTAAGCGATTAACACCTCAAGCAATTGTGACCAGGTTCTATCGCGATCGAATTCTTTTTTGCAGCTTGGGCTGTGTTGCTGGGTTCAGCGTCGTAGTATTGATGGTATCACCAGGATTGCAAGGATCTGTCTCCTTTCCCTTGTGGGTGCTGCAAATTCCCACGCTAGTCATCACAATTGGGACGATGATTGTGATGCTCTCACTGGGGAACTGTCCCGCCTGTGGTCGTAGTCCTTACTCGAACAGCCAGAACCCATTTCCGACCCGCTGTAATAGCTGTGGCGTACGACTGCTATAGTTAAAGTGGCATTTAGCTATGAGCGTTCTCCCGAACTAACGTTAGAATATTAACAATATTGGTGCAGCTCGATCGCGTATGTCTAGTGTCAAACTCGAACAAATCAGCCGTAAATTCTCCGACGCAGCCGCTGGGCAACAACAGCGATTTGTAGGGATCGATGATATCTCCTTCGAGATTCCTGACGGTGAATTTTGGGTGCTAGTTGGGCCATCGGGATGTGGCAAGTCCACCCTACTTAGAGTGATTGCTGGACTAGAAACCGCAACCAGCGGGAATATCTACATTGGCGATCGCTTGGTCGATCGGATCCCCGCCAGACAACGAGATGTCGCCATGGTATTCCAAAACTATGCTCTTTATCCGCACATGACAGTTGCTGAGAATTTAGGATTTGGGATGCAAATGCGTGGTGTAGATCGAGATCTGATTCAACAACGAGTCAAAGATGTCGCCAAATCTCTGCAAATCGACTCGTTACTCGATCGCAAGCCCAAGCAACTCTCCGGTGGACAGCAACAACGAGTAGCACTCGGTCGCGCGATCGCCCGTTCGCCGCAAGTATTCTTACTCGATGAACCGCTCTCCAATCTCGATCCAGGACTGCGCGACAACACCCGTACCGAACTACGGCAACTCCATCAACAAGTTGGGATTACGACGATCTATGTCACCCATGATTATGTCGAAGCGATGACACTCGCCGATCGGATTGTCGTACTCGATCGCGGCTACATCCAACAAATCGGTACGCCGTCAGAAATTTACGATCGACCTACCAATCAAATGGTGGCAACTTTTATCGGTAACCCACCGATGAATATCATCCCCGCAATCTATCACAATCGGATCTGGAATATCGGGGAGAGCAAAATCTCCTGCCCTTCAGAATTAGCCACCAAATTACAACTGCGAGATGGACAAGGTTTAAATCTCGGCATTCGTCCCGAGCATCTGACGATCGTCCCAAATTCACAGCCAGACACCTTACTAGTTACCGTCCGCAGCCTCGAACCACTCGGTCGTGAAACACTCCTCAAAGCTCAAGTCGATGGCACATCGATATCGCTGGCTCTATTAACTACTCCCGCCGACAGTTCGACCCAACTAGCCAATTCACCCGTCCCAAGCATCGGCACACAATTAGCCGTTCGATTAGACCCTCAGTCGATGTTCATCTTCGATCCCAGCACGGGGAGCAGATTAGCTCCAGATCGATCGTTCGTTCGGGATTGAATTAGTTCGGGATTGTGTAGTGCCGATTGACTTGACTCAGATCTACATCGATCTCTATATGCTCAAAAATTGCCCCAGTAAGTTTCGCACCACTCAGATTTGCTTGTGACAAATTAGCCCCAGTGAGATTAGCGCGGCTCAAATTTGCATCGGTAAGATTGACTCCTGTCAGATCTGCATATCGCAAATCTGCACCAATGAGGTTGACTTGACTCAGATTGGCTCCCCGCAGATTTGCCAATCGTAAATCTGCCTTTCTCAACGATGCTTGCGCTCCATTGATGTTAGTTAAATTCGCTCGAATCAAGATCGCTTCATTGTCGATAGAGTTTAAAGTTTACAAAGGACTGGATTTCCAAAGTGCGATCGCTCACTCGGAAAACCTCGAAACTGAAATCCCTGACAATAAACAATCAATGAATGTATATCGAGCCTTTACTCAAAAACCGATCGAAACATGGTTGAAGACTTTTTATCTGACTCTGGAAATGGTGAGTTTATCTAAAGAGGAGATTAATTCACTGGAGAATTATCTTTATACAAATTTGCTGTTAATAGAGTGCAAACGCTCTGCTGTTATGAGATTGCCAGAGTTATGGGACCAGATTGAAGATCGGATGTTGCGGGTAGTTTTGCAAGATTGAAATCTCCTGCCAGATCCAGACTAAAATAGAAAGCTAAATCACAGAAAGATGAAATCAAATGGCAAAAGTCAAACAACGACACCTGGGTGGATTGCCGCCCAAATACAGTTTCATGGTCAATCCTTACCCAGAGGAACGAGTCTCCCGTTGTCCTTTGTGCGATTGCAAGACTGGACAACGCAAAATACCGATCTTGATTCATGTCAATCCCCATCACTTAATTGCGCTCAACTATACTTGTCGTTACTGTCGAGATTGCGATCTCCTCGTCGCCCATAAACATGAAATCGAGTATTATCTGACTGCATTGTTTATTCAGCAAGCTCCTGAAGTGGTCGGAAATGACTATCTGGCTGTTGGTACAGTCGAAAAAAGTGTGTGGAAAGAAGGACTAAAACAGCAGCAATCGATCGATAAACTTTTGCCGCACGCCAGTGATTTTGCCACCTATTATCAGGAATTACAGCTAACTAGAGCAGGTTACTACAAGGCAGACCAAAAGCCACCGATCGCAGTACCCCCGCCATCACAAGAATGGGTTAAGACAATTCCTAACCCATCCAAAACCAAGCACCGAAAGACTTTTAGTCAACTTTAATCGACACCGATCGCCTCCTGCGCCTCTTTAGCCAGCTCTAGCTCCAATTCAACTGGATCGATCAAATTGGTTTCTACCATCAACCGCTCCAAAGCCAAGAGCCACCGCTGATAATAATCCCAGCTCGGATCGTTTAGAGCATGTGCGGATTCCCACTCACCGATCGATGTAATCAACTGTTGTCGAAAGTCTTCCCATTCATAGTGTCCCTGCTTGGCTAGCGCGATCGCCATCCCAAACGCCCGACCTTCCCAGGAATCCTCAAAAAATAGATCGCCGTCACAGCGCGGTGGGGACTCTTTAGATCCCAACATACTGGTGGCGGCGAAATGCTCGAATTGAGTTTGCATTGTTTTCCTTATGTAGGGCTTGCTGAAGAAGACTAGAACCCGCGAAGGGAGACGAATTCAATCGATAACGGGAAGAGCGAAGTCCCAGAAAATTAGCTAAGATCGGTCTAAAGCCTAGTCCAAGGTGTTAATACTCATGTACCGACAAGTTGAC
>NZ_JBGSPA010000088.1:0-12094 GCF_041738855.1 Chamaesiphon sp. | reverse complement strand
TTAATGCCACAGACTGCTGTGAGTCTACTTTTATTAGAAATCGAGCGTCAGCGAGAATTTCTGTTGTCACAGGGGCTGGCATTCGAGTTAGTTTCACTGGAAATTTAGTGCCTATATACTAGTGCAAGATGTGAGTTTACTCGCGATCTAATAAGAGATTAGAATTGCTCGATCGCTTTAAGAGCAGCGAGATACCGATCCTGCACATCTTGGCGATCCAACTCCTCCACAATTCCAGTCTGGCTGCCACGTTCGACCGTCTCTGCATGACGCTTTAATGCGGTGCGATCTAGTTTCCGGTGTGTAAACGGTGCGATCGTGGCGATCGCCTCCAATAACCGCATCGTAACGGCAACACTGGACTGACCGTACTGCCGAATCTGGTTGAAGGCAGCATCGATCGCATCTGCAAATTCTAGCGGTTCGGCAATAACCCGCAGCCGATGGCGATCGTCGTAGCGGTAGGGAGGCGGAATTTCTCTTTGGGCGAAATGACACAGAGCCGCACTCAACTGGTCGATGCAGCGGATCGCCGTAAACGGATCGTTAATTCCTGGAGACAAGGCGCGTGCGGCAATTTCTACCAATTGGTCGATCGAAAACTCTAGATCTTGCTGCTCGGTGCGCTGAATCCCGATCTCAACTGTATCGGCAATCTTGGCGGCTAGCTGCCGATCGATCTTTTCTCCAGGAAAGACGCGCATCAGTTGACTTCCTTTGACGACAAAGCGACCGGGTCGCCGCTCGACTCGGAGCAGCAGATTGTGTTCGGTGGCAATCTGCATCAGTCGATCGTCATCGATCGCTTGAATATAGCCGCTTTCTCTAGCTGTGATGGCACGGGAAAGGCGATCGAAGTCAGCAGGAATAGCGGCTAGACTCTCCTCCTCTGGCTGCTTTGAGGCACTGCGTCCGATCTGGTCGGGAAAAAGTCGATCGATCGTCCGATCGAGATCGTCACCCACTTTTTTGATGACTCGATCGACCTGAATCGATATGGCGGAATGATGAATAAAGTAAATCAACACGCCAATACTGGCGATCGCCAAACCAATCCCGACAGTTACTGCCAGGTGCGGGACAAACTCATTTTCTTCAACCCCATTAATCGTGCGTAGCACCATCAAACAATACACAAACGTGGCAATGAAGGTGCCCAGGACGACTTGGTTGCCAGTGTCTCGGATGAAATTACGCAGCAAGCGCGGGCCAAACTGAGAAGATGCCAACTGAAGTGCGACGATCGTAATCGAAAAAGCCGTGGTCGCAACGCTCATCATCGAACCCGCGATCGCCGATAGGATGGCACGCGAACCGCTAGGACCGAGGGAATAAGTCCAGCCTAGTTTTCCGATGATGTTGGTTTCTCGGCTCTGGTCGATCCCAATGGTAATAAATGACAGCCCGATCGCCAGCACCAACATCAGAGTTGGCACAAACCAGAAGCTAGAATGTAATGATTCCCACAGTTTGCCTAACTTAGCGGATTTCATCGATCGGTTTGAGTAGTAGGGCTGGACGAATTGCTGTTAGCCGCTGGCGTAACCTGGGGTCGATCGCGATCTTGCGCCAACTGTTTGAGCATGTTGGTGATACTGCGCGGCTTCGGCACTTCGCCGTTGCCAGCGGGCCAACCTTCGCGCTGCTGGCGGCGATCGCCATCGGTTGCTTCGGTCTGGTCGTGAAATAAAATCTGCTGGGTGGGGAAGGGTAAATCGATCCCATTTGCCACCAGCTTATTTTTGATATTTGTCAATACCCGATCTTGCAGGTCGAGCACATCAGCCCGACGCGGCGGCTGCACCCACCAGCGAGCGCGAATATTCACCGCGCTACCTGCTAGCTCGACGACGATCGCATCAGCCGCAGGGCTGTCTAGCACCCCATCTATTTCATTCATTGCCTCCAAAATGAGTCGTCTGGCGGTGTCGATATCATCGCCATAGCCAATCCCGATGTCATACTCCAATCGGCGATTTTCAAAGGCGGTATTGACAATCACTGAATTGGTAAATAGTTCTGAATTAGGAATTACAATCCGCCGACCATCATAGGTGCGAATTGTTGTCGCGCGGGTTTGAATCTGTTCGACGGTGCCCTCAAAATTCTTAAAGACAATTTGATCGTCAATTTGAAACGGTTCAGTTAAAAGGATTAAAATACCTGCTAAAAAGTTCTGGAGAATATCTCGAAATGCAAACCCGATCGCTACTCCACTAATTCCCAATAACTGCACTAGATCGCTAGCTTTGAGCGAGGGAATGATAATCGACAGGGCAATAAATAATCCCGTCAGAATTGTTGCTCCTTGTGCTAATCTTCCCAGTACTAACCCCAAATTGTGAGCCTGACGGCGATCGCGTGTCAATCTTCTGACTAATTGTTTGAGAGTTCTGGCAATAAAAAAGAAAATGGCGAAGACAATCAGTGCCAAGACGATATTTGGCAATAAAATGATGAAGTCACTTGCCATGTTTTGGATTTTGCTCCAAACAGTAGATATTTCTGTATTCACAATATAAATTACCAATACATCTAAATTAAACTTGTCCCAAAACGATCGGATGAACATCTACCAAAAGTTAGGTATTGACATCAAAGGTCGGTCGAAACTTACTCCCGTTCTGGCTTGAAGGTTGTGCCTCAGATGCTTGAGTTGTGATGGATCTTGTTTGCATGGGCATGACTTTATCCAGGTAATCTAATCAGTTGGACGATGCAGCCAGTTAAACACGCTTAACGCTGCCACCACGCCGACAAAATGAGCCGTTATCCCCGTAGTATTTGCCGCTGCCACAAACACATCCACCGATCGAATGCTGCGGTTGGGGTCATAAATGGCGACTCATTGGGGTAGAGCGACCGACTTAGACAATAGCACTCCGATGGTTGCACCCGTCCCTAAAATCATCAGCACTATACCGATTAATCCCGTAATTACACTCAGTTTTAGTACCTGCATCACCTTGGTGCGGCGAGGACGAATCGCATGGTTGGGGTTGTTAAGTCGTTTGGCAAACCGAATGAGGCGGAATGCCAAGTAACTCCCAAATAGCAACACCAACACCCCGCAGACTGCCCAAAAAATGCCCACGCCTAGACCTGGAGTAGTGGTGGTGACAATACCAGCTCTAGGGAGTCCCGTTGGTAGTGCGATCGATTGATTGAAACTCCGTCCAGCAATTGCCAGCAACAACAGCACGCTCGAAACCGCTGCCAGCCCAACTTGCATGACAAAGCTTACCCAAGCAGCAATCCGTAAAATGGTTACTACCTGTTCAAAGCTGGGATGTGAAGATGTCTGACGATCGGTTTGCATGGCATTTTTAGCTACTATGGTCGAAGTAATTTAGCGAGTTAACGACCGACGATATAGTTGGTAGCGGGATTGCTAGGCAGCGGCGTAATTTTTCCTTGATATACCAAAGCTTGATGAATTAAAGCACTAACTTCGCCGCGAGTTGCCGCTTTATTTGGGTTTAATACTCGTCGCTCTGGATAGTTCACCACAATTCCGGCAGCAGTTGTCTTCGCAACCGCATCGACAGCATTCGGCGGAATCTGCGCGGCATCCCGATAGTACTTACTGATAGCGATCTTGCCATTCGGCGCAGGTGGGGTGCTGCTAGCCGTTGGAGTTGGCGGAGTGGCAGCGGCAACCGCATTTGCTGGTGCAGTCATAAATGGCTGCATTAGTGTCATGATGGCCAGGGGAAACATCATTGGTTTCTTTGCACGCATGTTTGCAGGCGGCTGGGTAGCAGGTGCTGGCGTAACAGCCGGAGCCACACGAGCACTAGCGGCAGTAGTTGCAGGCAAGTTGAGCTTTCGGGCTAGCGAAGTTAATACTTGGACTTTGGTGACGGGTTGCTTGGGGCGAAATTGTCCACCTGGATAGCCGTCCATGAATCCCATTTCGTATGCCTCTTTAATTGCCGCCGATGCCCAGTAGCCATCAGGAACATCTGTATACGTGCTGCCACTGCGAATCTGTCGCACTGGAGCTTTATCGAAGGCTTGGCGTAGGATCGCTGCAAATTCATCGCGACCTACAGATTTTTCGGGGCGAAAGGTATTGTTGGGATAACCCGTAACGATATTGCGTTGTGCTAAAGCTTGAATGAACGGCTGCGCCCAATAATTTTGCGTATCTGGAAAACTGGTATTTGCTGTAGTATTTGGCAACGCTGGCGCTGGAGCTTGAGCCGTAGCTAAATAAGGCGCGATCGCGCCAGCCATCAAACCGACTACTAACATTGCTACGCCCACAACAGAACTCAATTGCGAACGCAGGATCTTAACTTTTACTTTACTCATTTTCTTACCTCTAATTATTTCTAAATTTACCGATCGAATCGATCGATTAAAATGATATTGTGAACAACTAAATTAATCTTTATTCATTACTTTCAAGTATTGCTTTTGCTTTCAAGAGTTCTCGATGCTTTTCCTTGCTAATCTTTGGATAATGGAGATTGAGTTCTTCCAACTTGGTATAAATAATCCTAGCTACGACTAGCCGCGTGAACCATTTGCGATCGGCTGGAATAATATACCAAGGTGCCCATTCAGTACTGGTATGATTAAACATGTCTTCATAGACAGTCATATAGTCATCCCAGCGAGCGCGCTCTTTTGCATCATTAATAGAGAACTTCCAGTTCTTCTCCGGTCGATCGATCCGTTCCAAAAAGCGTTCTTTTTGCTCTTCTTTGGACACATTCAGGAAAAATTTAAGGACGATCGTCCCGTTATTTACCAGATATTTCTCAAAGTTATTAATTTCTTCAAAGCGGCGTTCCCAAATTTGTTCGTCGATTAAATGTGGTGGAAGTTGTCGCTGCTCCATAACTTCTGGATGGACTCGCGTGATTAATATTTCCTCATAATGAGAGCGGTTAAAAATGCCAATTCGCCCTCGTTCTGGTAGAGCTTTGGAACATCGCCATAAATAATCATGATCCAATTCTGTTGCTGAAGGAGCTTTGAAGCTATAGACTTGGCATCCCTGGGGATTAATCCCAGACATAACGTGTTTGATGGTACTATCTTTACCCGCAGCATCCATCGCTTGAAAAATAATTAGTAAGGAATGGGTATTTTGGGCGTAAAGCAGGTATTGATATTTGGCGAGACTCTTAATGCCCGCTTTTAATTGAGCTTTGGCTTTCGACTTTTTGAGATGACTGGCTTTAAAACTCGGATCGTAATCTTTGGCAAGATTGATTCCCGGTCGTGGGGTCACGAGAAAAGGACTAATTAAATCGTCTAGTTGCTCGATCGGAAATGGGTGCGATGGTGAATCGGTGTGGCTATGGTTGAGGGCATTGGTTGGCATAGTTTGAGTTTCCTGTATCTGGGCGATGAATTAGTAGTGCCACGGGCACGATCTGTTTAAACGGGTTGATAGATCGCGCCCAGCTCTTATTCGCATTTGCTTTACAGCGGTTGCGCCAGATCCTTCGAGTCATCAACCCAGTAGCCCTGGCGATTGTAATGTTGATGGAGTCGAGTTTCGTAATCCCGCATTAACAGTGTCTCCTGCATATATTCCGGCGATTGTTGGATGATTTCGCTCGGCAGATTGATGAAGACTTTCGACTCCTCCCAGCTCACCCGCTCGATCCATCGCGGTGAAACTAGAACTTTTTTTCCCGACCACCAATTGACTGTATCGACGATTAGATACCGAATTGCCCACGTTTGGTCATCGATGATAAAGTCCTCGACGTGCCCGATCTCGCCATCTGTAGCTTGAATATGATAGCCACTTACCTCACGAGTGCTCCGCAAATTGGGATCTCCCTTTTTCTCTGCTGGGGCGGATTTGTCCCATTGTTGGGGATCGCGCTGAATGTAAGGGTAAGCTCCCCACATGGACATGCCACCCCAATAACTTGGGTACCCATAATATCCGTAATAATCCAGCTCGAATTGTTGCGAAACGGGTTTATCGCTGCTCAAGGATGGACTATTCTCAATCTGCTGCTTGGTCAAATCGACGGTGATGTACTCCTCTACCTTATCGGCCGCCACCAGTGCATATGGGGAAATCAGCACCTGTCGGCCCGTCAGCCAGCCTCCGGTGTCAGCAACTAGATAGCGAATCGTCCAGTGCCGATCGTCGAAGTAGAATTCTTTTGCCTTGCCGATTTCGCCGTCGAGGCTATTCAATTTAAAACCTTCGAGGGTTTTGGCTTTGATTAACATATTACAACTCCCTTAAATTATTTGAGTTTTACGATCGGCTGTTTATCGATCGCTCATTCGTCCGAGCGTAGTTTCTAGCAAATGTTTCATTTTCTCGGCAGCACCACTAACAGCCTGCTCTGGTGTTGCCGCTCGATCGGTCACGGCGATTGGTTGGTGGCTGGCAAGACGCACTTCGAGCAGGCAGCGTTTATCGTCAGTGCCAAATTTCTCGCCGCTATTCTCATCGCTGAGATGAACTTCCACCCGCGTGATTTGCGAGCTGAAGCGATCCAATGTGTCCCGCACCACAGTTTCAACTGATTGAGTCAGCATGGTGTTACCTTCGATATTACTGTCGGTTTCGACTTGAATTTTCATGTGTTTATTCTCCTAGTTTAAGTTTAGTAGAAAAGCTCCGATTGACTCTCTGCATTTAGGTAGATACAACGAGCTTTAATAGTGAAATAAATTTTAAATAAAATGCAATATTACTATCGGTTTTAGCCAAAAATTTTAAACTATAGTTTTCTTTTTAAGCATCAAATTACATTAGAACTATGCTGGCGATCGCGCTGGTATTTGTCTGTCAACGATTGTTAATAAAATCGATCGCCGATCGCAGCTAAATCTAACGGGAAGGCGGGAAAAACAATACTGGCGACCAGCTCAGACGCAGTAATTCTGCTGCAAAACTAGCTGTAATCCACTCCTGAAATTTCCCGATCGTGCCAGTAGAAATGGCGATCGCGCTAATTTCCTCCATTTGAGCTAGCTCTAGAATCTCGGTTAGCGGCGTTCCCCGGCGTAAGTCTGTTGTTACTTGTAAATTTGCCGCCTCTAGATCGACTTTGATGTCAGCCAGGAGGTTTTGCTCGGTCTGAGTGGGGATGTCGCCAGTCACCCAAGACAGCACGCACCGCTCCAGATATCGATCGGTCTGTTTTTGAGCCAACTGCTTTAGCTGTTGCACCAGAAAATTGGCTGCTGTACTGCCGTCGTAAGGAACCAATACAGCGCGCAATAAATGCTGGCAACGGAGCCTTAGCTCCTCCGCAGTAAATGCCGCAATTAACTGCGGACGGAGAATCAGCAGTGGAATCGTCGTGCGGCGAGATAGTTCGGTCATCGTACTGCCCCGCAGTATATCGACAAGCAAGTTGTGCGGCTGGGAACCCAGAACGATCGATTCAGAGCCATAGCTATTCGCAACCTGAAGAATCGTCTCGACAGATTGCCCCGATCGCACCTCAATGTGGACATCGACCCCAGCCGGACTCGATCCAACTGCCGCATTCAGTCGCGCTTGAGCTTGTTCTATGCGATCGTTATCACTCTTGGGAATTGTGCGCTTTTCTAAGAGCGGAACGACGTGGAGAAACACAATTTGCTTCATCCCGCCAGCCGCTAAAGCGTCAGTATAATGCGCCAGCCGCTGCAAACCATCCTTGAAATCCGTGCAAATTAAAACTCGTTCAAACATAACTATTTACTCCAAAACAAAGAAGATTCTGTACAGATTGCCAGAACTCTAAATTCAGCTTTATCGATCGACAGTTGATGCGACCGACTCAGACCCATGTTGGTGCTCAGATGTTTGCGGTCGTTCGCTACAATCGCGAATCAAAGTGGCAACTAACCCCGTCCAACCCGTTTGATGATTTGCTCCCAACCCAGCACCGTTATCGCCATTGAAATGTTCGTAAAATAGCAACAAATTGCGCCAGTTAGGGTTGGTTTGAAATAGGCGATTACCGCCATGCACTGGGCGATTTCCGGCAGCATTTTGCTCAAAAATGCAGATCGATCGGTGCGATAGTTCGGTTGCCACTTCTGCTAGTGTCAGCAACTGTCCCGATCCGGTTGGACATTCGACTGTGAATTCATCGCCGAGATAAGTGTGAAACTTCTGGAGCGATTCAATTATCAGAAAATTCATCGGCAACCAAATTGGCCCCCGCCAGTTGGAATTGCCGCCAAACATGCCTGTTGTCGATTCGGCAGGTTCATAGGCAATGGTGTGTATTTGTCCCCCTTCTGCGAATGTGTAGGGCTGGTTGGCATGAATTTTTGAGAGCGATCGCACTCCGTAAGGGCTGAGGAACTCGGTTTCATCTAGCAAGCGGTGGATGATGTGTGGAAGTCGATCGATCGGACTGACGATCGCCAGCAATCGTCTGGCTTGCGATCCTGGCGTTGACAAAGCTGCTATATTATGGTGAAGATTGGGGCGATTGTTGATAAACCACTCAAAGCGACGTTTGAAATCGGGTAATCGGTCTAAGGTAGATGATTCTAAAATTGCGGTGGCAAATAACGGAACTAGTCCGACCATCGATCGAACTTTTAAATGGTGATATCGACCGTCAGGTAAATGTAAAACGTCGTAGAAAAACCGATCTTCTTCATCCCACAACGGTACATGTCGATCGCGGACACAATTCATCGCATCGGCAATATACAAAAAATGCTCGAAAAACTTGCTGGCAATATCTTCATAAGTGGAATTAGTTTTGGTTAACTCCAGGGCGATCTCTAACATATTCAAACAATACATTCCCATCCAACTAGTAGCGTCGGATTGTTCGAGATATCCACCTGTCGGTAGTGCCGCACTGCGATCGAAGATGCCAATATTATCTAATCCTAAAAACCCACCTTGAAAAATGTTGTTGCCGTTGTCGTCTTTCTGATTCACCCACCAGGTAAAGTTGAGCAGTAACTTCTGAAATACACGCTCTAGAAATTGCGAATCGCTGCGACCATATACTTCCTGCTCGATCTGGTAGACGCGCCAAGTCGCCCACGCATGAACGGGCGGATTTACATCGCCAAAATGCCACTCGTAAGCGGGAATCTGCCCATTTGGGTGCATATACCATTCGCGTGTGAGCCGTTCTAATTGGCGTTTGGCAAAGTCGGGATCGATTGTCGCTAGGGGAATGCAGTGAAAGGCCAGATCCCAGGCGGCAAACCACGGAAATTCCCACTTATCGGGCATCGAAATGATGTCATCGTTAAACACATGAATCCAATCCGAATTGCGCGGATGGTGACGCTGCGGTGGCGGTTGTGTCGGGTCGCCCTGGAGCCAATCTTCCACCACGTAATGATAGTACTGTTTCGTCCACAGCAATCCGGCAAATGCCTGTCGTTGAATCTGCCGTGCATCGTCTGAGATCCGATTGGGGGTGATGCGCTGATAGAATTCGTCCGCTTCTTGCTGCCGCAGTGCAAACACATTTTCAAATTCGGCGAAAGGTGTGGCTAAATCGGCACGATTTGTCAGCCGTAACTGGATTGTTTGCGCTTGGTGGGCATCTAAAGTAAGTTCGTAATCGGCGGCGACTTTGGTGCCGATCTGTTGGGGATTTACAGCGTCAGTCCGACCGTGTACGATGTAGTCGTGAATGCCATCCTTGACATAGGGCGACGAGTTTTGAGTACCGAATAATCGATCGGAATTAGTCTCATTTTCGGTAAATAATAGGGCTGTGGATTGGCAATAGAGATAGCGATCGCCCAAAGTAGGATGGTTGGCAGTGATGACACTACTCGATCCGGTACTTTCTCCTTGCTGTAACTGCGGTTTGGGACTATTAAGATCCCACGACCAAGTATTCCGAAACCAGAGTGTTGGCAATAAATGAAGCGTTTGCCGTTCCGCGCCGCGATTGATGGCGGTAATCTGAATCAGAATATCTTCATCCGTGGCTTTGGCATACTCAATATAAATATCAAAATAGCGATCGTTATCAAACACACCAGTATCTGCTAACTCAAACTCCGGCTCGTGATAACCCCGGCGTTGGTTCTCCTGCACGAGTTGGGTGTAGGGAAAAGCGGCGTGTGGATACTTGTAAAGATACTTCATGTAGGCATGGCTGGGCGTGTTGTCGAGATAGAAGTAGTACTCTTTGACATCCTCGCCGTGATTGCCTTCGGAGCCAGTCAACCCAAATAGCCGCTCCTTGAGAATCGGGTCTGCTCCGTTCCACAAGGCGATCGCAAAACACAACCGTTGATGATTGTCAGAAATTCCGGCAATCCCATCTTCACCCCACCGATACGCCCGCGACCGCGCCTGCTCGTGCGGAAAATGCTCCCAAGCCGCACCATCAGCACTATAATCTTCCCGCACGGTACCCCACTGACGCTCGCTCAAGTACGGCCCCCATCTGCGCCAATAGGCTTGGCGATCTCGGTCTGCTGTCAGTCGGTTCTCTTCTGCGGTCATGATTAGGGATTAGGCTTTAGGGATTAGGGATTAGGCTTTAGGCTTTAGGCCGACCAAGATTCGCGAAAATCAGCGTAAAGCGTCAGTCCACCATCGATATACAGTGTTTGTCCGGTGATATATGCGGCTTCATCTGAAGCCAGAAATGCTACAGCCGCCGCCATCTCTTCAGACGTGCCAGCCCGCCCCATTGGGATATGGCTCTCGACAACAGCTTTTTTGTCTGGATTTTCGATCCAGTCTTGATTGATTGGGGTTACGGTCGCCCCAGGCGCGATCGCATTGACTCGAATCTGTCGATCGGCATATTCTAATGCCAGTGTTTTGGTTAGATTCCCCATCCCACCTTTGCTAATCGAATAACTCAAATATGTAGGACGCGGAATAATTTCGTGGACGCTAGAAATATTGATGATAGTGCCAGCTTGTTGTCGCGATAATAGATGTTTAATTGTTTCTCGCGCGCACAGAAATGCACCCCGAAGGTTGACATCTAAAACTCGATCGAATTCATCTGCTGATAGTTCGTGTGTCGGAGACTCGGTTTGGATTCCGGCATTATTAACCAGAATATCCAGACTGCCAAATCGATCGATTACCGTATTAATTAGCTCGATCGCCTCATCTTCTTTAGATACATCACCCTGGACGATTAGCGATTTTACGCCACAATTTTCGACTTGCCCACAAGCTTTCTGCATCGCCTGTTCTTCAGTTTCGGCGGCTTCTTCGGCACTTTTGCGGTAGTTAATGGCAATATTGCAACCTTCTTGAGCGAGTCGAATGGCGATCGCTTGACCGATTCCCGAACTCGCTCCAGTAATTAGGACATTTTTTCCAGTTAATCCTTTCATATTTAAACCATCACGATTGCTCAAATTCCTAGCCAACTATCTTAAGTATCAAACACAAATATGACGCAATAGTGACAGCATAGAAGTTTGCTCTGAGGATGTCGCATGTTGTCAATGTAGATCGGGCTATGTAACAAGCCTGTAATAGCTGCTATTCCTCATGCAGAAGCGATCGGATCAAATTACAAAACCTTCAGCGTAGATTTGTGGTGGATGTTGATACGGCAAACTCCGACGGCACGATCGGCACTCCGCGTTGTCGAGCATAAACTTTGGTAAAAACTGCACCTGAAAACAGAACTTGTGCGGCGTAAAAAATCCAGGTAATTACGATCGGGAAAGAGCCTGCCACACCATAACCAGAGCCGATGTTTGCCATGCTCAAAAATACGCCGAATAATGCTTGTCCTGCTATGAAAAGTAGCGCGGCGATCGTTGCGCCCATTAAGGTATTGCGCCAGTGAATTTCTACATCTGGCAAGATCGTATACATCGCAGCAAAGACCATAATAATTAAATTAAAGGAGATGAGCCAGCGCAGCATTAGCCAGAGGCTGCCTAATCCAGGCAACCACCGATCGAGCGTACTGACAATGACCGCAAGTAAGCTATTAGCAATCGCCGCAACTAACAGCAGAAACACGATTGCCAAAATCATCGTAAAAGACAATATCCGTTTGCGGAGAAAGTGAGCGATCTGTCTTCCTGGAGCTGGCTGGACTTCCCAAATTCGATCGAGAGCCTGCTGAATTTGGGCAAAGATACTAGATGCACCAACGACGAAGAAGCCTAAATTCATCGCCAGTTGTAATGG
>NZ_JBGSPA010000068.1:0-28485 GCF_041738855.1 Chamaesiphon sp. | reverse complement strand
TGGAACACTTGGATACTTGAAGGTAGCCTAGTAAAAGAATTGCAGGAGAACAATGCTGATGACTAATATCACCAAGGGCAGTGGCAATGTATTTGAAGACTGCGGCTTCTCCCCAGAGGAAGCCGCAGACCTAAAACTTAGAACCCATCTAATGCTGAAGTTACGCCGCTTTATTCGCGCTCAAAACTGGACAAACGAGCGAGCAGCTTCCTATTTTGGTGACTCGCTCTCTCGCATTAGCCATCTGATGGATAGCGACATCGAACACTTCTCTGTCGAGCAATTAGTCCACTTACTGTCAATTGCTGGCATTGATGCCCACATCTTTATTGAGACTGCCAATAGTGAGCTTGCCTCTAGCCATCCAGAATTTGAGCTAGGAATGAAGGCGTTTGAAAAGGTTGCAACTAAATATGCAGATGCTTTACAGGAATTAGCAGAGTAACGTTGTAGAATTTGTTCACAATGTCCAAGCGAAGGTTACAGAAGCGGATGCGGGATATTAGAGCGGAGGAATTAACCCCTAAAATGAGAGTATCCCCGCTAGCGACAACTAACGGGGATACCATGCGGCGAGGGCACCGCCACATCGAAATACTTACCCAATATTATGACTCAATCACGAGAACCGAACGACCGCGATATCTTCACCCGCATGGCACAAGTCGAAGATCGACTTACGCGCATCGAAAATACTAACGCCCAACTTCAAGAAACTATCGCTCCTGGTGGTTATATCACCGATGCTTTCGTTGGTCGTAGACCTGCCTTCGGCACGCGAGTAGTCGAGCGGATCGATGAGGTAGAGGAGCGGCTAAATACTCGAATCGATGAACTCAAGGCTGAGATGAATCAAAGATTCGACTCTCAGGATGCAAAGTTCGACACTATTTTGAGAGCGATTACCGGATTGGGTAACTTGTAACCGTTAAAACACTAGTTACTATTAAAGGTTTTTGCGAGTTCTGGGGTAGGAACTCATCCCAATTCCCCACTGCACCAAACAAAATGCCCTATATTGGTGTAGCTCCAAAAAAGCGCAATTCAGCTAGAGTCAGTTACTGAGGTTAGCTAGACTACTCGGTCTATTGCCTTTACTATCTAACAATTCAAGAAGTAGTTGTTGTAGTTGAGCTTTAGGCTCTTGAGTGATTAGGTTATAGCAAAGATCGTAGCTCTCATCTGGAGTGTAAAAACGATAGTATCTATAGTCTCGATCTAGGGATCTTACATACAGTAATGGAATACCAGCCAAGTCTAGTAAATTTGCCTTTTTACGATCGTTACTTTGTTGGTCTGCATTGTCATGATAATGGGACTGACATTCGATAACTAATTTTGAAGTACGATCGGCTCCAGGCTGACGATCGAGAATAGCAAAATCTACTTTTGAACTAACCCAAAAACGCCAGAGGGTATTATCTCCAATGTACTGAGATCGAGATCGGGCGCAAAGCAATTCTAAGGGAATTTGAGGGCAGCATCTATAATGAGGGGGAAGGTGATGCTCTAAGAGTTCCCAAGTGATTGATTCATATGAATTAAGTACTTCACCACTTTGAAATTCTTGGTAAACAGGGATGGAAATATTATTCATAATTTCTGTAAAAAAGTGATTGATATTGAGTAAAGAAAGAATAAGTCCTAAGTGAGAGGCATAAGCTATTTTGTTATCGAAAACTATAATCACATTACGCATTTAAAATCGAGTGACGATACTGGATGTCATTGAGGTCGTTCTGTGTATCAAGAATGTCCATTTTAGAGCGTCTTGCCGATTAGGAACGTTAGATGATGCTTGTTGGTGCTTTCCATGGAGCCTTGTGTAGAACTGTATGACCCTAAGTTACTTAATTCAGCAGAGTTTTACCAGATCAGATCGGTTCAGAAAATAAGTGACCTGAAGTGACCAAATCTGAACTGTTGTTGCAGCAAGATTTGGTTTAAAGTAAAACTAACCAAGAACGAGTGCGAATTTGAATTATGGCTAGAGGTATTAAATTGACTCAAGATGGGATCGACCTTATCCGCGATCGCATGGCAGAGTTACCTAAACCGAATGATCCAGATCGAAATAGGTGGACATATGAAAATTACGACGAAGCATCAGGTGACAATTCCTCTTCAGTGACACTGAGAAGAGGACTATCTGGGAGACCTATCGACCGAAACTCAATTATCCAGATTGCACGAGTTTTGAGACTTGAACCCTCAGATTTGGTAGATCCACTTGAATGGGAAACCTCATCAAAATCAAAAACAACTGATAGCGCATCAAACACAGATCTGCTTATTTCTGGCATCAAAGATTTATTCGCTCGACAAAAAGAGCGATTAAGTACGAATAAAATAATGGCTAAAGATGGTATTACTTTTCAGCCAGATCACTTATTTGTGACACTAAATTTAGTAGAGCGTATAAAGAGACCGAAAGTTCTAGATATTGATTCAACAGATAGAGGAGCTGAACTTTACGAACCTGAGAGAGAAGAAACCACTAAGAAATTTGAATTTCAGGTTTTCTTAGATAGTATTATTCGAGATGGTGATACACCCAAAAGTCAAGGTAAACGGATTGCAGTTATTGGGGAGCCAGGAGCAGGAAAAACTACACTGTTGCAGCAAATTGGGGGGTATGTGCAGCAAACGCTCAACCAAATCCCTTTGTGGATTTCATTAGCCGACCTTGGTAATAAACCCCTATGGGATTATCTAATGGAGGACTTTCTCAAGAATGCAGTAGGAGTTTTGCCTAATCAGGAACAAAGAGCGGAATTGGAACAACTACTTCTAAACAATCGAGTCTATCTATTATTAGATGGTGTAGACGAGATGAGTGTTCCTAATGCTTTAGACGCACTAGGAAAGCAGTTGCGAGAAGGTTGGGCTACAAGTATTAGAGTGATTCTCACCTGTCGGCTCAATACTTGGTCAAGTCTAGAAAACTTTGATGTGTATCGTACTGTTGGTTTTGATTACCCTGGTCAGGTACATCAATTTATAGATCATTTTTTCAATCGGGATGGAGCGAATCCAGTATTGGGTGAAAGGTTAAAAATAGAACTTAATAAAACTGGTAATAACGGAATTAAGAATACTATAAGAAGTCCGCTACAACTATCTCTTCTCTGCTATATTTTTGATTTTAACGATGGTGAGCTGCCCGATACTAAAGCAGATTTATACTGCCAGTTTGTCCAAGCTTTTTATGACCTAAAAAAAGAGCAGATCGACATTGAAGTAGATCGAAGAAACGCATTGAATCGAGCATTAGGTGAATTAGCCAGAGAATCACTCGATCGAGTTGATTCTCGCTTTCGTTTGCAAGAAGATTTCATTAAAGAGTTTTTAGGAGATCCACAAAAGAAAGATTCAATGTTTTGGCAAGCTCGGCAGTTAGGCTGGCTTAATGAAATTGGTATAGCTGCTGAAAAACCCTTTACTACTGCTTACGCATTTTTACACCCCACATTCCAAGAGTATTTTGCTGCAACAGCAATTGAGGAAACTACATTTTTTCTAGATATAAATCAGGAAAATAATTTATTAGGCAGTTATAGGATATTTGATTCTCAATGGCAAGAGGTTATCCTGCTATGGTTTGGATGTCAGATACATGGTAATGAAATCAAGTCAGAACTCTGTAGAAAAATTCTAGAATTTGTAGCTAACGAATCATATCCTGGATATTCTAGAAAAATTCCATTTTACTTCAGAAAATCCTTGTGTTTAGACAATCTTTTTGTAACAGAATTCAAAACTATAAATCCAGATTTAAACAAAGAGATTTATAGTCAGCTACCAAAATACTGGTATGAAAACGGGGAGTGGAAAACTCTTAATTATATTAGAGAGGTACAGCTATTAAGAATAAATAGAGATGGCTTATCAAAAGAAGAAAAGAAAGTCACAAGCTTGCTAATAAATATAAATGATAAATCTACATCGCTATATTCCGATGAATTTGCATCGCCAGATTATATTGACCTACGCTACTCCGCTCGAAAAACATTAAAAGAGATAATTAAAGAAGGCGAAAAAAACGGAAAGAGTAGATTAGATTCTTTGAAGGATGCAATTCTAGTTTTGAATGATGATATTAAAAATTGTGATGATTTAGACATGTGGACGTACATATTAAAAGATTTAGATGAACTTGTTACTGCAATGTGTGGAAATAAGAGGCTAGAGCAAATTTTCGACAGCCCGAATATAACTCTCGATGTGAAGAGTTGTATATCAAAATCACTTTTAAATCACGGAGTATATGAAGAAAAATATTTTTCTCACATACTATGTAATGTTCTGACTGAAGATGATGATTATTTTAATTTGACTAAGTTTTATAAAGATTTGCTTATTAGTCTTGTAGATGATAAAGATGTCGCTCTAATTCTACTTGAATCAATTTTTAAAAATATTGATATATATAAAAATCATGAATCTGTTTACTACATTTCTGACTTACTAAATTCAATTACACTAAGTAACACAGAAATCTCAAGAAAGTTAATACTTAACTTTCTTGATTCAACTACACATTCACTTGAAGTTAAAGCAATTCTAGGTGTATTTTTACTGAAGATACAATCAGGCTATGACAAAGCTATTAACTTACTCAAAGAGGTAATTGCCAACAATGGTGTTTTTTCATTACAATGTGCTTACAAGCTATGGGGTAAAGGGATTCATGATGAGTTTACAATGAAATTCTTGCTTAGTATCCCAAGAGAAGCTAACGATTTGTTATTTGATGAAATAAAGAACTATTTATTATCAGAAAATAATATTGACAATCTCCAAGAATTTTTATCCACCTTGATAAATATTGCAAAAAACCAGGATATACATTTCTACACTCGTTATTGTTTAATCGATATATTAACATTAGAAAATATCTTAAATAAATACAATCAGGCAACCATTTTAAATGAAATAATTTGTTTATTGAAATATATCATTGATAATGATGATTCATTGGAAGTTAGAATAAAAGCTTGTAAGAGTAGTAAGAATCTAAAGAACGATAGCTTAACAAAATATGCTTTAAATGCACTGGAGAATTTTTGCTATGAAAAGATTTTGGAGCAACAATCATATGATATAGCTGTAGCCCTAGATGAACTAGAAGCAAAAAATAATTTATCAAGAGATATATTCTTAAAGCTTTTCATCTATAGTGAAGCTTGTTTCGATCGTTCATACATTGATTTTGGGGAAGATAGTTCATATGAAGGAGATGATTATCCTAAAGTCTGGGAAAGATGCTTCAACAAGTTAAAATCACTTGCCCGTACGAGTTCAGACTTAAAAAACCTCATTTCACATCTAAATACTGAATTTCTTAAATTTTTAACAGATCCTGAACATCCAAAGAATAAATCTAATAAGAGAGTTTTTAAACTCCTCAGATACTATGCCGAAAATATGAAGTATACTGATTTCTATAGTGCTTTATCTTTTAGGCAAACAAGTCATCCTGAGATCGAGGATACTTTACCATCTCACAATCATAAACTAGTAAAGATATTGAATAACCAAATATTTTCTTTGGATAACTTTATAAGTTCACGGAAAGATATTCATGCGATCGCTATCAATTTAGAAGAGCTAACTATACCTTTAGAAACTCAGGAATTGATTCAAAGACTTTGCATTAAAATCTATAAGCATCCCTCAATCAACATTTCAGGTAAACCTCCCAGGGTATTTACTCCTGCCGACCTGTTAGTAGAGCTTTTCGGAATTCAAGAAAGGCTGGCTGGCAAGAATATAGTATTAATTTGCTACTACTTAAACCCTACAGGTAAATTTATTGACCTAAGACCAGAGGCTTTAGCTATATGCTCTAGAACTGTAAGTGCTGAAGATGGTTTCTATCTAGGTGTTATTACAAGTCAGCAGAATGAACTGCCTTATCCTCACCGTAGTTTTCAGCCGCAACAAGATAAGATTAGTCAAGTAATCCAATCTTGGTTGAATGATCTTCCTCTCAATAGATGTAGCGATTAGTCGGTTAAGATTCAAGCGTCAGCAATCTCCCCTCCCTGAAGAACTGGACATGGGGTAAAGACGAGATACGCGCAAAACTTTATACTACTGATAACTTTTGCACGTATCTCGCTCTTACCCCCGATCGACAAGTGCAAACAATTTTGAATATTATTAGAAAAGATTTGATTGTTTAAGAGTGTTGAAAATATTTTTAAACCAAATCCGCCAACACCCCAGAAGCCTTCCCCTGCAAACCCTGACGGTTATCGTCATAGATCATCAGCGTATCCAACCGCGAATGCCGACTCAACCGCTGCGCCGTCCGCACATCCCCCCCACTGGCATCTAGAAAAGTCGTAATCGAACTATGGCGAATCCGGTGCGGCGATAGGTGTTTAGTCACCCCCGCATCAGCCGCCACCCAGTCCACCACCCGCGCTATCGAACGTCCCGACAAACGTTTGCCATATGACCTGCCATCCAGAGCAATAAAGATCGGTTCGTTTGCCGCTCCTTCCCTCACCACCAACCACTCCTCTAGAGCCGCTAAAGTACGCGGAGCCAAGTCAATTGATTGCTGCTGAGTCTTCCCCTTACCAATAATCCACAGCTTCCCCTCGCGCAAATCCCCCACATTCGTCGCCACCAATTCCCCCCGCCGCAATGCGTTATCCCAGAGTAGGCGCAGGATTGCGTAGTCTCGCTTCCCCTTAACACTCGCTCGATCCAGCGACTGAAGAATCGCTCGATAAGCCTCCACCCCCACCCCCGAAGTATCCCGATACTTTTCAACATGAACGTGAGTGACATCTTCCAGGCTAAAACCACACTGCCCCAACTTCCGCGCATGGTTAGCCAGAGACTTGATCGCCGACAACCGCGTGTTAATCGTCGATGGTGCCAAACCCAGATCCAGCAGCAACCCCTTATATTTCAGCACCACCCCCACCGCTTCAAATTGAGTGAGCAACAGAAATTCTTGAATTTGTTGAGGATTGGCAGCACTACCCGTCAGTCGCGTAAAAAAATCATCCAAAGCCGAAGCATAAGTGCGCTTGGTATTGGCTGAAATTTGGAGCTTCAAAAAATCTGCCCAAACATCAATTGTGGTAGTTTGGGCGGCAGCTTTAATCGAACTCAGAAAAGAGCCGGAAACCTTTGGTACAATTGCACTCATGTTAATTACATCGACAGTTTTGAGTCCGAAAAATCGCATTATCAGACTCAGTTGTGAATGTCTATATTTTCGCAGATTTCTTGCCCCCATTGCTGTTTGCCGATCGTCGTGTTTTGATTTTAAGTTTCTATAAATGTAACTATAGGCACCTCAAGCAAGCCCGATCGTGATTTTAGCCCCTCGTATCTCTCGGTACAGTTTCTGAGACACATTTTGTTTGCTGGCAGGAGTTTCAAGGGTATTATGTCAACCTCTGTTTTTCACTAATCCCCCTTTTGGAGGGTTTATGCAAATAACCCCTGGTAAGGCGACGGTATTTGGTAAGGGGAGTAAGACCCGTGTAGTAATTATCCCGCCTAGATTGTGGCGACAGGTGGTGGAGTTTAAACAGATCGACCGTGCCAGTCATTGGGTGTTCGTAACGATTTCGGGGAAACAGATGGAGCGATCGATCGTTCATCGGATGATTAAGCGGACGTGCCAGCGATCGGGTGTAGACGAACGGGTGAGCTGCCACTGGTTGAGACATTCCCATGCCACACACAGCTTAGAGGCGGGGTGTAATCTGCGGCTGTTGCAGCAATCTCTCGGTCATGCTTCGGTGACTACGACCGAGAAATACCTGCACATCAGTCCCGATAAGGGGAGTAGTCAGTACATCGATTTCTAATCGACGTGCGCGATCTGATGAACGTGACGCTCCGCTACCAACACTCAGCATCTCTGACTTCCGACTAAATTTATGGTATCGAGCGGTTTAGAATACAAATGACCTATTTTAAGAAGCGATGTTCTACTAATTTAGATGAAATGTTTAGTTGAGGATTAAAACTGGGTATTTATAGTAATAACTACATTCGAGCAAACTATGACTAACCAGCAAAAAATAATTAAAATAATTGATACCTGCACTAAAAATATTAAAAGTCCTAGTAAAGCAGCTCAAAAAATAAAAAAGAAGTTAAATAATGCTAAAATTCAGTTATTAGACGAAGATTTCAATGTTATTACTCAAGAGTTTGAATTAAGAAGATCTAAAGCTATAGTCTCAATAGGTAATCTTGATTCAATCGAGCGTGATTTTGAGAAATGTACTTGGTTTCTTGTGGTAGCATTTGTTTATGGTGCATGTATTCATCAAGTTGTACTACCATCTCTTTGTGCAATACTACAAGGGCTAATAGGTTGCTGTTCTTGGGTACTGAATAAACTTGTCAAAAGCAACTTCAAGCATGTAAATAGAACACTAGAAACAATAAAAATATTGCAATCTTCAAGTCAATAATACAACGCCAACAATGATGAGTATCCCGATCTCTATTTCGGTTGTGATAATCGGCTATATTTTATAGGGATCGAGCGAGGAGGAAATGAGCGAATTTTAGGGGTTGCTAGGGAATACTAGGGATACAGAGATTAAAAATTAAGGGTGCGATAAGTTGATAAATTTTTTAAAAAGTATGAGCAGAAGAAAGTATGCTGCTGTTGGGTCTTTAATCGTAGCAGTTATTGTAGTTGTTGTAACTAAAAATCTAGTTTTTATAGCCGCTCCTTTCATAGCATTACTTTTCCTAAAGTCACTAGACCTTCAAAAAGGGTTATCGAGAGCAAATGAGCGGATTGAAACTTTAGAACAATCTTTTAACGACCACAATATTTTTGTCTTGGATAAGTTTAAAATAATTGAAGGCTCTGTTAATAAGTTAGCTCCTTCTAAGACCACTATTGATTCCAGAGACTTACTTAAAAAAACTGAATATAATCGACAAAAAATTGAGAAGGTCAATCATGATTTAGTCTTAGTGGGAAAAGAATATCGGGATGAAATTGGAGCCTTGTATGCTAGTAATGAAGAAATATGCCAATCAGTTGATAGAATTAGTTTGGATCTTAAATCATTAAAGCAAAACTTTGAATCGGAAATTCAAAGTAAACTAGTTAGCTTAATAAATACTTGTTTGTCAGATGGAAGTATTGAGAATGCAATCAATGAAATTCTTGAGAGTGGATCTCCTGTTATTTCAGAGTTTCTGAAACACACCGAAGATTTTGTCCAGGTAAGAATTGATAAATCTCTAGACGAGCAATTTAAAATAATCAAGCAATTACTATCACAAACTTATTCATATGATTTAGTTATAGATAGATTGGCAAGTCGTCAGGTATTTATGGATGCTTTGAAAGTTTCACAGCAAAGATTAATCTTAGTTTGTCCTTGGATATCAACTAGCTCAATTAACTCTGAAGTTGAAGCTGCCATGGAAGATGCTCTAGTTAAAGGTGTACTTATTGACATAAAATGGGGATATTCGCAAGACATAATACGTGAATATTCATCAACAACAAAGGAATATTTATTAAAAATACGTGAATTAAAACCAGATGAAGAATGGAAGTATTCAGGTATTAAGTTATTAAAAGATTTACAAGAAAAGTATCCTAAATTATTAAAACTTACACTATTAGGTACTCATGAAAAAATTATAATCTGCGACCAAAAATTTGCGATGTTCGGCAGTCACAACTTTATGACATCTTTAGCTCCTACTGAAAGAGAGATGGGCATTAAGACTGACGATTCTGAGATAATTAGTAAATTGATTAAGAGATTTGATAGTAGTGAAGTTAATAAGTTTACTAATGTAAAAACAAATCAGAAACCAAAATTGAAGAAGATTGCTAATGCGAATAACTACAATTAGCTGTAGCGACCTGCAACACTAAGTACTTAAAACCATAATCATCGCGATGTTGCTATCCAGTTAATGTGCAAATAAGCAAAAAACCCTGCATAAAACTTGAAGGCTTCGGCACTAGCTCTTGTGGATCGTGCGTTTGCACTGCCACAATGGTGTTAACCGATCCCAAATTCGAGCTAAATACTGCTAAATGTCAACGAGCAATATCCTTCAATACGAGTCAACTATCTGGGCGACTGCCGATCTGCTGCGCGGTTCTGGCATCAAAGAATCGGAATGGCCGTCATATATGATGCCATTTTTTGCCCTGGTGATGATTGAAAGCCGCTTAGTGAGGATGTTGGATGAACTCAAAGCAGAATTTGGTGAGGAGGCATGGAGCGGGATCGAGCAGCAAGAATTAATCGAGTTAATTCAGGATAAGGGGCAAGGTTACAACAGTTATATTTTCGAGCAGAATCAGACCCTCAAGGATATTTGTCAGAATGATAAATCCTTCGATATTGATTTTGAAGCCTACCTGCATGGCTTCGATAGCGAAACAAGGTACCTCTTGGGAGTGGATGCCACTGAGGGCGAGAAGTATCTGGACATCAAAGGGGTAATTACCAAGCTCAAGGCGAAGAAGGTGCTATTGGGCTATACGAAGGAATGGAGCAGCATCGACCTCAAACCCTTCAATAACTCGGAAATTACTACCCTAGAAGAGCATATCAAACGCCGCTGGGCGGATATTTCGGCAGAGACGGCAGGCGAACAGTACACACCTGATGATGTAATCGGACTGATTGCGGAAATCATTGCGGCGAAGATTGAAGACTCAAATCGGCTATTGAAAATCTATGACTGTAGCTGTGGCGGGGGTAACTTGCTGTTTGGGGTCGAAGACCGGATTCATGAGCGATCCGAACGATTGACCCAAACCTTCGGACAAGACTGGAACGATCCTCTTTACGCCCTGGCAAAGATTGAGAGTCGGTTTCGGCTCGATTCTAAGATCGAGCATGGCAATACGCTCACGGATGACAAATTCTACAATGACGAGTTTGATGTAGTCATCGCTAATCCGCCCTATGGTGTGAGTTGGAAGGGTTACGAGAAAGATATCAGGAATGATAAAACCCAGCGGTTTCAGCACCTCCCATCCATCTCTGATGGTCAGTTGTTGTTTATGCAGCATTTGATCTCGAAGCTGAATCCGAACGGGATGGGCGTAGTCGTTCACAATGGTTCGGCACTGTTTAGCGGTGATGCGGGTTCGGCGGAGAGTAATATTCGGAAATGGATGTTGGATCGAGATATCCTGGAAGCGGTAATCCAGTTACCAACGGACGAGTTTTTTAACACGGGTATCTATACCTATCTATGGGTGTTGAATCAGCGCAAACCTGTCGAACGTAAAGATCGGGTGATGTTGATTAATGCCAGTGAAAAGTTTAAGCCGCTGAAGAAGAGTAAAGGAGCGAAGCGTAAGGAGATCGATCCTGTCAGCCGTCTAGAAATCGTCGAGACTCTAGCGCAGTTTGTCGATAATGACTATGCGCGGGTGTTTGAGAAAGAGTTTTTCTACTTTAACAAGCAGGGAATTATGCTCACGAATGTAGATGAGCAGGGTAAAAGTTTTGTCAGTCATCTCAAGGAAGATAAAGCCAGTCTGAAGTTATCGCCATTGAAGCTGGAGAACGGGGAACGGACGCTAACGGAATTTACGATTACAGCCTATGATTCAGAACGGTTTGGTTCGTTAGCAGCAGCATACGAGCAGGATATTAAACCGTTTGTGGATTCGTTGGACTATAAAGAGCAGCCATTGGTAGTGACGACGGATAAAGCGATGTATTGGTTTGATACCGATCGAGAAACACTGATTAAAGAAGCACTCGGTAAACGGGAAGAGTTGGGATGCGGCAAGATCGTAGTTAAAACAACGCTGAAAAAGAAAACGAAAACCCAACCGGAACGAATTGAAATTACGGTGGAGCTAACACCAGATTATCAGAAGGATTATGAGATTATTCCCTTTCATCGGGATGAGGTCAAAAACAAGGCGGCAATTGACACATTTATGGCGAAGTATATTACCAAGCCATTTGAGTATTTAGAGAATGTGATGGGGGTAGAACTTAATTTTAATAAAGTGTTTTATAAACCGGAACAGTTACGGGATGTAGCCGAGATATTAGGCGAAATTGCAGCTCTAGATGATGAATTAAAAGAGCTTGAAGACTTAATTATTAATCTCTAAAAAAGAATCGAAAATGAAAGATCGTCGATTGTCAATTAGTCATTATCCAGTTTATAAAGATAGCGGGTTTGAGTGGTTAGGGAATGTGCCTGAGCATTGGAATTTGTTGAGAATCAAAAGTCTAACCAAGACTAAATCAGGAACTACACCTAAAAGTGGTACTGATGAATATTATGAAAATGGTATTCACTTTTGGGTAAGAACAACAGATCTCAATAATAACAGGCTATATTCATCAGAATTCAAAGTAACCACCTTAGCAATAGAACAAAATAGTTTATCTTTCATCCAGCCTAAAAGTATCTTATTGGCAATGTACGGAGGAATGGGCACAATTGGTAAAAATTCTCTATTAGAAGTAGAAGTTACTATTAATCAATCTGTTTGTGCAATATTTCCTAATCATAAACAATTCAATTCGGAGTATCTATGGTACTACACCCAATTTTTTAGACCTCATTGGGAGATTTTTGCTGATAGTGCCAGAAAAGATCCAAATATTAATCAAGAAGCAATCAAAAGGTTGTGGGTTGTTCTCCCTTCACTCCCAGAACAAAAAGCGATCGCACATTACCTCGATACTAAAACTGCACAGATCGATCGCAAAATCGATCTACTCACCCAGAAAGCAGAACAGTACGGCAACCTCAAACAGTCTCTCATTAACGAAACTGTGATGCGGGGATTAGATAGATCTGTATCGATGAAAGATAGCGGTATTGAGTGGATCGGGAATGTGCCTGAGCATTGGGAAATACTTCGGATAAAAGACTACACATATGTCAAAGGAAGAATCGGATGGCAAGGGCTTAGGAGTGCAGACTTTTTAGATAGAGGAGAGTTCTATTGCATTACTGGAACTGATTTATTGAATGGCTCAATCAATTGGTTGAATTGCTACTTTGTATCTCAAGAACGTTATGAGCAAGACAAATATATTAAACTGAAAGAACAGGATTTATTAATAACAAAAGATGGAACTATTGGAAAAATTGCCCTGGTACAGGATCTTCCTTTGAAAACAACTTTAAACAGTGGTGTTTTTGTAACTCGCCCTAAAAAAGATAAATATACGAACAAATTTATGTATTGGCTACTTAATTCTTCTTCTTTTAAAGACTATATTGAATTGACAAAAGGTGGCTCCACAATCCAGCACTTATATCAAAATGTCTTTGATAGATTTTTGTACGGTTGTCCTCCTCTCTCAGAACAACAAGCCATCGCCGATTACCTCGACACTAAAACTGCCCAAATCGATCGAGTTATTCAAACCATCAATACCCAAATTGGAAAACTCAAAGAACTCCGTAAAACCCTAATCAATGATGTCGTCACAGGTAAAATTAAGGTAGTCTAATTTATGAGCGAACTGCACTTACAAGATAAATTCCTCGTTCCCTTCTTTCGGGACAATTTAGGTTATCAAGAAGTCAAAGCTAACACCATCAGTCATGATTCCCTAATTATCGAAGAAGATCTCCATACCTTCATTGCCACCACCAAGCTCAATCACAAGCCCTATGAGATCCTCCTCAAAAAATATAGTGGTAACGCCCACGAACTGTT
The DNA here is from genome assembly GCF_041738855.1 of Chamaesiphon sp. GTDB lineage: Bacteria > Cyanobacteriota > Cyanobacteriia > Cyanobacteriales > Chamaesiphonaceae > Chamaesiphon. The sequence goes on along the minus strand of NZ_JBGSPA010000068.1, from coordinate 14,801 downwards.
AAAGGATCTGATCGAACTGATTCAAGAGCGGATCGCCAGTAGCCGCAACATGGCACTGTTCATCAATGCCAATAAATCTGTTACGCTCCAAGGTATCAAACTGCATCTGTTTTATACCGATGATAGTGCAATCTATGACAGCAGCTTATTCGAGCAAAATATCTTCTCTATCGTTCAAGAACTGCCATATAAATATAAGTACCAAACCAAACAAATCTTCTCTTTTCGTCCCGATATCAGCCTCTTCGTTAACGGTATTTACCTCGGCTATAGCGAACTAAAATCTAACTCCAACCAAACTGCCTCCAAGAATGGACGGGGTAAGGTTATCAAAGACTACTTTGAAGCGGTAAAAGTTTACTATGAAGTATTCGATCGGAACTCTCAACTCAGCGATAAAGAGAAAGACTCTTATCGTAAAGATTTCCTCAAAATATTTGAAAAAGCGATCCACATTACCAGTACCGATATCGGCGAAACTTATATCATTCGGACGATATCTGACTTCTTTGACGATATCCTCACCACCTGTCGCGAAGGGAGATTCGATCGAGAAGACTATGAGAAGAAAGTTACCAAAGTCTTCAAACCCTATCCGCTGCTAAATCCCAACGCTGATAAAAAAGATAAGCTCAAAGAATTATTTACTTACCATTACGGTAAAAGCTTTATTGAGAAAGAAATCCTCTACTACAATTTTATCGAGCGAGATATCAGTGTTGTCAATGGTAAGAAAGAACTCAAAAACGAATTGGGACATCTAATTTCCCCCCGTCCTAAGCAAAAGTTTGGTACCGATAAGATTCTGGCGAGAATCGATGAATTTTTAGAGCATGAAAGTGAAGATGACTATTTCATTCATCTGCTCGAACGCCAGCTAGCCAATGTCTCTGCTGCCAAACGCGCCGAACTGATTGAAAAGCGTAAAGCTTACGCTAATAACAAGAACGTCTATTCCCTCCTGCTTCAATATGCCGCTGGCTTTGGTAAATCTAATATCATTGGCTGGACAGCATTACAACTCAAAGATTTGCGCCGTAACGGTCGATATGTCTATGACAAAATCATGATTGTGGTCGATCGGCTCCAACTCCGCAGCCAAATCGACTCTAAAATGCTGAACATGAACATCGATAACAAGATGTACATCGAGGCACACAACAAATCAACCTTCCAAGCTGCGCTTCAGTCAGATACCCGCCTTGTCATCGTCAATCTCCAGAAATTCGGTGCAGTGCGGGAAATGCTCGACAAAGACACCCTCGAACAACTCGCCCAACTGCGGATCGTCTTTTTGATCGACGAGATCCACCGCTCCAATAGTGGCGATCAACATGAAGAAATGGTCAATATCTTTGACGAACTTCAAACCCCCTTCGATAGCCAAACCCAATATAACCAAACCCGCACTAAGAAGAACCTAATCGTGGGCTTCACCGCAACTCCCGACGACCACACCCTCGCTCGTTTTGGTGAATTCAGCGGTTATGCCGAAGGCGAAAAACTGTGGGTACCTTTCGACTCCTACACGATGAATGAAGCCATTAAAGACGGCTTTATTCTCAATCCTCTCAAAAATATCGTCCCAGTTGCCTCCAAGATGCTATTTGACATCCCCAGCAACGTCCTGGAGGGCTTTGAGACACCCGAATATAAGGATATCGATAAAAAAGATATCTACGAGCATCCCGACCGCATTCAGGCGATCTCTGCGTACATTGCCGATTTACTGGTGAAAGATGTCTATCGGCAAATTCGCGGCACTGGCAAAGCCATGTTAGCGGTGTATTCGATTAACGCGGCAATCGCCTACAAACAAGCTGTCACTAAGCAGTTCAACGAACTAGTCAAACAGCCTAAATATGCTAAATACACCGATGCGCCGATCCATGTTGTCTACTCCAGCAATCAAGACAAACAGAACTCTACAGGGCTAAATGATGGACTCAGCGAAGAGAAAGTTTTAGAAAACTTTGCACTCAAGAAGAATGGCTTAATTATCGTCGTCGCCAAACTGCAAACGGGATTTGATGAGAAAAGACTGCACACTCTATTTTTAGATAAAGAAATTAGAGGCATTGCGGCGATTCAAGCGATCTCACGAGTCGATCGAACTGCCAAGTATAAAAATGATTGTAAAATAGTTGATTTTTCCTATAACAACGTCAACGTCCAAAATATCAAGGATGCTTTCGAGCATTTTTCGGATGTTGTTGTCAGCGACTTCGATCCATTTAGCGATCGACGAGTATTAGAAATTCTGTTTACGGAGCTGAAAAAATCCGATCTGTACACCCAGTTTTTCGATGTTTTCCTGAGAAGTTACCAAGCTAATGTCAAGTTTACCGATCCAGAGAATTATCTCGATCTAGAAAGTAGCATCGAAAAATATATTAATGCCAATCCCCAGCGGACAGCCGATACTAAGGCTAAAGCCGCTCAATATTTTACGATTCTCAACCGGATTGAGTATGTGATCAACCTAGAGCAAAAGTACAGCGAATCTAGTTGGCTAGAATTTTTACGATTGTTTAATGCCATTTACAACAGGCTAAATCGGACTGATGATATCAAAGATGCGATCGAAGTTTATTTCGATAATCAAATCGGCATTATTGAAGTGAACACCCAAGAGCCAGAACCAAAGAAAAAGCGAGAGACAAAAGTAGCCACAGCCGGAGAAGGCGATCGAGTTTATCAATTTGATATCCTTGCCATCCTGGAAGCCCGTAACGAGCAAGAAGACGTTAAAGGAGAACGGATTCGTGAGTTTGAAGCAAAAATTAGTGACTTCTTTGCCTATGCACGAGATTCAGATGAAGGTAAACGCTTAATCGTCAAAATTAATTCTTATATCTCGGAAGATGAGATCTATGATGATTTTGGCAAAATTTATCGCAAGTATAAAGTCTTGCATCGTAAGACAGTTGGCGATTATTTCTTCAAGGAAACTGAAGATCTGGTAAACAAGCTTTGTGATGATTTTGAGGTGACTGTGCGTAATCTTAGTAGATAGGGGGAAACACTAACCTAGACCAAAATTCGACAGATTAAGAGGAATTAGTAGGGCGGTAAAAATCCACACCCTACCAATTACAATCGCAATTTAATGGCAACAGCAAGTAGAGCGGCAGGATGTCAGATTTGTACCTGCTTGCGTCCCCGCTCCTCCCGCACCACAGGCATCAACCCCGACTCCCACAAACATTGAGCATCAGCATAGCGATCGCGTAATTCTGAGGGAACCAAAGTACCTTCAGGATAAACCAACCCAGCATTGAGAAACGATCTCGATTCAGGCTTACCCACAATCTTCGGAAGATTCCAAGTATAGCCTCGGAACTCTTTGAGGAACATCCGACAAGTCCCACCCCCAATCAGGATATCGGTTACTTCAGATAACTGGGTATTGAGCCACTGGGAAATTGAAGCCCAGTACATTTTTTTTGCTGACTCGACGGCTTCAACTAACCGAGTCAGTTCTTGTTGTCGATCTGCTTGTCTAGTCTTTAGCAGTAAATCGTGGAGATATGTTGGATTTGAAGCAGACTCGTTAACTTCGGCGATCAGGTATCGAGCAACCGATCGAGTGATATCGTACTCACTATATCCTGAAGTGTTGCTCTGAATTTCCCTAACCATCGACACAAAGCCCAGATCTGAAGTTTTGTAGGTGTCTGGTACTCCCCGATCGACCGTGTAAGCACTCAAATTCCGATGCCCCATCATCACTACGCCCAAAACTCGATCTCGACATTCGGGGTAACGTTTTTGATAGTGCATCGATAAGCCCCCGCCTTCTGGGACGCAGTTGAAATACTTGAGCTTAACGGCTAACCTACCGCTGGGACTATCGAAGGAGTTAAGTGCGGCGGTGAGTGTGCGATCGAGTAAGTGCTTATCCTCTAATTCCCCAGGCGGTAATAGACATGCCAGAAATAACTTAGCCTTTTTTCCTCCGCCCAATTTCTCGATCGCTACCCAGACAGCCGCTAAAATCCGCCCGACGGCATAGTTGGATTTAAGGAGTGCAAGGTTAGTCGTCGAGCGAAACTTCTTCTTCGCCAGCATTCCCACAGCGTAATATTTACCGGAACTTTCAATGAAGGCATAATCTTCAGAATTGCCATTGAAGCGATCGCGTCGATACTCATCTAAGTATTTGACTACCGGAACCTCAATGATTTCTGGCTCGATTGCTAGATAACTCGGTGGCTTGCTGGGATCGTTGCCGTACAAGACCTTTATTAAACTACTTCCCAGATCTACGGTCAAGTATACTTCCATCAGTTGCGCTCCGATTTGAATTGTATATCGACGGAGGGAATCCGACAATCATCGTCATCTTCATCGTCATCTCCTTCATCATCAGCATCAAAGCTGATATTGGAATCTGGCGTAGGTGTCAAGCAATCTCCTTGAGCCAGTTGAGATTTAATTGCCTCCAAAATTCCCTGGGTAATCTTGATGTGAGCTTCATGCTTGGCGATATCGGTAAGGCAGGCAATTTTAATATCATGCAAACTTTCTCCAGCAGTGACTGTGGAAATCGCTAAGTACTCGTTATCTATTGCCGCCATAATTCCTCCCGATATCCCTGAATCTAAACCACTCAGGTACTTATGAAGCATCAAATGTCTCGGATTATCTTTATCCGGTCTGAAGTCAATAACCGATCTTTTTTTAACCATGTATCTCTACTCAACTTTATCTGTCCTCTAGATATCACTATACTTATGGCAGCATACTACGTCTACAGTTTGCTAATGTAATTTTAAAACATTAGCAGCTTTACTATGTATCATATTGATAGCATTTAGCTATACTCGATCTACCCAGTTTTTGCATGGTAATTACCTGTCTAAACTATGCTTATTCTCTGGTAATTGACGGGTACAATAGCGAAACTCCGAAGGTTATGGCTCGACCTGACATGGTAATTGCATGGTAATTGCATGGTAATTACCATGTCAGGTTATGGCTAACGGGCTAATTTCTTAACTTCTAGTTATCAATATTTTTAGCTAGTAAATTAAAAATTTTCTATTTTGAGATTGTTATTTAGCAAAAGTTTCAGCTATTTTAGCTATTAATAAAAATACTTAAACTGCCAATAATATAAGTCTCTCGATCTCAGTCACAATCAGAGGGCTTAGTCTGAGGTTATAGTAAGGGAAGCAAGCTAATATCATGGCAGACCTAAAGGTCTACCATGATAGGCTTGATGGGGGTATCCCCCATGCCCCCAAACCCTAGAATTACCAAAAATTCCGTAATAATTTGAAACTAATTAGTTTCAAAAGTTACAAATATAACTACATGCAAGAAGTTGACAAGAGATCGAATAGAGTGACGATCCGATTGACCGATGCGGAGCGATCGACTCTTAGGGGTAACGCTGAAAAATTGAGACTGGATGAAAGCGAGTATGTCCGAAAAATGTTGGGTAAGGGTGAAATAAAACAGATAGTAATCCCCAAGGTAAATCAGGATACGCTCCAAGAATTAGTTAAATTACAGATTGAATTAAATCGCCAAGGGATTAACTTCAACCAACTGGTAAAACTATTACACTCCCAACAACAAGTTGCCCCAGAGATTGTTAGTGGAGTAGCAGCATTAGCCACAGTCCACAAGCAGACCCAAGTAATTGTTACTACTTGTCACTCACAACTAATTAAGCTGCATGATCGGGAAAATTAAGCGGGGTAAGTCTTTCGGTGGGGTGTGTGACTACGTGCTGCGACAGAACAAGCAAGTCCCAGGGCGAATTATTGGGGGTAATATGGTGGGTCAAACCGCGACCGAATTAACACGCGAATTTGAGCTAGTCGCCAGATTTAATAGTAGGGTCAAGGTGCCTGTAAAGCACTTTAGCCTTAGCTTTGCGGAGTCTGACGGCATAGTCAGCGATGACACTAAAAGTTTGCTGGCAATGGATTACATGGAGCGGATGGGTTACGGCAATAGCCAGTATCTAATAGTAAGTCACGACCGGACAGACCATGACCACGCCCACGATCACATGCACATTGTTGCTAATGTCGTGGCGGTCAACGGGTTACGGGTAGATGGCTGGCTAGACTGGCAACGATCGCAAACTGTTTTACGTGAGTTAGAACGCGAGCATAATCTAACGCCTGTAATATCGAGCTGGGACAAAAATCGGGATAAATTGGCGGCGACTAAGCACGATCGCCGCGTCGAGAGATTGAAGGCTAGTGGCGTACAACCTGATGCGATCGAGCGGACTCACGCTGAGATCCAATCTAAGATCGACCTGGCTGCAAAGGGAGCGACCTCGATGACCCAGTTTTGTGGGCGGCTGCAAGCGTTAGAAATCGATCCGATCGCCAGGATCACTAGAACGGGTAGGGTGCAGGGGATTAGTTATCGCAGCGGTGATGTGGTCGTGCGGGGGTCGGATCTGGTAGGTGCTAGTTTTCCGGCATTGCAACAGCGGGGAATTAAGTTCGACCCAGCACGAGATCTGGCTAATTTGAAGTCTGCTGTTAAAGGAGAGCGGCTAGAGGTAGATCGAGAGTGGCTGGAGAACCTGCCCGTAATAAGCGAGGAGGAAAATCTAGTAACTGCCGCTCCGGTATTTACTCACCCAGAAATCCCCATAATTCCCATAGTAACTACCGAGAGCGAAGTTGCTCCTTCAAATAAATACGACCAAGCGCAAGAGCGTCTTGATGCTGACCTGATTTACGTCGCGGCTGAATATCCAGACCTCAAACAAACTCCAGAGTATCAGGCAGCAGCAAAGCGAGCGAACGCTCGATATCAAGAACGCTTGAAATCTATGCCTAAACAGGTGGTGGGATCTACCCCAGCAACAGAACCAGTAACCAAAAAGTGGGAGCATACCCTTCAACAAGCAACCGACCGTCGATTGGTTGAATCAATCCTGGCAGCAGCCCAGGAGCTGGGGGCGGATGATTATCGGGCTGGTAATTATCGGGTACGGATTCTAGAGGAGCAGATCGAGGTTGAATATCAAGACAAACTGGCAATGGTTATCAATGTTAGTAGTGATGAAGCCCAGTCGCAGTTAATCGGTTTATCCAATACTATCAACCAGTACGAGCGCGGTTTAGGAGGAGCGATTGCTATTGTATTAACGGACTTAGAACAGCAGCGGTCAGAGGACAAAGAGCGAGAACAGCAACGCCAGAGCGAGTTACAACAGGAATTGGAGCGGCAGCAACAGCAGCTCGAACGGCAGATCGAACTAGAACGAATACAACAGCTAGAGCGAGAACTCGATCCCAATATGGACTTTAGCAATCCATCACCCAACGTTAATTTTTCCGATCCAGATCGTGAAATCGAGAACGATTATGATTGGTCTAGATAACTCTGAACCATTACAGCTTACTTCTGTCTCCAACAGCGAAAATCAACTGCTGTTTGAGTTTTTGAATGATATGAATCGGTAGCATGACAATCATATTTTACTCCATCAACTTGCATTGCCGCTCCGCTCCTCGTCCGACTATGGCGATTTATCCTCAATCGCTAAATAAATGCCTAATGAATCGCTCGATTACTATCTTTCCCCAGTCGAGAACTAGTCGCGACCTCTACTTGACATCTATGCTCTCTATATGAGAGTATAGAAAAAAGGAATCGCGGACTATGCACCTAATCACTATTCGCAACCTCCGCCAAGATGCGGCACCCTACCCCGACGTTCACAAACAGATTAATGACTGGAATGACATTGTTAAGGGTGCATCTTGGCAAAGCTTAATCGATGTTCAGACCATCTATAGAGATGCTGAGGCGGTGGGTAACTTCACGGTTTTCAACATCAAGGGGAATAAGTATCGCTTGATAGTATCGATCGACTATGAAGCACAGCTAATCTACTACAAATATTTTCTAACTCACACTGAATACGACAAGGATAATTGGAAAAATGACGACTACTATTGATAAGAAAAAATACCTAGAACTAATCGATACAGCCGACATCATCCCCAAGGTAATCGAGACTGAGGACGAATACGATCGGTTTCTAGCTGCGGCTCAGATGTTAATGCACAAACGACTCACTCGCACGGCAGAGGATACCGCCCTATTAATGTTGGTAGTCAAACTGATTGAGGACTATGAATCAATTCACCACAATTTGGACGATTGGGAAAAATCCACGCCGAACGAGTTGCTGCGTCACATTATGACTGTTAGTGGTACTCGCAATGTCGATCTAATTGGCATCATTGGGAGTAGCGGTGTCGTGTCTGAAGTTGTTAATGGACACCGGACGATCAGCAAGGAACAGGCGAAGAGCTTGGGCAAGTTCTTTAAACTATCTCCAGGGTTATTTATTTGAACGAAGAGCGTTAGATCGTTCGACTATCCTCGATCGCTCAAACTGAGCGATTGAGAGGGGCAAGCGATCCCATTAAATTAACTAATTGAGTAAATTTCACGCAACGAAACCCATGTCAAAACACCAGTTCCAACCATTTTATCAAACAGCAAAAATGAAAAAATTTTGGGTATTAACGCTCGCTATAACTCTATCGCTTGCCGCGATCGTCCAAGCACAACCAGACGATCTAGGAATCTTTAAAGGGCGCAAACGTAGTGAATTACCCGACAATTATCGAGAAATCAACACGCCAGCAAAACTAAAGGCTTTTATGACAAGCCTAGAAACAGTTCCCAAAAATGCCAGAATAACCAAAATCGATGGGCAAACTTACTACTGTTCAGATCGTGGAGGGTACGATCTAATGAGTGGGATGAGAGTCAGCGATATGAGATGTTGGCAGAAGTAACTTCTTGAGTCGGGTTCAACACCAAAATTCCAGGTAAAAAGCTTTCCTTAACTTGGTTTTTGATTCCGTTGTTACTCACGCCTCAGGAACGAGCGATTACTGAATGGGATATATTTTACGGCGCAAAGCTACAATATCATCTTTGAGATCGCTAACAGCCAGATCGATTTTAATTGCCTTCATCTCGATCGCTCTTAAAAGTAACAACATCTCCATCTGCTGGACTGTCATTGGAATAGATGGCGATGCACTATTAACTTCGCTCGGTTCTTCGCCCAGCATCCCCATCACCTGCGGTCGAACTGTGGTTAAGTCTACGCCCAGAGTCTCCAGCACTCTCACCGCCTTATTTTCACTTTCGCTAATTACTCCGAGTAGGAGATGTTCGGTACTAATATAGTCATGCCCCAGTTGCTTAGATTGTGCTTGAGCGAACTCTAGAGCGCGTTTTGCTGGTGGTGTGAACGGAATTTCGATCGCAACAACTCCCGAACCGCGTCCGACAATTTTTTCAACTTCAATTCTGGCATCCTCTAAATTAACTCCCATCGATTTTAAAACCTTAGCTGCGATGCCAGTTCCTTGACCGATCGATCCTAAGAGGATTTGTTCGGTACCCACAAAGTTATGTCCCAATCGGCGTGATTCTTCCTGACTTATCATAATTACTTTAAAAGCTTCTACTGTAAAACGTTCAAACATAAAGAGCTTTTTCCCTATTGTTATAAATAGATCGACACAGCGATCTTTAATGTATCTTTTACCTTCAACCCTGTTTAATTCCGGCTATCGTTGGCGTTGGCGTAGCCTGCCGGAGGCACAGCCGCGCCGAGAGGTAATCGTCCACTTCAAAATACCGAGAATCCGCTCGATGGGGTTGAGCGAATACTCCGTAACATCAGACGAGCGATTAGTTAGCCAGATTCATCCACCATCCACTTCAGAATACCTAAAATCCGCTCGACTGGAGTGACATAATATTGGTGAGGATCGATGATGACCTCTTTGCCTTCGAGCTTGAGAAACTGCCACAACCTACCGCTGGTTACACTGCCATAGATAACCGAGATTTCGTTACCTCTACTAGTATTGAACTTAGTCGCAGCAATCATCTCGGCGACACACTGCCCCCAGCCTAGATCTAATCCTTCCTTGTCTGCTTCTACCAGCATTACGAGCGGAGCTTCGATTAGATATGGAGTTGTCGATTTACTCAGCAAGAAATCGACAACTCCATCTAGACCACAATCTAGATCTACATTCAACTCTTCACCAGAAAATAGCTGAACTCGCTTTTGAGTTAATTGCACTACCTCAGCTAAAATCGGACTAACCAAAAGTTCGGATTTAGCTTTAGCAGATTGGGCTGTTTCCGCCAATCGAAACCACTGTTTAAATATCGTCAAGAATTCTGGTTGGGGATCTGCACTCGGCAAAGATTCGCAGAATGAATCTGCCAAAAGATTTAGCGCAAACCGATCCTTGACAGTTTCGATGGTGAAGTTGTTGTAAGTCATCGATTTTTACTTTCTAATTCAAATACTAAATTGGGTTTTTTGTATTAAACCCCTGTGACAAAAAACCTAATTAATTGAAATCTATAGCAATTTCATTGTATTGTAAACAAGACAATATCCCAAGCATGTGAGAATGAGCAGTATTACATGCTCGATCGATCTAATCGTTAACCAGTAAAGCTTAGGGCAATTTCAAGATCGTACTCTTGGTTCGGTTACATTGATTTCGGCTGTAATTGGCTGCAATCGGGATTAACTGGCACACGCGATCGGGGCTGATTGCCGCCGCGCATCCTCGCCGCAAGTACGGTGATTTTTAGTGGGTATCATGACCCAATGGCGAGGATCGCACTCTGGCAATCTAAATTAATCTTAGATAGTTTAGCTATCCCGACAGTGCCCGACACTTGCTGTCACCCAGTGTCGGGATACTCACATTCAAAGGTTAATATAGAGTATCCCGACATGTCGGGATAGTGTGTCACCCACTGTCGATAAACTCCGATGAATAAAGAAGAAGCCGCCGCCTATCTGGGCATCAGTACCCGCACCCTCGAACGCTATAGCAAAGATGGTAAATTACAGGTCAAGTATGAGGGAGCCAAGACCCGACCGATTGCCACCTACGATCCAGACGACCTCGACCGACTCAAAGCCGAACTGCAAACCCCCACGATTAAGCCCACAGTAAGCGATGCAGCCTTAACCCCGACAGTGACCGACACGGAACGCGGGGAGATGTCGGGCATTGTCGGGGTATTGATGCGGCTGACAAATCCCATCGAGCGACTGATCGACGCACTAGACCGCCGAGCGACGCTCGAATCTAAGCCTCACGTCCCGATTGCCGATAAATTGCTATTGACGATGCCCGAAGCTCAAGCCCTCACCGGATTGAGTCGAGAAATACTTAAAGCAGCAATCGACGCTGGCAACCTGCCGACAAAAATCATGGGTAAAGCATATAGATTCAAGCGCAAAGATATCGAAGAATATATCGATAGATTGTGGCAAAACGATGAGCAATAAACCTGTTACAACATACTCACCATAACTAGTAACAGGTTTGTCAATCTTCACATTAAACCTGTCACTAGTTAAAGACATAACTAGTGACAGGTTTAATTCAATAGCTGTTAAACCTGTCACTAGTTTGCTATAATCGTAAATATAAACCAGTCACAAGTTTAATGATATGTCTAAACCCGTTGGCGGTAGGGGTCACAAAGCCCCATATCAAACGATGACCATCCGCATCCCTATCGATGTCAAGGAGCAGGTCGAGGAGATAGTCGAGCGGTTCCGCTCTGGCAATTTAGAATCAACTCTACCCGATAATAGCGGTTGCAATCAAATAGCACAACTGACAACAATCATCGAACGATATCAAGTAGCATCAAAGTCAAGTAGAGATTGGACTAAATGCAATCAACTCATTCAGGAAATATTAGCCGAAATCAGATAGAATTGAGGAAGATTGAAAAGTTAAAAAGAGATGGAGAATTATAAGTAATGACCTTTGATGAAATGCAGTTAATAATGCAGTCGGTTGTTATTTCCCAGCGGGAAATGCAAGCTACACTCAGAGAAACACAAAATTTAACCCAATCAATTGCTCGTGGCATTCAGGCTATGCAAGACAAGGCTCTGAGTGATGAGCTAAAGCGCGATGAAGAGAAAGCCGAACATCAAGCAAGAATGGAGAAGTTAGAACGTATTTCTGAAGGGCTGGTTAATATGTTGGATTCGATCGACAGCGATCGCCCGACGATCTTGCGGAAGCTCAACACGATCGAGAACAAAACCGATGCGATTATCGAGCGACTGAATCGCGATTAATACTATTTAAAGTTTAAAAGTATATTAACTTAATGTACTTGACGAATTATGAATATCAATTCAATTTTATCAAAATTATCTGCCGATGACTTATACCAGAATGCAGAATCAAAATGCTTACAAAATTCTAAAGGATTAGAATATCTCAAAAATAAACAAGAACTTTGGAGCAACATATCAAAGCTTATCGGAGTAGGTGGAGCAGGAGCCGCCTTCTTTAACCCACCCTTAGCAATTGGTGGAGCCGCAGCATCTCTTAAAGCCTTGGGAATCACTGTTTCCTTTGAAAGATTAGCTCTGATTGTTGAAATGCTGCTCAGAGATTATCCTGGTGAAATAACTATCACTCCAAAAGTCAAGACTGATGCAGGAGAAATTGAGCTGCTTGTGAGGACAAGCGATGGGATGTTTTTTGCTTTCGAGTCGAGATCGAAAGGAACTTCGCGAATTAAGTGGCGAGAAGACCGTCAGAATTTTTTTATAAACAGCCGCACAAAAAAAGGTAAGCCCAGGTCACAAAAGTGGGGTGAGTTGATTAGCGTTGGTACAAGGTTAAATCAAGCGGTACTCACACTCAAAAAACAGAAGAATGAGATCATCGGGAAAAATAAAGCGGAGCAGAAGCGACCAGTGATCAAAGCGATTATCCTTACTGGTAAGACCGAAATCGACCCAAACAACGATCCTGCAATGTTTGTAGACTTCGGTAAGCTTAAAAAAAAAGAGGGCAAAGTACTCCGAGTGGCGACGGAAAATGTCATTTTTCTGGTCAACCAGCAAAATCTTGTAGATTTTTTGATGCCGCGCGATAAAAATCTCTAATCTAGTAGCAATTCTTTGTCCAAAATAGGGGACAATAACCATATCCACGTAACAAAACCCCAATCGTGTAAGACGAAAAGGGCTTGTTGTATCCAATTAATACTCAGATTTTCTCTGAAGAAACCAGAAAAAGACTTGTTTTAGAAGCTCAAGTCTCTACAGTATACCCATTTTTGGCACACTAGTTAACAAGCCAAACAGCGTATATTTTCCCTACCTAGAGTGTAGTTAGTGACTACATTGTAAATAGGGTTCTGGTTTCGGAAGAGGGAGTCTGAGAGGAAGAAAAACTCAGATGACCAACGCAACACACCTCAACGAATTTCAAACCAGAGCAATTGACCTATCGGTAGGACAAAACGCAACTATTTTCCTCCCAGAATTAGAGTACGCAGGGGAGGGATCGGCTAGCGAAGTCGTTTCTACCCCTCTGTGTGACGCGCTGGGATGGACATATACCAGATTTGGTCATAGCACTAAGAACCGCACCGGATTAGGCTTTGTTGATGCTTACAGAAAGATCTGGCAGGTTAAAGTATTTGGCGCAGGTAACGACAACGGTAAGCGGACGGGAGCTTATATAGTTCCGAAAGGTAACGGAGATGTTGTTTATTACCCACCAGTCCCTCGATTTACCGTCGAACTGATTGCCGCAAAATATGGAGTCAAGCCCCCTGGGGACGACGAAGATTTCTGGACGTGGATTTTAAAGCACAAGAAAATTCGGATTGTAATTACTGAGGGCGGGTATGGGGCTTTGAGTCAGATCTCGGCTGGCATTCCGGCGGTTGCTCTTTACGGTTGTAGATGCGGCGTTGATCTTAATGGAGATCTCAAAGATACCATGCTGGCAGCACTAGTAAAGGGTCGAGAGATCTCCATCGCTTTCGACAAAGATGGTGAAAATAATCCCAAAGCTGTGCGGAACGTAAGGGCAGGAACTCACAAACTTAGCCAAGCAATTAAACGAGCGGGTGGTAAACCTTTTGTAGCCCAGTGGCAAACGGCAGAGGGGAAAGGAATCGATGACGTAGCCGCAAACCACGGATCCGACCGAGTTAACCAGATTATCGATGATTCACTCACTTATGCCGAATGGGTCGAACGCGACCAGAAAATTAAGTTAATCGAACGATATCGACGCGGACTGGCTTTCACGCCTACTCAGGTGATTAATAAGCCCAAGCTACCTAATGGGATTTTAGATGACGCATTAAAAGAGGGGACACTGATTGGTTTACTAGCTGGCATGGGAACGGGGAAAACTTATCAGCTAGTGGAGCATTTAGCCAAGAAAGCGAAATCGCTCGGCTTACGGCTGATTGTACTTGGATATCGAAACGGATTACTGCGGTCGTTCCTGGTGCGCTTAAATGAGGTGGGAGAATTAGCTGTACTACTGATCGATGAAGATCCAATCATGGCATTCAGTCAGGATCATTTATTGCTGTGTCATCACTCGATTGGGAAACTCACGCCCGATCGGTTTGAGAATGCAATCGTGGTGCTAGATGAAACTGTAAGTGTGATTAACGACATACTCACCACCAAGTTAAAAGGCGTTGGCAACCGTCGCCGCGAACATATAGACCAGCTCCAAGCCTGTATCGCTAACGCTTACTCAGTCGTGGTTCTAGATGCTGCTCTAAACGACCGAACTATCGCCGCAATTCGGGATCTCCGCTCGTTTAGCCGGATCGAACTAATCGAAAATACCTATCGCCAACCAATGACGATTAATGTATTTGAGGGCACCCGAAAGGGTCGAGATCTGTTCCTTCAAACCGCTATCGAACAGGCAATGCACGCGCCGATCTTGTTTACCTCA
>NZ_JBGSPA010000013.1:0-17473 GCF_041738855.1 Chamaesiphon sp. | reverse complement strand
TTGATTCTACGTCAAAGTTATGGATTTAAAAGTTTTAGTCTCATGAGAGAAAAGCTGTTAGCTTGCTTATTAAAGTAATCTCCGCATTCGCTCCGCTTACTTTAATAAGTTTAAATTATAACCGTAACTACGAGAGAGCCGGGTGTAGGCAGATCGTATGTTTTGAATGGTTCTAGTGGTGAAATATCCTCGGTGGTGTCTAAGTCTTCTGCGAGAATCCGAATTAGTTTGAGTTTTTCGGCAGCGGAGAGTTGCCGCGCCCTAGGAAGTACTTCAGCTAATGTCATATTATTGTCTCCATGATGCAATAATCTATTCTCTTAGTCTACTCGATTTACCTACTGCAATACTTTGAGATCGATCGACAACTCAAAGCACCAAATTATTGTCTAGGATCGATCTCTATTTGATGAGTGATGTTAAGTTGGCAATCATCTTTCTTGTATCTACTTTCAATCGATCGGTCTCTGCCTGATCTGCTTGAATGTGAAGATCGCTGAGTCCAATCTGGGCAAGGATAGTCTCGATCTCTTTCTCTTGTATTTCTTGCTTGTGGGTGTCTTTCTCTTGCGAAAGCTCTAGTTCGGGGGAAAAGGCTGCTTCCGTCTGTCAATATCTCCGTTATTCTGTCGATACTACGCTCGAATCTCGATTCTACTATTATAAGCTATGTTCCAAGCTAGGTATAGAAATCAGTTTAGGGATCGTTCATCTGGTCTAATTTTATTTTAGTCACAATTGATATGAGATCGCTTCGATCGAGCATAATATAAATACAGCATAAACCGATCGATTCGATCGTCATAGTCAATATGAGTACACCCGTAAAAGAACAGTACATCATTGATGCCGAAGGAAATAAGACTGCCATCATATTATCGATCGAACAATACGAACAAATGTTAGAAGATCTCCACGATCTCGCTATTGTTGCCGAACGTCGTACCGAACAGCCAGTCAGCCTAGCAAATATGCAAGAATGGTTAAAAGAAGATGGAATCTTATGAAATCGAATTTCAGCCATCAGTACGCAAGGATTTTCGGAAGCTGTCGCCAGATAATGCCAGCCGGATTTTACCAAGGATTGAAGAATTAGCTAAAGATCCTTTTCCACCTCAGTCTATTAAGTTGAAAGGGAGCGACCGACTATATCGAATTAGGGTTGGTGATTACCGAATTGTGTATGAGGTCGATGTAGATACCTGCCGGATCTTAATTTATCATGTCAGACATAGACGCGAAGTTTATCGCGATTTATGATTTCTATAATCTGTTAGTTTACTCATTGGTATAGCAGCTTCAGTAGGAGAGAGCATTGATGAGTCGAGATATACTCTACTACCCTGCGGTATATTCAATTTGTCCATGTTGCTTTTTCTTCAAGAATTTCAGCATCGATTTCTTCTGGTGTCTTGAATGATTCTTGTTGCGATCGAAGGTTTGTAATAGTTTCTAATAATGAGCTTCGTTGTCTGGTATTAATATATTCGATGACTTGAATCTGTTCTGTTGATGACAATCGATCGATCTCGATTAGTACTTGTTGCAATTGAGGACTCATCTTTCTACCTCTGAATACTTGTATCTATTTTAACTTGTGTTTCGATCGGGTGTGTCCCATTATAAACTCGATTGATCGACAACTCAATGTACCAGATTCTTGTTTAGGATAGATCTCAAGTATAGTCTCGAACTCAAATCGACAATACACGCTTATCCTTCTCCATTGCTAAAAAAGTTTCTTCTCCTTGATAAATGATGTTGATTTGTCCTCCAAATACATCATCGATTGCTAAAAACTTCTTTCCATCTATTTCTTCAATTTCACAACCAAAGATCGATCTAGGTAAACTCCCAATATCGTCATAATTACTTGTGCTGAACTGCTTGATATTTTTCAATTGAATAAACAAATATGGCCAATCACTCACGATAGAGGTACTTTTTGCGATCTCATCAGGCAGCCATACAGCATCCCACCGAATCGCTAAAGTTGCGGTTTGTTCGTAAGCAACATTAAAAAATACCCCAATCCAACCAGAATCATGTAGAGTATATTTTTTATTGAATTCTGTAAAGTTTATTTTCATGCCTTGTTCCCAAGGGAGATAATCTTCAACTAGCTCTCGGTAAAGCCAGGTTGGATAATCCAGTTCGTCAAAATCATCTGTTGAATTCATACTGTTAATCCGAATTCATAATTTTAATTATCTATTCAATAATTCTATTAGTTTTTCTCTGTTTTGTTCATCATCACCTCTTAGTCCAAATGTCATCAAAAGATTACCAAGAGTGCTGCTATAGGAAACATTGTCGGTTGAAGCTACTTTCTGGAGGAAAGATAACTGTAACTTCGATATGCTATCAATCTCTCTTTCTTGCCAGAAATCATCGTCATCATCACATTTGAAAACGAGTAATATTAGATCGTCTACAGAATCATCTAAACCCCATCCTTGCATCATTGCCTCAACTAGCTGAAATGTTTGCTCATCATTCAGTCGATCGACAAAATGTAATATATGGAAAGGTAATGCAGATTCGTGAACTCGAATATGTTCCCACAGACCATCTTTCTTACTTAGCTCTAGTAATCGAGCGAATGCTATTCCGCTAATATTTTCTTCTTCAACATGTGCTAAGGCAATAGCTGCTGATAGCTTAACTGAATCTGTTGCTGAAGAAATTAGGATGTCGCTCAGGAAAACAGTATCTATCTCCAGACAGTTTCTATCGCTTAAAATCACCAACCCAAATACAATTAAAGACTTAATATCCTCATGATTTTCTAGCTGAAAGGTTGAGTAGAATATCTGAACAATATTTTCTAATTGAAATTGACAATACATCAAAAGATAGATGGTACTATTTCTAATAAATACTGAATCATGATTAAGTAAATAAAAATATCGGGCTACTCCATCGGAAAGCGCACTTTGAGTTTCTGCAAATAAGGCTAGTGCCTCTGTTATTTGTATTTTCTCTTCTTCCGTATATTCCTCTTCGCAATTCTCTAGATTTATATTGCGTGAAGAGCCACTTGCCAAACAACCTAATTCTATCAACAAAGATTCTAAAATTCTTAAATTCATCTCCCGATCTAAGCGATCTATAAAGAATGGTATGACGAACGGTGCTACTACACCTATATCGCCCTGGTGATAACTTCGTCTGAAAAGTTCTTCTTCGGCTTCTTGCCTTGTCTTTTTATTTTCTGAGTTAAGAAGATGAAACTCTGCCACTAGTTCGGGATATTTCCCTGCTCTCGAAAATATATCTAGCAAATTTTCAAAGGATGAGTTATTCATAGTCAATAGATTAAAAGGAAATTGTAGCTAGAGAGAATCGCTCAACAATAAATAAAAAAGAGACCCCCAATGGAGTCCCCTTATTATAAGTTACCCTTGTTAAGGGCGATTAAGCACTCACAGCCTGCTTCGCACTGGCTTCTGGTGTTTCCGCCTCCGAAGGAGGAACTAACTGCCAGAACTTAGGCAGATACTCCGCCCACCGACTCAAGATTTCCTGTGCCTTCTGACTCCCCGTTTTCGCACCATGCGCCGCAATGAGATCCTTCAATTGCTGCTCGCCTGCGGCTGTTTGTACCCGTTGCCATTTGACGATTTCAGGATTGATTTTGGCGATGAATGTGTCATCTTCATCGAGGAAATAACCCAAACCGCCTGTCATCCCTGCGCCGACGTTGCGTCCGACTTGTCCCAGGACTACTACTACTCCGCCTGTCATGTATTCGCAACAGTGGTCGCCTGTGCCTTCGACTACGGCGGTGGCGCGAGAGTTGCGGACGGCAAAGCGTTCGCCTGCGCGTCCGTTGGCATAGAGGTAGCCGCCTGTGGCTCCGTAGAGGCAGGTGTTGCCGATAATTACGTTGCGGCTGGTGTCGAAGATGGTGCCTGTGTAGGGTTTGATCACGATTTCGCCGCCGTTGATGCCTTTGCCTACGTAGTCGTTGCTTTCGCCTGTGAGGATCAGGCTGACTCCTTCATGGTTGAATGCGCCGAAGCTTTGTCCGGCTGCTCCCTGGAAGTTGAGGGTGAGTTGTCCTTCAAATGCGCTGTCGCCGTATTTGAGGGCAATTGCGCCGGAAATACGGGCACCGATCGATCTGTCGGTATTCACGACGTTATAGGATTTGGTGGCGATGCCTTGATTGTCGATCGCGTGCCGAATATCTACATCTGCTAGAATTTCATCATCCAAAACGGCACCATTGGTATGGATGTTGCCGTGGATTAGGAAGGATCGATCGAGTTTAGTATCTGGCAATTGAGTCAAACAGTCGAGATTAATTGCGGCGACTTTAGTTAGCTTCGCTTCGGGGCGGAGGGTAAAGAGATCCGCACGTCCAATTAAGTCGTTGAGCGACTTGTAGCCGAGCCGCGCCAAGATGCTGCGGACTTCTTCGGCGATGAACAGGAAGAAGTTGACGACTTGTTCGGGGATGCCTGGGAACCGAGCGCGGAGATCTTCGCGCTGGGAGGCTACTCCGACGGGACATTTGTTGGTGTGACAGACTCGTGCCATGATACAGCCTTCGGCAATCATCGCGATCGATCCGAAGCCGTATTCTTCGGCTCCCATCAGGGCGGCGATGATGATGTCCCAACCTGATTTTAAGCCACCATCAACGCGGAGGAGGACTCGATCGCGCAAGTTATTATTCATCAGGACGCTGTGAACCTCGCTCAAACCTAGTTCCCAGGGGCTGCCTGCGTGTTTGATGCTGGAGAGGGGGGATGCTCCCGTACCGCCGTCGTGTCCAGAGATTTGGATGATGTCGGCGTTGGCTTTGGCGACTCCGGCGGCGATCGTGCCAATACCGATTTCGGCGACTAGTTTGACGGAGACGGCGGCTTTGGGGTTGATTTGGTGGAGATCGTGGATTAGTTGCTCTAGATCTTCGATCGAGTAGATATCATGGTGGGGTGGGGGTGAAATCAGCATCACGCCTGGTTTCGAGCGGCGGAGCATGGCGATGTATTGGCTGACTTTTGGCCCTGGCAATTGTCCGCCTTCACCTGGCTTGGCTCCCTGGGCGAGTTTGATCTCGATTTGTTTGCCGTTCATCAGGAATTGCGGGGTGACACCAAATCGTCCCGATGCGATTTGGACGATCGCGCTTTTAGCAATGTCGCCATTTCGCAAGCCTTTGAGGTGGGGGAGGATCGCGGATTTACCTTCGACGGCATCATCGATCGTTTTATAACGCACGGGATCTTCGCCGCCTTCGCCGCTATTGGATTTCGCGCCGATCCGATTCATGGCGATCGCTAGGACTTCATGGGCTTCGCGGGAGAGTGCGCCGAGGGACATGCCGCCCGTACAGAAACGCTTGACGATATCAGTCACAGGCTCGACTTCATCGAGAGAAATGGAGTTACGATCGGATTTGAAGTCTAACAGGTCGCGCAGAGCCGTTAAGGGGCGATCCTGGAGATATTTTTTATAGGTCTCATAGTGGTCGTAACCATCCTGCGTGGAGTAAGCATCTACCGCTTTGTGGAGAGCTTTAGCCAGTTGGGGGCTATTCATGTGGTACTCACCACTGGGGCGGTAGTTGAAGAAGCCGAGGTTTTCGAGTTTCTTCAGCTCTTTGGGGAAGGCTTTGTGGTGGAAAGTCATGGTTTCCTGCGCCACATCTGCCATCGTTAAGCCGCCGATGCGGGAAGTTGTGCCTTTGAAGGCAACATCGAGGACTTCGCGCCCGATGCCGATCGCTTCAAAGATCTGCGCTCCTTGGTAGGATGATAATAGGGAGATGCCCATTTTTGAGAGGATTTTGAGCAAGCCATCTTCGATCGCTTTCCGATAGTTAGCCTGCGCTTTATCAATAGTAATATCCAGTTCGCCCCGTCCAATTGCGGCTTGAGTTTTGGAACCACACCACCAACTGCGAACGGATTCCCAAGCAAGATATGGACAAATAGCAGATGCACCGAAGCCAATCAGACAGGCGAAATGGTGGGTACTCCAACATTGTGCGGTATCGACAACCAGAGATACCCGCGCACGTAAACCTTGAGCGGTCAGAAAATGGTGAACTGCGCCGACAGCTACCAACGGGGGAACGTAGGTAATTTCGTCATTTAAACCATCATTCGTCCAATCGCTGAGGATGATGATTTGTTTACCTGTTTTGACAGCTTCGAGGGCAGCGGTACACAATTTATCGATCGCGAGTTTCAATCCCCCTACGCCATCATTAACGGGATAAAGTGTGGAGATAAATTCGGTTCCCAATGAGGATGCTTTAATTACTTCTAATTCCGCCTCATTTAAGAGGGGACTAGTTAACTTCAACATCCCCGCATGTTCGGGTTTGGCCTCGAGCAAATTGCCTTTTTTACCCAGGCTGACATCGAGCGACATCACTAATTTTTCGCGCAATGGATCGATCGCGGGGTTAGTTACCTGCGCGAAGCGTTGTTTAAAGTAGTCGTATAAAGGATGCGCTTTTTCGGATAATACGGCGAGGGGAATATCGTCGCCCATGCAGAAAGTCGGCTCTTTGCCATTTTCTGCCATATCATTGACGATCATCGCGACATCTTCTTCGGTGTAACCAAATGCCGTCTGCTGCTTGAGCAAGTTCGCCGATTCGATCCGACAGCTAGCTTCAAATGGTTGAGTAACGAGGGTTTGGCGATGCTCTTTCAACCATGCACCATAAGGATGCGCTTGGGCGATCCGCTGTTTAACTTCCCAGTTGTGGAGAATTTCCTTAGTTTCTAAGTCTACAACGATCGTCTCACCAGGGCCGAGGCGACCTTTTTCGATGATTTCCTCCACAGGTAAATCGACAACTCCAGCTTCGGAGCCAACATAGAGATAACCATCCTTGGTAATACAATACCGCGCCGGACGCAAACCATTGCGATCGAGCGTTGCGCCCACTACTTTACCATCGCTAAACGAGATCAACGCGGGGCCATCCCAAGCTTCTTGCAATCCCGAATAGTATTCGTAAAAGTCGGTAATTTCGGGATAATTATCTAAATCCGGCTGATTTTTGTACGCTTCTGGTACCATGATTGTCAGCCCTTCGATCGGACTGCGCCCCGAGCGCACTAGTAATTCCAAGACATTATCTAATGTCCCCGAATCGCTATTATCCAGATTCAAAATCGGCTGTAACTCGCGCAACCGCTCGTTCCACAGCGGATGATTGAGATCGCTTTCCCGCGCCGTCATCCCATTAATATTGCCTAATAGCGTATTAATCTCGCCATTGTGCCCCAACATCCGCATTGGTTGCGCCAATGGCCATTTGGGCAAGGTATTGGTACTAAACCGTCGGTGATACACCGCAAACGCTGCCGTAAACTCAGGGTTAGTTAAGTCACTATAAAACTCACCCAATACCGCCGATCGTACCATCCCTTTGTAGACGATCGTCCGACTCGACAACGAGCAGATATAAAAATCATCTCCAGGCTTGATAGTACCTTCTGCTTGCATCACCTTGACGATCTTCCGGCGCACCATGTACAGCTGACGCTCTAGTTCATCCCCTGTGGTATTGCCAGCCAGAACTAGCTGCTCGATATGGGGCTGATTTTCCCGCGCTTGAGTACCTAAAGTCTCTGGCTTAACTGGCACCTCGCGCCAACCGATTAATTGACACTGTTCCTGAGCGATGACATCCGCAACAATGCTCTTGGCAACAGCCCGTTTTGTTAGATCTTGAGGCAAGAAAATCATCCCTACAGCCAACTGGGATCGATCTACAGTTACCTGCTCCAGATCGAATAATGCCCACGGAATCTGTGTCAAAATCCCCGCACCATCACCAGAATCCCGATCTGCACTACAACCACCGCGATGCTCCATACAAGTCAAAGCTGCCAGCGTTTGCGCGATCAGCTGATGACTAGTTTCTCCCGCTGGACAAGCAATAAACCCCACTCCACAAGCATCTCGTTCTTCTACCAACCAGCGAGGGCCTAGATATGGTTCCTGGTTAGCAGCAGTCGAAGTGGTGGAATTTTCCATACGCCAATGATGATCTGTGTGGTTCATAGTTATGTAGTGCGGGGAGACGATCGGTAGATGTAGATAATATCTTGCTCGATTGAGCTGTGGTGTGGTTCGACTCCGCTCGGTACAAATAGCGTCGGTAAGGGCGAATCGGCTGCTGAGTATTGGCTCAGATATCAATGCTATTGTCGATCTCGACCTATAGCTTGTAGCAGGATTCAAACTTTATTTATGTATCACCGATTACCTTATGCCGATCGGACGTTGCCGCTACGGTGGATGAGTGTCGCCCGATCTGTGAGTGGAAGAGTGCCAGATCGGATGGCAAGTTGACAACCTGAAGGTCGATCGAAGTTTGGATCGATATCTATTATAACAAGGATTATTTATTGAGGGATACCGAACCGATCGCGCTACTATCGGCGGAAAATATTCCCAAGGCTTTATCTTATCCAGCAATCTCGCCAATTTATTATCTCACTCAATTGATGAGTTGTCTGGCGATCGTCCCATCCATCATCCAGCAAGCCCTGTAGCCACGATCGCTAGCGTACACGTACCCCCCTAAATGTGATAAAATTGAACTAGCCACTAGGTACAATCAGCAAGCCAAACGGAGCAATTCATGACAACTTCCCAAGAGCGAATCGTCCCTACAGATCTACGACTTGAGATGTCGCGCTCTTACCTGGAATACGCGATGAGCGTAATCGTAGGGCGGGCACTTCCCGATGCCAGAGACGGCTTGAAACCAGTCCACCGCCGCATCCTGTATGCGATGCACGAATTGGGTTTGACAGCAGATCGGCCGTTCAGAAAGTGCGCGCGGGTAGTCGGGGAAGTGCTGGGTAAATACCATCCTCACGGTGATACAGCCGTGTATGACGCGCTGGTGCGGATGGCTCAAGATTTTTCGATGCGAAATCCGTTGATCAACGGACATGGTAACTTTGGTTCGGTCGATAACGATCCACCAGCGGCGATGCGGTATACCGAGTGTCGCCTGCAAGCATTGACGATGGATGCGGTGTTGCGGGACATCGAAGCGGAAACGGTAGACTTTGCCGATAACTTTGACGGTTCGCAACAGGAACCAACTGTATTACCAGCGAGGATTCCGCAGCTATTACTCAATGGTTCGTCGGGGATTGCCGTCGGGATGGCGACAAATATCCCACCGCACAACTTGGGCGAATTGATCGATGGGGTGGTGGCGTTGATCCACAATCCTGAGATTACGGATATGGAATTGATGCAATATATTCCTGGTCCTGATTTTCCTACGGGCGCGCAGATCCTCGGCACATCACCGATCAAGGAAGCTTACGCGACTGGACGCGGATCGATCGTCATGCGCGGGGTTGCCAATATTGAAACATTAGAATATAAAGGACGACCCGATCGCGAAGCGATTATTATTACAGAATTGCCCTTCCAGACAAATAAGGCTGCGCTGATCGAACGGATCGCCGAAATGGTTAACGACCACAAACTAGAGGGGATCTCCGACATTCGAGATGAAAGCGATCGCGATGGGATGCGGATCGTGATCGAACTCAAGCGAGACGCCTACCCCCGCGTAGTTTTAAATAATCTTTACAAACAAACGCCCATCCAAACCAACTTTGGTTGCAACATGCTGGCGTTGGTAAATGGCGAACCCCAGCTCCTGACGCTCAAAAAATTCCTCACTGTCTTCCTCGATTTTCGGATCGAATCAATTACGCGTCGGACTCGTTACGAGCTACGCAAAGCTGAAGAGCGCGATCACCTGTTGGGCGGTTTATTAATTGCACTAGCCAACCTCGATGCCGTAATTCGCTTGATTCGGGGTGCGGCGGACTCAGCCACAGCCAAACAGGAGATGATCGAAAGATTTGAACTGTCTGATTTTCAATCCGATGCCATCCTGCAAATGCAGCTACGGCGGCTGACAGCTCTAGAAGCTGACAAAATCCGCTTAGAGCATGAAGAGCTGACAATCAAGATTACCGATCTCAAAGATATTCTCGCGCGGCGGGAACGGATTCTAGACATCATCCAGACTGAAATCGCCGAAATTAAGACCACTTTTGCTACCCCTCGTCGCACCCTGATCGAGCATAACGAGGGAGACTTAGAAGATACCGACCTCATCGCCAATGAGAAGTCCCTGATCCTCGTCACCGAGCAGGGCTATATCAAACGGATGCCCGTCAGTACCTTTGAGACTCAAAGCCGTGCTACGCGTGGTAAAAAAGGGACAGGGATGAAAGAAGAAGATGCGATCGAGCATTTCCTCACCTGCTGCGACCACGATACGATCCTGCTATTTAGCGATCGCGGGGTAGTATATACAGTCAAAGCCTACCAAATCCCCGTCTCTTCCCGCACCGCCCGAGGCATTCCGATCGTCCAAATGTTGCCAATTCCCCGCGAGGAAAAGATCACCTCAGTGGTACCTGTGAGCGAATTTAGCGATGATGAATACCTGATCATGCTCACTCAGAAGGGCTTCATCAAAAAGACCGCGATCTCGGCATTTGCCAGCGTCCGTGCTAATGGTCTGATTGCCATCTCACTGGAAGATGGGGACGGCTTACGGTGGGTACGTCGTGCTAAAGAGACTGATAGTGCGATTATCGGTACCCGCAATGGGATGACGATCCATTTCCGAACCGATCGCGATCAGCTCCGCCCATTGGGACGTGCTACACGCGGTGTCAAATCAATGTCACTCAAAAAGGGCGATGAGCTAATCAGCATGGATATCTTGCCCAGCCAAGTCATCGCCCAGATGGTGGCGGCGAGTGAAGATCCTGGCGTCGATGATATCGATGATACTGTGACCGAAGATGTCGCAGTGCCAGCAGGTGAAGGGCCGTGGATCTTGGTAGTTACTACAGGTGGACTCGGCAAACGGGTACCAGTGACTCAGTTCCGGCTCCAAAATCGGGCGGGGATGGGCGTACTGGCGATCAAGTTCCGCAAAAAAGGCGACAGGTTAGCCGCCCTACGGGTAGTCAATTCCGACGAGGAAATGATGATTGTCACCAATCGCGGCATTATCATCCGCCAAGCGATCGATGCCATCTCGTCCCAATCCCGTATGGCAACAGGCGTACGCGTCCAGAAGCTAGATGATGATGATGCCATCATGGCAGTCGCGATCGTCCCAGCTTCCAATGGCGAAGAGGACTTACTAGATGTCGATGCTGTAGATGTCGATGCAGTCGAAGTAGAAGAAGTCTAAATCTCGCGAGGAGATCGTCACCATATCACCATAAACCAGGTAGGGCAATTCATGAATTGCCCTACCTGGTTTTTTTGGGCGATCGGAGATTGCCAGTTAACGAAGTTTCGATCGACTAAGTAGGTGCAATTATTTATCAACTAGATTATGCCTAAAACCTAGCTGGTGGGCAGTGCCCACCCTACTGGCTCTGGGGTGGGGTAACACGGGATTTCGATTGCGATCGAAATTCACTCTCACAATTTCGCCATCAACTATCAACTGTCAACTTCCTAATTCGCTGCCTCAGCCATTTCGATCGTCCGCCCGTCATAATCCTTCACCAAAAAGTTCAGTGGCTTCTCATTCCGAATCTTGTGCTTGACGCCACGGGTTTGAATCCGCATCAAGATTTGCTCCAGACAGTCGCGATCGAAACAAACGTGTCGCTGACGATTTTTCTCGCCCAGGCTAGTCCCATCAATCACATGCAGTTGGGCATTCTTCTTGAGCTGATACCATAATCCTTCCGCGCCTTTCATCCCGCGCACACTCGCTCTCCCCATCGGCGCAGCCAAATACATCGGATCGATCCCCGCAGTCCCGATCGTCTGCTCGTAATCATAGTAATAGTGGAGTGGCACCTGCGCGATCGGCAGATTCAACAATCCTTCATACAAATCCCGCGCCACTTGGAGATCGGACACCATCACCGTATATACCTTGGGGGCACTAGAGAGAAACAACCACATCGCCCCAGCATAGGCTGCTAGCAGCATCACCATGATCCCTTGGGTCGAGAAGAGACTATCTAGAGGCATAACATCTACAGAGCTAGGATAAAATAATATGTTAACAGTTTGGCTCAAATAATTGGACAAAGTAGGGCGGCAATCGATCGAGGTTCAGCTATTACTCAGAGGTTGTCGCCCTTCTTTGTGCCCGATCTGCCTATGTTGTGCCACAACTACTCCCCCCACCCCAGAAATAGACGCGATCGATTCACCATCCACCACCTACCCTGGATATCTAATTTGACATCAGGAAAAATATCCTAGCCAAATTCACGTTCGTCTGGTATGATGAGAGTCTGTGAATTTTTTCAAACCACATGAAAGCTCAGGAAATTATTCGCTCGATCGAAGCGGAGTATCTAAAATCCGATCTGCCCACCCTTCACGTGGGCGACACCGTCCGTGTGGGCGTAAAAATTCAAGAAGGTAACAAAGAACGGGTTCAGCCTTACGAAGGCATCATCATTGCTACTCGTAATGGTGGCATTAACGAAACGATTACTGTCCGGCGTGTCTTTCAAGGTATTGGTGTGGAGCGGGTATTCCTGTTGCACTCACCCAAGATCGATAGCGTCAAAGTAATTCGTCGTGGTAAAGTCCGTCGTGCAAAACTGTTTTATCTTCGCGATCGCGTTGGTAAAGCAACTCGCGTCAAACAGCGGTTCGATCGTCCTTTGGAATAATCATTTGATTCATGCCAAAGTATCCTGACCATAAACTTTAGTTTCGTACTATACTAATCTACAGGGTCAGGAAGATCGATCCACAATCATTCATGCGTCCTTAGTTCAGTTGGTAGAACGTTGGTCTCCAAAACCAAATGTCGAGGGTTCAAGTCCTTCAGGGCGCGTCTATTAGGTGTTAGGATTTAGGTTAAATACAAGAAGGGTGGATTTTTCATAGAAAAGATCCACCCTTTTGAAGATGGTAGTCACTGACCACCATCCAATCCCTAAAGCCTAACACCTAATCCCTAAACCGACACCCTTCACACGGTCCATGTGGATGAACGGCGCAGCGGAGCAAGGTCGATCGAGCATTGTACTGACAAGTAGCATCACCAATCGTCCATTGACCATCAACGAGACTTTGTTCGTCTGGGCGAGTAGCAGACTGCACGTAGACAACTATTTTGTTTAATTTATAGCTACCAGACTCTAGATGATAGCGGTGACGACGCTCTAGGACAGAATAAGTCCTGCCATCGACATCGAGATAGTTGCCTGGTTGTGGAGTCCAATCCAACCAGACTTTGGCAACTAATTCTTCCGATTGGGTCAAAATTACTTCAGTAAGTAAAGATGCTGCTGTCCTCATTAAATCTCCATGATGACCACTACACACTATTTTAACGCTGATTGAGAGCTAAATTCCGCTTCCCACGAACTTGACGATCGACTGTGTACTCTTCAATCGAGACATGACCAGTAGCACCGCCGTTGTTTGCGGTCGTTGCGCTCCTAATAAAAGTTAAAAACCTTTAACTTATGTAGCCTTTGTGATAACTAGCATCTGCGCCTGCGGTAAACTAAGCATTGATTCTAAGTTTTGGCAAAACTAAAACTTTATCGTTGGGAGCAAGATTGTTATGTCTCATAGTGTCAAAATTTATGATACCTGTATTGGCTGTACTCAGTGCGTTCGGGCTTGTCCTACGGATGTACTAGAGATGGTACCTTGGGATGGCTGCAAGGCTTCTCAAATTGCCTCCTCACCACGTACGGAAGATTGTATCGGCTGCAAACGGTGTGAAACTGCTTGCCCTACAGACTTCCTGAGTATTCGCGTCTATCTAGGCGCGGAAACTACTCGGAGCATGGGTCTAGCATACTAGTAGTAGTCTCAACTAGTCATCTGGAGACTGAGGACACCATTGGGTGTCTTTACGCTCCAGTTGTGCTGGTCGCGAAAAATCTGATGCAGCAGTGGCTGTGGGGACGATCTTCACAACTTTGGACGAACTTTGCACTAGTTGTTACATTCGATCGCTAGTTGGGTGATTATAGTAGTAAAGTGGTGTCAAGCTCAACAGTGGTGAGCCTGCCAAGAATACACCAAAGCTCTGATCGTTGTTGCGGGAGAATTAAACTGTATGTGCGGAATCGTTGGCTATATTGGCGATCGACCAGCCCAATCCATTCTAGTCTCAGGATTGGAAAAACTCGAATACAGAGGTTATGACTCCGCAGGGGTAGCAACCATCATTGAAGGCAATCTCGACTGTATTCGGGCTAAAGGCAAGCTGCACAACCTCCGCGAGAAAATTGAGCTAGCAACCAGCCACTCACCCATCGGGATCGGACATACGCGCTGGGCGACACATGGCAAGCCCGAAGAATACAACGCCCACCCGCACACAGATACCCAGCGACGGCTGGCGGTAGTGCAGAACGGTATTATTGAGAACTACCGCGAACTGCGCGAAGAATTAAAAAAACAAGGACATGAATTTCGCTCGGAAACCGATACCGAAGTCATCCCCCACCTCATTTGTCAATGCTTTGCCGACGGTGCCGATACCTTGATGGTAGCAGTGCAGCAAGCCGTCCACAAATTATCTGGTGCCTTTGCGATCGCGGTGATTTCGGCAGACTATCCTGACGAAATGATTTTAGCCAGACAACAAGCACCCCTAGTCATCGGCATCGGTGAAGGCGAATATTTTTGTGCTTCCGACACACCTGCGATCGTCCAATATACTCGCACTATCCTACCGTTAGAAAATGGCGAAATGGCAAGACTCACCAGAGACGGAGTAGAAGTCTATACCTTCGATGGTGCCAAAGTGCGCCGCAAGCCGCATAGTATTAGTTGGAATCCGATCGCCGTTGAGAAACAGGGTTTCCGCCACTTTATGGCAAAAGAAATCTACGAACAGCCAGCCGTCGTCAGAACTTGTCTCGAAGCCTATCTCGATCTTGATTGGACTCTTAGTAGTAATAAATCTCCCTTCAAACTCAATCTCCCCGCATCCATCTATACCGATCTCGAAAATATCCAGATTGTCGCCTGTGGTACCAGCCTCCACGCTGGAATGGTTGGTAAATATCTGCTCGAAGAACTCGCCCAAATTCCCACAGCAATCCAATATGCGTCCGAATTTCGCTACTCACCCCCACCACTAATCGCGAATACCCTCACAATTGGGATTACCCAATCAGGTGAAACCGCTGATACCCTCGCCGCAGTCGAAATCGAAAAATCCCGCCGCCAAGATAAAGCACCTAAATATCACTCCCGCCTCCTCGCCGTCACCAATCGGACAGATAGTGCCATCACTCGCATTGTTGATTGCGTTATCGACACCCACGCAGGCATGGAAATCGGCGTAGCCGCCACCAAAACCTTCATGGGTCAATTGATGGCGTTTTACTTCCTCTCGCTCGATCTCGCCCATCGTCGTGGGACAATTACGGTCGATCGCTTGTCCGAAATCATCGCCGGATTAAAAGTCCTCCCTTCCCAAATCGAAGTCATCTTAGAAACCCAAGAAAAATACATCGAAGAACTCTCCCACAGCTTCCTCGATACCCATGATGCCATCTTCCTCGGTCGCGGCATCAACTTCCCGATCGCTCTCGAAGGTGCCCTAAAACTCAAAGAGATCAGTTACATCCATGCCGAAGGTTATCCCTCTGGCGAGATGAAACACGGCCCGATCGCGCTACTCGATGCTAAGGTACCCGTAATTGCGATTACGATGCCAGGGAAAGTATACGAGAAAGCTATTTCTAACGCCCAAGAAGCCAAAGCGCGAGATTCACATTTGTATGGAGTAGTTGCAGCAAGTGATAAGGATGCAGCAGAGATATTTGATAAAGTTTTGCCTGTGCCAGATGTGGATGAATTATTATCACCCGTGCTCACAGTTATTCCGATGCAATTGATGTCTTATCATATTGCCGCAATGCGCGGACTAGACGTCGATCAGCCTCGTAACCTCGCAAAATCGGTTACAGTTGAATAGTCATTTTAATGTAAAAAAGCTGTTGTGGAAGCATAATAAAGTTGCGTAATTTCTCGATCGCTTTCTCCTCTAATGGCTAAAGTCGAGTTGGAGAAGTCCTTGGGTATTGCCGTAATGGTCGAGATGTCCTAATCGCCCTAGCGGTTGCTCTAAGTGCGACAAGACAGGGTAAAGCCCTATTCCCGCACTTTTCGCTGTCAACTTTCAATTACGTCCGTTCGGATTTGCTATTTCAACTAGAGATCTGAGCGTTCCTAATAGCTCTGGTTCGGTATATGGTTTGGAAAAATAGGCTGAAGCACCTAAATTCATGGCTAACATCCGATGCTTTTCGCTGTTACGTGAGGTTAGCATCAAAATCGGTAACTTTTCAAAATTTTCATGCGATCGCAAGGTTTCAAGTACTCCATAACCATCTAGGCGCGGCATCTCGATATCGCAGATGGCTGCTTGAACTACTAACCCGCCCAGGAGTTTATCAACTGCATCGCGACCATCGCTAGCTTGTTCGACTTGATAGCCTTCTTTTTCTAACATTACTGCTAAATAACGCCGGACATTGATCGAGTCATCGATGACCAAAATCGTATCGGGTTGCTTTTGTCCCGATCCTGGTGCAAGACGATTTGAGCCATCAACTGCGAGAGAATTTAGCGTTGTCTCAGAGCTAATGACGCTCGACATCCACTCGGCTAACTGGATCAGATCGACGAGGGGGACGACGCGGCCATCGCCTAAAATCATCGAATTACCGAAACCTGGCGTTAGTGGCATCGGGCAATCGATCGATCGCAGAGTTACTTCTCGTTCGCCCCAAAATCGATCGATGTGAAAGGCGGCGGTCGATCGATCGTCGCCGACGATTAGTACTGTCGGTTGGTCGATGGTGGGCGTTCCAGGCAATTCAAACGGGCGATGATTGCGCCCGAAGGTAACTCCTCGCTCTAGAGCAATTAGGGGGATTTCTTGGGATTGCCAAGCAAGTTTCGTACCACCTACGGTGGCTAAATCGGGCTGAAAGCGGATGGTTTGCTTGATACTATCGACAGACACGGCAAAGACAAAACCCGCCCGTTCTAGCAGCATAACCTTGGCGATCGAGAGGATAAAGGGGACGCGGATAATGAAGCTCGTCCCTACTCCAGGTTGGGTGTTGACGCGAATATTGCCGCGAATTTGTTCGATATTCGTGCGGACGATATCCATACCAACCCCGCGTCCAGAGAGTTCGGTGAGATTGGTCGCGGTACTAAAACCTGGCTCAAAGATGGTGTCTAGTAATTGGGATTCGGGCAGTTTTGCTACTTCTTCAGGGGGTAAACCCATCTGTTGCAACCGATGGCGGATGCGATCGAAGTCGATTCCACCGCCATCGTCGGAGATGGTAATGACAATCTCATCATTACGTTGACTCGCTGCTAGCACGATCGTCCCTGGGGCGGGTTTGCCCGCAGCCAAACGCGTCTGGCGATCTTCGATGCCATGATCGAAGGCGTTCCGTAA
>NZ_JBGSPA010000008.1:0-11159 GCF_041738855.1 Chamaesiphon sp. | reverse complement strand
AATCAATGTTTTTTCAACTATTAATGATATTGATGGTGGATTTTAATGTGCCAAAAATTGAAAAAATTCTGCTGTTAGCCTAAAAGTGTTGAAATGCCTGAGTTTGAGGAGACAAAACTTCATCGAACTCAGGTTAGTAGGTGAGCACAAAGTAGTGCCGGATCTATTGCCAGTCGGGGATTGAATCTCGACCGATCCAGATCTGCGCTCCGATCTCGGGCTGATATATTGGGCGTAAGCCCTACGGCACCAATGCTCAGGCTAAAGGATCGGATTTAGGATTGCTACATTCAGTTATCAACTATCAATTACCTAACATCGATAACTAGTTTCTGATCGATGCTGCCAGTGCCTGAAAACTGCTGGGTGACATTGGTATTTTTGCCTGTAAAATTCACAGAGATAGTGTCATCAAGTCGGGGTGAAGTTCCAGATATCTCGACTTCATAACGTCCGGCTTTCATCATCGGAGCGAGATTTAATTCCAGGGACTTATTAGCGATCGTTTTGACTACTTTACCATTGATTTTTACTTCTACTCGCTGCATTGGGATTGGAGTATTGTTGGTCGAGCCGCGAACTCTGAGCAGATGTGGCTGAGTGAGATCGGCTCGATCGAGACTAATACTAGTAGATTGAATTTGGCCACCATCGTCATCGGTGTTAACGATGACACTACTTTGACTGATGACGATCGGATTGTCAATTGCTGTCGCCATTGTCACCGAGGAATGACTTAGTAAGAGTGCAGCCGTAACCGCAATTGACTGGAAAACTCGCATCGATTTTAGCTCCACCGAACTAGTATTAGCTTCAAACTCAACAGTATTACTCATCAATGTAGCGTAATTAGTGCAAATTTCAGGTACATCTTGTCTTATAATTTGCATTATTTAACCCAAGTTGCCACTTACTTCTTGCCTGCGGTTTTAACCGCTGTGAATGTAAGTAGCTGCCACATCAAAAGTCGATCGCACTAGCCGCAGCTTCATCCAAATATAGTGTAGCAGTGGGATACTTCCGTAAGATGGAAGCTGGACATGTTGGCGAAATCGCACCTGTGAGCATTGTTTTGACAATACCTGCTTTGCGCTCCCCCATTGCTAGACAGCAAATCTTTTTGGCTCGACAGATCGTCGGGAGCGTCAGTGTCAGCGCGTATTGGGGGACAGCTTCAAATCGATCGAAAAATCCGGTATTTACCTGCTGTTGTCGAGACTTGTCTGCCAATTTTACCAACTTGACTGGATAGCGATCGCTAAAATCCGCCACTTCGGGATCGTTAAAGGCAATATGTCCCGTCTCACCAATGCCCAGAAAACATAAATCGATCGGTTGTGCTGATAATAACTGCCCATAGCGATCGCATTCGGCGATCGGTTCGAGTGTATCGCCAGCTAGATAATGAAACTGGTGCAGTGTGACTTTTTGCGCTACTGTTTGGCGCATGAATAACTGAAAACTCGCCGGATGTGTCCCGCCAATTCCTAGATACTCATCCAAATGAAATAGCGTCATCTTGCCCCAATCAATCTCACCAACTGTCGTCAACTGCTGGAGTAGCTGCACCTGTGACGCACCAGAAGCTAGCATCGCGCTGGCACTACCCTGGCTCTCGATCGCTGTACTTAGGTAAGATTGGGTGTGGCTGACGAGGCTAGCGACTAGATCTGCCTCCTGACGATACACCTCAACTTGTAGAGCATCGACAGAGAAGGTACGTAATGGAGTGGGGATAGTCATAAATCATTTGGCGATCGACACATCGCCCGATCTTACCGCAAACGAGCGATTACAGATCCCTAAATCGATCGCTCGTACCCAATTTCAGCCCAGCTCTAACGATCTATTGAGCGCATTCACTATCCACCATCCACCCACTACCCACTACCCTAGATATCTACTTTGTCCCAGCTACAGTATCTATAATCCTTACCACGCTTCAGCCCGAGTATCGATAATTGACGACTCACGCAGAGTAGAGGGAGCAGATTGTACCCGACTGACAATCGTCGCAGTAGCGACCAAACCCAATCCTAGCAGCATCGCGATCGCCATAATTTTGCTAGTCAATAGCTGATGACTGGACTCAGTCTCGATCGAGCGACTGGATGAGATGGGGAGATCGTCATCATCTGCTAGCGGTAGCTGCTCTAGATCTGCGAGTACGGCTGTCGTACAATCGTAGCGATCGAGATAATCCACCCGTGTCATCTGTACCAAGATCGTCGCCAAGCGATCGCCGATCCTCGTCAGATCCCGCCATGTGACTTCCTGCTCGGCATCCTTGGGTAAGTGCAACGGATAATGTCCCGTCAGAAACTGGATCGCCGTCATCCCCAGCGCGTAAATATCACTACCGAAAGTGGCTACTCCAGCCGCCTGCTCTGGTGCCTGATACCCTGGAGTCCCAACTACCGTATGCGTCACCGATGAGTCACTCCCCAAATCTTGAACTGCACCAAAGTCGATCAAACACAGTTGACCATTGTCCCATCGCCGGATAATATTGGCAGGTTTGATATCACAATGGATCGCTTGCTGCTGATGCACATAACCCAATACCTTGAGCATCTCTCGCAAAAACCTAATTACCTTCGCTTCGCTCCACTGATGTCCGATCGAAAATTCCTTGCTCAGATCGTCTCCAGCCACAAAATCCTGAACCAGAAAAAAATCTCCCTGATGCTCGAAGCAATCTACCGTTTCGGGAATCTGAGTGTGTTTGAAGCGGGACAAGATTGCTGCTTCGAGCTTGAATAACTGCAACATCCGAGGATGCTCGACCTTCGGGCGCAGTTGTTTGACGACACATTTGGGTTCTCCCGGTACGGTCAGATTTTTGGCGAGATAAGTATGGGCAAATCCACCTTTGCCAAGCCGTTTGATAATTTGGTAACGACCATCCACGATAATATTCATGGGCTGAAGTAAGCATAAATTGCTATTAAACTTCTCAGCTTATATAATCCTTGATATTAACGATCTAAACTGTATGCCGTGAGACAATTGAGCTTGAGAATCGATTAAATAATTGACAGTTGACAGCAACACCGCAAATGACTCGATCTCGATTACTCGTCCTCTACCCAAGCAATAGACACTCGCAATCCACTGTCTTGATTCGCTGCTTGGTGCGCTTCCATGGTCAACTGGGCGGGTGACCCGACCAGTGGGGAATAAAGGCGGGAGCGCATCCGCTAAACCGTCGGGGAACAAAGGCGGGAGCGAATCGCCATCCACTATCCACCATCCACTCACTACCCTAGCTAGCTAATTTGACACTAGGAACGGAGTAAGTAATACGATCGATCGACCACTGTTATGACTCAAGTTATTGCCGCTTTTTATAAATTTGTCACCTTAGTTGACTACGCAGATCGTCGTCAACCCTTGCTCAACTTGTGCCAACAGCATCAGATTAAAGGCACAATCTTGTTGGCAGCCGAAGGGATCAATGGGACGATCTCGGGTACTCGCTCGAGTATCGATGCCATCCTCGCCGCTCTCACCGCCGATCCCTGTTTTGCCGATCTCGAACACAAAGAAGCGATCGCTACCAAACCGCCATTCGATCGGCTCAGAGTCCGACTCCGCCCCGAAATTGTCACCCTCGGCATCCCAACGATCGATCCTGCCAATCTCGTCGGCACCTACGTCAAACCCCAAGACTGGAACGCCCTGATCGCCAATCCTGACGTACTTGTCATCGACACTCGCAACCAGTACGAAGTCGAAATCGGTACCTTTGCAGGTGCGATCGATCCTCACACCGATGCCTTCAACGAATTCCCCGCCTACGTCGCCACTCACCTCGATCCCCAGCACCACAAACACATCGCCATGTTTTGTACTGGCGGTATCCGTTGTGAAAAAGCCACCTCCTACCTCCTCTCCCAGGGCTTCGAGCATGTCTACCACCTTCAAGGCGGCATTCTCAAATATCTAGAGGAAATCCCCGCCACCGAAAGCCAATGGGAAGGCGAATGCTTTGTCTTCGACGAGCGCGTCGCCATCACTCATGGACTCGCACCAGGCACCCATCAGCTCTGCTGGGGCTGTGGCAACCCGATCTCTCCCGCCGACATCAATTCACCCCACTACGAACCAGGCATCTGTTGTCTGCGCTGCTACCCCACGCTCACGCCAGCACAACGCGCCAGCCGCACCGA
This sequence comes from Chamaesiphon sp., assembly GCF_041738855.1. Lineage (GTDB taxonomy): Bacteria > Cyanobacteriota > Cyanobacteriia > Cyanobacteriales > Chamaesiphonaceae > Chamaesiphon. The sequence goes on along the minus strand of NZ_JBGSPA010000008.1, from coordinate 6,987 downwards.
GCGATCGCGGCAATTCCAACAAGCAGCAAATTGTCTGTCCATTGATGTCGATCGCCAAATTGATTAGCCGTTCGCGATCTTACTCAACACTCGATCGCTAGCTGCTCGGTCTAATCCTTTTGATAGAGGAACATCCTCGTGTGTAAGTTGTAAGCTAAGGGAGCAGAGTGTTACTGCCGACATGACCTGGACAACCATCCTGTCATTCGTGCTGTCTGCGACCATTTTGGTGTCGATCGTCGGTTGGCTGATAGTGACTGAAATCTTACCACGTCGGCAATATAACGATGCCGAGCGTAACTTTTTACGCATTTAAATCCAAAATTGTCAAACCAGCGTAGTAACAGGTGCAGGTAGATTCTGCCTGTTAACTAATCTTCTGCAATATCACCATATTCAAGAGATAAACATGGCATCATCTTTTATTGCGCTCAGTGACAATAATGTCCTCGTATCTTTTAATTCCAACAATCTGTCTCGGGTGAGTTCTATCCCTGTGACAGGCATAGACGGTTCGCTGCTGGGCATCGATACGCGTCCGGCAAATGGGCTGATTTATGGGATTACGACGGCAAACAAGATTTATACGATCGCGCCCACTACAGGCATCGCTACTCAAGTCAGCACTCTAGACACCCCTTTTACGGCAACATCAGTATCGGGATTTGACTTCAATCCAGTCGCCGATCGCCTCCGCCTCGTCGGGGACAACGACCAAAATTTCCGCATTAATGTCGATACGGGCGCGGTGACTGTTGATGGCACTCTCGCTTTTGCGACAGGCGATGTCAATGCTGGTGATGACCCGATCGTCACCGCCGCCGCTTATACTAATTCCTTCGCGGGGACGACCGCAACCCAACTTTACGATCTCGATGCGCAACAGGATATTTTAGTCCTGCAAAACCCGCCGAATAATGGTACTTTAGCGACAATTGGTGGTCTGGGTGTGGATTTTGGACCCTCAAGCGGGTTTGATATTGTCTCATCCTCGCTGGGTAACAATGCCGCCTTTGCTACTGCCAATGGCAAGCTGTACTCGATCGATCTGGGCACAGGAGCTGCAATGAACCTGGGTAATATTGGTTCGGGATCTAACCAGATCTTTAGGGGATTGATTGCCGCACCAGCTCCAGACATCGATCCAATTGCGGTCAATTCCCAGTTTCTAGGGTTAACCAATGACAACCAGCTCTTGTCTTTCAACCCCAGTAGCCCCAGTCAGACATCCACAATCCCGATCGTGGGTGTCGATGCGCCCCTACTCGGCATTGATACGCGTCCGGCAAATGGGCTGATTTATGGGATTACGACAGCAAACACGATTTATACAATTAATCCTAATACAGGGATTGCGACTAAAGTCAGCACTCTGAGTACCCCGTTTACAGCAACGTCAGTATCGGGGTTTGACTTTAATCCCGTTGCCGACCGCTTACGCTTAGTCGGGGACAACGACCAAAATTTCCGCATTAATGTGGATACGGGCGCGGTGACTGTCGATGGCAATCTGGCTTTTGCCACAGGCGATATCAATGCCAGCACCAATCCCACAGTTACGGCAGCAGGATACACTAATTCCTTCGCCGGAACAACCACCACTCAGCTCTACGATATCGACGCCGCTCTCGATACATTGGTGTTGCAGAACCCGCCCAATAACGGCACCTTAGCCACGATCGGTAAACTGGGCATAGATGTGGATGCTCTTACTGGTTTTGATATTGTTTCTACCAGTGATGGCAAGAATGCTGCTTTTGCAGTGTCAAACTCAACCTTGTATGGTGTCGATCTATTAACGGGTCAAGCTACTAATGCGGGCACCATTGTCTCATCATCGACCGATCCCGCTAAGTTGCGAGGGCTAGCTACGGTTAATAGCTCCAAGATTGTGAATCCGATCGCGACTAACTCCCGATTCCTCGCTTTATCTAACGCCAATACTCTAGCTTCTTTCGATCCTGGCAATCCTCGTGCGGTGCGATCGATCGCCGTAACTGGGCTAAACAGTGGCGAAACCCTGCTAGGCATCGATACCCGCCCAGCCAACGGTCTGATTTACGGACTCACTACTGCTAGTAACCTGTACACGCTCGATCCCAATAGCGGTGCCGCATCCTTGGTGAGCACCCTGAGTCAGCCGTTTGCGGGCACAACCGTTACGGGTTTTGACTTCAATCCGCTCGCCGATCGCTTACGCCTAGTCGGTGATGACGACCAAAGTTTCCGCATTAATGTGGATACAGGCGCGGTGACTGTCGATGGCAATCTCGCCTATGCCACAGGCGATGCCAATTTCGGTGCCAATCCAGCAGTATCAGCGGTAGCATACACCAACGCGATCGCTAGCCCGACCTCCACCCAGCTCTACGATATCGATACCAACCTGGATGTTCTCACCTTACAGAATCCACCCAATAACGGCACGTTAACCACCGTTGGCGCGCTGGGAACTGACTTTGGTACATTAAGCGGCTTCGACATTATTTCTACTGCTGAGGGCACAAATGCCGCCTTTGCGGTGTCGAATTCTACCCTTTACAGTATCAACCTCCAAACTGGTGCAGCCTCAAGTTTAGGCGCGATCGGCTCTGGTGGGAACACTTACCAGGGACTTACTACTGTTGCTAAGGCGATCGTTGCGCCTACCACTGTGTCGCTAAATGCCAATAATGCGGGACTGGTAAATTCGGCGGCTTATGATATCACCGGAGCGAGTCGAGTCGCTGTCGATTTGGGCAACAATCCAGCTACAGCTTCTAGTGCTGGCTTTGATAACTTTGTGGGGTTGTATGAAGTAGCCGATAGTTTGGGGGGGATCGATACCAATGGCGACGGCATCGTCGAACTGCTACCTGGAGATGCTGCCTATGCCAGAACGGCGATCGGCAATCGGGTGGATAACTTTACCATCCGTACGGGCGGCAATATTAGCAATGACACTACTCCTACCAATTTTGGCAATGTGTTCTTGACAGGGGGCAAATTCTATATGCCATTCGTCATCGCCAATCTGGGCAACTCAACTCCAGCAGACTTTTTAGCGAAGAATCCCAACAACCAAGCAGCTACCAAGATTGATGACCAAGTGGCTTATTTTGGCATTACTAGTGCCAATCCTGATGGAGTCAGCCACCTGCGCTCTCTGGGCAACAATACCTTCGGTTTTGAGGATCTACCCAGTAATTTAGGGATTTCTGATAATGATTTCAATGATGCTGTATTTCAGATCGGCTTCAGGGTAGTTTGATGCTACTTTATTCATCTGCGCTCTAGCGACCTGAGATATCTCAATTAATAAAAGTAAGGGCAATGTCTTGTCTGGCTAAACCCTCTCCTTCGGAGACGCTGCGCGTGGGCGTAGCCTGCGCCTTGCGCTTACGGCAAAGCCCACGTATGGCGATCCGTTGTCTTGTCGGTTTTTTTATTCGGAGGGAACCTCCGAATAAAAAAACCGCTTCATGAATTGCCCCTACCCTAAATTTCAGGTATTGCTTTAGGATTGCTAAGATAACAATATACTCAGCATAAGTTTAGAAGTTCATGCAAGCAGAATACCGCCACCGTCGGGAACAGTTCATGTCCAAAATTGGCAATGGCACCGCGATCGTCGGTAGCGCGCCGATGGCTACCATGCACAGTGATGTCGAATATACCTATCGTCAAGATAGTGACTTCTACTATCTCACTGGATTCAACGAACCCAACGCCGTCGCCGTGATCGCCCCTCACCACGACGAACACAAATTTATCCTGTTCGTGCAGCCCAAAGAACGGGAAAAAGAAATCTGGACGGGATACCGCGTCGGTGTCGATGCTGCTAAAGAAAAGTATGGCGCAGACGAAGCCTACCTAATTAGCGAACTCGATGAAAAACTCCCCCAATATCTTGAAAAAGGGGACAAAATCTACTATCACATGGGGCGCGATGAACAACTTAACAATAAAGTAATCAAGCATTGGCAACGCCTCCTCCGCTCCTATGGTAAACGCGGTACGGGGCCGATCGCGATCGAAGATCCCTTCCTCACTCTCCATCCCCTACGACAGATCAAAAGTTCCGCCGAACTGGATCTCATGCGTGAAGCCGCCCGCATTGCCGCCCTCGCTCACGAACGCGCCCGCCAAATTGCCAAACCAGGTGTGAATGAATACGAAATCGAAGCCGAAATCGAATACATCTTCCGCAAAAACGGTGCAATGGGTGTCGCTTATCCTTCGATCGTCGCAACTGGCTCCAATGCCTGCGTCCTCCACTATATCGAAAATAACAGTATCCTCCAAGACGGCGACCTACTGCTGATCGATGCAGGCTGCTCCGTCGGCTATTACAACTCCGATGTCACCCGCACTTTCCCCGTCAACGGCAAATTCACCTCGGAACAAAAAATCATCTACGAACTCGTACTAGATGCCCAAATGGCGAGTATCGAGCAAGTCAAACCAGGCACAACTTGGAAGGACTTCCACCATACCTCCGTCCAAATCATCACCGAAGGCTTAGTCAATCTGGGACTTCTCACTGGGGATGTCGATACCCTGATCGAAGAAGGCAAATACAAAAACTTCTACATGCACGGTACCGGACACTGGCTCGGCTTGGATGTCCACGATGCGGGGATCTACATGCACGGAGCTGAAACCTGGTACCAATTCCAACCAGGGAATATCATCACCGTCGAACCTGGGATCTATATCTCCCCCGATATCGAAGCCGCTGAAGGACAACCCGCGATCGATGACTGCTGGAAAGGGATCGGCGTCCGCATCGAAGATGATGTCCTCGTAACGGCTACCGGAAACGAAGTCCTCACCGCCGCCATCCCCAAATTCGTCGAAGATCTCGAATCCCACTAAAAAATCCCCTCCTTGGAGTGACGTTAAGTCCAATTGAACGTCAACATAACCGTTCTTTAGCACGACTGAGGATCGTAGTTGAACACGTTAACCGCAAACTTAAAATATTTCGGATTTTGGCTGAACGTTATCGCAATCGCCGCAAACGTTTTGGTCTCAGATTTAACCTCATTTCCGCTATTCTCAATTTTGAACTTGCTTCTCCCTCGGGATTCACGTAAGAGGTCTAAGTAAGTAGGTGCAATTATTTATAAAATAGATTATGCGTAAAACCTAGCTGGTGGGCAGTGCCCACCCTACGCGATATCTTATATTTAATTACGCCTATCTACTTATTTTAAAAATTAGTTTATCTATCGCCATTGTAAAGCCAACTGCGCGATCGCTAACATCCTCCAGTAACTGAAAATTGTAACGATTTTAGATCTTAATACCTGAATGCCTATTCATGTGTTAGGATATTAAGATAACTCAAAAAAAACCACCATGTCTACTGTTACCCAAATGAAATGTGCTTGTAACTCCTGCCTGTGCGTAGTTTCACTCTCAGATGCGATCCTCAAAGACGGCAAACATTACTGTGGTGATGCTTGTGCTAATGGCCATCCCGCCGGACAAGGTTGCGGACACACAGGCTGTGGTTGCAACGCTTAAATGTCAAATCAATCATCTCCCAAAGTGACGATCGAGAACATTGAGGATGGGGAAGATCTCTGTTGTGAGGCTTCCCATCTAGCTCACTCTGATGACGCAAATGCTATTCTCCCCGAAATGCTTACGGTGGAAAAGGCACAGCGGCTGTCAGAGTTTTTGGGCTTTTTAGCCGATCCCAATCGATTGCGAATCCTTTCGGTTCTCGCCGCAAAAGAAATGTGCGTCGGGGATTTAGCCGCGCTGTTGGAGATGAATGAATCGGCTGTATCCCATCAGTTAAGGACACTCAGGGCAATCCGATTAGTCAATTTTCGCAAGCAGGGACGGCATGTATTTTATAGCTTGCAAGATCGGGAGATTCTCAATTTTTATCAGTCGGCAATCGATCGGCTCGATGCAACAATCTAGACTTTAGTTAAGTTCTCTCCCAAATTAAGGTATTGCAACTTTGTTGGTATTCGAGGCTAAGTTATTTTGAGGTTGTCGGTTGAGGCAAAAACTTTACTCAGCCTCTTGTTATTTAAAATAAGTGCATATACACTTAAATGATGGAAAAATATCCTAACCCAATCAACTCAACTGAATTAGGTCAAGTGGTTTCCTCGTGTGCCTGTTTCAATCTCCGCAAAGCTTCTCGGGTCGTCACGCAACACTTTGATGAAATCCTTAAGCCGAGTGGTTTACTCATCACTCAATTCACCATCTTGGTGGCGATCTCAATGGCAAAGTCAGGAACCATCAACGAGCTAGCGGAGCGTTTAGTCATGGATCGCACTACCTTAACCCGCAATCTCAAACCGATGGAGCGAGAGGGATGGTTAAAGTCCGATTCCGGGCAAGATCGGCGAACTCGTGTGATTAGCCTGACACCCAACGGAGAAGCTGCGTTAGCGAAAGCATTACCGTTGTGGAAACAAGCTCAGAATGGCGTGGAGGAAACGCTTGGACAACAACGCTGGAACGCGCTACTTTCCCACCTTGCTGAGACTACCGCGCTCATTCGTTGAGGTTAAATTTTTCCACAAAACGTGTATATACATTTTATTAGATCGTTCAATGAATTTTGGAGGCTTCTATGGTTTCTTTATCCTCGCATCAGCGACATCATATCGCACAACGACTACTTTCTATCATTAGCTTCTGGGGATTCAGTGTGGCAGTCAGCAGCTATTTTGGACTTTTTATCACCTTTCCCTTGCCATGGTTTGCTTTGCTCGTAACGTCAGTTCGACAAATGTGGGGTGAGGAAATCGATACGCCTTACCCCATAACTTGCAACTAGGTTAGAAAGTAAACGTAGTCCGCAACGCACCAATCACCGCCCCAGTACTATTTGCATCCTGATTGGGTGCCGTCAGATAAATAATTCCTGGCGTGATACTGAGATTGTCACTGACCTTGAACTGATAAAATCCCTCCAGATGCAGTCCAGCTTTCGTATCCGAGCTACCATCACTCGCAGCAGTTACCCGTGGT
>NZ_JBGSPA010000002.1:0-30325 GCF_041738855.1 Chamaesiphon sp. | reverse complement strand
CAATTAATACCTTCATTAATTAGCTGGAGATGGAGCACTGTAAATCCAACTTCTTTATAGCAAGTGAAAACCGTGGTATTCGGTAAGTTCAATAAAGAGTTTAGGTGAAAATCCATATTCAGGATCGGTGTAGAATGTAGCAACAGCTACATTCTACACTGTTTTCAAGGGAGAGCCGCAATTTCCCAACAATTGCGATACTCATCAATACTGAAGCTCTCTCTCGCATATCCGTAGAGCAACTTAATATTTGCGAGGATTGGCTCCCTGCGGATTTCCGACTCAGTTAGGACAACAAATGTCCATCCTGTCTCATCATATAATCCAGACAGCATCTGGTATAACCGAATGTACTTTTCACTCTCAACCGTCTTCTGAGACTTAACTTCAATAATTTGCTTTTTCTGATGGCGAACGACCTGGAAATCTGGAGTGTGGCTTTTCTCTTTCCCGTTACTTTGGTAATTTACGGCAATTCCTGGCGTATTGTAAGACAGAACATCTGTGTCAAACTCTAGCCAGTACATAAAATCCTTCTGCAACAGAGAGTTGTATCGGAAACTAGTTTCCATCTTACAACTACTAAAATTACCGATATTCTGCTTTGGTCGCCGATTCTTAGTTGTCAGTCTTGAAATGACCATAGAGTATCTCGGATAATTATGAGATACGATTATTATATCAAGTGGTGCCTTGTTATTTCATCTTATGTGTAAATAAATTTCACTTTATGGGTAGATATTTCACTTTATGGGTAAATATTTCACTTTATGTGTAGACCGACAACCCACAATACATTAAAAATCTCACACCAACTCCGCCAAAATCTTGGTAACTTCCCCTTGGTGATGCCGACGGTTATCGTCGTAGCGAGTGAGCGTATTCAAATCCGCATGACGGCTCAATTTCTGCACCCGGCGGGTGTCCCCATTCGTCGCATCCAAAGCTGCCGTAATCGCACTGTGACGCACGCGGTGGGGACTCATCACCTTGTATATCCCCGCTGCTGCACTCGTCTCTCTGACGAGGTTATAGATGGCATTCCCACTCAATCGATGCCCCTTCGTCGCGCGATCGAGCGTACAAAATAACGGCTCGCTGGCTTTACATTTCCCCCGCAATTCCAACCACGCTTGAATCGCCTGTACCGACTGACGACTGAGATCGATCGACTCCCGCTGCACCTTCCCCTTCCCAATAATCCACAATTTACACCCGATCGGATCGAAATCCTTCACATTCGCCTGACATAATTCCGCCCGCCGGAGTGCGTTATCCCACAATAACCGCAAGATTGCATAATCCCTGACACCCTTAATTGTCTCGCGATCGAATACCTGGATCATCCCCTGATATTCCGTCGGATTCACCCCCGAAGTATCCCGATAAGTCTGTACCCGCACCCCTTCCACATCCGCCAGATCGTAGTGACATTCCCCCACTTTGCGTGCATAACCCACCAAACTTTTGATCGCCGCCAGTCGAGTATTAATCGTAGACGGAGCCAACCCTTTATCGGTTAAAATCCGCCGATACCTCAATACTAACGTCATCGCCTGATAGCGATCGAGTTTCAAAAATTCCCCGACTAATGCTGGTGTCGGAGCAGCCTGAGCGACTTGCATGAAAAAGTCCACCAATGCCTTAGTATAAGTCCGCCGCGTATTGGGCGAACGCCTGTCGGCAATGAGTTCCTGAAGTAAATCCCGCTGGGCGATATCGCTCAGCGATAGAGGTGATGCGGCGATGGTAGAGAGTAATGTCAAGGTAATTAATTCTCGATCGCGAGTAATCGGGTTGCGATCGATCTTACCCGAATACTTTGTCGGCGATCGATCTCCAGTCCAAAATTTATTGAGCAAGTGTAAATTGCCCGACGATTCTCTTCCAGAGAGGCTTCGCCAACGATTGTAGGCTAAAAATAGTACCATCTTCTGTTTCAGTTCGCTCGACTAATCCCCGCCTACCCAATGACACGATCGAAGAATGAATCGAGCTATTATTACTAACCGAGCCAGCCATTTCACTCGGCTCCTCCCGACTCAGTGGTGGTTCAGGTAAAGCCTCAATATTGAGTGACGCGATGAGAGGATGTTTGGAAAGTATAAATAAATACTACTAAAGAAAAAGCTCCCTAGACTTGTTAGGCTGGATAAAATTCTTACGTCTGATTTAATAAATATCATTTCCTGATTTCGATCGCGTTGTGAACCCAAATATTCACATCATTATGCTCGACCTTAGCCAACTTTTCGCGCGATGACAGCATAAAAAGGATCGCCACCACCAGCACCCATCCATCGTAATAGTTCGGGAACTTGGCTAACTTGAACGATCGTTTCAGGGGTACTAAATCCTGAAACAGAATTAAAATAACTCTTGACTAATTCCACACGATCTGTTTCACTCCCATCTCGCCAAGCTGCGATAGCCTTATTGTAGAACATCCGATTTGAGAAGCTAAAAATGGCAATGCCATTAGGTTTAAGAATGCGATAAATCTCGGCAAATATCGCTTCGGGATATTGCAGATATTGGACAGATACAGTGTTCAGAACTGCGTCAAAACTGGCGTCTGCTAACGGTAGTTTCAGATCTTGATTGAGATTTTGGACAAAATAACGATCGAAGCGTGGATTTTTGGCTAGTTCGCTTTCATTCAAACCATGCCCCTGAATATATTCAAACTTTATCTCGTCGGGCAGATGAGATACCCAGCTACTCATCATATCAAATATCCGTGTATTTGGTAGCAGTCGTTCGCGATACAGGGTAGTTAGTCGCTCGATAAATCCTGTATCTACATGCGTGACAAATCGCGGGACATCGTAGAATTCTCGATCGTTACCACCATCTAATTTTTGGCGTTGTCTAGAGTTTAAGAGCATGTCAAGTGTCAGTTATTAACTATGAGGTATTAGGAGCGAACTAAACTTACCCGATCGATATTAATGAGTTAATCTCAACATCACCAAGCTCGATCGATTACTAATTAATTTAACACTATCTAAAACTTGATGCCAATTTGACCGTTGATACCTCGGACGGAATGATACCCAATCCCAAAGAATGTATTACCAGGTGGGACAAAGTGAACTCCACCAGAGTAAGCAACACCTTTGTCGCCGTAAATTCCTAAGCCAACATAAGGAGAAACCAGGGGGAGACTAAAGAATTTGAGGAGATCGACTCCAGTCGAGCCACCAGACCCAGTCCCAATTTCGGCACCAATATCGAATATTTTCACACCGACGCCATAGGTGAGAGTACTATCTTTACTACCTACGGTTACCCAAGGTTCGGGAATTAACTGGGCGGAAGCTGGGTTGACTTGAAATGGTGCGATCGCGATTAGTGTCGCAACTAGCGAACTATAGATTAACCTATATTGCATGAGTCATTCTCCTGTTGTGCTAGCAAGTATCGAAGTTTGAAGATCCCCACAAGCGCATGTTTTGATGCTGTGCGATCGATATTAGCGGTGACGATGGCAGGCTGAGATTGTTTCTAGTCGCAGATTGACTGAAATTTGAGTCCCATTTCTAACTATGAATCAGATTTATCACTAACCGCTCGGACAATTCGCGAAAGTTCGTATTTTTCATCGACAGCAATGCGACTGGGCGAACCACTAATAATCCCCTCATAGTTACGAAATGAATCTTTGATTTCCGCACCATCTTTACTGATAGTATATTCATGAATACCCTTATCATGCCAAGACCCCCGCATCTTAAATACATTGAGCGCTCGTGCCATTTCGCCCCGAATTTCGACATATTGCAGCATCAAAATGGTATCGGTAATCGTCGAAATATGTGAATCAGTAATAGAATTCGATCCCATAAACTGGTCGGAAGTATTCGTAAAAAATCCGGTGATTTCTTCTTGCTTGGCGTAACCTGTCACGCCGATCACAAACTGTCTAAACGAGTTGTTACTTACGCCACGCGATAGCGCAGAGAGTGAATCGATCGCAATCCGATCGGGTTTGAATTCGGCGATTTCAGATTTGATTGTTTGCAAATGATCTTCCAATCCGGCTGATTCTGGATAAGTACATAATATTTTTAGTAATCCTTGCCTTTCCAGTTCTTCAAAATCAATTCCCCACGAAGAAGCATTCCGCGATAGTTGTGCGCGGGACTCTTCATAGGCGAACAAAATCGCTCGTTCGCCAGCCAAACAGGCTTGTTGGATAAATTTACTCACCAGCAGGGTTTTACCCGTCCCTGTTGCTCCAGTAACGAGGATGATTGAGTCTTTAAAATACCCACCGCCGCACATCTCATCGAGAGCTTTGACACCAGATGACACTCGGATATTTGAAGATTTTTGGGTGAGCCGCATCGCTCCGAGTGGGAAAATATTAATGCCGTGGTTGGTGATTGTGAAGGGATATTCTCCCTTCATGTGAGTGGTTCCCCGGAGTTTGAGGATTTCGATCGTGCGACGGCGACGTTCTCCTTCTAGCACATTGCGGACGATCGCGACGTTATCGGACACAAATTCTTCGACGCCAAAGCGGGCGACGGGGCCATATTCTTCGACCCGCTCGGTGGTCATGATCGTAGTCGCACCCATCTGCTTGAGTCGTGCTACCAGCCGAAAGATTTCACGTCTCACTACTGAGGCGGCGTCATATTGTTGAAAAATAGCGGTGACAGAATCGATCGAGACTCGCTTGGCTTGATATTTGACAAAGGCATACTGAATACGTTCGATCAATGCTGAAAGATCGAAGCTACCGACTACTTCTTGTCCTTCAGGATCTGGTGAAGCATCGAGGATAAATAGTTTGCCATCATCGATCGATTTTTGGAGATCCCAACCAAAACTGTAAGCATTCTTAATAATGTCCGCAGGTGACTCCTCAAAAGTCACAAAAATTCCAGGCTCATCAAAATAGTGAATACCATTGTAGACAAATTGAACGGCTAACATGGTTTTGCCCGTTCCCGATGTGCCACTGAGGATCGTCGTTCTCCCCACAGGTAATCCGCCGTGTGAGATATCATCAAAACCTTCGATCATGGTGTGGATCTTCTGCACACCCAGCGGATTTAATTTTCGTTCTTCTAAATGATTCGTACTGGTCATTGCGGGGATTTGAAAAGTTTCTAACTAAACAACTAATTCAAGTCGGTAACATCGCTGAAAACGAAATAAATATTCAAATCTAACGTTCTAAAAATCTTCCTCGCGCTCGGATAGCTCTTCATATAATAGATCTAAACCGATCAACACTTTCTCGCGATCGGATAAGTCCCCAATAATTTTGCGAACTGGTGGCGGTAGCACCTTGGAAAGTGTGGGAGTAGCTAAGATCTTGTCCTCTTCTGCTAGTTGCGGATTTTTGAGCACATCAATTACTTTAAGGGCATATACGCCTTTAAACTCTTCTTCTAAGATATTCTTTAGAGTTCGGAGTGCCCTCACTGAGTTGGGCGTATTTCCAGCCACATATAGCTTGAGGACATAAGTTTTCATTAACGGAGTCATAAGTTAACCTCTAAATTGTCACGGGTAAAGTATTAAAATTGGCTACTTATGGTTGGCGTAGCCTTTTACTACAGAGAATCTTGCTAATACTCAACCCTAGATGTCAATAACTACTACATCTCTCGCGGTACCGAGCGACGATACATTTCACACAGATGAGCGATAATGTCAATCAGCGTGAGGCGGTAGTCTAGTAAAATCTCTTCGCTACGCCCTTCCAATTTTAGCTGGTTTGAGAATTTCTCCATCAATTCCATGTGAATCTTGACAATCTCGGAAACAGCCAGATCTCGGAAAAATACTGAGCTGACAAATTCATCGATTTTCAGATCGATTTGATTGCTGTCAGCAAAGTAGTCGAGGACAATCGATCGGTATTGAGATTTTAATTGTTCGAGTAGCTCTTGCTTCTGTTGTCGGTCGAGATGTCGGAAAAATTGGCTGGAGCTGCGCCGATAGTAGACGGCTAGATATCCTAGTCGCTCACTGAGCTTGTGTGCCAGACGACTCTGCTGCTCGAGCAGAAAGTTGGGTTCGACGGCGATCTCCAATGCTACTGCTGGTGGCTCAGTGTGTTCGGATGCGGTGACGATGGGTGTGAGGTTCAAGAACTTGGCAATGGCTTTATCGATCGCCACGGCAATCTCTGACAGCTCTGTGACTGCCAAGATGACCTCGGATGGCTGATAGATATAGCTACTGGTTACTGACAACTGGGGCGTTGTTGTCTGAAGTGGATTTGGTAAATTGTGAGAAATCAACCGATGAATAATCACCACTGGCAACACTTTGCCACGATCGTAAAGATGATTGATGACTGGTAAGAGTTGTTGCTCGGAATAAAATACTAGGCAATCTAGCTCCTGCTCGGCTAGTTCTACATTGTCTAGAAACTCCGCTCGCTCGGTAAAATACAGTAAGGTATAACGTTCGGTACTCAAATATCGACTCAACAGCGGCAATAAGTCCGCAGAGTCAGCTAAAACTGCAATGGTGAGAGAACCAGACAAAATAATTTACACTCGCTAAAGGTGTTAAAAACTAGCTGTAGCATTTCGATCGAAATCCTAGTAATTAACCGATGGAGTTGATGCTAGCTAAACAAGGTCGGATCGATCGGCATCCGGCAAATCTGGCGATCGCCATCATGTCACTCAGACCGCATTATTTCACCAATTATGTACTGAAACACCGCTCGATCTAAACTTAATGTTTATTTTATAATCATAGCATCATTAGCCCCCAGTAGGGAACTGGACAATGCCGATTTGGGCTAATCAGGCCCAAATTAGGATCGATCGTCTAGCAGTCTGCGGTATCGCTCTGGTACATGGAGATCGTCCTATTTAGAGGGTCTCGCCTAAATTTTATAACTTTAAAAACTCAGTATTCACTTTTGATTCTCTCGACAAAGCAACTTTTCCCGTCCGCGCAATCTCTCTGATGCCAAATTTTTGTAAAACTTGGACGATCGCGACAATCTTACCAGGATCGCCGACCACTTCCAGTGTCAAGGCATCTTCAGCGACGTCAACTACCCGCGCTCTAAAGATATTCGCAAGTTCGATAATTTCCGAGCGATGCGCGCTACTAGCATTGACTTTGAGTAGCATCAATTCTCGCTCCACACAAGGCACGTCAGTAATATCGAATACTTTAAGAATATTTACTAGTTTATACAACTGTTTGGTGAGTTGCTCGATCGAGTGGTCATCGCCATCGATCACCATTGTCACCCGCGATCTCCCTTCTTGTTCAGCAGGTCCGACCGCCAGACTCTCGATATTAAATCCCCTGCGAGCAAATAATCCAGCAATCCTAGTCAGGACGCCAGCTTCATCTTCAACTAATACAGATAGGGTATGTTTCATCGGATCGAGGGTAGGGTAATTAGGCTTTAGGCTGTAGGTAGCAGCTTGGAGCTGATGTGTAGAACCTAAAAACGCCAACTTGAAGCCTCATGCCCTAAAGCCTAATCCCTAAAGCCTAAAGCCTAAAACCTATTCTCTCATAATTTTAGATTGTCACAATCTTAAAAAAATTGTAATCATCTTCGTCGTTGATGACAAATAGCCCACATAATAAATAGGATTTATCTTTTTAGATGGAGTAAGTGAAATCATGGGTTTCTTCAAAAAATTATTTGGGATGGAAAAACCAGCAAATGCTCAAGTCAATCCTACCCCAGCTCCTGAAGCTACAGATCCTGAAACTGGTGGAGAAGTAGCTCCAGAACGAGTTGGAGTTAATGGTGAATACGACCAAAGCGGGCTTGCCAAGCGCGTGGCTCTTGCCTTTGATGAAGATGCTTCAGTTACTGATGTCGAAGGCTTATGGGTCGCTCAAACTGGTAGTAGCGTTGTGTTAAAAGGTGCTGTGCCCAGCCAAGAAATTCTCGATCGGATGGTTGAGCTAGCCAGCGGGGTTTCTGGTACCACTGATGTGAGTATCGACCAAGTTACCGTCGGCTAAGCAGTGGTTACGGAAGGTAGCGCAGAGGTTAGATCTAAAGTTTGGGCATTCGGATCTAACCTTTCGCCTACCTCCAACTCTAGTTGTGATTGTTGCCGCACAGCCAATAAAGCGAGCCAATTACAGATCGTCTCATTTACCAGTTCGGGCATCTCGTCGTGGGCACAGTGACCAGCACCTTTGAGGTTGATTAGTTCCAGTAACGGGTTCAATTTTAACAAGATCCCAGCAGTGCCCAGTGGAATCATCCGATCGTCACTACCCCATAGCAAGAGCATCGGGATGTTCATTTTGGGTAGAAGCTTGCGAATATTGGGAGAAAAATTACTACTAGTCATCCCCTGCATAATCTTCACGAATGCAGCAGGAGCTTCTTTCTCTTGAGCTGGGGCAATAAATAAATCGATTAATTCATCTGTGACTCGATCGACATTAGCATAAGCAATTTGCGCCCATTTACGGGCAACTCTGGGCTGACTGACTACCCGAAATAATGTGTGCAGTAGTAATGGGTTTAAGATCGTCCGTTTGATACCATTTACCAACGGTTGCAGCGATCGCGGAATCATCTCTTGTTCGGCTGAGAGATCTGGTAAACTGACCATAATTAGACTGGCTGCCATCGCTGGATACCTAGCTGCTGCTACTAGAGCGACCAACGAACCGATCGAATTACCGACCAAAATCATCGGCTGACCGACAAATGTCTGCCAAAAATCATAGACTTGATCGACCCACAAATCGATATCGTACTGAATATTTGGCTTGCGCGACCCGCCCCAGCCGACGAGATCTAGTCCGTAGACAGTATGGTTGGTTGCCAAGCATTCTACATTGTGCTGCCAGTGACCGATCGACGCCCCGAAGCCATGTAAGAGTAGCACTGGAGCCTTAGTGACACCATCATTACTGCATCGCTGGTAAGTGTACCGCGTCTGCCAGCCCCGCCACACCCAATCTCGCTGATTCCCGACCTTTTGGTGCCAAGTCCGCAACATACTGTCTCCTAAATCTGTATCCATCGCTACTACCTTAAACAGGTTCCATAAGCTTAAAAAATATTAAACTTTCGATCCCAATCTTCAGATCTTGGGTAAAATAGTGATACTAAGCTAAACAACATCTTACGTTAATTAGTTTAGACTGATTTTACAGCTAGCTGTAATTGAGGATAACCATACCACTTACCCACCTGCAAATCCCATAGCTATTAAATCCCCCATCATCGAAAAAAGACGCACCCGCGATCTTCCTCAAATCAACGAACGTATCCGTTTTCCTCAAATTCGCGTAATCGGTACTGATGGCGAACAACTGGGGATTCTCACGCCCAATGAGGCTCAAGGAATAGCAGATGAGAACGGACTGGATTTGGTGCTTGTCAGTGACAAAGCCGACCCACCCGTGTGCCGGATCATGGACTACGGTAAGTATAAGTTTGAACTCGAAAAGAAAGCTCGCGAAGCGAAGAAGAAGCAACATACTGCTGAAGTCAAAGAAGTCAAAATGCGCTACACGATCGAGGAACATGACTACCAAGTGCGGGTTAGTCAAGCCGATCGCTTTATTAAATCCGGCGATAAAGTCAAAGCCACCATTACCTTTCGCGGACGTGAGATCCAACATAGCGATCTAGCTGAGAAAGTCCTCAGACGGATGGCCAACGATCTCCAAGAGATCGCTGAAGTTCAGCAGTTTCCCAAGAAGGAAGGACGCAACATGATGATGCTACTTTCGCCCAAGAAAGTCTAATCGAGCCTCCGACATCACTATGTTACCCTTGAAGTGCTTCGCCAAGCAGATGGGTAAGTTAACAAAAAATAACATTTTAAAATCCCGATTATCGGCAGTTAGATCCACTCCTAACTGCCTTTTTAATGCGCTGCAATCGCTGTCGGTGCATCGATCCCCGTCAATGATACACATATAAAATACCCTTATCACGATCGTCAAAAGATCGGAACCAAAACTTATGCACTTGCTGATATAGTTAGTTTTAACAAGAAACGTCAACTGGTTCCTGAAGGTTAGGAAATTTATGGCTTACGCGCAAACTCAAACTCAGGCGAAGACTGGGTACAAGGCTGGTGTACAAGACTATCGTCTGACTTACTACACCCCTGACTACACACCCAAAGATACAGACTTACTCGCAGCTTTTCGGATGACTCCCCAACCTGGAGTACCCGCAGAAGAAGCTGGTGCTGCTGTAGCCGCTGAGTCCTCCACAGGTACCTGGACGACTGTTTGGACTGACTTGCTCACTGACCTCGATCGGTACAAAGGTCGTTGTTATCACATCGAACCAGTTCAAGGTGAAGACAACCAATATTTTTGCTTTATTGCCTATCCTTTAGATTTATTTGAAGAAGGTTCTGTTACCAACATGCTTACCTCATTAGTAGGTAACGTATTTGGTTTCAAAGCGATTCGGGCATTACGTTTAGAAGATTTACGTATTCCAGTTGCTTATCTCAAGACCTTCCAAGGGCCGCCTCACGGGATCACCGTCGAACGCGATAAATTAAATAAATATGGTCGTCCGTTACTCGGTTGTACTATCAAACCGAAACTCGGTCTGTCTGCTAAAAACTATGGTCGGGCGGTTTATGAAGTACTCCGTGGTGGTCTAGATTTCACCAAAGACGATGAGAACATCAACTCCCAACCCTTCATGCGTTGGCGCGACAGATTCTTGTTCGTACAAGAAGCGATCGAAAAAGCCCAAGCAGAAACTGGCGAAATCAAGGGTCACTACCTCAACGTGACTGCGCCTACCTGCGAAGAAATGATGGAACGCGCCAACTTCGCCAAAGAAATCGGCACGCCGATCATCATGCACGACTACCTCACTGGTGGTTTCACAGCCAATACCTCCTTGGCGAAATGGTGCCGTGCCAATGGCGTCTTACTGCACATTCACCGCGCAATGCACGCAGTAATCGATCGTCAAAAAAATCATGGTATCCACTTCCGCGTGCTAGCTAAATGCTTGCGGATGTCTGGTGGCGATCACCTGCACTCCGGTACCGTCGTCGGTAAACTCGAAGGCGAAAAAGGGATCACCATGGGTTTTGTTGACCTGATGCGTGAAAACTACGTCGAAGAAGATCGCTCGCGCGGTATTTTCTTCACCCAAGATTGGGCTTCCATGCCCGGAGTCATGCCTGTTGCTTCCGGTGGTATCCACGTTTGGCACATGCCCGCACTAGTCGAAATCTTCGGTGATGACTCTTGTCTCCAATTTGGTGGTGGTACTGCTGGACACCCTTGGGGTAACGCTCCTGGTGCCATGGCAAACCGCGTCGCCCTCGAAGCATGTATCCAAGCTCGGAATGAAGGTCGTAACCTCATGCGTGAAGGTGGCGATGTCCTCCGTGAAGCTGGTAAATGGTCACCTGAGCTAGCTGTTGCCCTCGAACTCTGGAAAGAAATCAAGTTTGAATTTGAAGCAATGGATACTCTGTAGACCAAAGATTGGATCTAAAGTATGAAGTATAAAAATTAACATTTTAGCTTCATACTCCACTCTCCCTACTTTGAATTATTGCTGATAATGGATCGCAAACAAGTTGCCAAAGCTACGACTAAAGTCATCTCCAGCTACTTGACTTATCAAGCGGTGCAGACTGTTCTGGCTCAATTGATGGAAACAAATCCAACTTTAGCAAGATGGTTGCACAGTTTTTCCAGTCGATCGATCGTCCAAGATGGCGAAGTCTATCTACTCGCACTCCTGGCAGAACACCAGGAGCTAGCCTTCCGAATTATGACGGTGAGGGAGCATTTAGTCGAAGAAATCATGGACGACTTGCCAGAGATGGTGTCTCACGACATAAAGCACAAGAACACTCAGCATCGCAAGCAGCAGCTAGAGAAGCTCACGCAGCTATCTGTTAGCGATCCGACGAGCAGCCATTTAGAATCATCATCTGAGTAACTAGTTGCACAGATATATCCTCATCTCAACTATATTTAGCCGTAGAGCAAATAGCAATGCAAACTTTATCTTTTGAACGTCGCTTTGAGACTTTTTCCTACTTGCCACCATTGAGCGATGCTCAAATTGCCAAGCAGCTGCAATACATGCTCGATCAAGGATATATTCCTGGTGTTGAGTTCAGCAAAGAATCCGAGCCTACTCAGCACTACTGGACACTCTGGAAGTTGCCATTATTTAATGCAACTACTACCAACGAAATTTTAGCTGAAGTCCGTGCTTGCCGTAGTGAATACGGTCACTGCTACGTTCGGGTTGTGGGTTTTGACAACATCAAACAGTGCCAAGTATTGAGCTTTATCGTTCACAAACCATAGTAAATAATGACAACCAATTATAGTTCTAAAACTTAGAACTAATATGTACTCAGAGAGCAGAAAATTGATTTTCTGCTCTCTTTTTTAATGCCATTGCGACAAGCTTTACTAAAATCACATCAAGCGTACTTGTGAATACACGATCGAGATCTGGGTACCATTAAGCTAGTATTATAGAGACACTTCGTGTCACTTCAGCTCATATCCCGATCTTTACCTAGAGAGCCAAATGAACAGATTTTCAATCGTTTGTGGATTAATTATTGCTGCTAGTCTAGTCCCAGTGCGGGCGATCGCGGCAACTTTCGATCGCATCGTCGTCTATGGCGATAGCCTTTCTGATGTCGGGCGATTCTATACAGCATCAGGTAATACGTTGCCACCTTCACCACCTTATGATGACGGCAGATTTTCCAATGGTCCGGTGTGGGTCGAATACCTGGCAACCAAATTAGGCATACCTAACGATCCTAGTACCAACTTTGCAGTCGGTAATGCCAAAACTAACAGTCATCCTCAAGCTCCTGCACCTGGATTTCTTAGCATCAAGCAACAGATCGATAGTACTCCTTCATTTAACGATCCTGACGATCTCTATGTGATTTGGGGGGGAGCCAATGATTATTTGGATCTAGCAAATCCAGCCAATCCCAGCATAGTAGTTAGTAATTTGACCGCACAGATTGGTACTTTAATCGGACGCGGTGCTAAAAATATTTTAGTCCCCAACCTACCAAATCTAGGTCAGCTTCCGAATACACTAGGATCGCCTGCTGCTGGGCTGCTCAATAGCGCAACTCAGGCTCACAATCTTGGTTTAGCAGCAAGTATCAGTGCTTTAAGGAGTACTAATTCTGATGTTCAATTAAACTTACTGGATGTCAATTCTTTATTTAATACGGCTAGTAGTGCTGGATTTACCAATGTCACAGACAAGTGTATTACGTCACCTAGCTGCACTCCTGACACCTATCTTTTTTGGGATGAGGTGCATCCGACAACTGCTGGACATAAACTGATTGGGGATTTAGCTTTTAGTGTCGTCTCGCCTACAGCCGTACCCGAACCCATCACTATGTTTGGTTCGCTAGCTGCATTTAGTTCGGCGATCGCGTTTAAACGAAAACTCAAATCGTCAAGTTTGAAAGCCAAAGAACTTGTCAAAGATATCTAATAGCTCATCCTCAAAAGTAGGGGCAATTCATGAATTGCCCCTACTTTTGGCGATCGAATACTGCCACCGATTAAAATCGGGACTAGTGTTACAAAGTCCGCCTTCGCGGACTATGAAATCCAGTCCGACATCTCGGACTGTGTATTTCGAGGAGTGGTTTCAACCACTTTGAGTATAGGTAGCAACTTGAGTTAACTACCGATAAACCGAACCCATATAGTTCCCCCACAATTGTGCTGCTTGCGCGCTACTGCCTCGGGTGGGTGAATTATCATCATTGCCCAACCAGACACCCGTAACGACATTACGATCGGGAATAAAGCCAATAAACCAGAGATCGACATAATCATCTGTCGTGCCAGTTTTGCCGACTTCGCCCAAACCGATCGCGGCATTTTTACCAGTACCATTAGTTACTACTCCCCGCATCATCGTTGTGAGCGTATCCGCAGTACTAGCAGGTAATACGCGCCGACTCGATTGAGAGTCTTTGGCAGCGTCATACATCAGCCGACAGGTACGGACTTGCTTGAGATCGCAATTGCTCGTATCGTACACCCGTTTGATGACACGCGGTCGATGCCAAATGCCGCGCTCGGCAACCGCTCCATAAGCTCCAGTAATTTCTAATACATTCACGACACTTTGACCGAGAATTAGTGCTGGTACTTCATCGAGTTTGGATTTAATGCCCATTTTTTGAGCGGTTTCGATGACCTTGGGCAGTCCAATATCGCGGGCAACGCGCAGTGCCGTCACGTTCTCTGAGAGCGTAAATCCGGTGTACATATTTGCCGATCCTGAAGCCCCATGATTGCAACCAGGAAACCTTCTACCCCCCCAGGAGAGGGGATCGCAGGAATAGGTCTTTCCCGGCGATATCCCACCCTCGATCGCGGCAGCATACCCAAACAGTTTAAAAGTCGATCCGGGCTGGCGTTGGGCATCTACGGCGCGGTTGAATTGACTTTTTTGATAATCCACACCGCCAACCATTGCTTTGACAATTCCGGTACGACTATCGAGGCTGACGATCCCACCTTGCGAAAAACGGTAACTACTACCAGCACTGGCGATATTTCGTCGGAGTGCGGCTTCCGCTTTCGCCTGCATTTGCAGATCCAAGCCAGTCTCGATCGCAAAATTCCCTTCTTTAGCTGTCTCAGTTCCCAAGATTTCCTGAAGCTCCTGAAATACATAGCCATAAACATAGGGAGCCTTGGTGTTACTACTTGGCAGACACGCTTCTTGACGATAATCAAGTGTCGATCTTCGTGCTTCTCTGGCTTCGGCGGAGCTAATTACGCCTGTTTCGAGCATTCTGTTGAGTACCAAATTTCGTCGCTCGATCGCTTTTACACCCTTACGTCCCTGTTTATCTTCGACGCAGGGATTAAAGATATTTGGCCCTGGTAAAATTCCCACCAACATCGCGGCTTCAGGGAGCGTCAGATCCCGAGCGGATTTACCTAGATAGTGTTGTGAGGCATCCTCAAATCCGTGTGCATCGTCGCCGAGGAAGACCCGATTGAGATATGTGAGTAAAATTTTATCTTTACTGTAGGTGGCTTCTAGTTTTAGAGCGACAACTGCTTCTCGTGCTTTGCGGGCGAGATTGTCCTCGCTGCCGACATACGATCGAAACAAACTCCGCGCCATTTGCTGGGTGAGCGTACTGGCACCCTGGGTTAGTTTACCTTTTTGGCGTCCCACGACGATCGCCCGTCCCACGCCCCACGGATCTACGCCAAAATGCCAATAAAAACGACTATCTTCCGAAGCAAGTAAGGCTTTGGGTAAGTGGGGCGAAAAATCTGAGAGATTTGCAAGATCCTTATGTGCGCCGACTTTGGGTGGACGCAGCGGTTCTACTAAGTCTTCAGCGTAAACCATCACTGGTCCATTGGCATCGGGCAGTGGACTGACACCGATTTTGGTAGATTCTGCTACTACTGCCAATAATAGCAAAGTTAAAATGCTGCCTGTGCCATACAAGCCATACCGCAGCACGCGCATGTAGACAGGCGGCGGATCGAGATAGGTTATTTTAACTGCTGCTTTGAGTTCGGGCGGCCCGAGCGTAAATGTATCACCATTGCGGAGCGTAATCCGATCGACCCGTTTCTTGCCCCGATAAATCCCATTTGTCGAACCTTCATCTTTGAGCAAAAAGGTCGTACCTTTAATCCTGTCTCTACTCAATGACAGATGTACTTGACTGACTACTTCATTGCGAACCACAATATCGCAAGATTGGGAACTCCGCCCCAACACATATTTTTCACCTAGCAGGGGAAAGGTATCTGGCTCAGGGGCATCAGCATCTTGAACTAGCAGTTTTGGGACTCTGGCGTTGGGCTTGAGTGCCAATCGGGTAAAGTTGACTTTCGTCCGATTAATAACTTGAGTGATTTGAGCCAGGAGTGTCTTTTTTGGTGGCTGAACAGACATTTAGGGGCTGGGGGGTGGGGGACTTAGCGACTAGGGGCGATCTGCCCAAGGAGTATGTCTATTCTAGCCCACGCCGCTCGATCGGCTAAAAATCCAAAAAACAGAAGGCTCTGCACTAGATCCTTCTGTTCTGTTCGGTTTAGCGGATCGCTGTCAACTGTCAACTGTTAAACAGCTTTGACTTGAGTAGGTACTTTTGCCATACTGCTATGACCATTGCTATCATTGGTATTAGGGCGAGGTTGGATCACCCCAAAACCACCATGATTGCGGCGATAAACGACATTTACTTCCCCAGTTTCGGCACTGCGGTACATATAAAAATCGTGATCGACTAGTTGCAATTGCGCGACAGCTTCTTCGATCGTCAATGCTGACATGGCAAAGTATTTAGTCCGTACTACCTCTGCTGGCAGTGTTGCCGATCGATTGTCTGTTAGATTATAGTCTAATAGCTCTAAATCTAAATCTTCTCCTAGCTCTTTGACTACATCCGTCCGATCTTTCTTGGTAAAGTTTCGCTCTTTATACTTACGTAATTGGCGAGAAATTTTATCAGCAACCAAGTCGATACTGGCATACAGATGTTCGCTGGCTTCTTCTGCTCGAATCACAGCACCATTGGCATAAATTGTCACCTCAGCTACCTGTGATGCGGCAATCCGAGGATTTTTGGCAACTGACAAATTTACATCGACCCCAGTGGTGATGTTTTCAAAATGGCTCACCGCCTTTTCGATTTTTTGATTTACATAGTCGCGGATGGCATCGGTAATTTCGATGTTCTTACTCTGGAGCACAAGCTTCATAAGCATCTCCCACTAATTAGATTATATTTTAAGGCTGAGACAAGCAGAAAAATTGTGGAAACAACTGTTTCCTCTGTAGCGAATTTTACCCACTTTGCTGACGATACTGCCGACACTGCTCTACAGCTTGAAGGTCAGATTTTGTCAATGATTATCCACAAGGGATAATGATAGCGACCTCACCTATTTGTGACTAACTATACCTTACCATCTTATTAGCTATTCGCACCACAATTTTGGGCGGCAATTTAAAAGACTTTGCATTTTGTGATATTCATTTACATCTCGCAAAATAACCGCTCTCAATTACAATTACTGTTAGCTAACTCACATTTTAGAGGGTAGAGGGGAGGTATTTTGTTGAACGGTAACCTAAGCCCAAAACAGCCATCCATCCACCATCCACCATCCACCATCCACCATCCACCCATGATTCGCGTACCTGCCACCACTGCTAATTTAGGATCGGGCTTTGACTGTATCGGTGCTGCCTTGAGCATGTACAACGAGTTTACCTTCACGCCGATCGAGACCGCAACGTTAGTTATCGCCGTGCAAGGATTGGAAGCGGCTAGAGTCAATACTGATGCTACCAATCTTGCGTATCAGGCGTTCCTCAAACTGTATAGTAGGATCGATCGCACCCCCCCAGTGGTTCAACTCCAAATTAAGCTAGGCGTCCCGCTGGCAAGAGGATTGGGGAGTTCGGCAACCGCGATCGTCGGTGGCTTGCTGGGTGCTAATACGCTAGCGGGAAACCCACTCTCACCAGCAGAAATCATGGAACTCGCGATCGCCATGGAAGGACATCCCGATAATGTCGTACCAGCGTTAATTGGTGGTTGTCAGTTGGCGGCTACATCTGCGAGTGGGTGGGCGATCGCGGATATTCCCTGGCATGATAGCATCGTGCCTGTAGTCGCCATTCCCAATTTTGAACTCTCGACATCTGAAGCTCGAAGGGTGCTCCCAAATGATTACAGCCGTGCCGATGCGATTTTCAATACTGCCCATTTGGGCTTACTCATGCGCGGGCTAGAAACAGGTAATCCTGACTGGTTGTCAGCCGGATTAGTCGATCGCCTCCACCAACCTTATCGTCAAAAGTTAATTCCTGGCTATACTGATGTCGAGCAAGCCGTAATCGCCGCTGGGGGCTACGGCATGGTCATTAGTGGGGCGGGACCGACCTTACTAGCTTTGAGTACTGCAGAATGCGCTGAAGCCGTTGCTACGGCGATGATTCAAGCCTGGGCAACACATGATATCCAAGTAGATGCTCGATCGCTAGAGCTAGATCTGGATGGGGCAACAGTTAGATAGTTGACAGTTGACAGCGAAGTAGCTCAGATCGCAAATGCTGCTTTTGGCGTAACCGAGCGCAAGCCTCTGGCTGAGACTATCAAGTAGCGATCGAAAATACCTCTAATGACTTTTCCGTTTCTCTGGATTGTATGATAAATTTAAAAATATGAGAAAATTATGAAAAAGTAATCGTGAAGTATAAGTTGAGTGGCGATCGAGGCTCTCGTTCCTGGAAACGTTGTCAAGCTGGTGCGATCGCACTGCTGTTTGGGTTTTCGCTCAGTGGCTGCGTTGGAGCTAACCAACAAAGTCAATTGCCCCCCAATCCTACCGCTAATAATGCTGCGCGATCGGATAAAAAAGTCGTGCTAGCGACGTTTACAGTGCTAGCAGACATGGCGCGGAATGTTGCTGGAGACAAAGTAATTGTCGAATCAATTACGAAGCCAGGGGCGGAAATACATGGCTATCAAGTCACCCCCAGCGATCTAGAACGGGGACAAACGGCTAATCTAATCTTGGAAAATGGCTTAAACCTGGAACGCTGGGCGGATCGATTCTACAACAGTCTGCCTAAAGTGCCGCGTATTACCTTGAGTGAGGGCTTTCAACCTGTAAATATTTCTGAGGATAGCTATCGAGGTAAACCCAATCCTCATGCGTGGATGTCACCACAAAACGCGCTCATCTATGTCGAAAATATTCGGAAAGCACTAGTGCAGATCGATCCAGCGAATACAGCCACGTATGATGCCAATGCCAAAGCATACAGCGCACAAATTCGAGCGATCGATCTCAAGCTCAAGACAGCAATCTCAGCCATTCCACCTGACAAACGCTACATCGTTAGTTGTGAGGGTGCATTTTCCTATATCGCTCGTGATTATGGACTCAAGGAAGTCTATCTCTGGGCTGTCAATGCCGAACAACAAGCCACACCAAAACAAGTCGAAAAAGTAATCGATACTGTCAAGGAAAATCAGATTCCAGCGGTATTTTGTGAAAGTACTGTCAATAATAAAGCACAGCTTCAGGTAGCCAAAGAAACAGGAGCAAAATTTGGCGGATTATTTTATGTGGATTCGCTGTCTCCTACTGATGGGCCTGCTTCAACCTATCTCAAACTACTGGAATATAACGTCAACACCTTAATTAAGGGCTTGCAAACTAAGTAATGAGTCATGATTGAAACTAGTATCGATATTGAAAATGTGACAGTTGCCTATCATGGCAAAGTAGCTTTAAGTAGTGCCTCATTGCAACTTCAATCGGGTACAATTTGCGGATTGGTGGGGATGAATGGTGCTGGGAAATCGACTTTATTTAAGGCGATTATGGGATTTGTCAAACCTACCAGTGGTCGAATTTTAATCAATAGATTACCGATTCGTCAGGTTCAAAAACAGAATATAGTTACTTATGTACCTCAATCAGAGGAAGTGGATTGGAATTTTCCAGTCAATGTCCATGATGTGGTGATGATGGGACGCTATGGCTATATGAATCTGCTGCGAATCCCAACATCACACGATCGCCACGTAGTGAGAGAAAGCCTCGAACGAGTCGAAATGTGGCAAATGCAAGATCGCCAAATTGGTGAACTATCAGGGGGACAAAAGAAACGTACCTTTTTTGCCAGAGCACTAGCTCAACAGAGCACAGTTTTACTATTAGATGAACCATTTGCTGGCGTCGATATCAAAACTGAAAAGATGATGATAAATCTGCTGGTGGAACTTCGCCAGAAGGGTTACACTATTTTGATTTCTACCCACGATTTAGCTTCGATTAAAACATTTTGCGATCGCGTAGTATTGATTAATCGCACCATCCTCGCGTACGGTAAGACTTCCGAAGTATTTACTGAAGAAAATTTATCTCGTACCTTTGGCGGTTCGATCGGAGATTTATCACTAGCAAAGAGTCTTTTAGCTCACGAAGATAAAGATATATATTGAGTTTTTTAATTTAGTTAAGATCGAGAATAATAATGGATTTAGTTCAGTGGTTTACTGCGCCTTTGCAGCACGAGTTCATGGTAAAGGCGATTTTAGTTAGTGCATTGGTAGGAGTCGTTTGTGCGGCTCTTTCTTGCTATATGACGTTGAAAGGATGGGCGTTGATGGGCGATGCTGTCTCTCATGCGGTGATGCCTGGAGTCGTCATTGCTTATATTCTCAATATTCCGCTAGCCGTTGGTGCATTTGCTTTTGGAGTTGGCTCAGTAATTGCGATCGGGTATGTTAAGGCAAAAACTCGGGTCAAAGAGGATACAGTTATTGGACTAGTGTTTACGGGCTTTTTTGCATTTGGTTTAGTATTGATTTCCAAAGTCAAAAGTGAGGTCGATCTTACCCATATTTTATTTGGTAACGTGCTGGGTATTTCTGATGCAGATATTATGCAAACCGTAATTATTAGTGTAATTACATTAGTGACGTTGGCAATTTTACGCAAAGATTTAATTTTATTTTGCTTTGATTCGACTCACGCTCGATCGATCGGGTTGAATATTACTTTTCTCTACTACGTTTTACTATCTTTACTCTCTCTCACCGCCGTGGCTGGACTCCAAACTGTCGGCATTATTTTGGTGGTAGCGATGCTAGTAACTCCAGGTGCCACGGCATATTTATTGAGCGATAACTTCGATCGGATGACGCTGATTGCGATGGCAAGTGGGGTATTTTCTAGTGTGATGGGCACCTATATTAGCTATCATATCGATGGTTCGACCGGAGGCTGCATCGTGGTTGTGCAAACCTTATTATTTATTACCGCGATGATTTTTGCTCCCAAACATGGCTTAATTGCCAAGGCACGAGATGAGAAATCGATCGATAGTTAAATTAATTGATAATTGATAATCGAGTTTTTAGGATGGGGATTTAGCGGATGCAATCATGCGGAGAGTGGAGGAACATGTATTGTACCAAGCAAACCCATCCTCCGCGTTGAAGTTTTCGCTCTAATCCCCGCGCGATCCCCGAACATAGCTCAGAGGAGCAAAAACCGCTAAGATCGAAAGTAGCGATGCGCTCAGACAGAGGCTACGCCAAAGATTATTCAGACAAAATATAGAGAAGATGCGTTTAATTTTGATGACTGGCAAAGGTGGCGTAGGCAAAACCTCTGTCGCGGCGGCAACTGGATTACGATGTGCCGAGCTGGGTTATCGTACCCTCGTGCTGAGTACCGATCCCGCTCACTCCCTCGCCGACAGTTTTGACATGGAGATGGGACACGATCCGCGTGAAGTTCGTCCCAATCTCTGGGGTGCGGAACTGGATGCGCTCAAAGAACTAGAAGGTAACTGGGGTGCAGTGAAACGCTACATCACCCAAGTCTTGCAAGCGCGTGGGATGGAAGGGGTACAAGCCGAGGAGTTGGCGATCTTGCCAGGGATGGATGAAATTTTTGGGCTGGTACGGATGAAGCGGCACTATGATGAGGGGATCTATGACGTACTGATTATTGACTCTGCACCCACGGGGACTGCCCTAAGACTGTTGAGTTTGCCTGAAGTGGGGGGATGGTATATGCGGAAGTTTTATAAGCCATTACAGGCGGTTTCAGTGGCACTCAGACCATTAGTAGAGCCGTTCTTTAAACCGATCGCGGGGTTCTCGTTGCCAAATAAGGAAGTAATGGATGCGCCTTACGAATTTTACGAGCAAATCGAAGCTTTACAAAAAATCTTGATG
This sequence comes from Chamaesiphon sp., assembly GCF_041738855.1. GTDB lineage: Bacteria > Cyanobacteriota > Cyanobacteriia > Cyanobacteriales > Chamaesiphonaceae > Chamaesiphon. The sequence continues at coordinate 8,591 of NZ_JBGSPA010000002.1, read as the reverse complement.
GACAATACCGTCTCTTCAGTACGGTTGGTAACCAATCCAGAGAAGATGGTGATCAAGGAATCCCTGCGCGCTCATGCTTATTTGAGTCTGTACAACGTCTCTACAGATCTAATCATTGCCAACCGAATTATTCCAGCAACGGTTACCGATCCATTCTTCAAAACTTGGAAGGAAAATCAAGAAACATATCGCCAACAAATTCACGAGAATTTTCATCCTTTGCCTGTGAAGGAAGTACCTTTGTATGCAGAAGAGCTGTGTGGACTCGAAGCACTAGATCGCCTCAAGGAAACTCTCTACGGGGATGAAGATCCCAGCAAGGTTTACTATCAAGAAAATACGCTTCGAGTCGTCCAAGAGGGTAACAGCCTCTACAGTTTAGAGCTGTACTTGCCAGGAATTGCCAAAGACCAAATTCAACTGAACAAAACGGGGGATGAGCTAAATATCAGAATTGGTAACCACCGTCGCAATATGGTACTACCTCAAGCTTTGGCGGCACTCCAACCTACTGGCGCGAAAATGGACGAGGATTATCTCAAGATTAAGTTTGCGTGACAGGTTTTGGTTGACGATAACTGACCAACTTTGAGGCAAAATCTCGATCTCGATCGCATAATTGGGTAGTATATTAATAGCGGTAGTATGATGATTGAGATGCTATCCAATTCACTTGAGTATAGAATCAATGGAGGTAATCCGATGTCTCATCTCACCTGCTATCGTCTGACAGTTATTTCGATCGGAATTTTGGGCTTGAATGCAATGGCATTGGCTCCAGCCATCGCCGCAGAACGATTGGCGGTCGATGCGCCTACCGAACGGCTGCAACAAAGACGCACAGCTCAATCGAGGTCAAAATTGGATATCGGTCTCCAGCCAATTATCCCCCAAGCCGTTGCTGGTAAATCCATTGGCTCTCGCCACATCATCGGTCGTGAAGCGACAGCCGAACGGCGAGAGCCAGTGGGCGTAGGTCTGACAGCGCGGGTAGGTACGCTCGGTTTTGGGGTGGATGTTGCCAAATCCTTGACACCACAAATTGATGGTCGCTTGGGACTAAACTTTGGTAATGTCAGTCTCAATCGCAATGATAGTGGAATTAATTATGATTCACAGTTAAAATTTAGCAGCATTCAGTTATTTGGTGATTATTACCCATTTCGGAGTAGTGGTTTTCGCCTTACTGGCGGTCTGATCGCTCAAAACAATAAATTATCGGTAAATAGTAACCCTAATAGTAACGGTACTTACACGATCGATGGTACTCAGTATCAAGCGAGCAATGTGGGCACACTGAGCGGTGAGTATCGGTATCCTAACTCGATCGCGCCTTATCTAGGCATCGGGATTGGTAAATCTACCAATGAAGGTTTGGGCTTCAATGCCGATCTGGGTGTGATGTTTGCAGGTGCGCCCCAAGTGACGCTCAATGCCAGTAATCCAGCTTTCAATAACAACCCAACTACGCGCAACCAACTGGACAATCAAGTGCGTCAAACCGAAAACGATCTGCGCGGGTTTAATGTTTATCCAGTGTTATCGGTAGGACTGTCTTACGGTTTTTAGGGCACTCGCGACTACTACCCTAAATCCCCGACTTCTCCGAGAAGTCGGGGATTTGTCCTGTTAGATCTTTTTTTAGCTGCGGCGACGGGATCTTGCTGGCGGTGCTGGTTTTTGACCATCTTTGTCTAATTTGACAGGCAGAGGCTTACCGTTATTAAAATAAGCTTCCATCACCTTTAGTACCATTGGAGCGGCAGTTTTACCACCACCGCCGCCTGTATGTTCGCCAAAGGCGACCACGACAATCTCCGGTTTGTCCAGGGGGGCGTAGGAGCCAAACCAGACGTGGTTTTCGCCAGGTGGTGCCTCAGCGGTGCCACTTTTGCCAGCAGACTTAGGAATTGTCTCGGAATTCATCACCCCACCAGTACCGCCATCGACTACTTCGCGCAAACCTTTACGGATTACTGCCAGCGTACTCGGTTTGAGGTTCAGCGATTCACGCCATTTGCGTTTGCTGGCATCTTTGACCAGATGGGGCTGGACGTGATAGCCACCATTGGCGGGAACTGCGAACATCCCTGCGACTTGGAGCGGTGTAGCTTGGAGAAAGCCCTGACCGATCGACATATTGATCGTATCGCCGATCGACCATTGCATTTTATAGTTTTTTTGCTTCCAGGTATCGTCAGCCACCAACCCTTTTGCCTCTTCCGGTAATTCGATGCCCGTTCTTTTGCCAAAGCCATACTTGCGCGTCCAATCGATCAAGGTTGGCCCACCAACGCGTTGTCCGACTTGATAGAAGAATGTATCGCTACTCCATTTCAGTGCCCCTGGAAAGCCCTGTGGCCCAAATCCAGCATGATTCCAGTCGGCAAAGGTAAAGCCACCGACCCGAATTGAGGCGTAAGTTTGCAGAATAGTATCGGGCTTGAATTTCCCTGACTCAAGTCCGGCGGTAGTCGTGACGATTTTGAAAGTACTTGCAGGCGGAAACGGCTGAATGGCGCGATTGACAAAGGGGTGATCTTGCCCTTGGAGCTGCTTCCAAATCGCTGGGGAAATCCGCCCTGAGAGGGTATTGGGGTCGAAGGCGGGACGACTTGCCATCGCCAAAATTTCACCTGTGCGGGGGTCCATCGCGACGATGGCGGCTTTGTGTTTGCCGAGGGCATCTTCGGCAACTTTTTGGAGTTCGAGATCGATCGTAATCGTAACATCTTGCCCCGATTTGGAGACTTTTTGACCCAAAAATTGCTGTAATCTTCCCGCTCCATCTACTTCTATTTGAGTACCGCCCCACTCGCCGCGCAACTGAGATTCTAGGGTCGATTCTAATCCCATTTTGCCAGTGACATCTCCGAGTCGGTAGCCTTGAGCGCGACGCGATGCCAATTCGCGCTCGTTCATTTCTCCTGTATAGCCGAGAACGTGCGCAGCAAGTTGACCGCCTGGGTAGTAGCGCACTGACTCGATATCGACATCGATCCCTTCTTTTTCCGCTCCATACTCCTTGAGCCTGGTAATCTGTGCTTCGGTGAGGTCGCGGACGATGCGGACTCGATTGGTAGAATTCATCGTCATCCCCACAACTTTAGCCTGAATTACTGCCTCGTCTAAATTCAAGATTTCGGCAACTTGGCGACGAGTTTTGAGCCAATTTTCACGTTTGGTCGCCAGGGGCCAAATAAAGATCGAGTGGGATAGCTTGTTTCCTGCCAAGAGTCTGCCCTTGCGATCGTAAATATTGCCGCGAACGGGTGGCTTCGCAACGGTGCGAACGCGGTTGGTTTCGGCAACTTGACGATTTTTGGTGCCCTGACTTAGTTGTAAATAAAATAACCGCGAACCGATAAAGCCGAGCAACCCGACCCCGATAATTGTCATTAGGATCGATGCTTGATTGCCCTGTCCGACAGTTCGAGTTTTATTATAAAAGCCCGAAATACTCTTATCGATACCGGATATATCGCCCGAAAAGCTGTCGGAGAAACGATTCTGCATAAAATTTAAGCGTGATTTGAGCGATCGAGCAAGTTATCGACCGGGATAAATGATGGGTGGTGTAATAATTGGCATATTAGCCGATCTCGATCGTTTGGTTGAGTGGGGGATACCGCACGCAGCCAAGATGTTCAAAGATGTTTTCCTATCTTGCTTATACCATCAAGCAGCCGATCTACTTCGATCGGGATGATACAGATTTTTCGATCTGCTTGCGCCGATGGGGATTATTTCGCTCCGAGCCATCAATCTTATAGTGCCCATTTCGAGACAAATTTAGCTGTCGGGAGTGTCAAAGCAGGTCAGCTAATTACTCCAGCTACGATATTAATCGAGATCGCCAAGATGATGGTATTAAAAAAAAATGATAATACCCCGTGCATCAGACACCACCGTCGCATCTGGCGTGATGTAATGTTGACATCAGAGACTTGACTTGTCATCCCAATCACAAACGAAAAATAGAAAAAATCCCAGAAATCTGGTTCTAATTCACCTGGAAAGTCTAAGCCTGTCGATTTGCGTTGAGCGAGCGTCTTATCTCCCTGATAGTATAGATGAGCATAATGTTGCGTAAAAATAGTATGCACTAGTAGCCACGAACAAATAATTGTCGCGATCGATATCCCTAAGTGGATCGCTAACTGTGAGAAAGACATCCCTTTGTCCTGAGGGAGTAGCACCACAGCCACAAGACTAATACAAGCGGTCACTAGAATCAAACTCAAGATCGTATAACGTCCTTCATCTTCTTGCAAAGCCAAGCGTTGCATTAATTCTGGGGTAGCCCACAGCATCAGTCGCCAACTGATAGCCAGGAAGGAAATCATGACTACATCCCAAGTACATAGAATTCGAGTCGCCCAATGCAGTGAATGGGGTAAAAAGATGGCAACTATGCCCCCACAGAGTAAAGATATCAGCAGTCGGGGCTGGATTCTAAATTTGTGAGGAATTCTGTTCCTAGAGGTGGATTTCACGTGGTGACAATCGGATCGATCGCTGATGGCGATCTACTGGGCTAGTCCTGATGCAATTTTATTTGAAATCAGCCAAGCTGTCTCCACCCCCGATGAGGTCACTCACTCATCCTTTTGATGGTAATGACGACAATCTTGGCACAGACCATCTGGATTGACAGCGCACCGCATGTAGGGAGATCTAGCATTGTAGGTACAACTGAGGTCGCCGATGACATAACCGACACCTTCAATGTATTGCTCTTCAGGATCTCTAGTTACCCGCTTGTAACGTCGATTGGAGCTGGACTCAGAGATCGTTAGTCGCCGACTGCGCGCAAGTAACCGCTGGTGATAACTCAACCACGAGCAGGTCATTAATAATAGAGTAACGATCGCGATCGCGATTAGTGTTTGGAGCACCAGTTGCACCTCAATTCATAAATAATATGATAACCTGCTAATTTGCATAGAGGATAGTACTTTGCCCAAAGATCGAGCAAAGCCCAACTAAAATTAGTCTGTACTTACTCGCGCAGATCGTCTTTGAGTTAAAAGCCGACTGAATTTTTAAGTTTTTATCGATCCATTCGCTTTCCCGATCGAGATGTTAGTGCGGTCAGTGGTGTTAACGATCGTTTTGTGCGTATTTAGTCGCAAATATCCGTTCGATCGCGGCTTCAACTACGCGATCGGGAGTAGAAGCTCCCGAGGTGACGCCGACGACAATTTTACCTGCTGGCAGCCAATTTTTGGTAATTTCTAGCTGTTTAGATAAGGGTTTATGCTCGATTTGATTACCAGCCAAAATACGGATATCGCTATCGATATGATACGAAGGAATCTGATGTTCGATCGAGATTTCCTGGAGATGGGTGGTGTTGGATGAGTTGTAGCCGCCGATGACGACCATCAGGTCGAGGGGTTCATCGACTAGCTCGAACATCGCATCCTGACGCTCCTGGGTGGCATCACAGATGGTATTGAAGCTTTGAAAATGGTCGTTTAATTCGGCGGTGCTGTATTTTTTCATCATCGTCCGCTCGAATAGTTTACCGATCGCTTCGGTTTCGGTTTTGAGCATAGTTGTTTGATTGGCAATCCCGACTTTTACTAAGTCGAGATTTGGATCGAAGCCCTCAGAATAAGCATTGTTAAATTTTGCGAGAAACTCAGCACGAAGTTGCAATTTTTCGGTTGGATTCTCGCCATTATTTAAAATATAATCAGCAACATAATTTGCTTCTGCTATATTTAGAACCACTAAATACTTGTCAGCAAAAGAACTAGTTGCCACAGTTTCTTCGTGCTTGTATTGACCGTGAATGATAGAAGTATAGTCTTTTTTCTTGTGCTTCTCGATCGTGTTCCAGACCTTGGATACCCAGGGACAAGTAGTATCGACGATCGTACAACCTTTGTCATTAAGTAACTGCATTTCTTGGACGCTGGCACCAAAAGCAGGTAGGATTACTACGTCACCGCGATCGATCGGATCGAAGTTTTTGATGCCATTTTCGACCTGAATAAAGTTAACATTCATCTCCCGCAGCCGTTGGTTAACCGAGGGATTGTGGATGATTTCATTAGTGATCCAAATCCGCTCTGTGGGGAAATGTTGGCGCGTTTCATAGGCGATGGCGACAGCTCTCTCTACTCCCCAACAAAACCCAAAGGACTGAGCTAGTCGAATCGTCACATCGCCGCGTGTGAGCGTATAGTTGCGTTCGCGCATCTCTTTGATGAGATCGCTTTCATATTCCGATTTTAAAACAACCTCAACATCGGCTTGATGCCCGAATCCTTTGCGATGATAGTTTTCTGATTGGTTAAGCGATCTTTTAAAAGCTTTGGTATCCATGTGTCGGTGGGAGTGGCGAATGGCTCATCAGTAGCATTATATCCAAGCATTGGCAATCCCAGATCGTCAGCGGTTAAAACCGCCGCTGGTGCTACAAAGTCCGCCTACGCGGACTAGTCAATCTTACGTGAGTCCGCGTAGGCGGACTTTGCAATCTTAGCCACGATTTGCGGATGGAATCGCGCTGAGGTTCCCTCAGCGTGCGTTCCACCAAGCAGCGTCTCGCGCTCCGTCTGTGCCTACGGCAGGCTTACGCCAACGACACGCCGAGCTTCGTATACCTACGGCAGGCTGCGCCTACGGCAGGCTGCGCCAACGCCAACGTCTACGGGTTCCCCGAGGGTTTAGCGAGACAGCGACGCATCGACTGGGAGGTTCCCTCCCAGTTGTGTGCGTCAAGACAAGACACAATCGTAGGCAATTTCAGCAGTACCAAGCAGGATCGCCTTGCTTCAACTTGCGATCGATTGTTATCCTTAATGTAAAGAAGTGTAAAACGTTCTACTTGCTCTAGATTGGGGATCGACGATGACAACAGCAGTATTAGCAGATCGCCAGACAGCAGGTGGCGACGATCCTAGCAGATTTGACCCGATCGAGTCTTGGTATCCGGTAGCATATATTGAAGACCTCGATAAACTCACGCCTACCCCATTTACCTTACTCGACCGCGATTTGGTCATTTGGTGGGATGCTCAAACTCAATCTTGGAAAGCATTTGACGATCGTTGTCCCCATCGGATGGCGAGATTGTCTGAAGGGAGAATAGCTGAAGATGGCTTATTGGAATGTCCCTATCATGGTTGGGCATTTACAGGTGATGGTACATGCGATCGCATCCCTCAGCAGTTACCAGATGCCCAAGCCGAAACCTCGCGCCGTGCTTGTGTCAAATCGCTACCGACGGCAGTAGAGCAGGGATTATTGTTTATTTATCCAGGGACGCCAGCAAGTGCATTGCAGACGCCGATACCAGTGATTCCGGTACCGATGGTAGATGGCAAGCCGACAGAGGGCTGGATCGTGTTAAATACCTTCCGCGATCTGCCTTATGACGCAGCAACTCTACTAGAAAATGTCCTCGATCCGAGTCATTTGCCCTATACTCATCACGGTAGCGTCGGCAAGCGATCGAATGCTAGTCCGGTAGAGTTGGAAGTGACTTCATCAGACAAATCTGGATTTACAGGTACTTGGGCCGATGGGCCACGCAAAGGTACATTAGGGAGACAAAATACCACTTTTATCGCTCCATGCTTGATGTGGCACGAACTGACATCTAAGCAACTGGGTGAGACGATGACGGTAGTATATGCCACGCCGATTCGCAAGGGTGAATGTCGTGTTTTTGCGAGATTTCCCTTTAAGTTTGCCAGCAAACTTCCCGCATTATTCATTAGTGCGACGCCCCAGTGGTATTCACACATCAATAATAATGCGATCCTAGAAGACGACCAAATATTCCTACATCATCAAGAACGATACCTCGAACAAAGTGGAGGGAGTGCGAATTTTAGTCAAGCTTTCTATCTACCCACCAAAGCCGATCGATTCGTGTTTGAATATCGACAATGGTTGAACGATCGTCATGCCGATCCTTTCCCAGGACAAACCTTCAAGCCAGCATTAGCGACAGATAAATTACTCGATCGCTATCACAGTCATACCGAGCATTGTCATAGTTGTAGCAATGCGTATAAAAACCTCAAAACAGCCAAACAGGCGATCCTCATTATCACTCTCTTGGCTTGGGTAAGTACGACAGTATTTGCGCTTATTAGCGGCGAAAATGCGCTCCCAAGCGGTTTAATCTCGATCAAGCTAGTGGTTGGAGGTGCGATCGGTTGGTGGGGCTGCGATCGACTGCTAGGGAAGCTAGAGCGGGGCGATCGGATTCCCGCCCGCAATCGGAAGTAGATGTGAGAATCTCAAAAGTTTCAATATAATGTTAGGATTATCACCACAAGGATATGCCTGTAAATATTTACAATGAAGAGAGTGAAAATAGAGATACGATCGAATACTTGTGTGATGGTAATTGGGAGTTACCAGGACAAATCCATGAATTAGAAGAATGGCTGAAGTCCAACCAGAATATCATTCCCAAAGGTAAGTACAGCACTTCCGGATGTTATGAGGTACAGTAACAGCAATTAGCAAACCAATTTCTGAGATGTTGAGGATCGATTAACTTGATTGCAAGTGAAATTACTCGATCGACCATAATTGTCGTAGTAGGTGAAAACATTCGTAAA
>NZ_JBGSPA010000206.1:0-64397 GCF_041738855.1 Chamaesiphon sp. | reverse complement strand
CGATTAGAAATCTTGCTTGTATCTCCTTTGAGCTTAACTAAAAATTATCATTGGCGATCGTCGCTAGACGACGCGCTTCGAGTGAGCGTGCTTCGAGATTCGCTCACTCGATCGTATGACTTATTCAGCAAGCCCTAATTAGAATTCAAATCCCAGACCGATATTCGTGCCATTGTTGGAGCTAAAATCAGTATTGAAACTGCCTAGTAGCGCGACACCTTCAAAGAGGTTGACATCGACACCGATCGTGCCTAGCAATGCAAAGTTGGAGGAGTTGGAACCATTAGTCCCTGAATTATACTGAACGCCGCCACCAGCGTGAAAAGTGATCAGCGGATTGCGCTCGAATGGTTCCTTGTCACCCAGCGCAAAGTCATAAGTAACTGGCACCCGTAGCACGGTACCATTGCCCCCAAAAACTGCCGATGGTCGAATCGAGTAATTTGGACCCAGCGGGAATCTGCTGATAATCCCAAACCCATTGCCACTATTACCAAAACCGAACGCTGGCCCAAAATAATTGCTAGGGATGCGCGTCGGATAGCCATCACCTGTATCTCTGATACTCGGTGCTGGTGGTGGGGTGACGGGGGTAGAGCCGCCTGGGAGTTCGGATTGAGCGATGAGTCTCGGTGCGGGCGCGGCATGAAGATCGGGACTAGTCATCGGCTCTCGATCTTTCCAGTTGGACGCAACTGCGGAGAATGTACCTAAGTGTTGGGGCGCACGAGTCGCAGCGGGGGATGGTGCCGCACTGTACAGGGAGACAGGGGGTGTAGCGATCGGTTGGGTCATAGGATTGATTACTCCTCAAAGATTGGTTACTGTAGTTAGTACTGGCGGTTTAGATCCTGATTAAGAGCTTAGACTGCTAATTGATTATATAGTTTCCGTACTTCAGATCGTTGCTCGATTTAGTTGCGCTACGATCTGCGGGACTGCGATCGATCGTTTGCTGGGTTCGATCGCTTGATAAGTTGTTGGAGTTGGTGCGTAGATCTACCCACCCTACCCTACGGGCACCCCTGTCTTGGAAAGGTGCTTCATTTGGGGGAACCCCTGTTCCCGCACTTTTCTCTCCTTGGAGGGGATTTTTCAACCCAGCCTGCCCCTGATTAAGGAGCCGGAGCAAAAGCCCCACCTTTTTAAGGTGGGGCTTGGGGGTAACACCATCTCAGCCGCAGTCTAGCCGATTTATCTGTTCCATCCACTCTCCACCATCCAGCATCCACCACTCACCATCCACACTTTGGCTCCGCTCAGTGCAAGCCATCCACCAACTTTGGATATTTATCAACTCGCAGTTCGCCCCTTATTATTTTCCGCATTCAAAGTCGATCCAGAAGTAGTCCACAAGCGGTCATTAGCTCTCCTCCACGCGATCGATTCCACGCCCACGTCTCCCCTAACTACACTTGCCAAAGCGAGCTTCCAGCAGTATTTTTGTCGGGCAGAGCGACAACTGGAACAGTCCGTGTTCGGCGTAAGTTTCCCCAATCCGGTGGGTTTGGCGGCGGGATTTGATAAAGATGGAATTGCAGCGGGGATGTGGCAATATTTGGGCTTTGGATTTGCGGAATTGGGAACGGTTACCTATCATCCGCAACCTGGAAATCCCCAACCGCGCCTCTTTCGACTTCCCCAAGATCGTGCCGCACTCAATCGGATGGGGTTCAATAATTTGGGGAGTGTGGCGATGATGGAGGAACTAGCACGCCGTCAACAAAGTGATTTTACAATTCCGATCGGGATTAATTTGGGTAAGTCCAAGATTACCCCCTTAGCAGATGCAGCTAGCGATTATCTCGGTAGTTTTCAACGGTTAAAAGATCTAGGTGACTATTTTGTAATTAATGTCAGTTCGCCCAATACGCCGAATTTACGCGACTTGCAAGCGATCGCACCTTTGGGTATTATTTTTGATACATTACAACAAGCAAATCAAGGTCGCAAGCCGATTTTGGTCAAGATCGCTCCCGATCTCGCTTGGGAAGATATCGCGGCGGTAGTCGAGTTATCGCAGCAGTATCAACTCGCCGGAATCATCGCGACAAATACGACGATCGATCGATCGCAATTAGTTACTAAAACGATCGCCGCTACAGGTAATCCGGTTACCGCCGAAGCAGGTGGCATCAGTGGCGCACCAGTCCGCGACAAGTCAACCGCAGTCATTCGGTTTATCCATCAGCACACAGGTGGAAGTTTGCCAATCATTGGTGTCGGCGGGATTTTTACTGCTGATGATGCTTGGGAAAAAATTACGGCTGGAGCGAGTTTGATTCAGGTTTATACCGGATGGACTTACAATGGCCCGTGGATGGTCGATCGGATTTTGACGGGATTACTCGCCAAACTAGAGGCGCGAGGATTGTCATCGATCTCGGCAGCAGTAGGTATCGGCGATACTTAGATGGTGCTGGGGCGAGGAAATCGGGGTAGAGAACCGATTGGAAATATTATTGCAGGCGATCGCGCCCACGAACTATCACAGGGACGCAAACTCACAGCTTAATTGAGAGTGCAAAATTGTAGTTGCGAGAGACTTGCTAAAATTGATGTGAGATAGCACCAGAGGAAATTTTATGACCGCAGTAATTATCGACTCCACCGCTAACAAACTCCCCAATCGCGAAATCTTCTATCCTAGTTCTGACGGAGAACCCTTGGCTGAAACTTCCGACCATCTCTATGCGATCGTGACTACCCTAGGGATACTCCTAGCACACCTCAAAGGTCAACAAGCGACAGTCTTAGCCGACCAATTTTTGTACTATGCTCAGGGATTTCCGCGTTTGCGAGTTGCTCCTGATGTGATGGTGATTTTTGGTGTAGAGCCAGGTGGACGCGATAATTATAAGACTTGGGAAGAGGGTCAAGTACCAGCGGTGATATTTGAAATGACTTCGTCTGGTACCAAAAATAAAGATGATGTCGAGAAGAAGCATCTGTATCAAAGTCTGGGCGTGACTGAATATTGGCAATTTGACCCACGGGGCGAATGGATTCCCGAAAAGCTGCGGGGGTATCGGTTGTACGGAGAGGAAGAACCAATTTACATACCCGTAACCAACAATCGCAGTGAAGTTCTACAGCTCCAGCTAGCGGTAGAAGATAAAATTATTGCTTTTTACCGATTGGATAATGGCGTGAAGTTGTTGCCTGTAGAGGAATTAAATTTTGCTTTGGAGCAACAGATCGGACAAACCGCAGCAGCATCTCAACGTGCTGAAGCAGCATCTCAACGTGCTGCTTCAGCATCCCAACGTGCTGAAGCAGCATCTCAACGTGCTGAAGCAGAATTCCAACGTGCCGATCGCGAGGCGCAAAGAACGCGTGAGCTAGAAGCCCAAATCGTTCTATATCAGCAACGACTGGGTGAATTACCAACCGATACACCAAACTTATTTGAGTAAACATGACCCTAACTAACGATCCAACTCTAGCCAATATTCCATCTCCTTGCTTTGTTCTCGAAGAGCGACTGCTCGATCGCAATCTCGCGATATTCGATCGCGTCCAACAAGCCGCACCCATTCGGATTATGCTGGCACTCAAAGGGTTTGCACTCTTTCATGCCTTCCCTCAGATTCGGACTGCCCTCAAGGGTGCCTCAGCTAGCTCACTGTGGGAAGCACGACTCGCTGCTGAGGAATTTGGGGCTGAGGTGCATGTTTATTCGACCGCCTATCGGGAGGAAGATGTGCCAGAAATTCTCCCCCTAGCCTCCCACATGACTTTCAATTCGATCGGTCAGTGGGAGCACTTTCGATCGCAGGTAGAGGGCTACACGCCTCACAAACCCTCGGTAGGACTGCGGATCAATCCCGAGTACTCACCAGTCGAGACTGCCCTCTACAATCCCTGTCAGCCCTCGACCCGATTGGGGATTTCAGCCGCGCAGTTGGGTGACACTTTACCTGAGGGAATCGATGGATTCTTGTCTCACAATCTTTGTGAGAGCGATTCATTTGCCCTAGAAAAAACGATCGCGAATATCGAGAGATTGTTCGGGAAATTTTTGCCTCAACTCAAGTGGCTAAATTTTGGCGGCGGTCATTTGATGACCCGCAAGGACTATAATATCGAACACGCGATCGCGGTCTTAAATGCTTTTCACGATCGCCATCCGCACATTCAACTCCTGATGGAACCAGGTTCGGCAATTGTCTGGGAAACAGGCTTTCTGATCGGCAAAGTTTTGGATCTGATTCCGACTGATGATGTGGTAAATGTGATGTTGGATATCTCCTTTACCGCGCACATGCCTGACTGTCTGGAAATGCCATATAGACCAGCGATTCGGGGTGGTTCGCAGCCACAAGCAGGCAAGATAGTTTATCGAATGGGTGGCTCTAGTTGTCTAGCTGGCGACTTTTTGGGTGACTATAGTTTCGATCGAGATTTGGTCATTGGCGATCGATTGATCTTTGAAGATATGATGCACTATACGATGGTCAAAACTTCGATGTTCAATGGTGTCGTCCATCCATCGATCGGGGCACTCGACAAGGATGGTAAGTTCAAGCTCTGGCGTGAGTTTAGATATGAAGATTATCGATCGAAACTAGGCTAATAGTTGACAGTTGACAGTTGATAGTTGACAGCTTTGTAGGGCTGGCAGTGCCTACCCTACGAGATGGCTACTGGAATGCCAACGATTGAAATCGTGGCTAATGTTGCAAAGTCCGCCTACGTGGACTAATAAACTAGCTTGGAAAGCTCACAGTCAGAGAATATCTGTAAAAGTATGTTAGACACATGGCAAGACTGGCTGAGTTTTGGTAGTAATCATCCGTGGTTGATAGCGATCGCGTTAAACTCGATTTTAGCGATCGTCGCCACCATTATTCCCAAGAAATTATTAACACCAGCCGGACTGATTAATGCTTGGGGATTGGGAGTCGTCATCTGGGGTACTCTCGGTTGGCGCGGCTATGGAGTGGTGCTGTTTTATTTCCTCGTGGGTTCGGCGGTAACTCGGATCGGCATGGCCCAAAAAGAAGCCGAGGGTATCGCTGAAAAACGGGGTGGTGCCAGAGGGCCAGAAAATGTCTGGGGTTCGGCGTTTGCAGGTACAATCTGTGCGCTCGGTGTCGCGACAATCGGGTGGGGTTGGCTCGATCCTAGCTGGGAACCGCTACTATTATTGGGCTATGTGGCAAGTTTGAGCACCAAATTGGCAGATACAACGGCGAGTGAAGTGGGGAAGGCATATGGGAAACGGACATTTTTGATTACGACATTTCAGCCAGTCCCCAGAGGTACAGAGGGCGCGGTGAGCCTCGAAGGGACGCTAGCTGGTATCGTTGGGGGTATACTAATTGCGGTTGTGGCTTATAGTCTGGGACTGATTAGTCTCACTGGGATCGTCATCTGTACGATCGCTTCTTTTGTCGCAACCAATCTCGAAAGTGTGATCGGTGCCACCTTGCAGTCTAGAATTGACTGGTTGACTAACGAGCTGGTAAATGTTGTCAACACGATTATCGGTGCCATCGTAGCGATCGCGATCGCGATCTGGTTGCAATAACGCTGTCAACTGTCTACTTGGTGCAACACATGCGGAGGAAACCTCCGCCTGAACAGCATCCGCAACTGTCAACTGAATCGCCATGCCAAATAAAATGCCTACCCCCAAGTCAAAATTAACTCCTGTGGTCATCAAGCGACGCCGCTGGGTGGTAGTGGGCACTGGAGCCGCGCTCCTGGTAGGATTGATAGCGATCGGTATTGGCAAATTGTTATCCAGCAATTCTAGTAAATTAGATACCAGCGATGGGGTGAGTTTATTGCCTCAAGACACATTACTATCGGTCTCTATTGCTACCGATCCGCAGCGATGGCAAAAGTTTACCGAGTTTGGGATCCCGATGAGCCGTGCCATCTTTGAACGGCAACTTACCAAATTACAAACTGACTTTTTGACCAGCTACGGCTATGATTATCAACGCGATATTCAACCGTGGATTGGCAACCAGATCCTGATCGGCTACCTCCATAATCCAGGTGCCATCCCCAGTACCGTCAACCGATCGAAAATCCCGATTCACCAGACGATTGCCATCCTACCGATCGCCGATCGCAGTGCCGCTCAGAAAGTCATCGCCCAGCACCAAACGCCGATTGATGCCAATTTAATCAAAAGTAACTATAGAGGCGTCTCGATCGAGGAATTTAAGCGCAAAGCGGGGACGATCGCGATCGCCAACCTCGACAACTTTATGGTCATCGCCACCGATCGCGCGGCATTACAGCGAGTCATCGATACCCACCAAAACGGTAAATCCCTCCTCACCATCCCAGGCTATACCAAAGCCCTCACCGCCATCGAGATCGATCGTCCCTTTGCACGGATCTACGCCAACATCCCCGTGGCGACGGCAGTAGCAGCGGCGAACTCCCCCCAAACCCTCGCAGCAGACAAATTAGCCGCAGCTCAGATCCAGCAAGGTATTGCGGCAAATGCCACTCTCGCACCAGATGGGATCGCCTGGAAAGGGATCTCGTGGCTCAAACCCAATCTCAAACAGAAACTAGTAGTCGAAAATCAAGGTCGAGACTTTGCTACCACTCTCCCTGCTAATACCCTCCTGATGCTCTCTGGCGGCAATTTACAGCGATTGTGGCAAGATTATGTCGCCAGTGCCAACAATCCCTTAGCACCCGTTCAACCGCCAGATCTAGTCAAGAATGTCCAGAGTATCACCGGATTGGACTTAGAATCAGAGATCCTCACCTGGAGCAAAGGGGCATTTGGCGTCGCGATGATTCCCAAGCTAGACAATACCAATACGTCATTGGGCGCGGGATTGGTGCTATTTCAGCAGGTGAGCGATCGCCCTGCCGCCGAGCGGGCTATTGCCAAACTCGATCGAACGATGCAGCAGCAGTACGCATTCAAGATCGCTACAGCGCAACTAGGTGGTAAAGATGTAACTAATTGGACATCGCCGCTCGGTGGTGCCAATGCTACACATGGCTGGCTCGATCGTCAACTCGCCTTTATCAACTTGGGCGCACCTGTGGGCGGTACCTTGATCCCACAACCCCAGCAACGGCTTGCGGATACGCCCCTATTTCAACAATCGACTCGCTCGAGTTTGAACGCCCACAACGGTCAATTTTTCATCGATATCGATCGAACGATTAATGCTGGAAATTTACCATTACCCTATCTATCCCCAGAAGTTGCAGCGGGGTTCAAAGCCGTCACTAGTCTGGGTGTCACCAGCACGATTTTAGATGAATCCACCAATCGGTTCGATCTGTTCGTCGCCCTCAAAAAAATCCCTGGAGTCGCCAAACTTCCCACCATACCGCCCAAAATAAAGCCAGCACCCAGCCCCACCAAACCAGCAAAACCGACTCCTAAATCCGCGCTCTAGCACTTTTTGAGCGTTCTATTTTAACGTCAGTGTCTCGGAACGGGACACTGACGTTATTCTAGTTAACACGATCGAGTAAATCGATCGTGGTACTAAATAGTGAAATTTGGGCATTCTAGAATTAAGGCAATTCATTACTTCAAAACTTCGTTCAATTCTCAGCTCACATTCAGCCAAATGCCCCTATCTTGTTGCAGATGTCATGGCTCACACTGCTAGGGGCATCGATCGAACAACTTGAGTAGTATTGATACTTTTTACTGAAAATCAGGAACCCCAATCATGAAATTAAGATCTTTTTCATTAGTGACAGGTATTGCAGTCAGTGGGCTTGTGGCGATGGGAGCATTTACTCCAGCTTACGCGGTCGGTACACTCCTCACCACTGAAGTTGGATACACTGGACTACCTCTCGATCTGAGTGACTACGCCATAGGCGACAACAACTATACCAATGGTCCTCTACCTATTCCTGGTGGGATTACTTTCACCTCAACTGCAACAAACGGTTCTACACTCGGACAGAACATTCCTGGGTTTAATTATTCATTGAGTGCCAATGGCATAATTGATTCGATCCCAGTATTTGCTGGACTCGACCAAACTATCCCTGAAGCCGCTTACATGGAATTCAGCTTCGCCACACCAGTTCAACAGTTTGGTGCATTCTTGAATTATGCTCCTGATTTTCAACCTGGATTCAATTCTCCCACGATCGGTACTTACGACAGCGCAGGTAATCAGCTATCGATCTTTGATTTAGAAACTACTCCTGGCGGGAAGATTTCTACTCCTGGTCAGACAAATGTGTTTGTATTCCGTGGTATCGCTGAAGACTCTGCTATCATCTCTAGCTTTAGGCTCAGTGGTGGCAACATCGTCGCAGCAGGTCAACCATACAATTTACCAGCTTCCACAGCGGTTCCCGAACCTTTTACCATCATCGGTACGCTCATCGGTGGTACCGCAGCACTGCGGATGAGAAAAAAGCTCAAATCCACCAAAGTATAAACGCAGCAGTTTACACCCAGTTCGGAAGCTTGCTGAGCTAAATCTGAGGCTTCATCGATCGAAGATCGCACAGACACTGTATGTAGATACGGTGTCTTTTTAGTTTGCAGGTCACCGTCGATCGCCAGCGATCCTCAAAGTAATACTTTTTTGACATTCAGCGGTCTTCATGGTAGGATTTTAGATTGTGTTAACTTTATTTAGATCGACAAGCAATAACCCTTGGCTAACGTAGTCGTAATTGGTGCCCAATGGGGCGATGAAGGAAAAGGAAAAATCACTGACTTATTGAGTAAGTCAGCGGATGTGGTCGTGCGTTACCAAGGGGGTGTCAACGCTGGTCACACAGTAGTCGTGGATGGTCAAACTTTCAAACTACATTTGATTCCTTCAGGGATTTTGTATCCCGAAACAGAATGTATCATTGGCTGTGGAACAGTCATTGACCCCAAAGTCTTAATTGAAGAACTCGATCGACTCGTCGCACTCAACATCCCCACTGACAAGCTGTTGATTTCGCAAACAGCTCACGTCACGATGCCGTATCATCGATCGATCGATCTTGCATCAGAAGAAGTCAGAGGTACTCACAAAATTGGGACGACCGGACGCGGGATCGGGCCGACTTATATGGATAAGTCCGACCGAATCGGTATTCGCATCCAAGATTTGATGGATGCTGAGTCATTTCGCGAACAAATGTTTTGGACGATCGGTCAAAAAAATGAGATCCTTGAAAAGCTCTATCATTTACCACCGCTAGATCCAGAGCAGGTAGTGACCGAATATTTGGGATATGCCGAGCGATTGCGCCCGCACATCGTCAATACTTCACTCAAAATCTACGATGCAGTTCGTCACCGTCGGAACATTTTATTTGAAGGTGCTCAGGGGACGCTCCTCGACCTCGATCATGGTACCTACCCTTATGTGACATCCTCCAACCCGATTGCAGGTGGAGCATGTATCGGTACGGGGATCGGTCCGACGACGATCGATCGCGTGATTGGCATTGCCAAAGCCTATACTACCCGCGTGGGTGAAGGGCCATTCCCGACCGAGCTAGCGGATATCAACGGTGACATTCTGGGCGAACGCGGCGCCGAATTTGGTACCACAACGGGGCGAAAACGCCGTTGTGGCTGGTTTGATGGCGTCATCGGTCGCTACGCAGTGCGGATCAATGGGATGGACTGTATGGCAATTACCAAGCTCGATGTCTTGGACGAGTTTGACGAGGTCCAAGTCTGTGTTGCTTACGAAATTAATGGTCAGCAAACCACTGATTTCCCCAACTCAGCGCGAGATTTTGCCAAGTGTCGCCCCGTGTACAAAACGCTACCTGGCTGGAAACAGAATACCGCAGAATGTCGATCGCTCGAAGATCTTCCAGTTGCAGCATTGAACTATCTCAAATTCCTCGCTGACTTGATGGAAGTACCGATTTCGATCGTCTCACTCGGCCCCAGCCGCGACCAAACCATCATCGTCGAAGACCCGATTCACGGCCCCAAGCGTGGACTCTTATCGGCAGATGGTACTGCCATCGGCTAATCTCCTGTCGATGGCGTCGTGTTTCCAGTGACCTCTGCAAACACGCCGCCATCTATAGGAGCGAGTCCAAGTTCGATCGCAAAATTTGGACTCGATCGTCACTAGAAATCATCCTCAATAACTACTAAAAATCATGGAAATCTCAGTCGAATTAAAGCAACGTACTGCTGGCAGTAAACCCAACGCACTGCGCCGTTCTGGACATATCCCCGTCAATCTCTACGGGCACGATGGTGATAAATCATTGCTATTGACACTGGATGCCAAAAGTGTTGAGAATCTGATCAAAAAAGCTAGGATTGGTAAAACTCCAGTCGAAGTCAGCATCCCTGAATTGGATTGGAAAGGTACGACTGTGATTAAGGAAATCCAAACTCATCCTTGGAAAAACTTTCCCTATCACCTGAGCTTTTTCGCAGTTAAAGATTAGGTTTTAGACTTTAGAATTTAAACTTGTAACGATTGTTACTATTTTAGAAATAACCCGATTTGATAGCAAAGGAGGGCGATCGAATCGATCGCCCTCCTTCTATTATATCTACTAAGCCTAAAACCCAGAGGGTGGCCAGTGCCCGCCCGACTGGGACGACTCTCAATACTTCTCGTTTAAGAACTGCTAGCGACTGAAGTCGCCGCTAGTGGTGCAAAGTCCGCGTAGGCGGACTAACTATTTTTTAGATTAACCGAGAAGTATTAGGACGACTCTAAGCCCTAAAGCCTAAAACCTAAAACCTAAAGCCTAAAGCCTAAAACCTAAAGCCTAAAAAGGAACCGCCCAAGACACAATTAAGTGTCTCAGGCGGAATGTGGTGTGAGGAGTGAACGGAAACATCAGCTCCCGTCGATCTTAATTGTAACAGTACCTCCAAAAATGGGGGAGGAGAATCTGGCATCCATGTAAAGATATCGCCAATGTTTTAAGCTAAATATTTGCTGTCAACTGTCTGCTTGGTGCAATATAGCAATAGCCAAGATCGTTAGGACATTTTTTCAATTAGTCCGCGTAGGCGGACTTTGCACCACTAGCGGCGATTTCAATCGCTGTTCCGTCCTAACAGCCTTGGCGGTTGCTATACATGCGCCAGGTATCCTCCGCCTGAACAGCATCCGCAACTGTCAACTGACTAGCTACTTACCCATCCCTAACTGTTGCGCCTTCTGATACACCTTGCCCTCTGTCAAGAGTGAGGGGGCAATCACTACCTCCACCTGCTGCATTTCCTGGATAGTCTTGGCACCGAGAGTACCCATACTCGTTTGGAGCGCGCCCAAGAGGTTGTGAGTACCATCGTCTAGTTTGGCTGGCCCTCGGAGAATTTGGTGGAGAGAGCCAGTCGTACCGACTCTGATCCGCGTGCCTCTGGGCAGCACTGGACTAGGTGTCGCCATCCCCCAGTGAAAACCGCGCCCAGGAGCTTCTGCTGCGCGCGCAAATGGCGAACCAATCATCACCCCATCGGCTCCACATGCGATACATTTACAGATATCACCACCAGTCACCAAGCCGCCATCAGCAATCACCGGAATGTACTTGCCCGTCTGCTTGAAAAACTCATCTCGCGCCGCCGCACAGTCTGCTACAGCAGTCGCTTGCGGCACGCCGACTCCCAGCACCCCCCGAGAAGTACAAGCCGCTCCAGGGCCGATACCGACGAGGACAGCGGCTGCCCCTGCTTGCATCAATTCGAGCGTGATGTCATAAGTAACGCAGTTGCCCAAAATTACAGGCATTGGCATTTCTTGACAGAATTTAGCCAAATTTAGCGGTTCGATGCCTTCTGGCGCGAGAAATTCTGTTGAGACGACAGTAGCTTGGATAAAGAACAGATCTGCACCTGCTTTCGCCACAGCCGCCCCAAATCTTGCCGCACCTGCGGGGGTAGCACTTACTGCCGCAATGCCTCCACCAGCTTTAATTTCCGCGATCCGGCGTTCGATCAATTCTGGTTTGATGGGTTCGGCGTAGAGTTCCTGCATCAGCGTCACGAAGCCATCATTGCCCACTGCCGCAATGCGATCGAGAATTGGGTTGGGATCTTCATACCGAGTTTGAATCCCTTCCAAATTGAGTACGCCGAGGGCACCGAGTTTTGACAACTCTACAGCCATCCGCACATCTACTACCCCGTCCATTGCACTAGCAATAATTGGAATTTCGCGCTTGATGCCACCAATTTGCCAGCTAGTATCTGCCAAACTGGGATCTAGTGTTTTGCCGCTTGGCACTAGGGCGATTTCATCAAAGCCGTATGCTCTTCGAGCTGTTTTCCCTTTCCCAATTTGAATATCCACGATCGATCCGACCTTCTTCCACAAAACATCTGTTAGGTAAGCCTAACAAATAGACTGCAACATTTGTTTACTTTTTTACAGATTTTTGCAAAGGAGTAAGATCTGTGGTTAATATTCTCTACCGAAATCGATCGGGATTGAGTTGTTTGGCATCGTCAGTTGTCGATTGCTGACTCGCTGTTGGCGTACGTAGTTGGGTAGCTGTACCACCATCTGTTGTGGAGAGGAACGGACGTAGATCGATGCTGGCTCTACTCTGCGTGGGTCGTGGATTATAATTATTATTGCCACCGAGGGTACCTAAAATATTCCCAAAGCCACTATTACCACTTTCGGCAAAAGTATTGACACCTGTAGTTCTTTGTCCACTGTCAGCGATAGTTAAATTGCGAAAAACTGCATCTCTAGTCGCGATCGCATCTTGACCGCGTGGGATCGTAAATACGATCCGACACTCATTATTGCGTTCGGTGGTGACACAGACGGTATCATACTGATTTTTGACCTCCGTCCGTAGTTCTTTGAGTCCATCGCGACGATATGCTTCCAATCTCCGGGCGATCTCAGTACACCGTCTGTTAGCATTCCAATTATTGCCCATCGTGCTGGGAACCGCCCACGGATATTTGTCGCCATAGCGATCGATCGGGTGATAAGTAACGGTAGACTCGTTGTTAATTGATTCACATCTAAACCGAGTTTGATTGCCACCTGCTGGCACGCTCGTCTGTGGCGTAGGCGGGCCATATTGTGCCCCAGCACTACTTGCTGTCAATACAGCACCTAAGATCGCCCAGCTCCAAATTTTGAGAGATATTTTCATAGGTTTGATTTCACTCTGGGGTGAGGGTTTGACTAATTTATCTTTGTTTAGATAAGGACACTGGCTCGATCGAGAAAGTTCCATTAGTTACATTCTTCAATGATTACTCTTTCACCATTCCCCTGCTTTAATGTCTATCTGTTGGATAAAGTCAGCTTTTCCATCCATATACTTCTCCATATCGGCTGGAAATTGGTGGGCGAGTTGTTGTTTGAGTGTGCTGTATGCTTGTGCTGCTTCAGGATGAGATTTCAGGTAGTCGCGAAATGCTAAATGGCGATCGATCTGCGCTGAACCCTCCTCAAAGGTATGAATATGATGCGTTCTAATTCCCAGTTCGTTATCTTTTCGGAAAAAACGCCGCCCGGCAATTC
Organism: Chamaesiphon sp.; assembly: GCF_041738855.1. GTDB lineage: Bacteria > Cyanobacteriota > Cyanobacteriia > Cyanobacteriales > Chamaesiphonaceae > Chamaesiphon. The sequence continues at coordinate 50,955 of NZ_JBGSPA010000206.1, read as the reverse complement.
CAAATTCACCCATAGCGATATATCCTAAAGATTCGATCTGAGTGTTGCGATTGTCAACTTTGCCGATGTCTTTTACTGCTATCAAAATATCGATAATCGGTTTGGCATAAATCGTATCAATAGAGGTACTACCGATATGATAAATCGCGATCGCGTTGTCACCAAAGGCGATCGCTAATTGCTGCGACTCAGCTTCAAACATACTCTGCCAATGACGATCGTGCGGAACGACTTCTACTTTTCTCATCACCACATCAGAGAATTTACTAGTAATAAATTTAATTAACCGATCGCTTTGAAGATTGCCATCTGGGTAGGGGAACCAACTTCATGATCGACGTTTCCGATCGATCCAAATTCCACACTATATTTATATCGATCGGAAATCACCCGCGCCCAGTTTTGAAACTCCGAGCGCGTCCACTCAAACCGATGATCGGGATGGCGTAATTTACCTGCGAGGAGATTTTCAAATTTGACATTATACTCGATATTTGGTGTGGTGACGATCGCGATTTTTGGTTTGGCAAATTCAAATAATACCCGCTCGAAAGCTTTGAGTCGATCGAGTTCCATATGTTCGATAACTTCAACTACTGTCGCCGCATCATAACCTGCAATTCTAGCATCGCGATAATTGAGCGATCCTTGGATTAATTGCAAGCGTCCTTTTTGATGTGTGGGTAATCGATCTAGTACGCGCTCTTGGGCATATTCTAGCGATCGATAAGTGACATCCATCCCCAAAATCTCTTGGAAAGTTGGCTCTGTGAGTAATAATTTGAGCAGCTTTCCTTCACCACAACCCAAATCGACAATCTTTTGCACGCCATTTGCTTTCAATGCGGCGATGACGGCTTCCATCCGCTGCTGATTGAGGCTGATGGGCTGTTCGATGATGTCTTCAGATATTTCTTGCTCTGATGTTTCTGCTACTATTTCTTCGATCGCAATTTGTGCCAACGCATCCCGAGTTAAGCCACGTTGATGTTTGAGATAGCGACTGGTAATCTCTGCTTTGAGTGGATGCGTACTCAGCCACCCTTCACCATGACGGAGCAATTTTTCGATCTCGTCTTCATTAACATAATAGTGCTTGTCATCATCTAGTACTGGAATCATCACATGGAGGTGACTGAGCAAATCGCAAAGCTTAATCGTGTGACGCAGCTCGACATCAAAATAAGAGCTATTACCCCAATCAGGAAAGGCTTCATCGAGAGCCAATCGACGCACATCAACTTCATAACCCAAAGGCTCAAATAAACCCCGTAAAAAGCCTTCTCGCCCCCGACTGGGCAAGACTGGAATCTTGGCTACTAAAGGAATCGGGGTATCGGCTAAATCCTGTTTTTCCGCACACCTACCCGTCATCGCCGTGCGAAACACTTGCGAAATCGCGACACTCAGAAAAGATGATGCTGCATAAGGTCGATCGCTCACGTATGCTGCTAGTGTCTGTCTTTTTGCTCCCGCCTTACCCCGAGCGAGATCCACAGGATTGATATCTAGTACCAACGCCGCCGTACATCTTGTTTCGCTAGCTTCGGGATAGAAGACTCGTGCGGTACCAAAGGCGAGATCGAACGCCTGACATTTATCGGGATGTTTGAATAACAAATATCCCAAATCTGTAGCGGGTTGATGGGTAGTAGAAATAGTTAGGAGCATAACACGATTTTTAGCTGATAATTCTTAGCGATGCTCGATTGTCTCTTTGCTAGATATTGTCCTCGACTAAAGCGAAAACGAAAACTCATCCAATTTAGTAGCGCAAAATTCAAGCTGAACTTGTTTGGTACAAATTACGACAGGAGCATCATCAAACCATTCATCTTCTTCCCTATCACAAAAACTCCAGATCGAGCGAATTTGCAGCCCTATTGGTGAAGTTTTGATTAATAAGTTGGACAGCGCATGGTATTTCACCAGCGCGGCTGATAGTTATCGATTCCCCATACGCCCATACAGATTAGTTTTCAAGTTTTACGTAAACTTGAGTAATTGATACATTAACCTGATAGAATTTCAGCTTATCTTGCACATAGTATGATTCTGCTTTTGTCCCAACCTTCAAAACATCATTATTAGTTTTAACAAACGTCCGCGCATCATTCATGGAAAAATTAAATTCTTCTCTCATTATTTTTAATACCCAGACTCTATCTTTCAAATTCGACAATTGCACGCCCCAAGTACCTTCTTGTTCTAGGTGCATGACACGTAGATTACCTGTAATTCTCCCATCATCTCCTTCCCATGCCGCACCACAGTTTTCGCAGCGAGAACTTAATGATGTCATTATCTGCCCATAATAACAACGATCCCCAAACCACACCTTGGCTTCACTTCCGCACGGACATTGATAAGTATAGAAACTCATAAGCTTGATCTCACCTTTAGCTAGCTAATGAATGAGGATTAGATCGGATTCAGAACTACCACCATCTGAGCTATGGTTCAAGTAGGGGCAATTCATGAATTGCCCCTACTTGAGTCACGATGCCGAAATGCAATTTTTCGAGCGGTAATTTACAATAATCGCTCCAACCGTTTCCGCATGGCTTCGAGATCGATATCGCCATCTGCTACTGGCTCCGGCTTGCGCCCCTCTGGTTGCCAATCTGTCTCTTCGAGACTGAGAGTCGGTGGCGTTACCAGCATCTCCGCAGTTACCAGGATGCAGTCATAGTCTGAATCTTGACAAAATTCTTCGATTTCTTCAGGATCGATCCCTTCTACCGTCGGCTTGGGAAAATCTTCCGCTTCCAATTGATCGGCATAACGCACAGCATCGTCCTCTTGTTCAAACATGAGGATCACATTCCGATCGCCAACCTGAGTTGAATAAATCCCCTCATTATCAGTTCGCGCATTAAATAATAAGACAAAAACACTCATGGAATTTGTGGTTTGTTATTTGTTACCTAGTCTACGACTATTTACTGAACAATCGCTAGCCCACCCCATCATACGCTGGAATCAGGCGTCGGGGATCGCGGCGATCGATAATTAGATAGTGAATGGTGGATAGTGGATGGTGTCCCGCAAGTTATCGATCTCGGGTTGTCTAGTTTGGAGGTGGGAAGGGAGTAGCTACATTGCTCTACCATAATAAGCCACAGTCTTCGACTCAGAGCGATCGCGATCGCTCAACCACGCCCACAGTTGATCGCCGATGGAGAAATGCCACCATTCATCTGGATGACGCTCAAATCCCACATCAGTCATGATTTGAAACAGGAGTTGTCTGTGGTAATGATATTGTTGCTCCGCTGGATCTTGCGAATTGGCAAAATATGCGGGGCGCGATCGATCGGACATTTCATCGATCGGGGCACCCATATCGACTAGATTACCACGGTCATCGACGAGGGTAATATCGATCGCCGCTCCGGTACTATGTGGCGGTGGCGTCTGGAGATCGAAGCTGGGAATCGCCCAGATGGTATATACATCCTCCCAGATTCGCTCGATCTGCGCCTCGGCAAGTTGGGCTAAATCCAACTTGCGCTGCGCCAATGTCTGATGAAAAGTATAATCCACCATATATTGCTGCACCTCCACCGGACGATAAGCATCAAAAATTTGGATGCGCCAACCAGGATGTAGTTGTTGCAATCCGGCTTGCGCTTGAATAACGCGATCGAGTACCTTTTGTCTGAGATAATAAGGCGATCGACCCTGATAGTCTGCCCCACATTTGATATATGGATGCGGTGTCTCAATCGCAAATAATTCCAACGGAATGGCGACTAATGATTCGTGACATTCTTCAATCGGGACTTGACGATAAGGCTTCATGATTAGGCTTTAGGCTTTAGGTGTTAGGTGTTAGGTGGGTTTCGTGTTGCTCTAGCCAACCTACGAAATTTTACTTGTCCAAAATTTCAGGGACGGGATCGTAGCCGCCGGGATGGAAGGGGTGACAGCGACAAATTCGCATGGTGGCGAGATAAGTACCGCGCAGTGCGCCGAAACGATCGATCGCGTCGAGGGCATATTGCGAACACGTCGGGGTAAATCGACAACTCGGGGGAAATAAAGGGGAAATAAATCGCCGATAAATGCGGATCGATCGGATTAGGCTAGATTTCATGGGATCATGTTTTTAGTTCGATTTCTCGTCACTGCCCATGCAAACACTTTTCGCCGATACCAATCTCTGGTTGCGGATTGCTACAGTTCCAGTATATGTTGGCGCGATCGTCTTGACTGCCGAACTCCTCCACCGCTATACCGATACCCATCCCGAACAAGTTCGTAAAGTCGTCCATATCGGTACGGGTAATGTAATTATCCTAGCGTGGTTGCTCGATCTGCCTGCTTGGGTGGGGATGATTGCTGGGGTGCTGGCGGGGATAGTAACGCTGATTTCTTATCGCTTACCGATTTTACCAGGGGTCAATAGTGTTGGGCGCAAAAGTTTGGGGACATTTTTTTACGCTGTCAGTATTGGGATTGTGAGTGCAGTATTTTGGAATCTGGATCTGCCTTACTATGGGGTAATTGGGATCTTGGTAATGGCTTGGGGCGATGGTTTAGCGGCGATTATCGGACAGCGGTTTGGCAAACATCCTTACACTGTTTTTGGCAATACCAAAAGCTGGGAAGGGACACTGACGATGCTAGTAGTGAGTTATGCGATCGTCTCACTAGTATTACTAACTGTCAATGGCAACATCTGGCAAACTTGGGTAGTAGGGATTCCGGTAGCAATCGTCGCTACAGGTGTAGAATCGATCGCGCAATGGGGTTTGGATAATCTGACAGTGCCCCTGAGTAGTGCGGGTTTGGCCTTTATAGTCGATCGATTTCTCAACGGGTTGTCAAATTGAGATGAGAGCTGAGACTTTTCAGCTCTCATCCTTGGTGCGTTACTGCTGTCGCCTAACACACCCTCCGCTCACTATTTGCCTACCAACAACTTTGCTCTCAACTATCGACTAGCTTACCAACGCCAATCCCCGCCGATACAATTCGCGGGCATACTCAGTCCAAGTCCCCTGTCCCCAATAGCGAAAACAACTAGTTTGTACCAATAAATTGTAGAGCAAAGCTGTTTGATAATCCGATCGAGTCGTAACTGTGGGATCTGCGGCTACCAATGCATCAAACTTTTGATGAAATAGTGCGCTGAGTTGATACATTGGTTCGAGGACATTATCATAGCCCTGCACCCAACTGAGATTGTCAGTCCAAGACGCGCCATCCATGTGAAATTTATGGTCGGTTTTTTTGAGTGCCGCGATCGCATTTTCGACAGAACTAGTATCCGATTGTGCGGGATCGACTAATTGCCAAATTTTGTGCTGTTGGACACCCTGACAAACCGGATAATCTGCCTCGGTTATTCCGATACTGGCGAGTAGTTCCAAATATTCAGTCCCATTACAACCGACAACACCCTGACGTTGCTCTTTCATTTCTTGCCAAGGGCGGGGAAAATCGCGCGGAAATTCATTCATCATCACGCCACCATTTTCACCGTCGGCAATTTGGGTAACCAAACAGGGTATCGATTTGCCGCCAAGTTGCTGTCTGCCGCGACTTTTGGCTTCATAATAAGGCTGCATCTGAGCGACTAATTTGGTGTCAGAGCCTTGGGTTTTGATTAATGCCGTGATGCTAATTGTCTCGCCTTGAGAATTGCGTGCGACGAGACGATTGGGCAGATACTTATTGTCTTGAGAGAGACTGGCACCATCGAGCTGCTCGACGGAATGCTCTTGCACCATCAACCACCGATAACCACACTCCTTGAGAGCTTTGATATATTCGTATAGGACATCGGGATGATTGGGGAGGTGCATCTCAGGTGGTGAGAAACCTTTGACTCTTTGGAGTGCTTCGATCCCAAACAGCGCGGCGAAATGATGTTGCCAAGCTTGGATCTGTAATTTGATATCGGGTGTCGGCGTCGAAGGTACCACAGCATGGCTCCACATCGTCCCCAGCCACTCGACATAGGGCTGATACTGTGCGTCGCAGGTAATCCTTTTCAAGTGGTCTAGCACGTCATTGCGCCCCATCTGCTGCAATCCCCACAACAGGTTTCCTGAATAATCCAACATGATGCGGGGGTTGCAACCAGCAGCAACTAAATCAGGGATAAATTCACCCATCCGTGCATAACACCAGGCAAACACACCCGCATTATGATTGTCACCTTCACCTTGATGCTCGAACATGTATTGCAGATGTCCGATGAGTTCGCCCTGTGCGCCAGCCGGAATCGTGGGTTGGTGCATGTGTAGCGCACACGCAAATCCCGCTGTCATGTCTGCTAAATGCAGATTGCTAGTCGAGAGAAATACCAGCTCGTCATGGTTGATAGCAGCACTAATCTCCGCTTCCCGTCCGCAGATACTGGGAATTTCCGAACCGACTTGGGCTAACTCAGAGGTGGAGGATGGCATAAAATTTGGGAGTAGCTTTCAAGCTGAGGATTTCTTCAGAGTACCAAACTAGATCTCGGTTCCCGCGATCGCTAGTCAGAAACTTAACTTTTAATGTATTAATTATGGAAGTTTGAGCTGAGTATGCACGAGATGTAGCAGCCATTCACGATCTCAATGTTGCAGCATTTGGGCGAGATAACGAAGCAGATTTAGTAGATAAATTGCGAGGCGTTGCTTCAACATTTTCCTTTGTTGCGGTGAGATCCGATCGCCTCGTCGGACACATTTTCTTCAGTCCTGTGAAAATTGCTAGTGAATGTCCTCCAGATCTAATCATCTTGGGATTAGCACCAGTCGCGGTATTACCCAACTATCAGCGACAAGGTATCGGCTCGGTGCTGATTCGGTATAGTTTGCAAGAGTGTACTCGGTGTGGTGTTGGCGCGGTGGTAGTACTAGGTTCGCCGACATACTATTCACGATTTGGGTTTGTGTCCGCCAAGGCGAAAGGATTGAGTTGTGAGTATGCAGTCCCAGATGAGGCATTTATGGTGTTGGAGTTGGCAAGTAACGCATTGGTGGCATGTAGTGGCATCGTCAAATATCGATCGGAGTTCGGTACAGTATGAGTAGGATCGACTCTCAACTGTCGATCGGCGATCGAGATCGCTATAAAATGTTTGACTATCTAGGATTGCTACGCTAAATGTGACTACTTACTTATTGCCCAATTCAACCACATATCAGCTGATCGCTGGTCGATCGATCGATCTAGCAACTCTGCTCAGATTTCTCCAACTTACTTATGGGGAAATATCCTCCCCACAGCAGGATTATCGGTATCTTCAATCAACAGTCGATCGCTATTTTAGCTCTGAGACTCCGCTGTGGTTTGTCACTACCGCTCAGACCAAAGTTGCCTGCTTGTGGATGGGCATCGCGATCGATCAAGCTACTGGTATTCGTCATCCAAATATCTTTCTAATATACGTCGCACCAACTCATCGTCGTCAAGGGATCGGTCGCGCCTTGATGGAATACGCTCAAACGTGGGCGAAAGCTCAAGGCTATACCCAAATTGGTCTCCAGGTATTTACAACCAATCAACCCGCGATCGATTTATATCAGCAACTAGGCTATCAAGCTCGATCGATTTCGATGATGCGAGAGCTGTAGGGTAGAGGGTAGAGTCGGATCGACCCATCCTCTAAATAAATCTGGAATTGTTAACATAGAGAAGGTAGTTAGTCTCGATCGTCGTGAGTACTTAGGTAAAAAATATGAAAGGAGTGGTTGTCGAAATTAGAACCCAGATTTTGATATTGGGGACAATCGTTGGCTTGATGTGGGGATTGGAAGTTTTGGATACATTCGTATTTGGGCGCGCACTCGACACCTTCGGGATTTTACCCCGTCAACCGATCGGTTTGCGTGGGATTTTCTTTTCACCATTCTTACATTCCAACTTCAATCACCTGAGTGCCAATACCGTCCCCTTTGTCATCCTCGGCTGGCTGATTATGGCTCAAAGTGTTACCAACTTTGTCCTCGTTTCAGTCATTTGTGCGGTGTTAGGCGGTGTGGGAACTTGGGTCTTTGGTGCCAGTGGCTTACATATCGGTGCTAGCGGGGTGATTTTTGGTTATCTCGGGTTTCTATTAGCGCGCTATTATTTCGATCGCCGCTTGAGTTCTGGGCTGGTAGCGTTATTTGTCGGTACTACCTATGGGAGCGTCCTGTGGGGTGTGTTACCGTCGGTACCTGGGATTTCTTGGGAAGGACACCTATTTGGTTTCTTGAGCGGCATTGTCGCCGCCAGATTTGCGACCGATCGCCAAGATATTACCCGCTCTTGACTCAATCAGAGCTATTTTCAGATAAAAGTCGCTAGTATTACTGTTAAACATCATACAAAAGTCCGATCTAATTCGATCGAAATTCAGTGAAAATAATATTAGGTCAAAAATATATGTTCTAGACCAAATATTGTTGCATCACCATTAAATCTTTTGTATGCATTTTCTGGAACCAGAAGAAGAAGATTATTTATTTTGCCCAGCCTTGGATTGGGACGATCTATATACAGAGGAAACTTTTGGCGACAGGTTACGACTTTTTTACAGTCAATTTAATAGCAGCACTCGCGCCTTACTAGATGATGCTCTGTTTCGAGAAGTGGCACAGCATTCGCTCGTGACTGGCTTGGAGATCTTGTGTCCAAATCAGATTGTCCACAAACGTCTGATCCAAAAACATCAAAAAATTAGTAACGAAATTCGCTGGATCTGGCCGGAGACAGTCAGCCAGTTTGAGATTGGTATTTACTCACCTGACTGGGATGGGCAGACTTTCCAATTGCGATAACAGGCGATCTCGCGGGTGATAACTTCAGTGTGTGAGGACATTGGGGTGAGATATTTTACTAAATAGTTGCGAACGTATTCGGATATCTCCCCGATCGCCCAGCGTCCGCCCGCTTAAAATAAGGGTAGTGACGAAAAATACCGAGTATGGATAATAATAACTGGCTGCAACAAATTTTAACGATCGGGATCGGCACGACTTCCCTAGTTGCCGATCGCGTCCGCGAAGTCAGCGAACAACTGGTCAAAGAAGGAAAGATCGACTCCGACCAAGCGAAGACATTTGTCGATGACCTGATGGGGCAAATGAAGCTCGATCCAGCGAACTTTGAAGCTCAGATGCAGCGGCTAATTCGCAACACGATGCAGGATCTCGGCGTACCGCGTCAGAGTGAGATGGACGAATTGCGCGGACGGATCGACAGGCTCGAACGTCAGATCCGCGAGATGGAAAATAAATCATGGAAGTAGGAAACAGTTGACAGTTGACAGCTAAGTGATACGGTGCGGAGATTTAAACGGTATGTCTCGATCGCAATTCACCACTGAACCTAGCACTGAGTAGCGATCGCCAAAGATGATGACTCAATCCCACTAGCCACCGATGACTATAATCAGATAGTGGTTCAAATCAAAGTGAGTATGAAAGAAATCTTAGTCAGTTTAGGATTGATGCTCGGATGCGGTATTCTAATCCTAGTGTTTCAGTTTGCTGTCATTGCCCCAAATGCAACTGCGGATACAGACAGCCAAACCAGATCGGTATCAGTTGCCAGTCAGTCCACACCTACGCCCTCTAACTTAATCGCCATGGAGAACAACGAAAACCAGGTCACAACGTCTTCGGGACTAAAGTATGTCGAGATTGCTGAAGGTACCGGAGATACACCCACCAAGGGGCAAACTGTATCAGTTCACTATACTGGCACACTAGAGAGCGGCAAGAAATTTGACAGTTCTCGCGATCGCAACCAACCATTTGAGTTCCAAATCGGTGAGGGACAAGTCATCAAAGGTTGGGATGAAGGACTCAGTACGATGAAACCAGGTGGTCGTCGCAAGCTGATTATCCCCGCAGATCTCGGCTATGGCGCGCGCGGTGCTGGCGGTGCGATCCCTCCCAATGCTACTCTCATCTTTGATGTAGAACTGTTGAAAATCAAGAGCTAGAGGATCGGTGTGCTGAGGTGTCATCAAGTGTCCAACCTCACACTCCCCGACCCAAACTTGGGAACATCACTGGCTCAATGATTGTCATGGAGAGAGAGGATGTTTTGCGTAAGCCCTTGTCACCATGAGTCAATCACTTTCCATATCTTGGTCCCAGCTTGAGGAAAACCTCCCTCGAACCAGAGTGCAAGTAGCTAAATTAGATAAATTACCGAACAATGAGCTGATTTTGCTCGCTCAGTCTGGATTACGTACAGAGCGAGCAGCTTTAGCCGAACTAATGCGTCGGCATCAGTCTCATGTGGATCGGATTTTGTATCACTTGGCTCCAGACTGGCAAGATCGAGCAGATCTAGCTCAGGAAGTGTGGATTCGGGTGTACAAAAATATCAAAAGCCTGAATGAACCTGAAAAGTTTCGGGGATGGTTGAGCCGGATTGCTACTAATCTGTTTTATGATGAGCTACGCAAGCGCAAGCGGGTAGCTCCGCCGTTATCGCTAGATGCACCAATCGCTGTTGGGGATGGCTCGATCGATTGGGATATTGCTTCGGATACGCCCAATCCCTCCGAACACATGAGTACGGTTGAGTTCTACGAACAATTGAGAGTGGCAATTGCCAATCTTCCCGCAGCTTTTCGCACCACGATCGTCCTTCGCGAAATCGAGGGTTTGTCATATGAAGAGATTGCTGATGTGACAGGAGTATCGATCGGGACGGTGAAGTCGCGAATTGCTAGAGCCAGAGCAGGACTACAATCTCAGTTGACAGGTTACTTTGAATCGTAACTAAGCTTGCCTAGCTGGGAATATTAGCAATATATTTAGAGTTAGTCTAAGGTTAGGTTGGCTGGCACCAAAAAATTATCTAAAGTCAGGACACACACAGGAGAATCGAGGCTCGGAACATGACAGACAATTTCGATGAGGAGCGATCTGGTGCCGTTTTGGACGAACGGTTCGAGTTACTCAGTGCTTATCTAGATGGTGAGGTAACTACGCCCGAACGCCAGCAAGTGGAAACATGGCTAGCTAACGATCGCGCATTTCAACATCAATACCAGCAGCTCAAACAAATCCATCAAGTATTTCCGCGTCTGACAGTACCGAGCAGTCAATCCACGAATGCTCTAGCTACAGGCGTATTTGCCAAACTCGATCGTCAGCGCAATCGCAAACTAGTGATGATTGGTGGTGGGGCGATTGCCGCGACAGCGATCGCGGCGATGACTTGGTTGAGTGGCTTACTTGGCGACAACAATCCTCAAATGCAATTTGCCACCAATAAAGCCAATACTCCCGCACCAATGATGGTGGCATTGAACGACCCAATTTTGGCGATGCCAGTCAAGGGCGAACAAGCGATCGAGTTGCCCATGTCTTCGCCGGAAGTCAACGCAGACTAATTGCCACTCTGAGTGGGGATCGAGTTGTCAGGATCGCCCATGGAGAATTCAATATCAAGGCGGTAGCTGTGAAGGTACCGCCTTTATGAGGAGGATCGCGATCGATCGGGCGGCTGAGACGATCGCGGCTTCTGATGTCCGACTTCCGACAGAGTATACAGCGGTCGATTTTTGACTTCCTCATAGATCCGCCCGATATATTCACCCAAGATCCCGATACTAATGAGTTGCACCGCACCCAGAAAGAAAATCGCGATGGCGATCGTCGCAAACCCCGTTAGTGTCGAGTGGGGCGTAAAAATCCGCCAGTAGAGGACGAGGATCGCCATCAAGATCGCCACAACTGCTGAGAACAACCCCAAGTAAGTAGACAACCGCAGCGGCACACTCGAAAACGAAACCAAACCATTAATTGCCAGCGCAAAGCTCTTGGCAAATGTATACTTTACCTCCCCTGCAAACCGCGAATCGCGCTCGAATTTGAAAGCAATTTGATTGAAACCTACCCACGATCGCAACCCGCGTAGATACCGATTGCGTTCGGGCATCTGATTGAGTAAATCTACCACCTGGCGATCGAGCAAGCAAAAATCGCCTGTATCGGTTGGAATATCGACATTGGCAAGTTGTTTGAGGATGCGATAAAACGCGTATGCACACAGGCGTTTAAACCAGCTTTCGCGGACTCTTTTGGTACGTTGAGCGTAGACGACATGATATCCCTGTCGCCACAGCGCGATCAGCTCCGGAATTAATTCTGGTGGATCTTGCAAGTCGGCATCGAGGATGACAATTGCCTTACCACGTATGTAGTTCAACCCAGCAGTGACAGCAATTTGATGACCGAAATTACGTGCCAGACTCAGATATACCACTCGCTCATCGCGATCGTGCAGTTCTCTCAACAATTGTAAAGTGCGATCCTGGCTACCATCATTGATGAAGATCGCTTCTGAGGTATCATCAAGCCCATCCATCACTGTACTAACTCGGTGGTATAGCTCAGGGATCGTACTTTCTTCGTTGTAAACCGGAATAACTAATGAGTATTTTGGCATGAGCTGATTGATGCGATAGTCGTTAGGCTGCATCAGGGTAAAAGCGCGATCGCGCGTTCATATTCACAGGAATCACATGGGCAAAAATTCTAAATAAGCCTATGACTCAAATTTGCTGAATTCAGATAGTCACTGAGAGGCTGTCTTGAAAAGATATCAGTAGTGGTGCGTTACGGCTTACGCCTAACGTACCCTACATCAACCTAGTTATCAATTAATTTCCCATCGCTTGAGCATCGCTGCCCGCGCTCGATCGGCTAAACTATCATCGAGCGGCGTGAGATCGATTTCGGTTTGGTATTTATTTTGGAGTGCAGTCTTAATCATCCAGTCGGCGATGAAGGGGTTTTTGGGAATTAGTGGGCCGTGAGAGTAGGTGGCGATCGCGTTGTGATAGAATGCGCCTTCGGTACCATCTTCCGCATTATTGCCATAGCCTTTGATTACTTTGCCCAGAGCTTCAGCATTGGGGCCGAGATAGGTTCTACCACCGTGGTTTTCAAAGCCAACGATGATGGGTTTTTTGCCCCCTAATAGCTGGGTAAGTTCGGCGGCGAGTCGGGTAGCAGTTATTTCAAATACGACGTTGCCAATGCACCGTTGGGTGTCGATCCCAGGATGTTTGGTTTCAAGATCGATGATGTTCATCCCTTCGATTTTTTCGCCCAATCCTGGCTCGTAAAATCTGCCGAGGAGTTGGGGCGAACCGCAGGTAAATACGCCAGGTGCGCCTGCATCGAGTTTAGCTTTGATGGCTATGGCTTTGGCACCTGCGAGGTCGCGCATGACGATCTCTTGCTGGCGATCTTGGGCACCGCCACCTGCGATGATATCGACTTCGTGGATCAGATCGGGAGGGGAATCGCGATCGTAAGGGATGACTGCGACGTTGATACCCCGCCATTGTGCGCGTTGTTGAATGGCGATGACGTTGCCGCGATCGCCGTAGGTACTCATCAGGGTAGGATAGAGCCAGCCGATTTTTAGTGTTAGTGCTTGGGTCATAGGGGTGTGGGTGGATGGTGAATGGTGGATAGTGGATGGTAGATAGAGAGGACGCCAAGCGTCTTAAAACCTAAAGCCTAAAGCCTAACCACTAATCTATATTTTTCTATTTGGTTACGAGGACAAAGCCTCTGGTTTTACCGGAATCAGTATCGACTGTTTTAATTGCATACCACAAATCTACCGCTCTAACCCAGACTGGGGGATATTTATAGCGAGACACATCTAAAATTAGAAAGCGATCGGTACGTTGATTGTAAGCGGCGATGGGTGAGATATGACCGCCGCGCTCTTGCCCGATCGTTTTTCGCAAGTAGTTAACGATCGCAAAATTGTCCCGTTTTGATAGATTTTGCACAATGAGCGATCGGAATCGATCTAGATCGACATCCGCGCCATGATAGACCTGAACTTTTGCACCGTGACTATTTAACAAGTCTCCCAACTGTGCTAATGTCATACCTCGCCGCGAGACTAGCTCGGGAGATATCACTTTTTTAGTTTCTACCCGATCGAAAAAATTTTCCTGAGTAAATATATTAAAAGGTTTATATTGAGTGGATTCTGGTGCGGGTAGTCCCAAGGCATTTAATACCATCACACTGCTGGCTACTCCACAATAAGCCTGATTGATTTGGGTAACAAATTGATTGCTCAATAGGAAATAATCTTGTCTGGCGTTACTCTCGACCAAGAGTTGTTCGCCTTCACTAGAACTAAACGGAATCAGTTGTGGTGATAACGGTAGTGTTTGAGCGAGTATTTTAGAATTGGTTAATAGGGAAATGGTAGATAGTAAGCAGCCCCAGAAAATTTTGGATTGCATTTAATTTTACATTCTGAGTGATTCTAACTTGCGATCGCGAGATCGTAGCTAATTATTATAAAATCTTTTTACCTGTTAAAATTTCACGAACATCTAGCATGGCGGAGTAGGTGGGGATGATATGGAGCATATCATTTGGCGAGGTTAGTTCCAAAGCAGTATCGATCGCATCTTTAAGGTCTTCTTTGACGATAATTTTAGCACCGCTATGAGGGTCGGTTTTGCTGTATTCTAGACGCAATGCCATGTCGTAGACGCGATCGCCACTGACGACGATTGTCCCGCCTGAGTTGACAAATTTCTCGGTATCGACATCCCAAATCCACGAGACATCGGTACCGTCGGGAGTGCGATCGTTGAGGATCATCAGGCTGACGGAGCTGCGATCCGATCGATTGACTTGAGAGACGGCGCGGATAGTTTCGTTCATACTAGCGGGATTTTTGGTTAGCAAAATCCGCACTTTTTTACCGTTATAAACTAGTTCTTCCGATCGACCGAAGGCAGCTTGGAAGTTGCTAATAGTGTCGAGAATGACTGGTTTACCAATCCCGATCGATTCCATAACTGTGACAGCGGCGAGGGTATTATATTTGTTGTAAACACCGATGAGTACCTGCGGCCATTCTTTACTATCGATCGATAGCTTGCTTTTGGTAAAGTCACATTTGGGACAATCAAAGTCACCTTGGTGGGAGAGATAAACACCCTTGTATGTTAGTGCAGTACCACAACTGGGGCAGTAGATCGAGTCTACAGCGTGAGGGATTTCATCGAGATATAATTCTGGTTCGCTCAATCCAAAATATTTGACTTGTTTGGGCTTATCACCAGTGGCTAATTGTTGACCCAAATGCGCCAAAGCTGGATCGTCGCCATTGGTGACGAGGATTGTATCGCTATCTAGTGCCGCGATCGCTTTGCCCCAGCGATAGGTAATTGTATCTACTTCGCCATAGCGATCGAGTTGATCGCGAAATAAATTCAGGGCGAGGATATATTTGGGTTTGAGCTGGGGAATGACGATCGGGATGACATTTTCATCGACTTCGAGAATGCCATAATCTGCTTTGAGTTTGCCTGTCAAACTCGTGTTTTCTAGTAATGTGGTAATTAAACCATTGACGAGATTGGCTCCGGCTTGATTGTGAACTACTTTCCAGCCATCTTTTTCTAAAATATCGCGTAACAATAATGACGTTGTGGTTTTACCGTTGGTGCCAGCGACGACTATTACTCCATATTTAATCTGTTGGGATAGCATCGTGAGAATCTGCGGATGCAGCCGTTTGCCGATCGTACCAGGCAGCACACTCGCAGCACCTAGTTTGAAGGTGCGAATTGTGGCGGTAATTGTTTTGGCAGCAAATACCGCAATTCCCAATCTGACTCGATCTATTAAGTTTATCTGCACGGGAATGGGGGGTAGGGGGTGGGAAGGCTTTAGGCTTTAGGTATTAGGTTTTAGGTTTTAGGCTTAGAGGATAGTAAGGGGTAGAGGGGTAGGAAGACTTTAAGTTTTTGATAAAATGAATCACTTAACAAAGCGCAGGGGTTTAAATCCCCGTCATAAAAACTTCGCTATCAACTGTCAACTGTCAAGTGTCAACTGTTTAACCACCGTACTAAGTTGCAAATTCAATACCCTCATCCTCTGTCCTCTACCCCTAAAGCCTAAACACACTGTGTGAAGTTGGCTATTATATCAAGACTTGGGGACGCGGATTCGCATTGGTGGCGGCGGTAACGATCGCGAGGGCGACAATTGGTGCGGTGATGGTGCGGAGGATCTGGCGTCCGAGAGATACTAGGCGGAAGTCATACTCGATCGCTAGCTCGATTTCGGCCTGTGTCCAGCCACCTTCAGGGCCGATCGCGATGATAATATCACTGGCGGTTGGTATGGTGGATTGTAGGCACTCTAGTAGGTGCGGATGTGTGCCTCTAGCTTCACATAGATATCGGGCACTATGAGTCTGTACGGAGTCTTCAATGGTGGGCAGTTGGGCAAAAATGGTCGCTAGTGTCTGTGGTTCGGTAATTGTCGAAATAGTAAGTCGCTCGGATTGTTCGGCGGCCTCCTGGGCGATTTTGCGCCATCTCTGGAGCTTTTGAGGACTGGGATTGAGGAGGGTACGATCGCTGATGGCGGGATAGATCGTCGTGACACCTAGCTCGGTGCAGGCGCGAACGAGATCGTCAAAGTTATTGCCTTTGGGGAGCGCGCAGATCAGCGTTATGAGCGGGAAAGATCCGCCATCGCGTTGCGCGGCAGGAATCCCGATCTCAATAATTTCTGCACCAGGCTGAGCACTACTCGCGGCGATCGCACACAAGTACAGCTTACCAGTTCCATCGATCGCTTGAAATCGATCGCCTGGTTGGAGCCGGAGGACGCGGGTGAGATAGCGATCTTGGGCAGGGTCGATCGCGATATGGCTGCCGTGGATTTGGCTGGGATTGATAGTGATACGCTGCAAGGTGTTTAGAGATCGCGATCGGTAATTGAATACACTATGTTTTTCGTGTAAGATATACGTATGCTACTTAGATCGAATTACGGGGCATACTAGCGAGTATGACTTGAAATGTACAATCCTAGTGTTCTGGTAAATAAATGCTTGCATCTACCACCAATCTAGACCAATGCTATGAGTTACTGGGCATCAGCAGGGGAGCATCACTCGATGAGTTAAAAGCTGCGTACCGTTCATTGGCTCGCAAATGGCATCCCGATCTCAACCCTGACGATCTCGAAGCACATCAACGCTTTATCACCCTCAACCAAGCTTACCAAGTGCTGCTCGTGGGGATCGCTGCGCCTACACAGCCGCACACAGCTGCCTCCGCAACGCCAGCCACCACACCGACGACAGTCCGAGTTAGTACTCATCGCCCTAGTCCCCAGCCAGCCGCCAGTACTCCAGTAAGTAAGAATGAGCACGAACTCAAGTGGCAATTATATTATGAGTTGCAGTCATTACTAAAGCAACAACAATTTTTGAAAGCGATCGTTTTAATCGAAGGTTTGGCGCATCATGCCCCAGACGATCGCCAGATCTGTCAGTGGCAAGGGATTATTTATTCGCAATACGGGCATCAATTGGTGCATCGCAGAGAGTTTGACAAAGCGCGGATCTATCTCAAGAAAGCTCTCAAGGTCGATCCTCACAATCGTCAATTATGGCAGGATGTAGATCGCGCCTTCAATCGGATTACGCAATTAAGCTAGGAACGAGAGTTAAACCACTGGCGTAGGTTGGGTAGAGCTTCGCTCTACCCAACCTATATGGTGCGTTGGGTCTCGCCTTGCTCTACCCAACCGACAAATCTACATAGATGTTGGATATCAACTATAAGCTGGTTCCCAATCATCAGATCGAGTCAATCTGATTTGAGCCAATGCCACAATTGTGGGGATGATGCGCCCGTAGTTGGTCGAAATCGATCGCCAGCCAAGATCGGCAAAAAACCAGCCCCACATCGCTGGTCCTAAAACAGCAAATACACCACGCACAGCCACTTGCTGGGTCGTGGAGAGCATCATGCCGCGTTTTGCCATGTAGAGTGAGATATAGCTTTGCAACTGGCTACTAGCCGCCAGTCCGCCCCGAATTAGCGTTTGTTTGGCAACTTCGTAGCTAGCAAAGTGAAAGGCAAATTGACGAGCGATTTGATGGAGTACTAATGGTTTAATCGCCGAACTAACGACGATCGCGCTACTACCTTTTAAAATTAATTTAATCGGATCGTGTTGAATGTGTGCGGGTAAAGGCTGGTCGAAACGGGTAGTGGCTAAGGATTTCTGGACTCTGACTGTGAGTGCGTCCCGATCTCCAGACGGTAACTTGTGCCAACTTTTGCCCATCAGATGCAGGAATACCTCGGATTCGATCTCTGTGGTACTTAGCTCCTTGGAATAGGGAACTTTCAGATATCGACACACTTGCACCAATGTTTGACGATAGCTGACTCCCTGTGTGCGTCCTTGTAAAACTGTAATGCCGTCAGCCGCCAAGAATCGAAACCGATCCTCGATCGAGTCTAGCCACAGATCCCGATCCTGACTCTGAATCTCTACTAGATCTGGGGTGCGAACGTAGTCTAAGGGGTTAAACTTACGGCTAAAGAGGATCCTCGTTAGTTGCTGTAGTTCGTCTTCGGTAGCCAATTCTAAAGCCGTTCGTAACTCATCCAAAGCAACTTCCTCCCACGCTCGTGCTGCTGGTCATATCATCCTATAGTGTACCGCACCATTTTGGAAAACAGTGGATCGCCCAGATAACTCATGGTTTGGTCGAGAATTGGTGATTATTCTTTTCCTGGCAACCTGAGTAGATGGTAGATGGTGAAAATTGAATAACTGATGACTCTTGCGCTAGTAGGAGCAATTCATGAATTACTCTTACTAGCATCTGGGTTGAGGGCAACGATCGATCGAACCGAGCATACCGAATGCTGCTCAAATCACTTCCAACTCTTCTTCCCGCATGTGCGCGCGTAGCTTATCATTATCGAACTTGACAATCAGCGGAAAATTGGCACTGATGGGGCGACCTTTCCATTCGGTGGCAATTTTATCGATCGTCCCTTCTTGGTTGAGGATATCGATCGCTTGACTGCGATGTTTGGGGTGATGATAAATAACTACAGATGTCTTGACACGAACGCGATCGCCTACTTGCATGTTTTTTAAAAACCTCAGCTACTGAAAATTGATGAAGTGCGCTGTCTTTGAGTCGATCGAGTTGTATTTCTACTCATCCAATCTACCTCAATCGGCAAAGACAAAGTGATGAGTTATCATTCTCTCATAATTAGTCAAGGTCTCGATCGATCTCGATGGAAAACGATACGAGTAGCCTTGAGGTTTTGGGGTCGCGATCGATCGCCTAAAGCCTAAAGCCTAAAGCCTAATACTTGGCAATCCCCTCCTCTCTGGCGGCTTTTTGGACTGCGGAGGCGACGGCGGTAGCGACGCGTTTGTCGAAGACGGAGGGGACGATGTATTCGCGATTGAGTTCGTTGGGATTGATGAGTGAGGCGATCGCTTTGGCGGCTTCGAGACACATATTGATGGTAATCTGATTGGCACGGCAATCGATCGCGCCTCGGAAGACGCCGGGGAAGGCTAGGACGTTATTGATTTGGTTGGGATAGTCGCTGCGTCCAGTTGCCATGACGGCTACGTCGTTGCTGACTAGTTCTGGTTGGATTTCAGGAATCGGATTCGCCATCGCAAAGACGATTGCATCTTTTGCCATCGACTGCACCATCTCAACGCTGACTACTCCAGGTGCGCTGACACCGAGGAAGACATCGGCACCCACCATCGCATCGGCGAGGGTGCCAGTTTGCTCGACGGCAAATTCTAGTTTTTCAGGATTGAGATCGGTGCGGCTATGGGAGATAATCCCTTTGGAATCGCAGATACAGATATGGTTGACTCCGGCAGTAGTGAACAATTTGGCGATCGCAATGCCAGCAGCACCCGCGCCATTGATGGTAACTTTGACGGTATCGAGGGATTTTTTGACCAGTTTGAGCGAGTTTAATAGAGCTGCAAGGGTGACGATCGCGGTACCATGTTGATCGTCATGAAACACGGGAATATCCAATTCTGCCCGTAGCCGTGCTTCGATCTCAAAACAACGCGGCGCGGCAATATCTTCGAGATTGATCCCGCCAAATACAGGCGCGAGATGTTTGACAGTTTTGATGATTTCTTCGGTATCTTGGGTATCCAGACAGATCGGGAACGCATCGAGTCCCGCAAATTCTTTAAATAACATCGCTTTGCCTTCCATCACAGGCATCGAAGCGGCTGCACCCAGATTGCCCAATCCCAATACTGCGCTCCCATCAGTGACGATCGCCACTGTATTACACTTGATCGTTAGCTCATAAACTCGTTCGGGTTCCTTGGCGATTGCCATACATACGCGTCCCACCCCTGGTGTATATGCCATCGCCAGATCTGACTGACGCGTCAGCGGAATCTTACTCTCCATCCGAATTTTACCGCCGCGATGGAGCTGCATCGTCCGATCGCATGTGCTTGTCAGGCGTACTTCCGGAATCGACTTGACAACTTCGACGATCTGGTCTCCATGTTCGGTACTAGTCGCATCAACCGTCACATCGATCTGCGATAGCACCCGCGTTTGCTCGGTAATATCCAGCGTGCTGATATTGCCACCGACAGAAGCGATACTCTGAGCGATACTCGCCAGCATACCAGCTCGATTGGGCACTTCCAGGTGCATGGAAATACTAAAGGAAGAAGTAGGATTTAAATTTACCATCTCAGTTTTTGAAGCGTCCACAACTAGCATCCTCAATTATAAAGGTTCGCGCGATCGACTCGATCGGTAATAACCGAATGAGCTTCACTCGATCGCCAATCTCACGCCGTTCGGGGGGTGGTACTCATCACCACTAACCACTTCTTACACCTCAGCCATTTTGGAGCTATTTTTCAGATGACTGGATACTTATTTTAAAAATGGGGAACCTCTGAAACTCAATTTACATCTAACTGGTATACATGGAAAAAACAAAAGCTTTTACATCGTTGAACCCAATTGTAAAAGCAATAGTCTCAGCTTGAGGCTGATGTCTTCTATCTTCTGTTGACACAATTTTGTTGCAAGCAAAATCTGTCCTAAATTGTGGATTGTCTAAAGATTTAGTCTTTAGCGATCGCGCACAATTTTTATTACCTTAACACAAACTATCTTCACTTTTGGACGGGATTATGAAATTTATCAAAGCATTACTGATTTTATCCACATTAGCGACTATGCCCATCTCCCCAGCTGTTGCTGGCGATAAAGTGGAAATTATGGGTGCCAACTATGGTGGCAATGGCTGCCCCGCCCAATCTGCAAGTGTCAGCGTGAGTCCTGACGGTCAAGAATTGAGCATTTTGTTCGATAAATTTATCGCTATGGGCAACGATGCCAGTCAAAGTCGGAAAAGTTGTAATCTGAGCATTCCCATCAAAGTCCCCCAAGGCTTTCAAATTTCGCTATATGATGCCGATTATCGGGGCTATGTAGCTCCGGCTACTCAAGGCACTCTCCGCGCAGAATACTTCTTCGCTGGCAATCGCGGCCCAGTATTTCAAAGAACTTTTAATGGTGAAAATAATTACAACGTTCGTGATAGTTTAGCTACTGTTGCTGACGTTTGGTCTGCTTGTGGTGATAGCACCAACATGCGAGTCAATGCTTCAATGGCTGCCCGTGGCAAGGGTTCTGCGACTGTAGATTCTTTCGATCTCGCTCATCGTGGTTTGGTTTATCACATCAAGTACCGTACTTGCCGTTAAAGCCATTCGATCGGCTAATTTAGAGATAAGCACGATCCGAAGCAATTTGGATCGTGCTTATCTGTTTCCGTCGTGTTTGAATCGATCGAGTATTTAGTCGCGAAATCGGATGATTGCAATCGCCCGTCAAGATGATATTATCACCTTGGCAAATCGCTTAAAGACAGCAATCGAGCGATCTACCTCACAATTTAGATCTTAGGAATGCTTCGATCGAGACTTATACCCTATTTCAGTTTCCAGATGGCATAAAATTAAACATTTTTGCAGCACCACCAAGAACGATTAATAGTAAGCCACCTAGTATCGCTCTTGATGTGAACTCTTGATTTTGAATCCTAGTAGATAGTCCCTCGACTTTAGTATCAAGGGTATTAATCTGCCCGCTAAGTCTTTCATCTAAAGTTCTAATATCTCCTTTTAGCTCAGTCGCACTAATTTTTAGTTCTGTGACATCTCTTTGGAGACCATCTAGTTTTTGGTCTATTCTGGTGAGAATTTCTTTGAGATCGGTTTCGACGATTAGAGACATGATGTATCCTGACGATTATTTAGTGACGATCGAGTCTTTCAAGCAGAGCCGCCATACTTTTATTTTAGATTAATTACTCAAACTAGCATCTAGAGTCTGCGGATGTCCCCAGATAATCTGTTCGTGCTTGTAGATAACCATTCCTGGTTTTGCACCTTTTGGTTTATACACATGTTTGGTTTCTGTATACACCACCGGAACGGCTTGGCTTTGTCTGGCGCGACTATAGTAAGCCACTGCATTAGCGGTAAATTGTAAATCGGCTTCTTCTGCTACTGCACCAGGCGTAATTCTTAATAACCCATGACTACCCGCGATTTCCTGAGCATGAAACCAAAGATCGTATTCGGTGGCTGTTTTAAATGTGAGTAAATCGTTTTGACGATTGTTGCGTCCGATTAGTAATTCAAAGCCGCTAGGAGTTTTGAGAGAGCGAGGTTTTGTTTCTGCTAGTTCGGCTTTGGCGATCCGATCTGCGGCGGGAAAATATCCGGTATCGATTAATTCTTTCTTGATTTCTAATAGCGTTTGCAGCATTTCTCGTACATTATTTGCGCTATCTTCTTCAGTCTGGAGGATGCTAGCTTCGACTTGTTCTAGATAGTCGATTTGGGCTTGGACTTCGGCAAGTAATGGATCGACGGCGAGTTTGGCGCGCTTGAGTTTCTGGTGGCGTTTGTAGAGGAATTGAGCATTTTGGATCGCATTTTTTTCGGGTTCAAGTTTGATTTTGACTGGCTCCCCCGTCTCAAAATCATTCAGGATGATTTGTTTCATCCCTGGTTCCCATTCCTGGAGATATGCCATTAATAAGTCGGCATTGGTGCGATATTCATCGGCACCTGTAGACTCTTGCAGTTTGGTTTTGAAGGTATTAGCTTTGAGGCGTAATTTTGCTAAGATCGTGCTGAGCTTCTGGGTGAGTTGGTGCTTGAGCTGGTTGAAGGCTTCGCGATCGAGTATCTGTGTATAGTAAGTCTCAACTGCTTGATTGACGGTAGCAACTGGAGTACCAATATTGCCCCATCCCAGGACACTGAAGCCGTTAGTTGTCAGATGCGGTTGAAATTGATATCCTGCGGCTTGAGTGAGGGTTTTGAGCCAGATTTGCCAGTATTCAAATAACTTTTCCCAGTCTGCGGGAGCTAATGTATCGGTAGTTTGAATCGGACTTAGTCCGGCGGTGATAATCAGCTCGTTCATCAAGATCGTACTCACGCCGCGATAACTACGGACGAGTCGTTGATTGAGCTTGTCGGGAATCAGACTGATACGCTCGATCCAGCGATCGAGCGACTCTTCCAAACTCGGCATTGGATCGGTTAATGAGGGCGGTATTTCATAAGGTCTGCCAGTCTCGATCGTCCGCACGCTAGACTGTTTATTGCTGACTTGATGGGCGGTAGCGATAATCAGATTGTCGGCATCAGTAAGGGTGAGATTGCTGTATTTACCGATCGGTTCTACATACAGATAGTACAGAGTATCAGCCCCAGGTTTCTGGGCAAAAGCAAGGCGCACTAAGCGTTCCCACTGTGTGGGCATCTCCATCTGTGTCATCGCCAGTCCGCCCAAAACGGAGCGTAATTGCTGGCTGAGAGTAAAAGTATCGGGAATGCGGG
Organism: Chamaesiphon sp.; assembly: GCF_041738855.1. Classification (GTDB taxonomy): domain Bacteria; phylum Cyanobacteriota; class Cyanobacteriia; order Cyanobacteriales; family Chamaesiphonaceae; genus Chamaesiphon. Next base: position 27,238 of record NZ_JBGSPA010000206.1, on the reverse strand, counting down.
GTGGGGGATCGGTAAGGACGATCCGGGCGGCTTGAGGATGCCAGGAGATGGCGATCCAGCCTTTTTTTTCGAGCGTGCGTAAGCCAAGTGCGAGGGTATAGCGATCGCGTTGGTAGACAGTCTCGACGCGTGCGGGTATCCAATCTAGTTGTAACTCCCGTACCGCCGCCGTCAATGTCGTGAAGTCAACCTGTTGCATCTAGGGTGTTGGTGATGATGTGGCGGCTAGTGGGGGGAGGCTTGAGGTTTTAGATGTTAGGGTACGAGTGTCTTTTTAATTTCCGAACATGTCAAGCCTAAATAAATGCAGATATCGATTACCTTCGGTACGCTCGCGAATGGATGGATATTGGCTCTAACCTAGATGGTGGGCAGTGCCCACCCTACTTATTTGGAAATCTTAGTCTGCGTAGGCAGACTTTGTAGCCCCAGCGACGACTTCAGTCGTTGTCTATTCCGACAGCCAAGGCGAAACAGTTGGTGTCCAATCCACTAATTCTTCTTCTTTAAACCATAACGCAATCTCACTGTGAGCGGTTTCAACAGCGTCAGAACCATGAATGAGATTCCGTCCGATGTTGATGCCAAGATCGCCACGAATGGTACCTGGCGGCGATACTAGCGGATTGGTAGTACCGATCGCCAGTCGAGAAGCTGCAACTACACCATCACCCTGCCAGACCATTGCCACTACTGGCCCAGAAGTCATAAAATCAACTAAACCACCGAAGAAGGGTCTTTCTTGGTGTACTGCGTAGTGCTGCTCGGCTAATTCGCGGCTGGGGTGCATTAATTTTAAGCCAACGAGGGTGAAGCCTTTGGTTTCTAAGCGACGAATGATTTCGCCAACTAAGCCACGTTGAACGCCGTCGGGTTTGATTGCGAGAAATGTCCGTTCCACCGTGAACTCCTGTTAATATATACGATCTTACCAACCACAAATTATAGTTCTATTCGCGCTCTTTGAGATGGGTTTTAGGTTTTCGGCTTGAGGCTTGGGGTTTTCGGCTCTAGGCTTGAGGTTTTAGGTTTTAGCTATTTCGAGCGATCGGCTGAGATTGACTAATTTTTGACCTTTTCCTTCGATCCCAATATCATTGACTATAGCGATCCTACATCAGAGCGTTAAGAGCGAATACTGGTGCGTTACAGTTGCGCCTAACACATCCTAAATCAACGTAGCTGCTCATTTAGGGGTGCGATATTAAGCAATTAGTTAATTACTTACTTACTTCTTTGCTCCTTCGATCGCCAGTCCATTATTTTCGATATTGATGCGATTGACTTTAAAATTTTGTTGCTGGATCTGGAGATCGATCGTTTGTTGCAATTTTTCTGGAGATATACCCAGATTTTCAGCAAGCTGGGTAATGGTAAAATTCATATTCCCGATTTTGATTTGAGTATCTGGATCGAATTCGATCTTACTACCTTGAATCGTTGGTTTTCCAACAATTCCAATATAAACATCGCGACCTTTCAAAAATGTTAATTTATTAGTTATCTTAGTTAATGTCGCTGTTTGGTTACCTGGCTTGCCATTGCGTACTAGTTGGTCGAGGTTCACCATTGCACCTGTATAGATTTTGCCATCTTTAATATTAGTCCTAATTCCTTTAATTCCAATTGGAACTTGCTTGGTTGGTTGGGACTTTGCCAGCTTGGCTACTACGAGATTATTGAGATCTGTACTGTTGAGTTTGACTTGCACTTGTTGACCGGATCGAGCTGATGCGATCGGGGCTGTTATTTTCTTTTTACTGACAGCTGCACGTTCGGTAATTTGACTAGGCTGTAATGGGAATTGACTATCTGCTTTAGTTTCAGTGCTAGCTTTAATATATTCTTCTGGCACCTTTATTGCCTCTTGCCAGATATAGTAAGCCCCGCCAATCGCGCCAACTAAAATCACACCTAGCAACTTAATTATAATTTTCTGCATCTTCTAAAAAATAATTCCTTCAATCCGAACAAAAAATGTTATTATAATATCATATCGGCAAAAAAATCGAGACACTTTGACCTGACCAGCTAGAGATTTTGCATTGAACATGACAATCTGGGGAAATCTGATAGCGATCGCCATTATGGTGTTCGGATTATGGCTCAATAACACCTGGATTGCCACAGTAGGTTGTGCGATCGCTCTAGTATTATCGCTCCCAATTATCTACCGAGGAGTTCGGCAAGAACTCCTCGATTCACTCTCGCCCGCACAACGATTACAATTAGTTGCCACGATTACCGTACTGATTGCGTTGGTGGGGTTACTCCAGATTCTCGAATTTTTTGAGTATGTCGGCAGTTTTTCCGATCGGATTGATTGGAATGCTGTCGGTGCGTCAGGCGAGTGGGGTGGCGCATTCGGTCAAATTTTGATTGCTATCCTAGCAGTATATATCGCTTGGCGACAATATATTATCTCGCGCGACCTGACGATCGAGCAAAATCGCCTGACTACCCAACAAAATGTGCTCACACAGCAACAGACGATCGATACCTATTTTCAAGGGATTTCCGATCTAGTCTTGGATGATGATGGTTTCTTGGAAGATTGGCCGCAAGAACAAGCATTCGCCGCTGGACGGACGGCGGCATTGCTCGGTAGCATCGATGCAGGGGGGAAAGCCAAAGTCCTCCGCTTCCTCTCTCAGTCCAAACTCCTGACGCCCCTCAGACGCGATCGCCGGCTCGGTAGAGCGATATTGGATGGTGATGGTGGCTACGACGAGGATCGCCTGCATGGAGTGCGGGTAATCGATTTGGGGGTGATGTTGGCAGGTGCCGATGTCACTCAAACCGATCTACGGTGGACAGATCTCAGCGATGCCAATCTCATTCGTGCCGATCTCAGTGGCTGCGATTTGGTCAAAGCCAATTTATCCCGTACCATTCTCTATGAAGCGAGATTGACTGGTGCCGATGTCAAAGGGACGCGCTTTTTTTATGGTAGTGCCGAACATGCTAGTCCCCGCAGTCGCAATGAGACTCCCAACTATACAACGGGTGAGTTTACAGGTGCAGTAGTCGAAAATGCTGATTTTACCAACGTCCAGGAAATGTCTGAAGAACAGCGAAAATACTGCTGCACCTGGTGCGGTGACAATTCCCGCAAGACTATTCCAGGTGGCTGTGACGGGATTCCCAGTCGCGTATCATCAAAAAAACCACATTAGTGTGGATGTTGGGTTGCACATGCGTTTAACCCAACAGATCGCTACTGCTGGAGATTGGCGATCTCGATTGGTGCGATCGCTTCTGCTAGTCGGAAGCCGAAGATTTGGGCATAAAAATAAAACTCACCAGTGAGCGCGCGTTGGATATTTTCGGCTTGACGGAAGCCATGTTGTTCGGTGGGGAAGGTGACATAGGCGACGGGAATGCCTTTGGATTTGAGGGCGGCTACCATCATTTCCGCTTGATTGGGAGGGACGATTTTATCTTCCAATCCTTGGAAGAAAGCGATCGGACAGGACAAGCGATCGGTAAAATAAAGAGGCGATCGCGCTTGATAAAGATTGGCTTGTGCTGGATAGGGTGCGACCAATCGATCGAGATAGCGAGATTCAAATTTGTGAGTATCCTTGGCGAGTGCGGCTAGATCGCTGACGCCATAATAACTCGCACCAGCTTTGAATGTGTCCCCAAAAGTTAGCGCAGCCAGCGTCGTATAACCGCCCGCGCTCCCGCCCGAAATCGCCAATCTCTGGGGATCGGCTAAACCGCGATCGACCAGATATAGTGCGGCATTGGTACAATCATCGACATCAACGATCCCCCACTTGCCATCGAGCCGCTGCTGATAGGCTTTGCCATAGCCAGTACTCCCACCATAGTTGACATCGACGACAGCAAAACCGCGACTCGTCCAATATTGAGTCTTGAGGCTGAGTTGGTTGGAAGTGGCGGCGGTGGGACCACCGTGACTTTTGACGAGCAATGGCGGGTTTTCGCCAAGTAATGGTTGATAATCGTGATTGGTCGGTGGATAATAAAACGCATAAGCAGTGTTTCCGTCGGTAGTGGGAAACTCGATCGACTCAGGGGTGGATAGATAGCCAGGATCGATCGCCAGTTGGCTGGAGCGTTGGAGTACTTCGCGGGATTCGGTGTGGAGATCGATCGCGATGATTTCATTTGTCTGGGTTGCTGAAGCCGCACAGCAGACGACCAAATTTCCCGCCGCGCGAACGTTGCTAATGTCGGTGTAGGGGACGTTGAGACGAGTCAGATGTCCGCTGACTGTATTGAGCGATGCTAGATACCAGACGCCGAGCTGACTGTAAGTACAGACAATCCGCCGATTGCCAGTGATGGCATAAGTAGACATCCCAAATACCCATTGTGGTAGCCCAAACTCAGCCGCCAACTCACATACAGCCGTGACTTGGCGATCGCGCCAGCGATAGATATTCCCCCAGCCTGTCCGATTGCTGACAAAATATAAAGTATCATCTTCAGACCATTGCGGCTGAAAGATGGCCTCATGGGCACCACCTGCAATCAGAGTGGGTGCTGACGGGTAGCCGTCAACACTCAATGTCGCCATTTGGAGATTGGTACCGTCCCAGGGGAGATTGGGGTGATTCCAACTCAACCAAGCTAGTTTGGTACCATCGGTATTCAGGCGTGGTGAGGCATAAAAATCACATCCCCCAGCTAGCACCTGAACATCGTTTGGTTGAGTCAAACTAATACTGACGATCGTATTTAATGCCTCGAAGTCTGCTGAGTCATGCTCTTCTTGGACGCAGATCAGCCGCTGACGCTGCGGATCGACACTCAAGTCCGCATATCTTTTTTTGGGATCGTGGGTGAGTTGTCGCACTACCGTGGGATCGGCGGCGGTGAGATCCTGGATATAGAGACAATTATCGCGATGGTTGCTGAAATAAACCCGTCCATCGACAACGGTATAGGGTGCGCCACCATACTCATGCACGCGACTGCGGACATTATATTCCGGCGGAGTGATGTCGGTAGTCGTCCCATCTTTGGTGCGCCTAACGATAACGCTCCGTCCTGCTGCTTGAGGACGAGACTCCAACCAATAGATATCTGTCCCGTCGAGGACGATGGAACCCAGTCCAATACTATCAGCGACGATCGCCTCAGCCGTAATCGGTGATATCCAGGAACCAAAGGGAGCTAGTTGCATGAGTTTCGATGTAGGATATAGTCGCGTTTTTTACAGTTGAGCTAGTACGTTGATGGATCGTCGATCGTACCGACTAAAACTCGCCTACCAGGATTTTAACCGATCGAGTCGCAATTATCGATCGTCAATTGTCTATCTCTAAAGATCTCGATTAATTGCTGTTGGTTTCTACTTACTAATATTGGCGATAGTTGTCGATCGAACAGAGTTTCATAAAAGAAACAAGCATAACCGCCAAATCCTTTGGCACCAATCATAGCAACTTGTTGAGCGATCGTTTCAGTCGCGATCGGGCGGGTCTTCAATCCGGTTAAAATTCCAATTAGGGTCGGGATTTTGGTCTGGATCGCTCTGACTTCTGGCTTGGTAAGTTCGTGACTAAATATATCCAACCTGTCGCGATAAACTTGCAGTACCAACTCATCAATTAAACCTAACTCCGCCCACTGCTGCCAATCTACCAAATAACGACTCTTGGAAAAGCTCAATGGGTTAGGAGAAATCGACACGATGCAATCGCGCCGAATTGATTTTAACGAACTAACAATATCTGTTAATAACGCTGTCAACTGTCCCGCTCTCCAATCATTCCAGTTGACATCAGCGCAACGATCCTGTTGAAATAACTGCTGTGTAAATCGGTCGTAACCTAGCTCCACTGGAAAGGCGAAATGGTCGTCTAATTGGATACCTGTCACGGGATATCGATCGACAACATCCACAATCAGATCGGCAATGAATCGCTGGACTCGATCGTGACAAGGATTTAACCATACCTGCGGATCTGGCTTCCCGTTGACATTTCTCTGTAAGTTTCCAGATTTGTCACAACTGAGTAAATCTGGATATTGACGCGCCAATGCTGACTGTGGCGGTACCATCAATCCATATTCAAACCACGGAATCACCCGCATTGCCAACGGTTCCGCCAGCTCAATTATTTCGGCTAATAAATCTCGCCCCTCGAATGGACTATTTGGTAATACCGAGGCTCCCGTCAACTCCTGAGCGACTGCACTTGGATATAATGTGTACCCACGTTGCCACACCGCCGGATAAATCGTATTAAATCCCAACGCTGCCAACCGCTGCAATCCCTCCGCTAGATTGGCATGAGCATTCATCACTTGACTATCAACATTAGTCAACCAGACAGCTTTTAACATCGGGGATTATTGTGGAGTGTGTAGAATATTTAAGATCGATCGGATGTGTAGCAGATGGCACCAACTAACTTTGGGCATGGCGAAGGTGGCATCATTCCCAATACGGTTCGGTTAATAAATCATCGATCGTATATTAGTCCGCGTAGGCGGACTTTGCATCACTAGCAGCGACTTCAGTCGCTAGCTAACCGAACCGTATTGGCATCATTCCGGCGGGAGTCGATCGTTGGGGAGCTTGGCATACTTCGATCGATGTGACTATTATGTTTGTCAATCCTCAGTTTCTCGATCGACTTGCTGAAAATCTGCTTAGTAGCCAACGAGTTGAATTAATTCCGCAGCATCAGACTGAAGATCGATCGCTATATCATCTCGGCATGGCAATCAAACATGATGCGATCGAAGGTAGGAGTATGGGTACTCTTTATACCCAGTCTTTGGCAGCTAGTTTCCCCGTCCGGCTGTTGAAAAATCATGGCACGATCGCTCCCAAGCTTATGGGCGGCGATCTGCATGCCCAACCAAAATCTAGATCGCGTCATCGAGTATATCAACGATCGGCTCCATGACGATCTCAATCTAGCTGAACTAGCCAAGATCGGTGGTTATAGTCAATATTAGCTCTGTCACCTGTTCAAAAAATTGATAGGAATATCCATCTATCAGTATGTCATCGCCCAACGCATCCAGCGCGCTCAAGAGCTACTGCGTCGCTGTGACTTTACTATTGGAGAGATCGCTCTCCGGTGTGGATTTGCCAACAACACTCATCTCACCAAACACTTAGCACCTGAGTATTTGGTGACGCCGATCGCACGCCGCCGCCAGCGAACTACAATACTATATGGTTTGGATTGTCACCAATTATCGATCGTCAAATAGCCAGCTCTAGTATTTATAGAACTACCATTAGTATCGCTCTTTGCTTTGGTGAACCTTTGACCCCATCCAAGTAAAGTCATCATCACAGCTAGATAACCTCGGCTACCTAGCTCGATCGTCCGCATCATCACTTACTACTGTCACCACTGAAAACCGTGTAGCTTTGGCAATGGTGCCGAAGTCGATGTCACCCGCAATAAGCGCGGAATCTTGCCACTATTGTAGACGCGAAACTCACTCTCTACCGTCGCCTCAATGTCCCTTACCGCTTGATTCATCACCGTCGAGCCATTTCGATCGGAAACAGAGCGATGGAATGTCCCTCTGGGAATTCGCAAAATCTCGCGATCGGTCTCCAACCGCACAATATGATATGGATAGTTCCAAGTAAAGTTGACCAAATAGAATGTCCTCCCACCTGAGATCGCTAGCAGATTGTCCTCTTGATGAGGATGTAGATAAAATTGCCAGTAGCCTTCGTTGCTATCAGGGGGACTGACCGCAGGACCTTGATGGACTACCAAATCCCGCACATTGGATTCGGGGACAGTAATATCAAAAAAGCGGACACTCGGCGTGTCACGAAACTTTTTATAGCTCACCATTTCAAACACGATCCTACCTCTCACCAAAATAATGTCGATTTACTTATGAGCGTCGCACATCCAATTGTGTCAAACCGTTAAATATGAACATTTCACCCATCTGTACATCCATTTTACGATCTTAAATTAGCGATCGACAAGAAAAATAGTCGATCGTCGATGGCGAATTGTGCTTGCCGTAAATTCTGGCGATGGTCACAGTCAGATCGGAGCTAGCGAAAATACGGAAACGAGGACGACAAGATTGTAGTCAAGTTAAGTGTACCAAACCAATGCCTGAGCAACTCTCATCGGAGTGGAACTCTTATCCCGATCTCTCCGCTGGAGCTGCGGTTTTTGAGCACTATATCCATCACTACTAGACATCATGAATAGATCGATCGCCGCTGGATTGGGAATTGTGATTATTGCGTTGGTTCAACCTGCGACAATAGCTGCGGAGGTCAAAGGTAGTCAAGTCTCTGCCGCCGCGAAATTTTTAGCGGCGGGAGTGCGTAAATATCAAAGTGGCGACAATCAGGGTGCATTAGCAGATTACGATCGGGCGATCCAACTCCATCCACGCTATGCACTGGCATACGTCAATCGCGGCGTGGTTCGCTCGGTATTAAGAGATCCACGAGGGGCGATCGCGGATTTCGATCGGGCGATCGCGATCGACCCCAACTATGCCCAAGCTTATAATAATCGCGGCGCGGCTAGATATGAAATCGGCGATAAACATGGTGCGATTGCTGATTACGATCGGGCGATCGCGATTTCGCCCCGATTTGCCGCAGCTTTCTACAATCGCGGTGCTACCCGTTACGAATTGAGCGATCGCCGAGGTGCTTTGGACGACTACAATCGGGCAATTGCGATCGATCCTGAATACAGTGCGGCTTATTACAGTCGCGGGGTAGTTCGCGCCGACTTGGGCGACAAGCGAGGTGCCATTAATGATTATACTCGCGCCATTGCACTCGATCCTGAGTATGCTAGTGCTTATTACAATCGCGGGGCGATCGAGTGGGAATTAGGCGATCGTCAGGCAGCGACATCTGACTACGAGCGATCGGTATTGCTCGATCCTCAGTACGCCCACAAAGACTATCGAGTTGCGATCTCCTACTACAGTCCCACTATTATCTATAGTCCGTACTATATCGGCGGTTATTATCGGAGTGGTGCCGTAGTTTACTACAACACGGGAATTTTTTTCGATCCCTTCCATGTGGGTCGATACCGCAATCGACCTTCAGTTATCAACATTTATCATAGCCCGATTATTCAGGTCGCTCCCAGTCATCGGCGTCGTGGTGACGGCGCACCCCGCACGATTATCATCCAAGAGCGGACGATCGATAAAGCTACCAATAATGTGAATCCTCGACCCAGCGCTACCATGCTAGAGCGTCGCGAACGACAAGTAACCATTACCACTCCAGTCAGTCCCCAATTCAATCCCAGTCTCATCACCATGCCAGAGCGTCGCGAACGACAACTAACCATTACCACTCCCCGATCCATCTATACCGCGCCATCGGAGCATCGCTCCCGTCACGAACGACCGGAGATCGATCGGCAACCAGTCTTCGATCGCGCCACTCCATCACAACTATTCCGTCCAGAACGCGGACGCCAAGAAGCTACACCGAATATCCCCGAATTATCCGAGCGTCGATCGAGACAGCGATAAATATCGGCGCGATCGGTGACACTAATCGGGTGTCAGTTCTGAACCCGAACTGCTTAGAGACTAAAGTCTCTGCTAGTGTCGCCAAGTCCGCCTGCGCGGAATAGTCGATATTAGTCCGCGCAGGCGGACTTGGCAGCATTAGCAGCGATTTCAATCGCTGTGCGATAGTAAGCACAGTGGCGGTTGCCATCGAACAAAACCCCGATCTCTCTCACAAGGTCGGGGTTTTTGTAAGTATAGCAGTCGCCACATCGGTTAAGACACTCTAGATCTCAGTCCGCGTAGGCGGACTTTGCAGCACTAGCGGCGATTTTAATCGCTGTGCTGTCTAACTCGCTACATAGTCGCGAAAACTGCTGTGACGACGGCGGAAGTGCGATAGAGCTTGGTGCTCTAGTTGACGGACGCGTTCGCGACTGAGATTGAGGATTTCGCCCACCTTTGCCAGCGATAGCTCCGCCCCACCTTCCAAACCAAAGCGTAAATTAATCACATCTCGTTGTTGACGGGTAAGTTCTTCAAGAGTGGATTTGAGTTCTTGACGGAGCGATTCTTGGGCGGTGAATTTCTCGGGCGATATTCCCCCGTCTTCGAGCAGCTCCGAGAGTTCGGTATCTTGCCTGTCGCCAACTTTGACATCGAGCGAGATCGGTTGGCGGGAAATATTGAGATAGTCGCGAATCTGCGCGGGTTCTAGTTGGAGGGCGACGGCAATCTCGGCTGATGTCGCACTCCGTCCGAGTTGTTGGGACAACTCCCGTTGAGTTTTTTTGATTTTGTTGAGCTTTTCGGTGATGTGAATCGGCAATCGGATCGATCGACCTTGTTGAGCGATCGCCCGAGTGATGGCTTGCCGAATCCACCAGTAAGCATAAGTGGAGAACTTGTAGCCGCGACTGGGGTCGAATTTCTCTACGCCCCGTTCCAAGCCCAGCGAACCTTCCTGAATCAGATCCAGAAATTCGAGGTTGCGCTTTTGGTACTTCTTGGCGATCGCGACTACCAAGCGCAGATTGGCTTCGATCATTTTCTGCTTGGCTTGATGTCCCGATCGCAGTACTTGCTCGATTTCGGCTGCTGTGACTGCCGCAGCACTCGCCCACTCTGTCATCGTCGGTGGACGATCTAGGGATTGCTCTAGGCGATTTTTGACGCCTTGGAGGAGCATCATTTGCTGCACTTGCTTACCGTAGCAAATCTCTTGCTCGTGAGTGAGCAATGGAACGCGACCGATTTCATGGAGATAGGTACGCACCATATCACCTGTATATCTGGGTTGAGCGATCGTTCGAGTTTTTACACTAGGCATGAGTTGCTATTTAACTCCCTTTACAAGTGGCTGGTAAAACTTTTTCCACACTAGATTAGTTTATCTTCACAGCCTGCTACTCGATTTCCGCAAAGGATCTTCAAAATCTGACGATCGCGTTGAGCTGAGCTGCTAGATGAGTGGTCGATATGTCATCTCGGCAAGATTTGAGTTGGGGTTGACTCGGCTGCCTTGGGAACTCAGACGCAAGTCAGGATGTTAATGTTCTCCGAAATTAGGTTTTAGGCTTTAGGCTTGAGAGGATGCCTGAAAAGATTATTTGTACTCGACCGTAGATCTGAATCCCCCTTCTTAGCCCCCTTTTTAAGGGGGTTTGGGGGATTTTCTAGGGTTTGGGCGTAACAAAAACCTAAAGCCTAAAGCCTAAAGCCTAATTCTGAAACCAGAGGAAGCCTGTCTGCATTAAACCAACCAAAAAGCCGAGGACACCGCCGAGATTGACGATGCCTTGAAGTTCGCTTTTGACAATCCCTTGAATTCCCGCCTCTAGTTCGGCGGGAGAAGTCGCTTTCACCCGATCGATAATCACTTGGTCGATATTTAAGATCGGAATTACTTGCGTAACAATTTGTTCGAGATCGCGCTCCAGATAGCGATCGATAATAATCGCTAGTTCGGCACTGACGACATCCAAAGATGACGTCAAAATCGTGGAATTTCGCAGCCGACCGATCGCCACATTGGCAATTCCATCCCAATCAACCGAATCTGTCAAGCCTTGAATCAGTTCGACACCTTTGGTCTGAATATAACTGCGAATGCTGCTGCCGATCGTTTTTCTGAGTTGCTTGACAGTGGAGACGGGGAGATTTTGGAGTGAAAGATCGCGTAACAATTCACGAACGCGATTGCGGATATTGAGAGTGACAATCAGTTGGGAAATAATTTTATTGGCTTTGTCGCGATCGTCCAAACAGAAGGTGCGAAACCGACTGAGTGCATTTTTGACCCCAAAGAGATTGGCGACTACCCAATAAGTACCACTACTTTGTTCGCGCAAGCCTTCATCAATGACTTGAATATTCCGATCGGTCAAAAAATCGACGATCGCCAATCGCAATACTTCTGGTGGTAAGATCACATCGATCGCCCAATCGGCGAGTTGTGCGGCTTGTCCCTCTGTCAGCTCGAATTCCAACACTAAGCGATCGAAGATCTGGTTGATTTGTGGCTCCAAAAAATCCGGTTTGCGTGCCAAAACTCTCAACCAACGCGGAAAAGATTCGCCCAACAAGTCTTTGAGAATATTGGCGAGGACTTTGACTGTTTTCTGTTCCTTATCTGACTGAATCCGATCTAGAGCTAGTTGTAGCAGCCACGTAATCGCAGCTTGGACCCGCTCTACCTCCAGCAATCGCTTGGCGATCTTTTGTAGCTCCACTGGTGTCAGCAGCGAACCCATAATCGTATCAGAAATCCGCGACGCCAATCGTTCCTGATTGCTAGGAATCAATCCAGGCGTAAACGGCAGCTGGTATTTACCAATATATTTCGCCGTATAGGGACGAAATAGCATCTTGATCGCGACATCATTGGTAAAATAGCCGACAACAGCACCAGCCAGAGGCGGGGTCAAATATAGCCACAGTTGGAACAGGGACAATGTATTCTTACAGGTACAATCTGGGTTTATCCTTCAATTATACAGGGTTCGGGATGGAGGGCGGTTTGGACAGGAGCAGATTCAATATTGTAATGCGGCTTGTGAATGACCAAACGGGCGCATTTTGAACTCATCACATTGGGTGTGACTGTAAACCAATTGGGATCGGGAGATTGTCCTTTGACCCAAGCCACCAACGCTGCGGGAAAATTAGTTCCAGCTACGTGAGAAAATGGATAACCGCCACCAAAGCGAGGATTCATTTCCAGGACATAATAATAACCCTGGGTATCACCAAAGACATCACAATCGAGATTACCGATATGCTGGAGCGTACGACCGATTTGTTCACCGATGTGGGTGAGTTCAGGACTGCTAATGGTAATCGCTCGATCTGTCTCACCGCCACGCATTGAGAGCTTACGCTTGGCGGAGGTAGCGATGTATTCACCCTCAAGGTTATTGAGAATATCTAGTCCGTATTCTGTACCGATAATGCATTCTTGAATGAGGACGCAGCGATCGGCATCGATCGCACTAATATCAGCTAAAATTGTCCTAGTCAGCCGCTTTTGAACTAATCGATAAGCTAATTCTAGTTCCTCATCATCTTGGGGATATTCAATCCCAATCGAGGCAGTACCCCATCTCGGTTTGACTACCAATGGAAACGCCAGCTCCCCACTAGCAATCGCCTTGCGCGCAGCTTCCAATGACAGGTAAGTTTTGGGGCAGGGGATCTGATGGTGGTTGAGAAACTCAAATGTCTTCCACTTATCAAAACAAATATCGATCGTCGCTGGATCGGAAATAATCGGTACGGTACCGATCTTCAAAAATCGATCGCGTTGTTGTGCCAATAGTGGTAGTTCCAAATCATTGAGAGAGATTAACAACCCGATCTGATTTTGTTCGCAGATATCCAACAATCGATCGAAATAGCCACTATCGGTTGTAGCTGGCACGATAAACGATCGATCTCCTTCTTGGAGCGATACAGCATCGGGGTTGGAATCACAGACAAATACCTGTTTATGACCGGAGATTGCTGTTTTAAAAAAATTAATCAGATAGTTGCGAGAGCCAGAACAGCTTAGTAATATATTCATCTCAATGAGTAGTAGTTAAAGTTCGTAAGTAGCAAACACATCCTGAGTTGTCTCTTGTCTTCTAGCTAGCTCGTAGCTGTTGGTGGTTGAGCTATAGCTGACGATTGGCGGACTCGGCCAGATAAATGGTGGCTTGAACACGATCGAATAAGCTCCGACATTATCAAACACCGTGTAGTCACCGACACTGACCGCCGTGGGGTAGGCTGGGTACAAGCAATCATGTTCCATACAGGTATATCCCACCAAATCGATCGGCGTATTTGAAGCAACTAGTGTATCATCGAGTTCGTTTTTATACACTGTCAATGGTAACTGTTTACTGGGCTTAACGGTATGGATACTACCTGTAATCAACGCCAAATGTCGGGATCTCATGGTTTTGAGTCCGACTACTTTGCCGACAAACTTCATCACATTGGCAACGAGTGCGACTCCAGGCTCGACGATCAGTTCTGGCTGCAAATCTCCAGCAAATCTTTGGCTGAGTTGGGTGGCAATTACATCAGCATATTCTTGGTAGGTAGGGATATAAAAGTTAAATTGTGAGCGGAGATTTTCGGTCATGTGCCCAAAGAAGCCACCGCCAACATCGATAAATTTTGGCGGTTGGTCTGGAAAATAACGATCGTTGAGCGCAATAATTTTCTTGGTTCTGAGAGCATAAGATTCCAAGCTTCTTTGTTCGGTATTGAAATGACAGTGCAATCCGATTACTTGGCAATTACCTAGTTCTTTAAAAGTTTTAAATATATAATCTAGATCGCCATTTTCGACATCTAAACCAAATCGTGAAATCCGATCTGAATCGATATCAAAATTACATCTCGCGCCGACATTTATTTGGTGTTCTGGTAACCTTTTAGCTAATTCAACTATCGTTTGTACCTCTTGGAGTGAGTCCAAATTGACGATCGAACCAGCTAAGACAGCTTTGGCTAGCTCCTGTGGACGTTTCATTGGCCCATTAAAGATAATTCTCGATGTTGGTACGCCCAGGAGTGTGGCTAAGTCATATTCCATTTGAGAGACGACTTCGGCATACCCACCTAGCTCATAAGCCGATTTACAGAGCTGGGGAATATAGTTGGTCTTGTAGGAATACCCAATATTAGTATTTGGATAGATCGATCGAAAGCAATCCAAGAATCCGCAATAGTTATTTTTGAAGCGATCGAGATCTAATAGATAGAAACATTCTCCATATTTCTCCTCCAAATCTTTGAGAATCTGCCACGATAATTCCACTTAAACAGCTCCTATTTGCTAATTTTTAAATTCGGTGATTTCCTGAGCCAGACCGACGACAGTTGGAGAGCGAAATAAACTAATTAAAGGTAGTTTCACTTCAAACTTCGAGCGAATTTCGCTAATTAATGCCACAGCTACAAGTGAGTTACCCCCGATATCGAAGAAGTTGTCTTCGCCCTGCACTACTGGAATCTGAAGCACTTTTTGCCAAATTTCCCGTAAATGTTGCTCGGTGCTATCTTTAGAGTTGCTGACCCGTGGGATCGGCAAGGTTGCTGGGATTGAGGCTGGTGGGGCTGGTGGTGCTGCGACAGGTGGTGCTGTCAAGGTAGGAATTGGCAGTGCTTGGCGATCGACTTTCTGATTTGGAGTCAGAGGGAATGATTGGAGCAGGACAAAATTAGAGGGCACCATATATTCAGGCAGTTGGGAGCGTAAATATGCCCGCATGGTGGCAGTTGTCGGTTCCTGTCCTGGTTGGGGGATGACATAGGCGACTAGCCGCTTGTCGCCAGGGATATCTTCGCGCACGACGATCGTCGCTGCTGAGACTGCCTCATGTCGGCTCAGAATCGTCTCGATTTCGCCCAGTTCGATCCGATAGCCGCGCACTTTGACCTGGAAGTCGATCCGTCCCAAAAATTCCAGATTGCCATCGCTTCGATACCGAACTAGGTCACCAGTCCGGTAGAGCCGCGCGCTGGGATCGGTACTAAATGGATTGGCAATAAACCGTTCTTGGGTTAAGCCCGACCGATTCAAATATCCACGCGTTACGCCTTTGCCGCCAATGAGCAGTTCGCCAGCGATGCCAACCGGAACGGGCTGGTCGTATTTGTCCAAGATATATAGTTCGGTATTGGCGATCGGTCGTCCCAATGGTACGATCCCATCGACCCGATCGAGTGGATAAGTGGTAGACCAAATTGTCGTTTCGGTCGGGCCATACATATTGTGAATTTGACCCGATATCAGTCGCTGGAGCTGGACGGCAAGGGATTCATTCAAGGCTTCTCCACCCACCATCATCGTCTGTATCTGGCTGAGTGCCTGACGGGTATCGGGATCGGCAAGGAGCAGACTTGCCATCGACGGAGTGCATTGGAGGTGAGTAACTTGGTGGCGATCGATCGATCCTGAGAATGAATGATCCTGGGCGGCAATGGCGGTGGTAGAGCGAGCCTGAGATTCGACCTTGACGCGATCGAGTAGTGGCAGTTGCGACAATACCAGATCGGTATCGACCCCATAGTCGATCAGACAGGCGATCTCATCCACATCCACGTCCATAATCCGCTCGACCATCTTGAGGCAGGTTTCGACCGTACCAAACAGACCACTAGTCTCATAGTATCGCTCGAAGGAGAAATCCAACAGCTCATCGAGAGCTTGCTCGGACAGATGATCTACTGAAAACTTCCCACTTTCATCGGTAGTCTGCTGCTTGAAAGTGGGGAATTCCCAAGTTGCCAAGCGGATCAGATCCAGCGAACTCGCCAGATATTGACGCATCGGTTGGCGGACAATTTCCCGCACTGCGGCATCATTTTCGCCGACGAAAGTATGGATCATCAATGTGACCGTCCCCTGTCCGGGATGGTGATTTTCGGCCCATGCCTGACGATAAATGGCAATTTTGCTAGCCAAGTCATCCAGACTCTGCCCCAGCAAGTGCGTCAAGATATTAAAGCCCTTTGCGCCAGCCATCTGGAATGTTTCAGGATTGCCCGCTGCGGTCACCCAAATCGGCAATTTGGACTGAATGGGGCGCGGTAGGGTTTGTACGGCTACCAGTTCGCCCTTGCCATTGGGATAGCTGATACTTTCACCCCGCCAGAGTGCTTGTACCTGTTCGATCTGCTCGAACATCATTTCCTTGCGGTTGGCATAGGTTTCTGGTCGCAGCACAAAATCATTGGGTTGCCAACCAGCCGCGAAGGAGATCCCGACTCGTCCGCCCGACATATTGTCAACCACCGCCCAGTCTTCGGCAATCCGAATCGAGCTGTGTAAGGGCGCGACACAGCTTCCCGCCCGAATCTGAATCTGGTTTGTCCGCGCGGCGATCGCGGCACTAGTCACCGCTGCATTGGGGAACAAGCCCCCGAAAGCATGAAAGTGACGCTCGGGAGTCCATACCGCTTTAAAGCCCTGGCGATCGGCGAATTCGGTGGCTGCAAATAGTAGTCGATATTTGTCTGTAGTATCGGCTCCTTGCTCGTGACTAGAGAAGTAAAACAGACTAAAATCGACGGGCTTGGTGCGGTGGCGCACCGTCGCCCCTGAGGGCGCGATCGATCGTGCTGCTTTGGCGTTGTAGATAACGACCTTAAAGCCTCGTGCTAGCGTCCAAAATAATTCGAGGACTGAAATATCAAACGATAGGCTAGTAACTGCCAGCCAGACTCCTGGCGGCTGATGGTCGATCCTGGCATCCATCCCCGTGCAGAAGTTGACCACATTGCGATGCTCTACCATTACCCCCTTGGGTTTCCCCGTCGAGCCAGAGGTATAGATGATGTAGCTCAAATTCGCGGGCATTACTCCGCTCTCAGGATTGGAGATCGGTTGGCGGGCAATTTCGTCCCACTCACTATCGATCGCGACCGTCCGCACACTAGCATCGATCGCCAATTTGGGAATGAGCTGCTCCTGGGTGATAATTGTCGTCGCCTGGGAATCTGCCAACATGAAGGCGAGTCGATCTGCGGGGAAATCGGGGTCTAACGGTAGATAGCCGCCACCAGCTTTATGAATTGCCAATAGCCCCACCATCATCGATACAGAGCGTTCTAGATACAATCCTACTAGGGCATCTGGCCCGATCCCGTGGCGTCGCAGGTAGTGAGCTAGTTGATTGGCGCGTTCGTTTAATTCTTGATAAGTCAGTTCTTCCCCGCAACAGGCAACGGCGATCTGCTCGGGAGTCCGAGCCACTTGCTGCTCGACTAACTGATGGATGCAGAGATCGGGAACTGGCGTTGCAGTCTGATTCCAATCGATCGCCAGTTGCTGCTGTTGGATACTAGAAAGCAATGGTAATCGCTCTAGCGGCTGTTCTGGTCGATCGACACATGCTGCGATGAGATTTTCGAGCTGGCTGACGATCGCGCTACTTTGTCCTGGCGCGAGCGAGCCTGCATGGACTAATTCTGGCGCACTGCCATCCTCATAAGCAACCAATGCCATTGTGGCATTCAAATTCTGCCAATCTAGTCGATCGGGACTAGGTGCCGACACAATTGCCACAGGCAAGGCGCGACTGAGCGGATTGTCTCGCAGTTCGAGATAACGCCTCAATAGTGTCTGTCTAAAACTTCCCAGTCGCGCTGTCCGCTCTAGGGCTGTTGCTAGTCGGATCTGAAACTGACTGAATGATTCCCCTGCTTGTACCTTGACCCGAAATGGTACCCGTTGAGCAAAAATTTGGGGGGCAACGCTCCGCTGTGCCTCAGTCTGTAACCCCAGATCGAAATTTGGCTCGGGCGAGAGGCGCGCACAGTAGGCGGCAAACATCGATAGTAGGGATGTTGCTGCTACTTGGTGATTATTTAGATCGAGCGGCTGGCGAGAAATTGCTGCCTGGTGGCGACTACCGCTCCCGTAGAGATTGGTTAAGTAAGGATGCTCGAAGGGTGCAAGTTGCTCTGCCCGTTTTGCCCATACTTGTTCGTGCCGACAGATATCGGCATTCCGCTGACTGATTGCGGCTGTGAGATCTGGATCTAGTTTTGGCAAGATGCCACCGACACGGATGCCATAGTCTTCGATCGCGCGTTCTACTGACAGCTCTCGACCATCGATCGTACTCATCCGCCTAAACTCGATCGCGCCATCTGCCGTCGCAATACACAATCCATCTGCATCTAGTTTCAGTACTCGCCCTGGAGTCCCGTAGGCAGTGGTGACGATCCGTGCTGACTCGACCACGATAACGCCACCTGGCAACCAAATTTTGACCATCCCCAAGGGATTGCGCGTGTGCCCGAAGTCCAGCGATCGCGCTAGCGTCCAAATCTCGTGACTAGTAACCTCAAATGACAAGAGCGAAGAGGCATCGGGACGATGGCTCGGCCCAAAATAAGTGCGTTGCGATAGATCTTGCTCGTAAGGCTCGATCGAGCCTGTCGCCAATCGACCGATCAGTTCGGTAAATGACTCAACCGCCGCCTCAAAGCAGCGCGTATTCAGACTCAATGATGTGTCATCCGCCAAAATTGGCACGACTTTCTGATGAAAAATCCGACCTGCATCGATCTCATCGACAACTTCATGCCAGGTGACAGCATGGTGAGTTTCACCATGCTGGATTGCCCACGCAGTTGCATACAATCCCGCATACTTGGGCAGTGGCGAGTCATGATAATTGATCGCTGTGCCGCGCGCCTGTGTCACGACACTTTCAGGAATGATCCAGTGGGTATTGTTGATGCTAAATAGATAATCATATTCACTACTGAGAATCTGTGCCTGAAAAGTCGATCGATCGGCAGCATAAAAGATGTCATGTGCTTGAGACCACTCTTGCAATGAACCATCTGCGGAATAGATGCCTAGCACTTGCCACCCTTGTTGCAATAATACTTCGAGGCAACTTACCACCACCACACCATCACCGACAACATAACAGGAAAGACTGGACATAGATTTCACACGACTCAACTTAATTTAACTTCCGATCGAATTGCTGGGAACGTTCATTTTGAGAGTTTCCCCTCGCGAGTGGACATAGATTTCACCAGACCCAACTTAGTTAAATTCTAATCAAGTTGCTGGGGACTTCCATTTTGAGGGTGCCTCCAGGCGAGTACACTGCTCGATCTTCCGTGTCTGCAAGAATGAGCGATCCCGCCCCAATGATGTTTTCTTTACCGATTTTGATGTAATTTCGGATGGTAGCATTTAAACCGATGAAACTGTACTCACCAATAACTACACCACCGCCCATCGAGACATTAGCCGCCACAAAGCAATGATCCTTGATGACACAGTGGTGGGCGATCTGATTTGGTCCCAACAGCAGACAATTATTCCCGATCGAGCTAAAAGGTTGGATCACATTATTTTCCAAAATACAACAATTCTCACCCACTGGCGTGTTGTAATAACATGCTCTGGAACTGATATAAGAAACAAAGCTATATCCCCTCGACTTCGCATCTAAATACTTCTGCGCCCGCAACTTATTTACTTTTTGATAACTAATTGCGATGAATAAATGGTAGCGATCGGGTGGATAATACTGTTCGAGTTTTTCATAGGGAACCATTGGTAAGCCATAAAAACTATCTGCTTTGAGATAGTTTTCATCAACTGTAAATGCCACTACCTCATGCTCGGAATCATGTGTTAGATAGAAATGAACCATTTCGGCAATCTCGCTACTACCGAAAATCACAACTTTAGCCATGAGTTATCTGCTTATTTGAGGATTTTGGGTGGATTTTGGGCTGATACATAATTAAATGACTAGGCTGCTTCCACTGCGCTTTTGATCGTCCGAGCGGGGCTACCGACGGCGATACAGCCAGCCGGAATGTTTTTAGTGGCTACTGCTCCCGCACCGAGATGCGCCCATGCGCCGACATTCAAACCAGGCAATACGGTACTCCCCAGCGCGAGAAATACGCCTTCATCAACTGATGCTCCTCCGGCGAGATGCGCGACCGCAATATGCACATAATCACCGACAATGCAATCATGATCGACACTTGCTTTGGTGTTGAGGATGACATGAGCACCAATGATGGCACTAGGCTGGACGATTGCCCCAGCACAAACAATCGTTCCCGCTCCCAGTGGCACTTCTGGGTGAACCCATGCGAAGGGATGAATGACGGTAATCCAGTTGAGATCCATTGTCGTCGCCACCTGCTTCCTGACGTGATTATCACCTAGCCCAATAATTGCGCCATCGCAGTTGGCACGGTTTAAATCGCTAATCGGCCCGATGATTGGCACTCCAAAGATCGACTCACCCCATTTTTGCGGGTCGTCATCATAAAATCCAATCACTTTGTGCCCGACTGCCATAAGTGTAGATGCTACAACTTTTGCATGGCCTCCGGCTCCAATTACCGCTATTCTTTGCTTATCAATAATCTCTTTCATTACTTAGCAATATGGCTCTAAATATATAGTTATTATTCCCGCTGCGATCGAGTAAAATTGCAACGAGTCATGCAGTTTTCGCTCTAGTCAATCATCTCTTCGCACAGTGAAAAGGTGCTGTGACCGATCGTACATGATGACGATCTTGTCTGAAATCTTAATTTTTGGGTAGAAATCAACATCTTGCCGATTAAAGTAGCTAAGGTTGAGATCGCTTAAACCTCCTTGCCAGTGTGGATTGACAGCATTAAGCGATCGAGTAATCTGGAGGTTTTCTGACTTGCAAAGATTTTTGTAGCTTACCATAAAGATTGATATTTTTTTCCCGATCGACCGATCCCTGACTGAGGACAACCACCGGAGGTTAGATATCCAACAATCCATAGCGTTTTTGCAGCGTCAGCAGTTGGGTTCTGGCTGCGGCAGCATTGTCAGCGAGATCGGCAAATTCGATCAGTCGGAGCAGTTCTTTTTTTAGTAGGTTGCGCTCGATCGCCAGTGTGCCTCGATCTAGCTCTGGTGGCAAAACGACCATATCATACAGAGTAGCACGATCCTTCCCCAGCGCGGGGCGGAGAATCCGCCCGCGACGTTGGATAAATTGGCGCGGATTGGAGCTACTGGCGAGGATGACGGCGTGCTTGATGGCGGGGATATCGATCCCTTCGTCCAAGCAGCGGATGGCGACTAGTCCCTGAAGTTCGCCGGATTCAAATTGATGGCGGAGTTGTTCTCGCTCTGGTAGCGATGTGGCGGCGGTGTAGGTATTGACACGATAGCCGAGTTCGGTACCCAGGAGGTGGGTGACGGCGGTAAGTTGTTGAGTACTGTCGCTACTCCCATCGCCACAGTAGAATAGGGTGTGACTGGTATCCAATCGCGCTTGCATCAAGGTTTTGAGGGCGACGAGCTTGTTGGCGGCAGCACCGATAAGCCGCGCGCGTTGCATCAGCAATGGTGTCAGATCTGGGGTGTCGAATTCGTCCTGGCTACGACGATTTTGAGAGTTGTAGAGGAGTTTGCGACTGATGGCGCGAGTGAGTTTGAGGTAGCGATCGCTCTCATCTGGAGTCAGTTCGACCAAGATCGGATAGTATAGATAATGCACGAGGGCACCACAAGCGATCGCATCTTTGAGCGTAAATTCGGGCTGTAAGATGTCTCCGAAGTAGTCGAGGATGTTTTGAGTGCCAATGTCGTCATAGTGGCGTTCTGGGGTCGCAGAGAGTGCGAGGCGTAAGCCAACATTGCGCGGGAGGCTAGATTCGCGTTTTTTCGCCCCGAGGTTGTGCACCTCATCGCCGATCATCAGGGTGCGATCGGGTAAATATTTGAGCTGCGATTGAAATCCAGGTGTAATTAGGGTTTCATTGGTAGTGACGATCGTTAGAAATTTTTGTTGTCCGGTATGAATCCTGGCGAGTTGATAGGAAAATTTACTCTGCCATTTATGGATGCTTTCACAGGCGAGAATCGGCTGAAGGTTGAATTTTTCACACTCTCGCCCCCATTGGGTGACGAGGTGCCGAAATGGGCAGATGACGACAAGGACTTGTAGTCCGATTTGTTGATATAGTTGATGAGCGATCGCGAGTGCGGTAATGGTCTTACCACTGCCTGTCGCCATCTTGAGAGTACCGCGACCTTGATTTTTGAACCAATTAGAAACCGCTTGCTGTTGGTACGATCGCAGTTGCAGATCTGTGGGTAGCTGCGGACATCCTGGGGGAACTGGCTCGACTCGATAGCTGACTTGAGACTCAGCGACTGCTACCAAGCGATTGACATTAGCCAGTTTCGCTCTTGTTTTCGCGCTCTGATTTACTGCCGATTTCTGTACTCGATAGCTAGATGTAGAGTCAATCGACACTATTAGTTACCTAAAGATGTGCCTTTTTATACTATCACATCAGTTCAAGATTGAAGTCTCCAGGATAAATGTGTCCTTGAAGCCCAAAGTCTCATTCAAATTCTAGCGATCGATATATCCTCAATCCCTAACATCCATGTGAATTGAAGGTGAACTTGGCCACATTAGATACTTAAAGCTGGCCACATTAAAACCTGTGGCTCCTATTCTACCGTTAGGTCAGAATGTAAGAGGATGTTTGGAAAGTATAAACAGGCACCAGTAGAGAAAAAGCTGCCACGAATTGTTAGGCTGGATAAAATTCAAAATCAGTTTTAATAACGTCAGTTCGGGTTAAGGATATTGGCTTCATTCCACCGCCGCCGATTGAAATCGGGGCTAACGGTACAAAGTCCGCCTTCGCGGACTATTTTCTCAGTCCGCGAAGGCGGACTTTGCACCATGAACAGAGACTTCCAGTCTCTAGGCTCTTCTTATCCCGTTGGCGTAGCCTCTCGGAACGAGACACTGACGTTTTAATACGTTGATTGCCTTTGTCGATCTCTGTTCTCATGCCTTTAATTCTTTGGGTTTATTTAGCGTTCATTCATTTTGCTCTGACTAGAGTGACAGAAGAGGGGTATCGAGAGCGGTAGCGCGGATGAGTCGAGTCGCTTCAGCCATGATGCACCAGACATGTCGGCAATCGCGGAGTCAATTGCTTGGTATTTTGGTGAAATTTACTATAATTAAGATAGAGCGTCCCCAATACTTCTCGGTTAATCTAAAAACTAATTAGTCCGCGTGGGCGGACTTTGCATCACTAGCGGCGACTTGCGGCTTGCGCTCCGTTTATGCCTACGGCAACGACACGCCGAGCTTCGTATGCCTACGGCAGGCTACGCCAACGCCAACGTCTACGGGTTCCCCGAGGGTTTAGCGGCGTTTTTATGTCTAGGGTTCCCTCCGAATAAAAAAACGACAAGACACAGTCGCTAGCAGTTCTTAAACGAGAAGTATTGAGAGCGTCCCCACTATCTCCATCCCCACTACCCAAATGTTTGTCACCGCCCGTCCGACTGCCAATCTCGATCGCCTTCCTGTTGATGTTGTCGCAGCAATTCAGGAATTAAAAAAATCGCTCAATGCCGTCATTCTGGCACATTATTATCAGGACTCTGAGATTCAGGACGTAGCAGATTTTATTGGGGACTCATTGGAGTTATCCCGCAAAGCAGCGAGTACCGATGCTGATGTCATCGTCTTTGCTGGCGTTCACTTTATGGCGGAGACTGCCAAGATCCTGAACCCAAATAAGTTAGTGCTACTGCCAGATTTGGCAGCAGGATGTTCGCTGGCTGATAGTTGTCCGCCAGATAAGTTTGCAGCATTTAAAGCTAGATATCCAGACCATATCGTGATTTCTTATATCAATTGTACGGCTCAAATCAAGGCTCTCAGCGATATTATTTGTACGAGTTCCAATGCTGTCAAAATTGTCAAGCAGATCCCACTCGCACAGGGGATTATTTTCGCACCCGATCGCAATCTCGGTAGATACGTGATGCAGCAAGCCGAGCGAGAACTGGTATTGTGGCAAGGAAGTTGTATGGTGCATGAAACTTTTTCAGAGAAGAAGCTAGTGCAATTAAAAGTAACTTATCCCGCTGCGGAAATCATCGCGCATCCAGAATGTGAAGAATCAGTATTGCAACATGCAGACTTTATTGGTTCGACGAGCGCGTTATTGAAATATACGGCGCAGAGTCCCAGCACCCAATTTATTATCGCCACCGAGCCAGGAATCATTCATCAGATGCAAAAAGCTCAACCTCAAAAAGAGTTTATTCCTGCACCACCCATGAATAGTTGTGCTTGCAATGAATGTCCGCACATGCGATTGAATACTTTGGAAAAGTTGTATCTGTCAATGAAGAATCGCTCTCCAGAAATCACCATGCCTGAAGATGTCCGCTTAGCAGCTTTGCGTCCGATGCAGCGGATGTTGGAGATGAGCTAAATCAGGGATGATTGCTCCAGCTAACTGACTCCGTAGATAAGTCGAGAATTTACTCCCTTCATACCTAAAAATAGCTAACCCGAGAGCAATAAATTACTTAGCAACTACACCATTCACCATTCACCTTCCCCGATCGTCATCTAATTTATTACTGAGAAAGGAATAGGTGAGATCGACCCTAAATATTTATCCCAAATCTGACGTATGGTTGGATTTAAATGGTAGTATGACTATAGTCATGCTTTGGTATTAAATAGATAATGACTTTCGATGGAGTGGGATCGATCGAAACTAGGACTTTGGATGGATGATGATGCGAGCGAGGTTGCGATAAACTGAGATTAATCTACTTATACAGATGATATTCAGCCTATTAATTTGACAAAGCATTTTACGTGACCATAGGGTGATTTATATATGTCAAAACTTACGTCTTTAGCAATTGGATTGCTGACCGCAGTAGCAATCTTTCCTACAACTTCAGCGATGGCTGCGACTAGCAAGGCTGCAACCATCGCCAAGCCAGCCGGAGATCTGCACGCTCAAGTTATCTTCAAAATCGGCCCTCGATATCGCGATCGAGGTTACTACTCCGACTGGGAAAGAGAACGTTTTCGACGACGGTTGGAATGGCATCGCGAACGTGAAGCCCGCTGGCGGTCGCGCTTCTACTATCCTCGCGATCGCTACTATGGCTACGGTCACCGCAACTATCATCGCGACTACCGTTACTATCGCTAAATCGTCACTGTAGTGGGTCGAAATCGACGATCGCCAATTGATGCGGGAAATCTTGACAAGTAGCTGCTCCAAATGGCTCCAATAGTCAAGATCGACACTCGCTACCGATTGGATCGACAATAAGTAGTCATGAGAGGACGATCTAAATTTAGATCGTCCTCTTGGCGATCGTGGATCGGGACGAGTGAGCAAGAGTATAATAGTCGATTGAGGTCGATGACCATAGTCTCGATCGCAGTCGCCTAGCTAGTAAACGCCTCAGCAGATCCCCACTACCCAACCTTATGACTCAGACGCCCCTCTCACCCAGCCAAAATCGTCAGTTACCGCTTCAACAGCCAGACAATCTCGGTCGGTTTGGCAAGTTTGGGGGGAAGTACGTCCCAGAAACACTGATGCCAGCTTTGCTGGAGTTTGAAGCCGAGTACCGTCGCCACACTCAAGATCCTGAATTCCACCAGCAACTCAACGGACTGCTCCGCGACTATGTAGGCAGACCCAGCCCCCTCTATTTTGCCGAACGCCTCACTGCACGTTATGCGCGCCCAGATGGCACTGGTGCCCAGATTTACCTCAAACGCGAAGACCTCAATCACACTGGTGCCCACAAGATCAATAACGCCTTGGCTCAAGTGCTCCTTGCCAAACGGATGGGCAAACAGCGAGTAATTGCCGAGACGGGCGCGGGACAGCATGGCGTAGCTACAGCGACAGTCTGTGCGCGATTTGGGCTAGATTGCGTCATTTTCATGGGCGTTGAAGATATGAAACGTCAGGAACTAAATGTGTTTCGGATGCAGCTACTAGGTGCAGAAGTGCGTCCGGTCGCTGCCGGAACTGGCACACTCAAAGATGCGACTTCCGAAGCAATTCGGGATTGGGTTACCAATGTCGAGACCACCCACTACATCCTCGGATCGGTGGCTGGCCCGCATCCTTACCCGATGATCGTCCGCGATTTTCATGCGATTATCGGCGTAGAAACACGCGCCCAAGCGATCGAGAAATGGGGCGGTTTACCAAATATTCTGCTAGCTTGTATCGGTGGTGGTTCCAATGCGATGGGACTATTTCATGAATTTGTCAAAGAGCCAAGTGTCCGCCTGATAGGTGTCGAAGCGGCTGGCGAAGGCGTCGATACTGACAAACATGCTGCCACACTCACCAAAGGTCGCCCTGGGGTACTACATGGGGCGATGAGTTATCTATTGCAAGACAATGATGGACAAGTCACCGAAGCCCATTCGATCAGTGCTGGATTGGACTATCCTGGAGTAGGACCAGAACATAGCTATCTCAAAGATTTGGGACGAGCTGAATACTATAGTGTCACCGACGCTCAAGCTCTGGTCGCATTTCAGTTATTATCCAAGCTAGAGGGGATTATCCCCGCTCTCGAAACCTCTCACGCGATCGCATATCTCGAAACACTCTGCCCGCAACTCGCTGGTAGTCCCAAAATTGTCATCAATTGTTCGGGACGTGGCGATAAGGATGTGCAGACGGTTGCTAAGATACTGAAGTTTTAGGCTTGAGGCTTTAGCGCACCAAGCAGCGACCCAAATCACGCCGAGGTTTCCTCGTGCTCAGCGTTTGAGTCAAGACAGCGGCTCGCGCTCCTCGGCTTTGCCGAGGGATTAGCGAGACAAGACAGCGGCTCGCGCTCCTCGGCTTTGCCGAGGGATTAGCGAGACAAGACAGCGGCTCGCGCTCCTCGGCTTTGCCGAGGGATTAG
>NZ_JBGSPA010000157.1:0-63202 GCF_041738855.1 Chamaesiphon sp. | reverse complement strand
AGCATTGGTTCTGGCAAGACGATATGTTGGTAACGACGTTTTGATGACAACGACCGTTTTACTGAGGAGCGGAATGATGGGAAACTATCACGTTCCGTTTTGGAGAGCAGTGGAGGGGGCGACTCCTTCACTGACTTTAATATCTACCAGCAGATGGAAGATTGATCGCGTGTGATGTGAGCGATGAATTTACCGCAATCGCGCGGAGATATTGGCAAGCAGCAGGGGTAGCTGAAAAGATTAGCCTACATATTGCCCCAGCAATAGAAACACTCGATCGCTTAATCGCCAATGGCGAATCCGGTACCTTTGATTTTGCTTTCATCGATGCGGATAAAAATAATTATGCCGCTTATTACGATCGATGTTTGCAACTAGTCCGGCAAAATGGATTAATATTGGTGGATAATGTGTTGTGGTATGGCAGAGTTGCTGACCCAGACATGGAGACGGATACCCGCACTCAGGCGATCTTGCAGATCAATCAACAGATTTATCATGACGATCGCGTTCAGATTAGTATGATCCCCATCGGCGATGGGTTGACGATCGCGCGGAAGAAATGAGCTAAGTATTTTCGATGAGGGTAGCAGCGATCGCGATCTCCGCACAAGCGCGCGCATCAGAGAGAGCCTGATGGTGATCTAAAGTAATGTTGAGATGCCGACAGACATCGGGAAGCTTGGTGGGATAAAGATTCCAGCGTTCGCGTGCGAGGGCGACGGTACAGATAAACTTTTGTCGAGGTTGGGGAATATTGTACAAATCGCAGCAAGCATATAGTACTCGGCGATCGAAACTAGCATTGTGCGCCACAAGTGCATCGGCAGTTTCGATCCTCGTGGCAATCTGCGTCCAAACTTGCTGAAAATTGGGAGCATGAGCAACATCAGACCACATAATGCCATGAATCCGCGTGAATTCAAACTGATACGAGGGCGGACGAATTAGGAAAATTTCTTCATGGACGATCGTATTATTTTCGATCTGAACTATCCCCAGCGCACAGGCACTATTGGGATTACGATTGGCAGTCTCAAAATCGATCGCAACTAATTTCACGGGGTTTACGTTCTCGGTGGTAGAGCTTGTGTGCAAAAGCATTGACAATAATCGGCTTAGACATTGTAGAGGAAAAGTTCGCGATCTTTCCCGATCGTCTTCAGATAAGAATTGTTACAATGTGAGAAAGTGCGATCGCCATGTCAACTGTAGCTAGCATTGTTTTTCCCCATCAACTCTTTCGCCAACATCCCGCACTCGTTCCAGATGGGATCGTCTATTTAGTCGAAGAATGGTTATTCTTTCATCAATATCGTTTCCACCAACAAAAGCTATTAATCCATCGCGCGACGATGCAGATGTATCGCGATTACCTGACGCAGCAAGGTTACCAGGTGCGCTACATCCCCGCTACTAGTGAGGAATGCGATATCCAGAAACTGTTACCCGCGATCGCCAGTGCGGGCGTGAGCAAATTGCAGTATGCTGATGTCGTAGATGATTGGCTGCGCCAACGGTTGACAGCCGGAGCCAAGCAGCAAGGGATTGAGTTGCAGGAATTTCGATCGCCGAATTTCCTCGAAGATCCCGCCGACATCGCTAAATTATTCGCCAACCGCAAGCAACTCAAGCAGACAGATTTTTACATTGATAGACGCAAACATCACGAAATCCTGGTCGATAAATTTGATAAGCCAGTGGGCGGTAAATGGACTTATGATGTCGATAATCGTCAAAAATTTCCCAAAAATCGATCGGCTCCAGCGATCGATCTACCCCCCGCCAATGCCTACGTCATCGAAGCCCAGAGTTATGTAAGTCAAAATTTTGGTAATAATTATGGCTCAGTAGCACAGCCATTTGCCGCCGGATTTTATCCGACGACTTATGCCGAAGCTGATGATTGGCTGACAGATTTTCTCACCGTGCGCTTTGCTGAGTTTGGGGTGTATGAAGATGCGCTCGTCTTAGCCGAACCGATCTTGCATCATTCGGTACTATCACCATTGCTCAATACCGGACTACTATCACCCCAACAAGTCATCGATGCAGCTCTAGAAATGGTCGGCAAAGTACCCTTAAATAGCCTAGAAGGCTTCATCCGGCAGCTCATGGGCTGGAGAGAGTTCATGCGGATTACCTACGAGCGACGGGGCAGATTCCAGCGGACGCGCAACTACTGGGGCTTTACTCGAAAAGTACCTGAAAGCTTTTGGCAGGGCACCACAGGCATCCTCCCGCTCGATGCGACGATCCAAAAAGCACTCAAACAGGGATATTGTCATCATATCGAACGGCTGATGGTAGTCGGGAATTTTATGCTACTGTGTGAGTTCGATCCCGATGACGTGTTTCGCTGGTTTATGGAGATGTTTGTCGATGCCTACGACTGGGTAATGGTGCCGAATGTCTATGCGATGAGTCAGTTTGCCGACGGTGGGGGGATGTGTACCAAGCCCTATATCAGCGGGAGCAATTATCTGATGAAGATGAGCGACTATCCCAAAGGCGATTGGCAAGTAACTTGGGATGGTTTGTTTTGGCGATTTATGCACGTCCATCGCGATTTCTTTCTCACCAATCCCCGCCTGGGGATGTTGGTAAGAACCTTCGATAAGATGGCTCCAGAAAAACAACAGCAGCATCTATTAGCAGCAGATAAATTTTTGAATAATCTAGATATTGCGAGCGATCTTTAATTGCGAGCGATCTTTAATAGTAATAGCGGAGATCCGAGGGTACCCACAAGCGGCATTTTTATCTCTAGGGTTCCCCCCGAATAAAAAAACGACAAGACAGGGGCACCCCTACCAGAATTCCGTAGGGGTGCCCCTTGTGGGTACCCGCTGGTTTTAGCAATAACTGATATCCGATCGATCGCTATTACATGCTATTCGACCAAGCTTGGCATTGAGATAAAATAATCCCAATAGATGGAGATTCGATCGAGTGCCCTATAAGAAAAGAATCTGATTTATTGTGTGGGGATGTCTGGATATTGTTAGGCTGCTACTTCGGAGTGTAAATTTTTCAAGAGTTGCTCTGTAATTACAATTAGCTCAGATACAGAGTCTTGGGTAATTTGTTGAGTAGTTTTAAAACCATGAATGATGGCATTTCGCAATGAAATTGCATTCATTAGCACCTGATACTCGGACTTAGAGATTACACCCTCAATTACTAACTCTTTCACTAAATAGATCGGTGAAAACCTGTGCGAGCTTAAACCCTCTTGATGAACAACAAGTCTTAAAGTTGCTTCAACTAAAGACCAAGAGTATAGAAAAGCTGACTCGACATGTTGTGTTGCAAGCTGCATAGCTATTGGGAGCCTAGATTCTATTTCATTTTGTTGAAAAGATGCTTCAGCTTGTCGAGAATATATAGTGTCCTCTGGGTTAGTTATGACTAATTCAAATCTCCAACCAGGGTGCTGCTCGATTAATTGGGCTAGATTGCGTAAATATTGATGAGAATAGGTATTAAGTGCCAAGCGTGACTTTACTTCGATTACTACTGATTCATCTCCTCTAGTAGCAATGATATCGGGGCGATATTCTTTTAGAAAAATAGGTAAATTTTCCAGCCTTGGTTCTAGCAAAACCTCATAACCTCTATCTCGATATTCCTGAGTTAGTTGCAATGCTCTCTCTCTTTCGGTGTTTGTAATTGAAGCTCCTATCATGTCAGTACCTCTTGGTCAGGATTATTAATTACGACAATATGCAGAAATTCATTTCCACGGCTAAAACCTTCCGCCAATATCGAAGTCATATACTCTATTCTAAAGTTACCCGATAAATCTCGCTTTCTGACAAGAATGTCAGTCACTTGAGTATCATCGACGTAGGCTAGTCCAATTAGAGCATCTTGAATTGGCTTGACAATATTGTCTACATCCATTGCCACGGAGTCATAGAAATAAGTTATTTGGAGCAGAATCGGCCCAATACCCACTTGCCGCTCCGACGACCAGTATTTTTCAGCCTCTTGTCTGACTGTTACTTTCCAAGCTCTCAGCCGTTCGCGCCTTCGAGCTTGTTGTGATACTGGTGGCCCATCTACGATGAACTCAAATTTTATCAATTTATGCCCCTAGATTCGAGAATCTTTACGTATTCAGCTTCATCAGCATGGGCAATCATAGCAGACCGAACTCGATCGTCGGCTAAAATTGTCATTGGAGCGACCTTTGTCTTGTAGATATACAAAACCCACAAAACTATGGCAAAAGACAGTAACAAAATCGCCTATCGTGAATTCGGCGACGAAGAGCCAGACACCGACGAGACATCCGAAATACCACCCAACCAGCACAAACTCAAGATCGAAGCCTCTCGTAAAGGCAAAGGCGGTAAAACAGTCACCATCATCAGTGGCTTTCAAGTCTCACCAGAGACACTTACCAGCCTCACCAAGACACTCAAAAACCAGTGTGGTGCTGGTGGAGCAATGAAGGATAATTCGATCGAGATTCAAGGCGACCATCGTCAGAAATTATTAGAGATTGTCACCAAATTAGGCTACAAAGCTAAGTTGAGTGGGGGTTAGAGATCGGAGTATTTTTATCGATAGAGAATAATTCAGCCATTGTGTGGATTCGATCGCCAGACAAATAATCGTAAAGTTACAAGTAATTTTAACTACGCACCGATTACGTCTTTAGTGGCATGACTTACAGCCTTCGCATCATCGATATCCCCAGCAACGAACGTCCCCGCGAACGCTTACTCGCACATGGAGTCAAACATCTCAAGAATGCGGAACTAATCGCGATTTTGTTGGGAACGGGACAAGGCCCTGGTAAACTATCAGCGATCGGATTGGGTGAGTATATTCTCAATCATTTAGGACAACATCAGCGCGATCCCTTAGAGCGATTGCGCGATCTGCATCCTCAAGAGTTGATGGATATTCCTGGTGTCGGCCCCGCCAAAGCAACGGCGATCTTAGCTGCTGTAGAATTGGGGCAGAGGGCTTGTGTATTGCGTCCACCCGATCGAGCTATTATAGAAAGTCCCGATACTGCGGTCGCCGCGCTGAGTCAAGAGTTGATGTGGTCTACTCAAGAGCGATTTGCCATATTATTATTAGATGTCAAAAATAGATTACTCGGTACTCAGTTAATCACGATCGGGACAGCTACCGAAACCCTCGCGCCACCTAAAGAAATTTTCACCGCCATCCTCAAGCAAGGTGCCACCAAAACGATCGTCGCACACAATCACCCATCCGGCAGCACCGAACCCAGTCAAGCAGATCTCGATCTCACTCGTCAATTACTCGCAGGTGCAAAGTTACTCGGTATTCCCTTGTTGGATCACCTGATTTTAGGTGGTGGTAATTGGAGTAGTTTACGTCAAAATACCAATCTCTGGGAAGAATGTCCACAGGGAGATTGATAATCCTAATGTCGAACATCACCCAAAATTCGTAGGTTGGGTTGCGCGTAGCAAAACCCAACAAACACACAAACATCCTAGAGATGTTGGGTTTCATTCTTCAACCCAACCTACCCTAAAACTCATTCTCAAATCCTAAGCTAAAAGAGCTTAAATCAAAATGAATCCTGAAAATGTCCAGATATTAATTACACGATATTTAGATGATGGATTTGAAGATACTGTATATATGGCTCAGATCGTCAATACACTTCCCTTCATTGATACATCAGCTTTAATTTGTAGTTTGCTCAAATCTTCCAATTATGAAACCTTCAGTATAACTGCATTATTTATAAGAGATGTAATTTTATATGGAAATCGCAACAAGGATTGTTATCAGTTTATCTCTAAATATCCAGAGTCATCAATTGTGACAACATTGGAAGAATTAGTCTTCTCTCATAACTATTTTATTCGAGACGAGGCAATCTATACTTTAGGTAAAACCTGTAGTTATAATAGTAAAAATAAACTGAGGCAGGCATTCGATAGATTTCGAGACTCCGATCCTTTATTACTAACTAAACTTTTGAATGAGATGCAATGGTTAGGAGTAGAAAATTCAGAAAATTGTATAGAACAGATGGCTAATAGTTTCAGCTATCTGACTCGTTGGGCTGCCGTCCAATATATTAAGCAAAGCGGCAATATATTCCCTAGTTGGGTGGAAATATTGCGTAGAGATAATCATAAACTTGTCCGTACTGAAACAGAATATGAGTATCGAACAACTCTTGAAATTATTGATAAAAAAGTTCTGTCAAAAGTCCAGCAGCGACAACGATCGAAAGAAATTAAAAAAATCAAGCCACTAATTTTATTTCAAACAGTGCAAGGACAGTTCCTTAGTTATTTATTTCACAACGGAATCAATGGATATAGTGTTACCGACTTGGAGAATTATATAGATCGAGTAATTCTTAGTTAAGAGTTGATACTTTTGAATTACTTATCACAATTGCACGACGTCTCCCAGTAACAAAATCGAAATCACCATCAATAACATTCCCGCTGCAATATCTAAAGTTCTGGGCGACAATACCTTCGCTAGATAACGCCCTAATAATACCCCGACTAAACTAGTCGCAATCAAAGCTGTCCCCGCACCAAGAAATACAATCCACGGCGATTGAGATTCGGCACTCAATAACAATGTTGCTAATTGAGTTTTGTCGCCCATCTCCGCGAGGAAAATCGTGATAAACGTTGAAAAGAACGTACTCCATGCACTCGATTTTTGAAGACTCGTGGTATCGGTGACGATGGTTTGAACGACGATATCGTCAGATGAGGTTTCTGGAGTGGAAGGGCTAGTCACTGGACAATCTGAACTTAACTAGGTTTTCATATCGCTATTATCTTCTCATACCAATCGCCAAAGGTCGAGACTTAGAGCAAAATTCCCAGTTCGGTATCAAAGCGGATCGCCTCTAGGCTGCGATCTCCATACACACCTTCGATCTGCTCCCGACAACACGCGATCGCAAAATCATTCAAATCCTCCGGCTCGATCCCAAACATCGCCACGAAGGTATCTTCCTGTACCCGACAGAAGGAGGGACGATCTGCATAAATATTACAGGCGCGGGTATCGCGCTCGAGATTGATACACCAGCCATCTTCACCCACCATACTCAGATAGATGGCTAGCTGCTCCGGTGGCAAGTACTCCTCCAAATCCGGTCGATCGCTCGGATCGAGGTTACAGCAAGCCCCACACTGCTTGATACACCGCCATGTAGACATATTTGCGCCAGTCAGTTATTACTCATCTAGTCTATTAGGTATTTGTGTAGATAGAGTAGCCGATCGCAAACTTTACAATACGATAATTCACTCAAACCTTGATGGCTGGCACTGCCCACCCTACATCTAGCCTCTAACGCCTAAAACCTAAAGCCTAAAGCCCAGACCCATGTAGTTTTGTAAACTAAATTAATTTAATCCTGTCCAGCGCAGATAAAATTGGATCGCCAATCCTGTTGGCTATATAATAAATTTAAGTTTGTTTGCGAGGAAATATGGACTTTTTGAGCGGTATTATTGATAGCGTACTGAGTATTAACTGGGAAGTAATCGCCCAACTGTCAATGGTGGCGATGATCGCGATTGCTGGGCCAGTCGTTGTATTTTTACTTGCAGCTCTGCGCGGTAATTTATAATCGGGAAGTGGCTAGTTATTTGTGATGTAGGTACCTAGCCGCTGAGTCGCCTGAGCTAATAATTCTATCTGTCGATCGAGTAATTTCACACCTTCAGCTACATTCTTAACTTCCTGTAGCTGTGTGCGTAGCTCTGAGGCACCTCCAAATCCTTTGGCATACCAAGTCATGTGCTTGCGGGCTTGTAATATACCGCGTTCGCCTTTGTATTGGTACAAGTTTTGTAAATGTTCTTTGGCACATTCCAATCTATCGATCGCACTCGGTGGTGGTAATAGTTCGCCCGTTCTGAGAAAATGGTCGATTTCACCAACAAGAAATGGGTAACCGAGCGTACCACGAGAACACATTACACCATCCGCGCCAGTTTGCTCTAGACAAGCGACAGCAGATTCGACGGAAAAAACGTCCCCATTGGCAATCACGGGAATCGATATCACCTCTTTCACCCGCCGAATCCAATCCCAATTGGCGGTACCATTGTAGCCTTGAGCGCGAGTACGGGCGTGAACTGTGAGCATCTGTGCGCCAGCATCCTGCATCCGCTGGGCGAAGTCTAAGATATTAATTTCATCATCCGACCAACCGATGCGTGTTTTCACCGTCACGGGTATATTAACGGCATTGACGACAGCTTTGACGATCGCGACTGCGGTATCGGGATCGCGCAATAATGACGAACCACCGCCATTTTTGGTAATTTTATTCACTGGACAACCCATATTAATATCGATCGTCTGCGCGCCCTGCTCGACAGCGATTTGAGCCGCTTCGCCCAGAAAGTCAGGACGACAATCAAATAACTGGATACTAATCGGACGCTCGTCGGCGTCGATTTCCATGATGCGCGGGATTTCTTTGAGATGTCTCAAGCTCGATGCCTGCACCATCTCGGTATACATCATCGAGTCGGGCGCATATCGCCGCACCAAGCGACGAAAAACTAGATCGGTGACACCTGACAAGGGCGACTGAAAGACGCGGCTATGGAGCTGGAGGGAGCCGATTGTGAGGGGGGTGTTGAAGTTCAATGATGGGGAAGATATGGGATGATGGGGCAGAAATCAGGAATGCCAATAAAATTTGAGTCACCCCATCATGTAAAATCCAACACAAGTAGCTAGATGCCAACATTTATGAGATTGAAATTGCCTAAACCATAGATGGTGTCAAGTGCTACACAACATCCTATGTTTAACTACTATAGCGATCCTAAATGAAAAGCTATGTTGATGTAGGGTGCGTTACGGCTGACGCCTAACACACCACGATCGATACCCAAGGATCTGATTTAGGATTGCTATATGTCCAAATTAACTTAGGGAAAGTTAATTATCAATTATCAATTATTAATTATTAATTATCTCAATGAAGCGTCGCCAATTTCTGCAATATAGTACTCTTACCGCAGCAGGTTTGACCTTTGCCGCTTGTACCAATCAAGGGAGTAGTCACTTTACTCAGCCAGCAGCTAACTTTGGGAAGTTAGAAAAAACCGATCTCCAGATTGGGATTGTTTCTAGTTTAGACTGTCTGCCGTTGGTAGTTGCCAAAGAAAAAGGGATGTTCAAAAAGTATGGCTTGAATGTCACACTGGTGAAACAACCAACTTGGGAGCGAGTGCAGGCAGAGTTGCATGGTGGCAAATTGGATGCCGTGCAGACTTTGTTTGCGATGCCTCTGTGGGAGTATTTTAGTGCTAAAAGTAGCAAATCTAGAGAGCAAGATGAAGCAGGCTCTAAATCTCGCCGCCGCAGAAGAGATGGAGACAAAGACAACGATAAAGACCAAAATAAAGAAGCCGCGAATACAGTTGCATTGATGGGTCTAAATATCAATGGCAATAGTATTAGTCTCGGGGAAGCTGCGTGGAAAGCTGGGTTACGATCGCGTCCGGCTTATAATAATCTTTATGAGTTACAAGAAGGTTATAATAAATTCTTTCGCGAACTCAAGCAGCCACCAGTATTTGCGATCGCTCACCCCGCTGCGATGGCAAATTATACGACCAGATATTGGCTGGGGACAATGGGGATCGATGCCGAACGGGATCTAAAGTTTCAAGTGATGGCTCCTGATAATGTTACGGCTGGGTTGGATAGTGGCAAAGTTATTGGTTACGCAACTGATGAACTATTTAATCAACAACAACTCGCAGACAAAAAAGCCTTCACGGCTTCGATCGATCGCGATGTTTGGCGCGGACATCCTGAAAAAATTCTCGCGACTCTAGATACCTGGCTCAAGGATAATCCAATTACTGCCAAAGCAATGATGGCAGCAGTATTAGAGGCTTGCCAGTATTGTGAAAATCAAGAAAAGATCGCTACACTGGCACCAGTCCTAGGTAAAGCTGATTATACAGATGCAGGTAATAACAAAAACTGGCAAAAAGTCCTGGCGGGAAACTATAATTATGGTGGTTTCGATCGGCAAGCAGTCATCGCCAAAGTTCCTGATTTTCAGATATTTCACTTTCAGCCCACTAGCTATCTTCAACAACCCAATCATGCCAACTTTCTGTGGCACTCTCATGCGGCTTGGGTGGTGACTCAGATGGTGCGCTGGCGACAACAGAATCTAACCAGTTATCCCCAAGATACTGATGCGATCGTCAAACAGTTGTATCCGACCGCAGCTTACGCAGATGTTGCCAAAGCTTTTTGGCTAAATATGCCTAAAGGACAATTGAAAGTCGAGCAGCCAGAGATGTTTATCGATCGAGTGGCGTTCGATCCCAATAAAGCAACGGAATATCTCAATGGTTTTGAATTGAGGGCGTGAGCTAGAGGTTAAAGAGTAGTGAATAGTTTTAGGGTGTGTTAGCGCAAGCGCGAGCGTACCATCTAGCAGGTGGGCAGCATCCACTATCTGGACGATCGATCGGTACCAGCGATAAATCCTAGTGCCAGCAATCTGTTGGGCACTACCCACTCTCCAGATTTCCAGGGCATAATAGCGGTGTTAAGGATTTAAGTGGTGTTTCGACCTGCTTGTGCTGCGATCTCACTGCCAGATCGTAGCGATCTCCATCCCCGCTCACCCCCATCAATATTTGTGGCGATCGAATTATCAGCTCTATGGAAAACTTTGACTAGACGCAGACTACCGTGGCAACTAGTGACGATTTTGGGTGTCAGTTTGGGGGTGACAGGACTAGTTGTCGGTACCAAAAGCCTGGGGTGGTGGGAGCTGGGGGAGCTAGCCGTATACGATCGCAGTATCCGCTGGCAACCGCCCGCACCACCAGATCCTCGGCTGCTGATCGTGGCGATTAGTGAAGCCGATATCCAGCAAGCTTGGCCGTTACCCGATCGGACCATCGCCAAAGTCATCCAAAAACTGACCGCTGCCAAGGCGACGATCATTGGCTTGGATGTGTTTCGCGCCAATCCAGTCGAACCAGGACACACCGAGTTGGTCAAAATCTGGGAACGCAACGATACGATCGTCCCTGGCTGTCACCATCGCAATCTCAAGAATCCTGGCATTGCTGGGCCACCAGGGATTCCGCCCGAGCAATTGGGATTTGTCGATGTCTTGCTCGATCGAGATAGCATCGTCCGCCGCGCACTGTTATTTATGTCTCGCGATCCCCAGTCTCCTTGCACGAGCGAAACTAGTTTCGCGCTCCAACTCGCCCAAGAATACCTGCTGCGTCAGCATCAGATCGCAGGTCGATTTGACTCAAATCGACAGTTTCAGCTCGGCACAACTCATTTGCGCCAGCTCTTGGGTACAGATGGTGGCTATCAAGATGCCGAGCAGGGCGGCTACCAGATTTTGCTCGATTACCGTTCGCGGACAGCGGTCGCACCGATCGTCACAGTTGCCGATGTGTTGAACGATCGCGTTGCGCCACAAGCGATTGCGGGTCGGATCGTCCTGATCGGTTCTACGGCTAGCTCCCTCAAGGATGAATTTCTCACCCCATATAGTGCGGGTAAAGCTGAAGATGCCACGATGCCTGGAGTCATGGTTCACGCTCAAATCACCAGCCACATCCTCAGTACCGTCCTCGACAAACAACCGCTGTGGTGGTTTATTCCTGACTGGCTCGAAGGGATCTGGATCGGCGGGTGGTGCCTGACGGGGAGCGTACTCGCTTGGTATATTCGCCATCCAGCGCGATTGTTTGTGGCGGCGAGTGGTGCAGTGGTGCTACTTGTGGGGGGATTTGCGATCGCCTTCGCCGCTGCTGGCTGGTTACCAGTAGTGAGTCCATTGGTGGGGCTGATTGCTAGTAGTATCGGCGTGTTGGGATTGACTAGTTATCACACTCAGCAGCGACAGCAGGAGATGGAAAGTTTGGTAATCGATCGCGAACAG
This sequence comes from Chamaesiphon sp., assembly GCF_041738855.1. Taxonomy (GTDB): domain Bacteria; phylum Cyanobacteriota; class Cyanobacteriia; order Cyanobacteriales; family Chamaesiphonaceae; genus Chamaesiphon. Next base: position 51,264 of record NZ_JBGSPA010000157.1, on the reverse strand, counting down.
GCGATCGCCGATCTCAAACTATTGCTGAGTCAGACAGCACCACCAACGACACTCCGCCGCGCACTGCCAGCCGCATTACCACAGACCGAATTACCAGAAACGACTATGGGTGGCAGCACCGTATTAGAGCCACCCCCTGCCACTCCAGCGCGAGACAACGCCACCATTAAGCAAGAGCAAACACCCGCGCCTAGCCCCACAGTGGGCGCACTCCCACCCAACTATCTGCTAGATGGACGCTATCAAGCCGAACACATTTTAGGTGCTGGTGGCTTTGGAGTGACGTATCTGGCGCGAGACACCAAACGTCCAGGACAACCACAGTGCGTCATCAAGCAATTAGTTCCAGCTAGACGCGACCCCAATTTTGTCAGCTTGGCACGGCGGTTGTTTAATACCGAAGCTGAAATCTTATCGAAATTGGGACATCATGCCCAAATCCCCCACCTACTCGCTTATTTCGAGCATCAGCAGGAGTTTTACTTAGTTCAGGAATTTATCGATGGTACACCACTCGATCGCGAGTTGGAAGGAGCGATCGTGCCGTGGAGCGAAGAGCGCGTCTGGGATTTATTATCCCAATTACTACCTGTATTGGGTTTTATCCACAGTCAGCATGTAATCCATCGCGATCTCAAGCCAGGTAATATCATTCGAGATCGCCATCGTGCCAAGCTGGTATTGATTGACTTTGGTGCTGTTAAAGAAATTCAGCCACAGATTGCTGATGAGGGTAGCATGACAGTCTCGATCGGGACTCGTGGCTATACACCGCCCGAACAGTATGCCGGACAGCCCAACTATACCAGCGATATCTATGCTTTGGGCGCGATCGCGATCGAGGCTGTGACCAATACTCATCCCCGTTATTTACCTGTAGATGAAAGTACGGGCAATCTCATCTGGCACGATCGCGCCGTCGTCTCTGACGCACTCGCACGGGTTTTGGATAAGATGGTGGCTTACCATTTTCGCGATCGTTATCAGTCAGCAACTGCGGTATTGATGGATTTGCCAATACGTTTTTTGTAACGATCGAATTAATGACAATTAGCTCTCGGCGCGGCTTTGTCAACGATCGAATCCAAGCTAATCGACCGATAATTTTGACGCGGTATGAAGATGTTTCTCAACAGCGATTACCTAACGGTAGGCTCCGCCAACGATTACCTCCGGTACGCTACGCGAACGAGCCTCAAACACTAGGATTGTTGGGTTTAGATGCTCAACCAATCTACAGGAAGAAAGATCACCAACGACTAAGATAAGCGGCGGCAGATATCCTCAGCAACCCTACCGAGATATTTCGACCATCCGCTTCATCGACTTGTTAGGTTGCGTCACTACTGAGCCAATACGGTTCGGTTAGCTAGTTAGGTAGCGGTTGAAACCGCTGCTAGTGATGCAAAGTCCGCCTTCGCGGACTGACAATATCTAAGAAAATGGACTTAACCGAACCGTATTGACTACTGAGCGATCTTTATTGCTCTGTGCTGATTAACTGTGCGTCAGAGCCAGACTGCGAACTAGCTTTTGCAGACATCAACCAAGAAACACCGATTAGTAATGAGTATCCCCCAAATAGAAAGGCTGCATATCGCCCTGCTGTTGCTGGTTGCATATTGCTCATTAGTCCTGAAAAGTCAGCAAGAATAGGAACCTCACCTAGCATCCCAGGCAAAGCAATACAGATTGCACCCTGTAACCAATCTTGCTGCTTAATCTTCCGCCACTTCATCAATCCCAAAGACACGGCAGCATATACAATGCCTGTAATAATCACGTTCAGCCAGTATCCAGCAGCAGCACCCTCAAAAAAATACGAACCAGTCATGCGATAAACTGACGTTGCTGCTGCCCAGACGACGAAGCCGAGTAAGACGAAGCCAGCCTTATCTTTTGTGTTCATCATGATTTCCTTCCTGAAATAGTGTTAACGTAACAGTCATTACGTTAATTAATTAGTGTAATAGCTATTACGTTAACTGTCAACTCATGAGCCGACCTGCTGAACCTCAGAAGAAGCAAGAGCTTCTAGAACAATGTCTAGCTGCGGCGATCGCCGTGGGAGCATTCGACTCCAGTATTAACGCGATCGCTAAGAGAATCGGCACTAGCGGACGAATGCTCGTTTACCACTTTGGCTCCAAGCAAGAATTCGAGCGGCAACTCATCGGTCTTTTAGAAACTCGGATGCGCGAAAAACTATGGTCATTTCAAAACGTGTTTATGAAAGGATCTGCTGGTCTAGCAGAACCCCTGCTTGAAATGTGGGAGCATTTGACTTCACCAGAGATGCACGGCTTGCTGAAGCTGACGATGGAGCTAAATCAACGTGCCATACAAGGGGATACAGAAACACAACGTTTTTTAGAGCGTGAGAGTCAACAATGGGTAGATTCTCTATCTAATCTTACGAATGATAAAACTGCTGCTTTATCTTTATTTCACTTATTTCAGGGGGCAATCCTGGACTTTTTGATGACGGGAAACGTCCAGCGTGGACAACAAACTATTAAAGCTTTTACTGAAACCCTGCGATAGCTTAAACGGGAGCATTCACAGACAACCTTCAGGTTTGCTGTCCCCACTAGAAACTCAAGCTACCTAACTATCAATACTTCTCGTTTAAGAACTGCTAGCGACTGAAGTCGCCGCTAGTGGTGCAAAGTCCGCCTACGCGGACTAACTAGTTTTTAGATTAACCGAGAAGTATTGCCACCGGATCTACTCCGATAATACTGTTGTAGTTGGATCGGTTAAATTATCTAATGTTTGAATTTGACTAGTTAGGCGGATTAGCTGGCAAACTGATAGTCTTCAGCCGCCAACAATTGCCAACCGCTGCCATGTGCCGATCGCAGATCCAATACAGTTTGGTGATAGTCCACTAAACTGGGTCGATGACCGACACTAATGTAAGTGATGTCTTGGCTTTGCAGCAGCTCATACAACCGTCGCTCGTTAGTCACATCCAGGGCACTAGTAGCTTCGTCCAAGATGACGTATTTCGGCTGACTGAGCAGAATCCGCGCAAAAGCCAACCGCTGTTGCTCACCTTGGGAGAGGACAGCCGCCCAATCTTTTTCGGTACCGAGTCCGCCCATCCGCTCAGATAAGTCTTCAAGGTTGACTTGCACCAATGCCGATTGGATTTCGGAATCGGTGATATTTGCGCGCAGGTTGGGATATTTCAACTGTTCGCGCAATGTGCCCAGGAGCATGTACGGCTTCTGGGGTAGGAAGAGAGCTTGAGTATAGTCAGGACTTTCGATCGTGCCCGTACCATTGCGCCAGAGTCCAGCAATCGCCCGCAGCAGCGAACTTTTACCGCAGCCACTCGCACCCACCACTAACAATGATTCAGATGGCATTAGCTCGAAAGATAGATTCTCAAATAGTGTCTGCTCGGCATTGGGGGTATTGAGCGTCAGCCCATCGACCTTAAAATGAGTAGCAGGGTAGTTGATAATGCCCTCGCCACCGACGACAGCTCTGGACTCCCGTTGTCGGAATCGCTCATACAGCGTCCCCAACCGCTCGATACTTGCAGCGAAGGACGAAATATCCTGAATGCGACTGGGAATGATGGAGAGGGCACGTAGCACCATTTGGAAGGCAAATATGCCTTGCCCGATCGTCCCAAAGTCCACTTTTTTGGCAAAGTATAGCGGAGCGACAATTAGGTAGGGCACCAATCGGGCAAAATACGTGTAGGCGTATTGAAAGATATCCAGTAGCGCGAACCAAATTATCAATAGATCGTAGTTTCTAATTGCTCGACTAAAACGACCTTCAACTTGACTGAGTTCTAAGTTTTCACCTCGATAAAAAGCGATCGATTCAGCATTATCCCGGACGTGAACCATCCCATAGCGAAAGTCACCTTCTAGCCGCAATTGATTAAAGTTAATTTTAATCAGCTTAGTGCCGATCCACAGTGCTAAAATACTCGCGATCGATACATAACCTACTAAGCCAAATGTCAGTTCGGTGGAGATACTATAGAGAATTCCGGTAAAGGCGACTAAATCTAAAACTGAATCGAGAATATCTAGAATTAGTCCCAAAATTGTGGTGGTAAAAGAATTGACATCTTCAGTCATCCGCTGATCTGGATTGTCAATATCTGTATTCGCAGCATTGGAGTCTAGCTCGTAGTAAGATCGGTTACTAAAATAATCCTTCAATAGAGTATTGGTCAGCCATTCTCGCCAAAATAGAGTTAATTTATTGCGCGTATAACGATAGCTAATCAGAATCGGAATTGCCACAACTAGGGTAATTCCATATACCCAAATAAACTCCCAAAATACTTGAGGATCTCTGCTATTGAGGGCATTATCGATAAATCGAAAAACATAGCTCAGTAGCACATTTAGGCTACTGACAATGAAGGCAAGGAATAGTAACAATCCTAAAATCAACCATTGTTTTTCTCGTCCTTGGAGCTTGCGCCGATAAGCATAGAAAATACCGCTGCTAGCTATAAGCAACACCAAAAATATATAAGTAGGTGGAAATGTTAACAGATTTTGGAATATTTCTAGTGAGCTTTTACCCAGGCTAGAGAGAAACTTCAGATAAATAATCTCATTTACCAAACCCGCAAAAAATTTAGGTGAGAATTGGAAACCGATTAAGGCTAAAGCAACTACAAAGAAGAAGGTAAAAGCAACAATAAATACTAATTGTGTTAGAATCAAGAATAAAAACTGTAGCGAACTTCTTGCCCCTGGGGGATAGAAGTAAGGTTGAGCAATTTCGACAAAACGCTGCCAGAGTTGGCGATCGAATCGAAATTTAAGCAATGATTTAGGCTGTGTTAGTGTGGTCATAGCAATTGAACCCAAAAAGAATATTAGGAATTTGGCAACGATCGATCTAGGTTATCATGATTACTCGTCTAATGGATCTTAATATATTTTCCAATCTTTACCATTTCGTTCGCGTCTTCGTGAAACACTGCATCAACTAAATCTTCATTAATAGTGCACCAGATACAACCGTTACTAAGTTCTACCATCCCTTCTTCCATCGATACCAACAGTTGACTGTCGATATTAATATCACCAAATTCATTAACTAACACGGCGACTTTCAAACCCTGAACATCGCTCAGAATATGATTAATGATGACGCATCTACCATCGTCAGCACCGAATCAACCCTAGTCACTTGGGATAAATATGTAGTTGTAAAACTTCGGACAATCGGTAATGGATCGGCAATTCCTGTTGTTTCAATTACTATATAATTGACCGCCTGACTGACAATTCGATCGATCGCCTCGACTAAACTTTGATTAACCGTGCAACAAATACACCCATTGGCTAGCTGCACCATATTTTCATCGACAGCTACTAATAACTGTGAGTCGATATCGATGTCCCCAAATTCGTTCACAATTACCGCAACTTTCAAACCTTGCCGATTGTCGAGAATGTGATTTAGTAGTGTTGTTTTACCACTCCCTAGAAAACCTGTGACGATCGTTATGCGTATTTCAGATTGATGTTTGAGCACTACTTCTAAACAACTCTGTCTGATGGAGTTAGACATAATCGCCTCCTGTGACAATTAGTTTTAGTCAATAGAATTTTTTAAGCTCGATTGGATGTTCGATCGATCTTTATCATCAAATCAGTCGCTGTTTTACTTCGGTGGCTAGATCGGCAATTGCAACTTCTAATTGTTCGCCATTGAGCATATTCTTCAACTGACACCGTTGATTTGCTGCTTCCTGTTCGCCAATAATTACGCAAAAAGTCACACCTTGTTTATCTGCAAGTGCAAATTGTTTTTTGAGTGGACGGCGATCGAAAGCGGTAACAACTTTGATACCTGCTTGGCGAAGTTGTTGAGATATTTGGAGATAGATCGGCATCAAATCTTCCTGAAGATTTAAGACCATGACTTGGGTGGGCGTCGGGGCTAGTGGTTGCAAGATATTGGCTTTGAGTAAGCGATAAATCAGCCGTGTGAGTCCGATCGACATACCGACTCCAGGCATACTTTCGCCAATGAATGTCCCGACTAATTCTTCATACCTACCGCCAGAACAGATACTACCAAGGGCTTCATGCCCGATCAGGGTAGTCTCATAAACTGTGCCTGTATAGTAATCTAGCCCCCGCGCGATCGATAGGTCGATACAATACTGTCGGTTGGGGATACCTAGATTTCGGACGCCATTGATGACGGTAGTTAGTTCCTCAATCCCTAGCTTAAATTGGTCGGCATCTGGTAATTTAGCCGCAAATTCATTCAGTGCACTGAGAACGCGATCCACATCACCTTTGATGTTGATAAAATCAATCACTTGTTGGGCTTGCTCTGGCGATAAGCCTTGAGTTGCTAAACCTGATAAAACTTTGGCGACACCAACTTTTTCTAAAGTATCAATAATATTGATACAGATTTTGATTCGATCGGGTGAAACTCCTAGCGAACTAAAAAAACCAGTTAATACCTTGCGATTATTGATCCGAATTAGAAACTCGCCGATGTTAATTTGACTAAAAATTTCAGAGACGATCGCAGCCATCTGAGCATCATAGAGCAAGCTCAATTCCTTGCGCCCGACGACATCGATATCGCACTGTCGAAATTGCCGATACCGTCCATCTTTCGCCCGTTCGCCCCGAAAAACCAGATCCATCTGATACCTAGCAAATGGAAACTGTAAATCATTGAGATGACGGGCGATATAAGCAGCTAACGGTACGGTTTGGTCGAACTTCAACGCTCGTGCTTCCGATCCGGTGTCACCTTTACCCGCCTCATCTCGCTCTGCTTGGCGATTGGGGGGGAGGATGGGCTGCAAACCATAAATGATATTGTCGCCTTGGTTTCCCTTTGCCTGAAGGACTTCTAACCGCTCTACAGCAGGGGTTTCGATCGGGGTAAAGCCATAGCTTTCATACACCTGACGAATCGTATCCATCAGGTGTTGCTCCAGTCGCTTTTCACTGGGCAAAAATTCAGGAAAGCCGCTGGGGTTGGAGAAGTTGATTTTTTCCATGGGTGTGGTGACGCAGAGAACGCAGAGTGATGGGAGTACGGGGAGAGTTAGCTAGTGAGGGGACTGGGCGAAGGATGATATTTCTTTTACTCTAAAACCTAAAGCCTAATCCCTGACCCCTACTGATGATAAAGTGTACAGAGGGATTGCCAACAAAGTCGAGGGAGAGTTTAACGTCGGTGAAAATTTTAGTAGTTGGTAATGGTGGACGAGAACACGCGATCGCTTGGGCATTATTGCAATCTCCTCAAGTTACCCAAGTCCTCTGCGTTCCTGGTAACGGCGGTACTGCGATGATGGATCGCTGTCAAAATCTCTCTTTTCGAGTAGATGATTTTGGTGGGATCGCACGGTTTGCGGAAGTTAACGGAGTGTCATTGGTAGTGATCGGGCCAGAATTACCACTGTCACTAGGGATTACTGACTACTTACAAAATCGCAATATTCCAGTGTTTGGTCCGACTCGGATCGGTGCCCAACTTGAGTCTAGCAAAACCTGGGCAAAAGCCCTCATGGAGGAGGCGAGAATCCCGACGCCAAAATCGGCAACCTTTACAGATTTGACGACTGCACGGGCATATATCGAGCAGCAAGGGGCACCGATTGTCGTCAAAGCCGATGGCTTGGCTTCAGGTAAAGGGGTGGTAGTTGCCGAAACTTTGCAAGACGCACTGACGGCTGTGGAGTTACTATTCGCTCAAAATTATGGGAGACTGCTGATCGAGGAATATATTACAGGTCAAGAGGTATCGATCATCGCGCTGACTGATGGAAAAACGATTCGACCATTGCTACCCGCTCAAGATCACAAACGCATCGGTGATGGTGATACAGGCGCAAACACAGGTGGCATGGGTGCATACGCTCCTGCCCCCTTGGCCACACCAGCTCTGATGAAACGGATTCAAGCTGAGGTATTGAATCCAACGCTGGCTACTCTCAAGCGGCGCGGCATCGACTATCGGGGGGCGATCTTTGCCGGGTTGATGATTACGCCAGATGGCGAACCCAAAGTATTGGAATTTAACTGCCGATTGGGCGATCCAGAGACTCAGGCAATCTTGCCGTTATTGCAGACCCCACTGTTAGAATTGTTATTAGCTTGTGTCGAACAACGGCTAGCTGCGCTACCGCCGATCGAATGGAAGTCAGCAGTATCAACTTGTGTGACAATTGCGGCTCAGGGTTACCCTGGCAATTACGATCGCGGCAAAGTTATTAGCGGGATTGATTCGGCGAATAATCAGGGGACGATGGTGTTTCACGCCGGAACCCAGCTCAAGCAAAATAGCGTCATTACTGATGGTGGCAGAGTTCTGGGGGTGACAAGTATCGCACCAGATTTTGCGACAGCGATCGATCGCGCCTATCAGGGCGTCAGAGCGATCGCTTTTGATGGGATGTACTATCGTCAGGATATCGCTCAGAGAGCTTTGTCTTAGGCTTTAGGCTTTGGGTGTTAGGCTTTAGGGCAGACGGAGCGCACGATAACAACCCAATGGTTCCTAATATGCAAACTCTACTTCCCTAAAGCCTAAAGCCTACCCTCCGATCCCTACCGAACACCTACTTTCCAATCCCTAAAGCCTAAAGCCTAAAGCCTAAAGCCTAACCCCTACTTATGCAGCGTCGATCCTTTCTAGTCACTATCGGTAGTCTAGCTCTGGGGAGTAGCTTAACTAGTTGTCAAAGTCCAAATCAGTCAACTTTGAGGCTGGTAGCACTCAAAAACTCGCTCCCACCGCAACTAGTGGGTGAGTTTACTAAGTCGATTCAACCCACGAACTCTGTAGTTGAGTTAGCGTCCGTCAGTCAATTTACAGAAATTGTCAGTCAGCTTCAGGAATGGCGCAAAACTGGCACCGCCGAAGCCAAGGGGATGAAAATCCCGTTCGTACCTGCCGCGAAATCGCCAGCATATATTCCAAATTTGGTGAGTCTGAGCGACGCATGGCTACCAATGGTAATTCAGGAAAAATTAATCCAACCGATCGATCCTCAAAACCTGACTAATTGGTCTAAATTGGAGCCGCGCTGGCGCGAATTGTCCAATCGCGACGAGCGCGGAAATAATCGCTCTACTGGGCAGATTTGGGGCGTACCCTACCGCTGGGGCACGACGGTAATTATCTATCGACGCGATCGCTTGGCGGCTGCAAATATTCCGATCCCGACCGATTGGCAAGATCTCTGGAATCTCCGACTCAAACAGCGGATCTCGGTCTTGGATCGATCGCGTGAAGTCATTGGTTTAACTTTGAAAAAATTAGGTTATTCCTACAATCATCCCGATCTCAGCCAAGTTATCAACCTCAAATCCGAGCTAGCAAAACTTCATCAGCAGGTCAGTTTTTATAGTGCCGATAATTATCTCCAACCATTAATTATGGGTGATACTTGGGTAGCTGTCGGCTGGTCGCTAGATGCGATCGATTTGGTGCAGAGGAACCCAAATATTGGCGCGATCGTGCCTAGCTCTGGGACGTCAATTTCCACAGATTTGTGGGTACAACCAACATCACCCAACCCCAGATCGAGCGATGTCTCTAAGTTAACTCAGCAATGGCTCGATTATTGTCTCCAACCGAAAGCCAGTAATCAAATATCACTATTTACATCTGGTACCGCGCCACTACTTACCAGTCTCAATCCGGATTTATTATCCGTAGATATTCGCAAAAAGCTACTGATTTTACCGCCCAAAAGTGCGCTGGATCGCAGCGAATTTATCGCTCCGCTACCCGCAGTAAGTAAGACACAGTTCGATCGACTTTGGGAAGAAGTTCGTCAAGTGAAAGTGGATTAGGAATCAAAGGAGAGAATTTAAGTGGTATTATTCTCATGTCGATTGTAGTGATTCCCGCATATTAGCTACCAGTGTTTGTCATCGACAGCGGCGATCGGATGAAATACTCTGATAAGCGCGATATTCAAGACAAATCGTCTCGGCACTACTATAGATCCTAAATGGAAAGCTATGTTGATGTAAGGTGTGTTAGGCGTAAGCCGTAATGCACCAGGATCGGTATCCAAGGCTCTGATTTAAGACTGCTGTAGATTGTGGAAGCATAACAATTTTGGCTCGAATTCCGTTGCTAAAAATGAATTTAGCTCTCTTTTACTCAGTCGATCGTGTTATTTAGATAAAACGGCTATACATACATGCAAGATAGTATTATCACAACGCTAGTTTTACCGATCGCCTTGGCAATAATTATGCTAGGGCTAGGACTATCACTCAAAAGTGATGATTTTTTACGGATTTTTAAATATCCAAAAGCTGTGACGATCGGATTGGTCGGTCAGCTTGTCATCTTACCAATTATTGCATTAGCAATCGTCAAAATTATTCCCATGCCACCAGCGATCGCCGTTGGACTGATCGTCCTCGCGCTGTGCCCGTGCGGTCCATCATCAAATATGATTACCTATTTGGCTGGTGGGGACGTAGCATTGGCTGTCACGCTCACGGTGTTTAGCAGTATTATTACGATCTTTACAATTCCCATATTTACCAGTCTGGCGGTGAATTCTTTTCTCGGCACGAGTGCGATCGTCTCCTTACCGATTGGGATGACAATGGGACAGATATTTTTAATTACAGTTATTCCGATCGCCCTGGGGATGTACATCCAGTATCAATTTCCCGAAATTTCTCGACGGTTAGAGAAAGTTACTAATAAGTTGGCGGTCGGCTTTTTAGTCTTAATTATCATCCTCCTAGTTGCCAAAGAATGGAGTAAATTACCTGGTTTTATCGTACAGGCTGGCATGGGTGTAATGTTACTAAATATCTTGGGGATGGTCGCCGGATATGCGATTAGTAAAATGTTCAACCTCAACATTGCCCAACAAATCTGTATTGCGATCGAAGTCGGCATTCAAAACGGTACTTTAGCGATCGCTATTACAGCCGGAATATTAAAAGATGCAGAAATGGCGATTCCTGCGGCTATTTATAGCTTATTTATGTACCTCACTGGATTTGCCGTCATTGCTTACAGCAAAAGTTTGACCAGTCATTCAGATGAAATCTCCTCTTCCGATCTTAGTTAGCCCCCTTGGGTAAACAAGCGACGTTTGTGTGCGTGGCGGGTGAATCGCCACGCAGGCAAATCTCGATCGATTATCAATTATCAATTATTAATTACTACGCGTTACGACAAGTGCATTGACTGATTGACTCTTGCTAGACGAATTGGGCAGCTTATAGATCCACAGTTTAACCGCTTTTCCATCTGGTGCAATACAAGCATAAAATCCTAATCGAGTAACTAAACTAGGTACCGCATAGTTGTAACTACTCTCACAGCCAATACTCGCTTGCGCTGCAACTAAATTACTAATCCGATCGACGACAACTTCATTATAATATGCCACAGGCGAACCGAGTGGCAGTAGCGTCAGATCGTGACCGTTCCCATCACTATAGTTACCGTTTTGCAGTAGAGTAGGTCCCCAGCGATAAATTACCCTCGGTCCTAGCCATACACTACTATTAGGTGGATCTGCTAGATAGTAAACGATCGGCTTTTTTAAGCCACTATTTAAAGCTGGATTTAGCACTAAAATTGGTTGAACTTGACTGCTTCCTGATGCTGGGCTAAAGCCAGTAATAGTCGCTGGAATAGTGGTCACCACTTGTTGAGACATTTTGATCTCATCAGTCATAAAAGCTAACGATCGCTCTAGCTCTAGCCGATCTGCTGTCTCGATTTGGCTGCGATAATTGGCTTTCATCAAGGCATATAGTCCACTACCAGTTAGACTAATTACAATCCCAGTAATTACTAAAGCAACTAATAATTCAGCCAGGGTAAACCCTGATGGGCTTAATTGATTACTTTTATTGAGATTATATCTAGTTAAGAGCTGAGTCTTACCTGTATTTTTAAATATCATTAATTTTGTTAATCAGAGCAACTATTGACGTAGAATAAAGGTTGTAATTTATACCACAATAATCTAATTATTAACTAATTTCCTACCCTTTGCCAGTAGCTAATTGGGCTGATTTGAGGTGGTTGCTCGATCTTGGTAATCCCAAAATCTAGCCAGTTACCTGCTTGCACGATCGGCAGATCGTTGGCACTAGTGAATGAATCCCAACTATTTACCCACACCGCTCCAATAATCTGATTACTAGGATTGGGAGGGCTGGAACTAATACTTTGAGCATCGGCTGATGGCGCATGGATAAATGCCGTAATAGATGCAGTATCTTTGACGATCAATTTGGTAGTTTGGGTACTACCATAGAGCCGTAAATTCGGATGATTAGCATTGACATCGATCGTTTTACTACCAGCTAGATCGATATTACCTTTGAGATAGAGATTGACTTTTTGGTTGGTGCCTAAATCAACTTTAATGAAATCGAGATCCTGTAATTTGATTGAATACCCAGAACTAGGATTGTCTAGCTCTACTACATAATGATATTCACCCTTGGCATCGGGTAGATCGCCGGAACTGGGTCGTGGTAGTACAATAGAAGTAGTAACCGCTGGTAATAAAATCGCCGTATTCGGGGCAATCTTTGGTACTGGAATCGGTGTAAAGGGATCGGCGATGATTTGTCCGCTCGGTACGCCACTAATCAGGGCAATATTATTGGCATCAACGCCGATAATCCCGTCGGGATCTGTCAGTGGTGGCAGCGGGCAGGAGCTACCTCGAATTTGTCCAGTAATTTTTTGATTGGTACTGAGTTTAAATGTATTTGTCCACAAGGCTGGTGGAGCTATTTTAGCTGACTCACTACCGATCGGGATCGTTACTGTCAGTGTACTTGTAGAGCTATTTTGGGTAGTATTATGAGCAGCGATCTCGCCAGCTACTGTCAATTTACCGACTCCATTTTGATACTTGTAGTCAATGACTTGATATCTACCTTTATTGGGATCGATATTATCCAGAGCGATCCAAGTATGACTGCTGAGTAATCCAGCTTGAGCCTTAGCCGAAATAATATCGATCGAGCTACAACTTGCCTGTGGTGTGGACAAAGTATTTAGTGTATTCGACCATTGATTGAGGTTTTTGGTTGCCAATATTTTATGGCGATCGAGAAATGATTGGACTCGAATTATCCCTGTTTCAGATATACTTAGTGCCCGATTAGTTTCGCGTTGAGTACTGGTAATAGCGCGATCGCTTTGAGAACGACCGATCGTACTTGCCGCCACAATTATCATCACCAAGCCCATCCCTAGAGCTAAAGGCATTGCAAAACCAGCTTGGTTGTATTTATAGTTGGTAGTTAAATTTAGTTTCTTGATCATTACCTAGCTCGATCGAAGTAGTTGTAGATTCTGCCTGTTTTACTCTTATCTACTACTCAAATAATCAGTTTGCGACAAGTATTAGCGATCGCATCGTAACTACCCAACCGAATAATCCCTAGTGGTGCAGAAACTGTCAAACAGCGATTGAGATTGGGATTGCCGACAATTGCTAACACGATCGACTTATTTGCCGTTGTATTTCCTCTAATGCCATACTCAATACTGCCAGCACCAGTATAGTCAAGCGCGATCGTCTCTGGCAAAGTGCGATCGCCAGTCACCAAACAACCCGGCGATCCAGCAATTTTGCGATCGTTCTTATCGAGAGTAAGGGTACAACTTTGATTGCGGCGGATTGCTTCTTGTTGGACTTGTTGGAGACTTGCCACTACTAGATCTGTTGCTTGGGCTAACTGGGCACGATTTTGGGCAGCAATTAGACTTGGCATCCCCATCGCGGCTAAAATCCCGACGATCGCTACTACAATTAATGATTCAGTCAATGTAAAACCGAGATCCTTACTGGCATTGAAGTGCAGCATCAGGCATTACCTCGGTATAAAAATGCAGAATTGGTTGCTCTAAGTTTACCCCAGTCATCGGGGTAATCTTGTACTCAATGCCGAGCACTTTGGCGGCGGCATTTGCTGGAGCTGATGGAATACTCAGAGTCCGAGCAATTTGAAACGTTTTGCCCGTTTGACTGATTTGGAGCGTAGCAGCAAGACTATAGTCAGCAGTACCAGTGACATTGCCGCCAGCCAAATTGTCCCGCACTAGATCGGCAAATCCGGCATCGGCACTCAGCGGATGGCACCGCGCACTGTTGCTATCTAGTGGTAGGTTGCTGAGAGTGACTTGCGATCGCATCTGCTCTACATCCGCTTGTACCCACCGATTGGCTTCAGCTAGATATAGTGCTTTAGATTTGAGCAACATTGCTACCACCATCCCCTGCAAGGCAACGGCTACAAAGATGGTAGTTATTAAAATTGCAACCAGTACTTCAGAGAGACTGAAGCCGCCTTCATGAGCCTTCGAGCGGTCATTCAGTCGCCATCTGGCTGAAATTGGAGCAGATATTTGAAATCGCTGGGGCTGGGTTGTAGGCATTAAGATTGACAGCCAGATACCCCCAGCGGGGGATCGCAGCCGTTAGAATTTGTTGAGGTTGACCCCTGCATCCTTTGCCATTGCTACCAAACCTCTGACTTCTAGGGTTTTGATTGCTTTTGTCGAGAGCTTCAACCGGACAAACCGATTGCCTTCTGCCCACCACACCCGTTTCCACTGCAAGTTGACTTGTTGCAGTTTTTTGTTACGGTTGTGAGCGTGGGAAACTGCCATCCCATTGTTGGCTCTCTTACCAGTCAGTTGACATACACGAGACATAATAACCTCCTACTTGAATGCTGTTCGTAAAGTGACGATCCAGCCTCCTATTGTAGCTAATTTTTGTGCATCTACAAAAACCGAGAATTTATGGGCATCGAGCAATAAACTACAGATGGAGGTCTATTGATGTCGATCCTAGCGCAGTGTAATGCGATACCACAATCAGCTATTTGTCTTAAATCGGTGGACAGAGGATCTTTGTTTACTCACATCTTCCAGCAGTGTGAAAATACTATCGATCGGCATAGATCCAGGGTGCCCCTTGTGGGTACCCTGAGATCTCCGCTTTTACTAGTGTTTCTGTATTTGTGCAAGATGTGAGTTTAGTCAAGATCGTCAAATTTGACAGCACCTTGTCGGAGTAGTTGCCAGCCCGAATTGTCCCACTTAATGACTGTCGAGGGTTCCCCCAGCGTGGGGATATTTGGCTCAGAATCGAGGGCAAAAACTTGGGGAAATAGATCGCTAATTGCTGCCATAGTTAGAAGTGGTGGTGCTCCAGATAAATTGGCACTAGTAGTCGCCAGCGCACCTGTTTGGAGTAAGATCGATCGGGCGATCTCACAGTCGGGTACGCGCACACCAATTGTGCGATCTTGACGTGGATTCATAACGGCTGGAAGGCGATCGGATGCAGGTAAAACTAATGTTAGGGCACCAGGTAAATAGCGATCTGCAACTGCTTGCCAAATTGCCAATTCGCGATCGCCTCCCTCGACAAATTGCCACAAATCGGCAATTTGACCTACCATCAAAATCAGCGGTTTATCTTGACTGCGTTGTTTGGCATCAAAGATTAATTGGGCATGGTGGGGTAGTGTCGCTAGGGCAGGCACAGTATCAGTTGGAAAGCTAATTAAATGACCAGTTTGAGCGGCAGCGATCGCTCGATCTAAGGAAACTTGAGGCACTGGATCGAGATGTTGGTAAGTGAATAATTATTGCTCTCTTCCTAGTATCAAATTAGCTATCTAGGGTAGTGAGTGAATGGTGGATGGTGAATCGTCTATTTCCTAGCTATGTAGAATTAGTTAGTCTCGCTGGGCGATCCCGATGATACCTACACCTACAGCGATTAAGCCCAAGCCCATCCAGACACCTTCAGCGGCAACATTGAGTCGATGGACATTTTCGCGATGCGCGGCGATGAATAGTTCTCTTTGATTGGCTTTATTAATAACTAATTGTTGAAAATTGCGTTCCGTTTCTGTCAGTCTCAGAAAATCAGCATATCCCCAATATCCAGAAAGTAGGACACCTGTCAATCCTGGAATAACTAAAAGTGTTAAAAATACTAAATTTTTCATATCCTAAAATATAGGGATAATTCATAGATTATCTCTATATTTTAGATGATAAATTGATAAAATAATAACCGATCGCCATGACTATTGGCGATCGGCTATTCAGATCGAAAGTATTTGACTTAGAGCCGGAAAGGTCGCCCTAGATTATCTCCCAAACAGACTACGGATACTATTGACTCCTTGTTGAACCGAATCGACACTTTCCCGTACACCGTCTGCTGTCTTTTTGACATCGCTCAATGTCTTCAATGTCGCTTGAAGGTTGTCAATTTTGTCACGGGGATCTGGTTGGCTGCTGGCGACATAAGCGGCACCCTTTTCTGGAGCTGGAGATTGTTCGATTTGTAGGGCAGTGGAGTTGATGCCCACTGTGTTAGCTTTCTTTAGAAATACACTAATGGGCACGGCATAGTTAAAACCAGATTTGAGTTTAGAGGCGATCGTGACGGCATCTCGACTCGCACCTGATTCTCGCAATTGGTTGACATCTTCCTTGTCTCCCATCCCATGAATTCCGACTACTCGTCCCGCAGTATCCAGTACTGGACAACCACTCATCCCTGCTCGAGTCACGTTGGTATAGATCATGCTGTAGCCGTTGAGCGGTTTGGGCAAGAATCCAGAAATACTCCCAGTCGTAAATTGTCTGATTAATTCGCCACCAGCTTCTGTGCCGACAGCTCCATTTGAGGGCCAACCAGAGACATAGACATCTTGTCCTTCATTCGTCTTGGAAGTGCTCATTTTAGCGACTGAATAATTTTTGTCACTAGTGAATTCAACAACTGCTAAATCGACTCCAGCAACCCGTCTGATCTTGCCAGCATCGATTTTATGTGCTTGCTTATCAGCCGTGACGAGTCGAAAGTTGTCTTTTTGTCTAACGACATGGTAAGCAGTCAAGACAGAGTAGGTGTTCCCACTCTTTTGGATGATTACCCCCGAACCTTGTCCTTGTTCGCCACGAATCAGTACAGTCACTTCACGGGCAATATCGTTGACTTGAGTGCCAGGGAGGGCACGAGCAGCACTGGGCATGGTGATGACGATCGCGCTTACAACCGCTGTTCCAGTCAAGATTGCTGCTAAGTGATGATGGCTACGCATAATATAATTAGTTACTAGCTGGACGATAGATCTATTCTCAATTGTCTACACAAGATGTAGCCCAAATTCCGGAAGAATCTTATCAAAATCTGGAGGTCTTGGCTTGGAGGAGAATGGGCTGGCAGATAGACTAAAATCGAGATTCTAGCCACTCAATGACCTGGGTACCCAGACTGACGTTATCCAACCTATCGATCTCGCGAATGCCAGTAGGACTAGTGACGTTGACTTCAGTCAAATAACCACCGATGACATCAATACCGACGAAATATAGACCAGCAGCTTGGAGTTTTGGGGCGATCGCCGCACACATCTGGTACTCTCGATCGGTAATATCTACCTGTGCGCTCCGTCCGCCGACTGCCATATTGCCCCGAAATTCCTTCCCAGTCGGGATGCGATTGACGGCACCGATAGGCTTGCCATCGAGCAAGATTATCCGCTTATCGCCATCTTTGGCAGCAGTGAGAAACTTCTGAATCATCAGTGGTTCGCGATCCTGTCTGGTGCTAACTTCGATCAGTGAATTAAAATTGCGATCGTCTGGCGTGAGAAATAAAATCCCCTCCCCACCTTTGCCGCCGAGCGGTTTTAATACTGCTGCGCCGTGGGTTTCGACAAATTGCCGAATCACTCCTTTGTCGCGCGAGACGATCGTGTCTGTCATCCATGCGGCAAATTGGAGCGCGAACATCTTCTCATTGGCGGCGCGCAATCCGGCTGGACTATTCAAGACTAGGGTCTTCGCCGGATCGATACAGTCGAGAATATAAGTGGTATACAGATACGGTACATCCACAGGTGGGTCTGTCCGCATGAAGATGGCATCCATTTCATCCAAAGGGAGGAAGACTAGATCCCCGAGCTGATACCAGTCTGCCTGCGCCACCCAGCGGTCATCCTGAAGCTGCACGGGAGTGAGCTTGATGGGCCAAACAAATCCCCACGCTCTCCCACCGACGACACTCAATTTTTCGGCTTGGGTAATCCACACCTGATGTCCCAGTCGATCGGCCGCTTCCATCAATGCCACACTAGTGTCGTGGGTGGGATCTAGTTTGGCGATCGGGTCGATAATAAATGTTAGTTTCATCAGGTTAGGATCGTCATCGATCGAAATAGCTCTCGCTTGAATTTTAGGTGTTAGTCATCGTTCTATGCAAGTAGAGGCTTTAAGCTTTAGGCTTTAGGGGGTAGAGGGTAGAGGGTAGAAGAGGGTAGAGGGTAGACTCTGTAGCTCTCGATCTTAGCAAGTAGGAGGGGTAGTTCACGAACTACCCCTCCTACTTGTCACAGCAACACTGTCAACTGTCAACTGTCAACTGTCAACTGTCAACTATTTAATTAGTGTTTCACCGACTGATATCCGCGCCACACACCGACTAAGATCCCTTGGAGCTGGACGAGATGAGCCGCAGACTCGATCGGTTTGTACTTAGCATTAGCTGGTTGGAGGGTGATATTCTCGCCCTGACGATGATAGCGTTTGAGGGTAGTACCTTGACCTTCGATCCGCGCCGCGACGATCGTCCCATTCTTCACATCAGTGGAGTCTTTGACGGGCTGCATGATCGCCATATCGCCTTCGACGATCGAATCTTCGATCATGCTGTCGCCCATGACTTTGAGCGCGAAATAGTCGGACTGATGAAAGATCGGTGAGAGATCCAATTTGTCTGTGACATCGGTAAATGGTTCGACCAATCCCCCTGCTGCAATCGTCCCAAAAATCGGTACGCCACTAGCTGCATATTTAAGGATTTTGATTGTCCGTGCTTTGCCTTCCGCCCAGCCAATAAAACCTTTATTGCGTAAATGTTCCAATCGACTTTGGATCGGCGCGGGGGATTTGAGATCCATCGCTTGCATCATCTGGCGAATCGATGGTGCGTGTTGGTGTTCGCGAATATATTCTACTAACCAATCGTAGAGTTGCTGTTGGGCTTTAGTTAATTCCATTATCCGTGCAGTCGAAATTTAATATATAACTACTATAGGTCTGTCGTACTATCAAAGTCTACTTAATAGTTAGTAATTATATAAATAAATTTGGTGCTGGACGGTGGATGGTGAATAGACATCCTGCGAAAGTAAAAGCAAAATCTTTTGTAGTATTGTCTTGTTGCGCCTTCATGCAGAGGAAACCTCCGCGAAGCGCACCGCTGTTTTCATCGATAGTTTCCCCTAAAGCCTAAAGCCTAAAGCCTAAAGCCTAAAGCCTAAAGCCTAAAGCCTAATGTGTGCTTATTTGGGCTGGAGATTGTGAGCTTTATAAAAGGTTTCGAGGCTGTGGATGTCACCGACAAACCGCCAGTGCCAAGGCTCATAGCTCACTTTTTGGATATTATTTTTGGGAAAAGACAGCTCGAAACCATAGGTGGCGGCATTAGCTTTGAGCCACTTGAATGCAGGTGTCGTGTCAAAATTTTGATTGAGATTGGTAGCTGGCACTGTGCCATCGCCGACATCGATCGCGTAGCCAGTATGATGTTCGCTATATTTTGGCGGTGCGCTGACTTCGGCACGTTTGGTCGGTCGTTGTCCGCGGGCTGCGCCGACGCCAAAGAAAAGTCTTTTTTGATCTTCAACCGATCGAAATGCCGAAATGGTGGTGATGCTGACGCCACTCGCTCGAGCCGCTGCTACCATCGCTTGAAATTTTGCTGCCGCAGCTTTTCTCAGGCGATAACCACCGCCAATGGAGACTAGTTCGGCGGCGGGAGCTTCGGTGTAGGAAAGATGATTTAAAACGTTCTCGGCTGTCGGCTGAGGATTGGCGGCTGAGGAAGTAGGAGCATCGCTAGGATCGGTACTAACGATCGCTGTCGGGAGACGATTTTGTGGTGCGAGGACGAGGATGGTAGCAGCTCCACCAGCGATTAACACGCCTAGTAAAAGTGCGATCTGGGCGATCGGGAATGGTTTGGAGGCAGTTTCACTGTACGGGCGATTCGTTCGAGTTTTTCCGCCATCCCGCAGGGCTGCTGGGATTTCTTCGGCTTTACCCAGAGCCGAGTTCTTTGCTGGTCTAGACCGATCTGAGTTACTCAACTGCTGCTCCTGTTGCGACTATATTGCATTCTGACATACTGGTGACGATTCGCGATCGCCAGATGGTCAGAGTTTGGCTCTGTTCTGTGTAGTATTCCCAGTTGGTAACCGCAAGTGGAGATGAGTGGATCGGTTTAGCAAGAGCGCGTAAGTCAAAATATCCAGCTCGAAATCTACCGATCGAGTGATTGATTCGAGTAAGATTTCTCAATTAAAATGTAAATAAACACGTACTAAAAATAAACTTAAAAGTGGGTGTTGAAGCCAAAATATCGAGCCATGAACATACCCAGATTTAAGTTCGGGTCATGGCGATCGTTGATGCCAAAGAAGATCGACCTTAGTTGGTATTCTTTGGTGATAGCTGGAACGATTGCGATGACGACAGGTGCAGTTCGAGCAGCAGATAGTGTCAAGCTGGGATTTGGGCCGATCGAACGGGCAGTGCCAGTTACAGAACTCGAAACTTATGCCAAGCAAGGTCGAATTGGTAAAGAGTTAGATGTGTTTTTGGGTGCGATTCCGCAGCGAGATCGCCAATATATTCGTGAATTTTTGAGGACGAGAGCGGATTTTAGCGAACGACAAGTGGCGCAATTTCTTAACTCTACGTTTGGGAAAAAGTTGCTCGTCTATCTAGGAGATTTGGTCCAAGTCGAGCGCGATGTCAATGGAGCCAAGGCAATTCGGACGGGACTAATCTCTGCAGCAGCCGATCGCGAGGGTTTGTCTGTTATCAATTTTTTTCGCAAATATCC
This sequence comes from Chamaesiphon sp., assembly GCF_041738855.1. Taxonomy (GTDB): domain Bacteria; phylum Cyanobacteriota; class Cyanobacteriia; order Cyanobacteriales; family Chamaesiphonaceae; genus Chamaesiphon. The sequence continues at coordinate 30,335 of NZ_JBGSPA010000157.1, read as the reverse complement.
AACGCCAAGCGTGCGTCTGAATTTGGAAAAAGGATTTGAGGTGGCAAATCGGCTCGACAGGCTCGATCGGGATACCAAGCAGATCGTTGCAGGTGTAGAGCAACTCTCAGCTCAACTAGCCCGCTCGGAGCCAAAAATCAATCCTCAAGTCCTGCCAAATTTGGCACTTGCCGGACAGTATCCAGTAACACGGCAAACCGAAACCTTACGGGATCGGCGGCGTAGCCGGAGATTTATTGTCGATTTCTATCTCCCGCAAGGAGTGCCCCAGCGGCGACCAACAGTCGTCTTCTCACATGGGTTGGCATCCGATCGCCAGCATTTTGCCGCGATCGCCAGACACATTGCCTCACATGGCTTTGTGGCAGTCACGATCGAGCATCCTGGGAGCGATCTCAAGCAGTTGCAAAACCTGCTGGAGGGAAGAAGAAAGGAAGTATTCGATCCGCGCGAATTTGGCGATCGTCCGCAAGATGTCAGTTATGTCCTCGACGAGCTAGAGCGACGCTTCCCTGGCTTGGCAAATGTCCAGCAAGCAGGTGTCGTCGGGCATTCCTTTGGTGGTTACACCGCCCTCGCCCTAGCGGGAGCAACGATCGATTTTGATTATTTGCAAACACAATGCCGTCAGGGGATCGATGCTGCCAATGCTTCATTACTGTTGCAGTGCGAGGCATTGAAGCTACCGCGTCAAAGTGACAATTTTCGCGATCCGCGCATCAGCTTTGCGCTGGCAATCAATCCAGTCGCTAGTAGCGTCTTTGGGCCGCAAGGCATGGCACAGGTGCAAATCCCAGTGGCAATTGTGGCGGGCAATGAGGATACGATCGCCCCAGCCGCGATCGAACAAGTTCAACCGTTTACTTGGTTGGTTGCGCCCGAACGGTATTTGTTTGTGGTACGCGGTCTCGGTCATGTCGTCGATGCGCGATCGCTGACGACGGCATTTATGCCGTCGCTGAGCAATGTCATCGCTGACAACAAGATCCCGCCACTGAGTCAATATGGACGCACTTTTGTGCTGGCTTTGGTGCAAACTCATGTAGCGCGTCAAAGCAGCTATCGTGCCTACTTGCAGGCTGACTACGCGCTCACCATCAGTCAGGCTCCAAATCAGGTGAGTATCTTGCGATCGCTCACTCCCGCTCAGTTGGAGGCGATCTTCCAATCCCCAGTGGCGACAAGCGATCTCGATCGACGCCAGCTAATAACCAGGCTCCAGCGCAGGATTGAGGAACGAAATACTCCCCTCCCACTAAAAAAATAGACAACAGATAACTCATCCACCATCCACCTCCTACCCCTAAAGCCTGCTTGGTGCGCTGTCTTGACCCAAACACATGCGGAGGGAACCTCCGCGTGATTTGGGTCGCTAAACCCTCGGGGAACCCTACGTATCGCGCATCCGCTAAAGCCTAAAGCCTAAAGCCTCCCTACCCTCTACCCCCTACCCCCTACCCTCTCACATCATGGCATTAGCACAAAAAAACGCAGTCGGCATATTTCCCAATCGCGAACAGATCGAATCAGCACTAGAGCGACTTAAAGCGGCGGACTTTCCGATGGACAATGTTTCGGTAGTTGCCCCAGACGGTGCCGAATCTGCACCGGACTTGGCAGCCCCTGTCGTCGAATCCGAACAACAGTTCGATCGCCAAGAGACAGCCGAGCATATCGGACGCGGTGTCGCAGGTGCTGGAGCCGTAGGTAGTGCCGTTGGTGGCGTCATTGCGGGGTTGACCACATTGGCATTTCCTGCCTTTAGTGGGGCAGTAGTCCTGGCTGGGATGGCTGCTGGAGCTTTCTATGGAGCTGTTTCTGGCGGTGTCCTCGGTGGCGGGATCGGTAGTAAAATAACCGAAGAAAAAATTCAACACTATCGCGGTCTGGTAACGCAAGGCAGTTATTTAGCGATCGTCAAAGGAACCGATCTCCAAATCAGTCAAGCTGAGTCGATTTTGAAGAGTGCCAATATTCAAGATTGGTTGGTTTTTGACAATATTTAAATCGAGTTCGGTAGCCAAGATAGCAGTAAGCCAGCCGCGTTTTTAGTCGATATATCCATAGTTACTCGATCGCTAGCCGCTACCATCAGCACAGCGATCGAGATTTTTTAATAATGTAGTCTCTGCTCGAAAATTTAGCTCAACATCGTCTGAGGGCAAAGATCGATCGGGTAAGTTTCAATCCACTTAACTAGAAAAATTGACCGAAAGTTCGAGCAGAGCGGGATCGATCTGGGTTGAGTCAAAGTAGTAGTTGACAATATTCGAGCTAGTCTCTATCAAAAGTTAGAGATTATATTTTAGCCTTTTACATAGAAAGATACATAATACTTATCACTTTTTCTGCTTTAATTAAAGATATCAACAGTAGATTTGAGAATCTTTATCTATGGGTGCAACATCGATCGAGATACAGAGATTTAAACCCGCCCAGCGAGTGAGATTTGTCGGCGGCGAAGGGATCGTCCGCAACTTTAAATTTGAAGCGGGAGCTTGGAAATATACGATCGAGATGCCACTAGGCACAGAGCCAGATTTTGGTAGAATTGGTGCAGAAACAATGGTGTTGTTGAGTGAGATAGAATTGCGTGCAGCATGAACGACAATGGATCTCGGCGAGCGTTGCAGCAGTTATCGTCACTCTCTGGCTCGGTACCTGGATGCTACTCTTGGCTACAGATATCAGTCAACTGCCACTGGTACTAATTTTGGTGGCGATCGTCTGGCGGACATTTATCCAGACGGGATTATTTATCGTCGCTCATGACGCAATTCACGGTTCGATCGTCCCAGGCGCGCATCGCCTCAACCGCGCGATCGGACAGTTGGCACTGACACTCTACGCCCTCCTCCCCTACGAAAAGCTGGCATTCCATCACACCCAGCATCATCTCCAGCCCGCACGCAGCGGCGATCCGGATTTTCACGATGGAGTACATAATAGTATTTTTGCGTGGTACCGCAAATTTATGACGGAGTACCTCGATCGCCGACAGCAGGTGGTGCTATTTTTTGGGATGAAGGCGATTTTCTTTACCCTGTTTTTAGGGTTTCACGTTCATATCCCCAATTTGTTTCTATTTTGGGTATTACCGATCGTCTTTAGCTCGATGCAGCTATTTTTGTTCGGCACTTATCTACCACATCGCGTCCCCGATGGCTCCACCGAGTGGAACGACCCCCACAATCCCCATCATGCCACCAGTCGCAACCATCCCCCGATGTTGTCGTTTCTGACTTGCTACCATTTTGGTTACCACTGGGAGCATCACGAGTATCCCTTTTTGCCTTGGTACCGCTTGCCCGCCGCGCGACAGCAGACCTTGCAGCGCAGCGGCATCAATACCGGAAGCGGGCACAGCTAAATTCTGAAGCCTGAACGAGATGGAGGCATCCGCTACTGGGATGCGATCTACAGCTACCAACAACCATCTTACTCGGAGCAAATTAGATCGATGAGTGACAAGACCGATCGACATTACGACATCATCATCATTGGCACTGGCGCAGGTGGTGGTACTCTCGCCCATCGTCTCGCCCCCAGCGGTAAAAATATCCTGATTCTAGAGCGTGGTACCTTCCTCCCTAGAGAAAAAGATAACTGGAATCCAATAGCAGTCACTGCCAAAGATCGTTACTTCAATGCTGAAACTTGGCTAGACAAAGACGCACAAGACCTCAAACCCGCCGCAGGTTATTGGGTAGGTGGTAACACCAAATTCTACGGTGGTGCCCTGTTTAGGGCGCGAGAGCGAGAATTTGAGGAAATCGTTCACAAAGGCGGCATCTCTCCCGCATGGTGCCTCAAGTACGCAGATTTTGAACCCTACTATACTCAAGCCGAAAAACTCTACAACGTGCATGGCAAGAGAGGTCTAGATCCCACTGAGCCGTGGACGACTGAAGAATATGCCGATCCTGCCATCAGTCACGAACCGCGCATTCAAGCAGTCAGCGACGATCTAGCAGCTCAAGGCTTGCACCCGTTTTATCTGCCGATGTCCATCAAACTCAACGAAGCGCAACGGTTTTTGAGTGAATGTATTCGCTGCGAAACCTGCGATGGGCATCCATGTCTACTTCATGCCAAAGCCGACGCTGAGGTGATGACGGTGCGCCCAGCCATAGCACACTCAAATGTCACACTCCTGACCTCAGCCACAGTCCTACGTCTTCATACTAGTGCTTCCGGTCGAGAAATTACGGCGGTGGAAACTGGGGTAGATGGCGAAGTGCAGCTATTTTATGGGGATATAGTTGTGGTAGCTGGTGGAGCGATTAATTCAGCAGCATTGTTACTAAAATCTAGCAACGACCAGCACCCCAATGGATTGGCTAACAGTTCCGACCAAGTAGGGCGTAATTTTATGAAGCATAATTGCGGCGTGGTCGTCGGAGTGATGGCAACAGCAAACCCCACAGTCTTCGCCAAAACGCTGGGCATCAATGATTTCTATTGGGGTGAACCAGACTTCCCCTATCCAATGGGACAGATCCAACTCTCTGGCAAAGTCAATCAAGAAATGTTGACCAATGAAGTACCTCTAAAGATAGATGCAGGTATGTCTGCTGAATACGCAGCACGGCATTCAGTTGACTGGTGGTTGATGGCTGAGGATTTACCCGACCTCAATAATAGAGTCCGTCTAAAGGGGGATAGAATTTCCCTGGAATATACCGACAATAATACTGAGTCATTCGATCGACTGGTTCATCGCTGGATCGGTGTCTTGAAATCGATCGATTCCGATCCAAATTCTCGCTACTACAGTAGCACTTTTCCGTTGCGTTGGGTCGCTCACCAGTGTGGTACCTGTCGCTTTGGTACCGATCCAAATATGTCTGTTTTAGATATCAATTGCCGTACCCACGATGTTGACAATCTCTATGTCGTCGATGGTAGCTTCTTTCCCTCGAATCTCGGCTTGAACCCGACGCTGACCATTGTTGCCAATGCTCTTAGAGTTGGTGATATCTTACTCGATCGACTCAGGTAAAGAGTATTCGCAACAGATCTTTACTCCCCTAACTATTATGACCACTGAATTTCGTCCGACAGCCGAAGATATTCCCGCTCAAACATTGCCCTATCCAGCGAGTCAGGCTGACATGATCCCGCAGCCAGATAGTGACATGTCCAACTATCAGCCTGCGGGCAAGCTCCAAGGCAAAGTAGCGATTATTACTGGTGGTGATTCGGGGATCGGGCGGGCGGTCGCGATCGCCTATGCGATGGAAGGTGCCGATGTCGCGATCGTGTACAATGTCAACGATGATGATGCCCAGATTACCAAAGCACTTGTCGAAGAAAAAGGTCAACATTGTCTGACCATTAAAGCCGATGTCCGCGATGCTGCACAGTGTCAGCAAGCAGTCGCCCAAACTGTCGAAAAGTTCGGACATTTAGAGATCTTGGTCAATAATGCTGGCTATCAGGCGGTGCAGTTCGAGATTGAAGAGATCTCCGACGAACAGTTTCGGCGCACGATGGAAACCAATATTTTTGGCTACTTCTATATGCTCAAAGCTGCATTACCCCACCTCAAAGCAGGCGATGCCATCATCAATACTAGTAGCATTCTCGGTCTGATTGGCAAAGAATTTTTGGTTGATTATTCTGCCAGTAAAGGGGCTGTGAACGCCTTCACCAAAGCTGTAGCCCAAAATCTAGCCAAACGCAAAATTCGGGTCAATGCCGTCGCTCCTGGCCCCGTCTGGACGCCTGGAATCCCTGGCACGATGACCAAAGAACAAGTAGACAATTTCGACCAGGATAATGCGATGCAACGTGCTGGACAACCGGAAGAACTCGCACCCACTTATGTCTATTTTGCCTCCGCAGATAGCAGCTTTGTGACAGGGGCGATCCTGGAAGTTACAGGCGGTCAAGTTTCTAGTACATAAGGAGCCAGATGTCGATTAGTGAAGTCAAATCGATTGGGATGACGGTGGGGGACATGGATCGATCGATCGATTTCTATACCACCGTTTTAGCATTTACCAAGACTAGCGATCGGCAACTTACAGGCGTGGCATCTGCGGATATATCCTCATTGCAAACAGATCCGATCCCCGCCGCCGCCAATCTCCAACTACGGGTAGTCGCCCTCCAACTTGGTAATGAGACGATCGAACTGACGGAATTTTTGACGTATCCAGGTCGAGCGATCCCCTCAGATTCCCGCAGCAACGATCGCTGGTTTCAGCATCTGGCGATCGTCGTCAGCGATATGGAGCGCGCCGATGAGCATGTCCGCCAGCATTCCATCGTGCAAGTCTCTCCTCATCCCCAAACCTTACCCGACTGGAATCCCGTCGCTGGCGGTATCCAAGCTGTTTACTTTCAAGATCCTGACGGTCACAATCTGGAACTGCTCCACTTTCCAGCTACTCAAGCCGCCCCTAAATGGCAACAACCAACCACCGATCTATTTTTAGGGATCGACCATACCGCGATCGTCGTTGCCGATACAGGTGCTAGTCGTGCGTTCTACTGTGATTTGTTAGGGCTAGAATTGAAACAAGAAAGTGAGAATTTTGGCTCTGAACAAGAGCTACTCTGCGGTATTGCTGCTGTCAAAGTGCGGATTAGTAGTCTCACCGCACCCGCAGGCATCGGCATCGAGTTATTGGAGTATCTACAGCCAACCGATGGACGAGCCATTCCTACCGATACCGAGTCCAACGATCTCTGGTGTCTGCAAACCAAGATCGTCGTCGCTGATGCGATGGCAACAGTCCAACAACTCACCGCAGCGCAATTTCCACTCGCCGCTACTGAGGTGTCACTATCGAATACATCCGCTCTAGAATTCGATCGCCAATTCCTCGTCAAAGACCCAGATGGACACATAATTCGGCTAGTCGATCGCCCGTAGAAAGCAACTGTAAATTACTACTAAAATAGCGTGAAAACCGCCGCCAATCAACGTTGTAGAGTATTCAGATCCGGTCTAAAATAGATGTATAGAGATCGAAAAGGATAAGACTGAGTGAAAATTCAACCCTCTGTACTGGTTCACCTGGGATTTGGTAAATACGTTCGTTCCGACAACGTGGTTGCGCTGATTCCACTAGAGGAAGATCGTGGGCCAGGACGGCGTACGGTAGTGTATCTCCAAGGACAAAACGAGCCAATGGTTGTTTCTCGATCGGAAGATACGATCGTGCGTGACTTGGTGCAAGAACCACTAGAAGTTACACGTTCGCGTCAGCAACAAGAAATCTTGCGCGACTTACTCCAAACCCTCGATACAGTCAATGCCACTGTCCGGCGCATTAGCCGCGATGAAGGTGGTTTGGATCTCGATCGATTAGAAGATCGGATTGCTAAGGTGCTCGAAGATTAGTTTGATATCGGGAGGGGCAATCGAAGGGTTGCCCCTTTTTGGCGATCTGCACCAACTGCTGGATACACTAATAACGATCGCCTAAACTGCGCGGATGACCTGACAGGGATTACCAACAGCTAGCGAGTTGCTCGGTATATTCTTGACAACCACGCTACCAGCTCCGATCGTGGTGTTGTCCCCGATGCTTACTCCTGGGCAAACAATCGCCCCACCACCGATCCACACATTATTACCGATCGTGACTGGGGCGGCAAATTCTCGACCTGTCAGCCGCACGACTGGATCGACAGGATGGTAAGCAGTATAAACTTGCACATAGGGGCCAAACAGTACATTATCCCCGATGTTAACCAGATTGCAGTCCAATATAATGCAACCACAGTTGGCATAAAATTTATTACCCACCGCAATATTAGTTCCATAATCACAATAAAATGGCGGTTCGATCTCGATGTCCGACCCGATGTTGCCCAGCCATCGCTCTAAGATTTCCTGTCTTTGGATGGGTGCTGTCGCTAGGGTCTGATTGTAGAGATGTGCTAAACCAGTTGACTGGATGCGGGCATTTTTTAGTTCGAGGTCAGCAGCTAGATAGAGTTCGCCAGCCAACATTTTTTGCTTTTCAGTCATCATATTTTTCCCTATTGAGACTATAAAATATTGGTGCTGCGTCCCGTAGGGTGTGTTAGTGAAACGTAACGCACCAAAATATATGCTAGGTAAGGTCTAGGAACGCTGTCTTCTAAGATATTCCCAACAAGTTCGCGCAATTTCCCATTCTTCTTGAGTATGAATTGCTAATAATCTCACTGAAGATCGCTCTGTTGCCAGATCGCGATCGGGCAGGATTGCTAAATTATTTAAATTTGGATCTATTTCTACTCCCAAGAACGCCAATTTATCTACCACAGCAGCGCGAATACCAGCATGATGTTCTCCCACACCTGCCGTAAAAATCACGGCATCTACACCGCCTAATCTTGGCAATAGGGAAGAGATTTGAGCGGCTAGCCGATCGACATACATATCCAGAGCTAGCTTGGCTCTAGTGTTACCTAAATCGATCGCTTTAGCGATCTCGCGGACATCATTTGATACTCCAGAAATACCCAATAATCCTGACTCAAAATTTAAAATACGATCTAATTCTACAACTGTATATTCCTGTTCTCGCAACAGATGTAAAATGATCCCAGGATCGATCGATCCGCAGCGCGTACCCATCATCAAACCATCGAGCGGTGTAAATCCCATCGTCGTCTCTATACACCGTCCAAATTTAGTCGCTGCTAAAGAGCAACCATTACCCAAATGACAACTAATAAACCGTAATTCCTGCACATCTCGACCCAATAATTCTGCCGCACGGCGGGTACAATATTGATGACTGATGCCATGAAAACCATACTTTCTGATTCCCCGCTCCAACCATTGATAAGGTAACGGATAGACATAAGCCACTTCCGGTAAGTCACGATAGAAAGTAGTATCAAATACTGCCATTTGGGGCGTATTAGCGGATATCGAGCCAATTGCTTCAATCCCCATCAGATTCGCTGGATTGTGCAGTGGTGCATAGATCGACAAGCGATCGATCTCTGCTTTTACTTCGCTATCGATGATTGTTGGTTGCCGATACTTATCACCACCATGTACGACTCGATTACCAACGATGTCGATCTCGCCAATATCTTTAATAACTTGAGTTTTACCACTCCATAACCAATTTAAGAGGTCGTGGATGTCTACAACACGATTTGCTTGAGATCGCTCTTCCTTAACTTCATCATTAGCAGTTTTTGCCTTTAATACTGCCTTACCCGATGAGTCCCAGTTAATTGCTCCCGTCCATAGTGGTACGACTGGATCTGAAGCTAGTTCTGGTTCATCTAATCGATAAAAGCTTGATTTAAAACTACTCGACCCAGCATTCAATACTAATATATTCATATACTTTAGATGAAAACTAAGCCTTACTGTACATCCATAACAATTTAGTTTTAAGAGATCGGTCTGACCAGTTGTTAGCTACGCAGTTTCAACAATTCACCCATAGAAGCGAGTAACTTTATTTCTACGATCGTAATCTCTTTCGCAGCATTTAGCTCCATCGACCAGCCGACACTTATAGTAAAGTAATTAGTAACTACTGTACCCTGAATCTGATATCGTGATTGTTCGCGATCGAGCGTGATGAGCTGACCAGATTGGGGACAAAAACTCATCCCGATCGCCTCTGTAGATAAGTATCCCGCGATCGCTTCTCTCCCCTCGATCGATTTCTCAAATGGTGGATTGAGACAGCCGCGATCGGCAAAAAGATTGGCAGTGTCTACAAATTCACCGCGATTTAGTCTCACGAAATATTCACAAATATTAGCTTCATCAATACCATCGATACTTATTGTTGGATCTAGATCGATCGTCAAAAATTTATGCGGTACAGCGACGTCAACGGTTTTCATAATTAATAATGACAATTAGACTACTATGAAAGCACAAATAGAATTTCTTGAAATCTATCCTTTGACAGATCGCCACCTCTTTCCAAAGGAAATATCGCCAAAACTGAATGATCGGTATTGTAATAATGACCAATTAAGAAAAGTAATATGGCAGCTCCTGTTTCAAACGTAAATCCCGATCTACTCTCTGCTGTTGCGGCTCTGTCCACAGACCAGCAACTGGCATTACTCTGGTTTATTTACAAAGAAGTTGGCAAATCCATCACCCCTGCGGCACCTGGAGCCAGCACAGCAGCACCCACGATCGCCGAAGGGTTATTTAAGCAAGTGGCAGAGATGTCTCACGATGAGCAGCTCCAAGTCCAGCGCGACTTGGTAGAAGGCAAGAATAGCCTCATCAGTCGCGAATACGGCGCACTAAGTGACACCACCAAATTACTATTTTGGTATCTACTGGCTCAAGGCATGGACGCGACTACAATCATCCCAATGCCAGCAGATTATGAGCTAGAAGATGGAGCCAAGCAATGTATGAGCCAACTTCAACAACTCGAACACTCCGAACAAATTACCGTCTTGCGCGATCTAGTCGCCAACATGGGCGTAGATCCAGCATCTAGCCCCCACGATGAAGCAACTGGTCTGTAATCTATCTTTGCTCGGTTCAGAATCAGTGTCAACATGTGTAGGGTGTGTTATCGCGGAGCGTAACGCACCATCACAGCTAGAACTGCCCACCAGCTAGGTTTCAAACGTAATCTGTCTAATGACTAATCATATTTAGACCACTGTAACAAGATTGTCACTCTCGCAATCCGAACTGAGAATTTCATTATCATCATCCACGATCGCGATCGTCGAATCGATGTGAACAGTACCAACCGTTGTCCAAGGTAGGGATGGATACTGACTCTTAATCTTACTCAATTCTTCGAGTGCTTTCAAAAAGAATTTTTGGATCGCCGCTACTTGGTCTTCCTCTCAGGAATTGATAAAACTGATGCCATCGAACTTGCTTGAACCGAACACTAGAATGAGGAATTTCCTTGAAAATACATTCTCGATCTTTCGGATCGAAATCGCGCGTAATGTATATCAGCAGCTTATTTTGAAAACTTGGATGTGCCTCTAAAATTTCTGCATACCTGGAAAGTTGTCTTTCACCCTCTTGAGAGCCAATCTTACTTTCAATAAAAATGATATTTTGATTGTTACCGTTCACTAGTTCGATAGTAAGATCGGGGCGACTATCTGAGCCGTGGTGCGGAAGACCCTTGAATGTCCGCTGCGTTGAAACGGAAGCAGCATCAAAGTCAGCATCCAGATCTGGTAAATCTAGATATTTGAGCCAAGCGTACAGAATTTCTTTATTTGTACTAAAGAGGTGGGCAACTAGTTCGGTGAAAAAGTCTTCTAATGGGATATTACCAGCATGAAGTTTGAGGAGCCGACTGAAAAGTGACATATCAATTTAGCTGTTGCTGGTGCGACGACGCTCGATCTTCATCTCAGTATTCCCACAATCTCATCCCGATCGCTTTCATCCTGCCAAAATGGTTTAGAAATAAATCCAGAAGTACAGATGTTTATAATCTTAGTAATGCCTGAAACCTAGCTGGTGGGCAGTGCCTACCCTACAGCTACAGCTACAAACTGCCTACCCTACAGTTCACTAGTAACAATGCCTGAAACCTATCTGGTGGGAAGTGCCCACCCTACAATTTACTAAGTTTTTGTTGAGATCCCAGTCCGCGAAGGCGGACTTTGCATCACTAACAACGATTTCAATCGTTGTGTTACCAGCTCGACTCCACGCATAGATATTCTTGATTTCTATCTCTCCTTTGACCGATCGCAATATCTCTCCAAAGGCAGTATGCCGCAAGTCCTAATTATGATAGGGTTGGGGTGATAAATCAGAATATTATTGTGATGACTAGTCTTTCAACTATAAATCCCAATCTGCACTCAGATTCTACAGCTTTATCACCTACGCTTACGCCTTCCGAATTACATCAGCTTCACGGTTTTTGGCGTGCTTGTAACTACCTCGCGGTGGGGATGATCTATCTCCGAGACAATCCACTCTTGCGCGAACCTCTACAAGTCGAGCATATCAAAAATCGCCTGTTGGGACATTGGGGCACTAGCCCTGGATTGAGCTTCATCTATACCCACGTCAACCGCATCATCAACAAATATGACCTCAACGCGATCTACCTCGCTGGTCCCGGACATGGTGCGCCTGGAGTCCTGGCTCCTGTGTATTTGGAAGGCAGTTATACAGACATATATACCGATAAAACTCAAGACACGGCGGGAATGCTGGCTTTTTTCCGGCAGTTTTCGTTTCCTGGTGGGATTGGCAGCCACTGTACCCCTGAAACCCCTGGTTCGATCAATGAGGGAGGAGAACTCGGTTATTGTATTTCCCACGCTTACGGTTCGGTATTTGACAATCCCGACTTGATTAGCGTCGTCGTCATCGGCGATGGTGAAGCCGAGACTGGGCCGCTGGCTACAGCTTGGCACTCAAACAAGTTCCTCGATCCGCGTCGAGACGGGGCGGTATTGCCGATCCTGCATCTTAATGGTTACAAAATCAACAATCCAACTGTTTTAGCCCGCATCAGCCACGAGGAATTAGACAGCCTCTTGCGCGGTTATGGTTATACTCCTTACTTTGTCGAAGGGGAAGATCCCGAACTGATGCACCAGGCGATGGCGGCGACACTCGATCGCTGTATCGAGCAGATTAAGACGATCCAATCTCGCGCCCGTGATGATGGCGATACCACTCGCCCCCTGTATCCGGCGATCGTCCTCCGCTCTCCCAAAGGCTGGACATGTCCCCAGGAGCTAGATGGGCACAAATTAGAGGGTTCCTGGCGATCGCATCAAGTCCCGCTCAAGGAAGTCAAACAGCGTCCCGAACAACTGCAAATGCTGTCTGAGTGGCTCCATAGCTATCATCCAGAGGAGTTATTCGATGACAATGGTACCTTGCGATCGGAATTTCGGATGCTGGCACCTCAAGGCAAGCAGCGGATGGGTAGCAATCCTCACGCCAATGGCGGGTTAATTCGGCAGGTGTTGCGGCTCCCAGATTTCCGTCACTACGGTGTAGATGTATCTGTACCTGGACAGCTCGAAGTCTCCAATACCTATCCTTTAGGTGTATTTATGCGGGATATCATCACCGCCAATCCTCACAATTTCCGGTTATTTGGACCGGATGAGACGGCTTCCAATCAGCTCCAAATGGTCTATGAAGCGACCAAAAAGGTCTGGTGGGGTGAGTACCTCCCAGAAGACGCTGACGGGGCGGAGCTGGCTCCAGATGGTCGGGTGATGGAAATGTTGAGCGAACACACTTTAGAGGGCTGGCTAGAGGGCTATTTGTTGACGGGCAGACATGGTTTGTTCTCGACTTATGAGGCATTTGTCCACATCATTGATTCGATGTTCAACCAACATGCCAAATGGTTGGAAATTTCGCGTAAATTGTCATGGCGGGCGGATGTTTCTTCGCTCAATTTATTGATCACTTCAACGGTGTGGCGGCAGGATCACAATGGTTTTAGCCATCAAGATCCAGGCTTTCTCGATGTGGTTGCTAATAAGAGCGCGGAGGTGGTGCGGATTTTCTTACCACCTGATGTCAATTGTTTACTGGCGATCGCCAATACTTGTTTTAAGAGTACCAATCAGATTAATACGATCGTTTCGGATAAGCAAGCCCATCTCCAATACCTGACGATGGATGCCGCGATCGCGCATTGTCAAAAAGGGATCGGGATCTGGGAATGGGCGAGTACAGATCGCGGTGTCGAGCCAGATCTAATCATCGCGTGTGCGGGAGATATTCCAACTCAGGAAGCTCTGGCGGCTACGACCATTTTACATGCTGAGTTTCCCGATCTCAAGATGCGGTTTATCAATGTCGTCGATCTGCTGGCTCTGCAACAACCGAGCGAATATGTTGATGGTTTGAGCGATCGAGATTTTGATGGTTTATTTACCACTAACAAACCGATTATTTTCAATTTTCACGGTTATCCCTGGTTGATTCACCGCTTGACGTATCGGCGCAAAAATCATGATAATCTCCACGTTCGGGGATATAAAGAAAAGGGAAATATTAATACGCCGCTAGAATTGGCGATAAACAATCAAATCGATCGCTTTAGTATCGCCATCGATGCGATCGATCGCGTGGCTAAATTGCGCGTTGCGGGGGCGCATACCAAAGAGCAACTCAAGAACCGTCAAATCGAATGTCGTCAATACGCCTACACTAATGGTATCGATTTACCTGACGTCACCAATTGGCGATGGAAACCTCTAGATTAGCATCGGCGATCTCTGATTGAAGATCGCCTCAACCTTTGGTAGGGATGATTTCTTATTCCTACCAAAGAACAACTTGCTCACCATCAACCGAAAAATTCACGTCCAAGCAATAGCGATCGGTCTATACCGTAACAATCACTGCTACCCGATATTCGCTAGCTATTTCGATGGGAGTTGATACTTCGATCGCGACCACTCTTTGCGGTGGTTTGACTTCCATACTCCAAGCTAGTGAGCAAGTGATGGCGATCGCCAAAATAATTTTCTCAATCATACTCACACATCCTCCTTGCTCTAAATCTTGGTGCTTACTTGCTTGCACCCTACCCCCCAATTATGGCACGGAGATAAGAACAAACTGTAACCTATGTCACGAAACTATAGGTTGTCGATCGTTAAAATCTCACAACTTTATAAAAATTTTAGAAACTCAATCAAAATTTGAGCTGCTCTGCCCATTTTGGTAGTAAAAGTAACAATGCGATCGCATGCCAGTCCGCTATGACAACAGATATTGCCGAAGTTTTCGATATTGCAACTGAAGCGCATCTGCGGGAACATAAAGTTCTGTTTTTAGATCGTCAGGGATGAGCTGAGGACGTTGGGATTCGACAATCGGTTTGTCTTGCTCAAAGATCTTAATCGTGCGATTGTAAGCATCTTTATCTGCCCATTTGCCTGTAAAGAAGGTCCGAAAATTAATCCATTTACTTACAGTTGTATGCAGATCGATCGGTACGTGTGCCGTCCAAATTGTTAACTGTCCAAACGGTAGATAAACTTCTAAGAATGTGATGTTGGGTAAGCAAAAACCCGTGCGAGTTTTAATTGGGGCGCGTTCGCCTCTAACTAATAACTTCCATAAACCTTGAGGTGGTGTGGCTGCTAAATGGACTGTGGCACTGGCTCCTTCAGCAAAGTTTTCAATTTCCAAGTCGGCAATTTGGGGGAGATCGGGATTACCAAAAGCTCCCGCATGTACGAAGGGTGCATGAGCAAAATCTAGCCCATTTTCGAGTACCCGCTCGTAATTAGCATTCCAATCAAATTCGCCTTGAATCGATCGCAAGTTACTCGCTTCAACTTGGGGAAAGTTAGGTAGAGATGGTATTTCTCCAGGACTGCCATCGCCGAGAAATAACCAAATCCAGCCATATTTTTCCTGGACTGGATCGGTAGTCATGCGAGCAGATTTGGGGATATTACCTGTAGTTATTGACGGGATTTTGACACAGCTACCATCAGGTTGATAATGCCAGCCGTGATATGGACAGACGATACAGTCGCGATCGATCCAGCCATTGGCAAGTGCAGCTCCCCGATGCACACAAGCATTAGCCATCGCCTGAATATGTCCGTCGCTTGTGCGATATAGTACCAACTCGCGATCGAATATTTTTAGTAACGTAGGGTGGGTCGTAACTGCATCACTAAACTCGACGGCGTACCACAGATTTTTCAACATATAATTGGGTTTAATTCCGGCGATCGCTAAATAACTATGACAAATCAACCTAAAATTATTGTGCTAGATGACGATCCAACTGGTTCGCAGACAGTACATAGTTGCTTGCTACTGACTCAGTGGGATATCGAGACTTTGAAACTAGGGTTGACAGATGCCGTACCCATCTTCTTTATCTTAACCAACACTCGCGCCCTGACACCCGATCGCGCAGCAGCAGTAACGCGGGAAGTTTGTCGCAATTTGAAGACAGCCATCGCTCAAGTCGGTACTCAGGACTTCTTGGTAGTAAGTCGATCGGATTCTACCTTGCGCGGACATTACCCGATCGAGACTGATGTCATTGCCGCCGAGCTAGGTGGTTTTGATGCTCATTTTTTGATGCCAGCGTTCTTTGAAGGTGGTAGGATCACTCGCGATAGCATTCATTATCTGCTCGTCAATGGTGTCGAAACCCCAGTCCACAAAACAGAATTTGCCCGTGATTCGGTATTTGCCTACAGTCATAGTTATTTACCTGATTATGTCGCCGAAAAAACCCAAGGTCAAATCCCTGCCGATCGCGTGGTGCAATTTTTGCTAGCAGAAGTACGCAGTGGTAGTCTAGAACGACTGCTCCAGCTAGAGCGCAATCGCTGTTGTGTCGTCGATGGCGAACAGCAATCAGATTTTGATAAATTTGCGGCTGATATTTTGGTAGCAGTCAGTCAAGGCAAACGGTTCCTGTTCCGCAGTGGTGCCAGTATCCTGACTTCTCTCGCCAATCTCGGCACTCAACCCATCCCCGCGACAGAGATGTCCAAATACGTCCGCGATGGCAAACCAGGCGCAGTCATTATCGGCTCCCATGTCCAAAAAACCACCGAGCAATTAAACCAGTTACTCCAAGCTCCAGGCATTGTCGGCGTCGAGATCGATGTCTCGCAACTAGTCGATGACAATCCAGAGATGAGAGCGGCATTACTTGCCACCACGATCGATCGGATCGCGACGATCCACACCGCTGGCGATACCCCCGCCATCTATACCAGTCGCCAAGAACTCACCTTCAATAGTGTCCAAACTCGACTAAAATTTGGCGAAGCCGTCTCCGCCTTATTGATGGACATCGTTCGCGCTCTACCTGACGATATCGGCTTTTTGATAAGTAAAGGTGGAATTACCTCCAATGACACCCTCAGTAAGGGTCTAGCTCTATCTGTAGCCAGATCGATCGGTCAGATCCTCCCTGGTTGCTCGGCGATCGTCACCTCACCCACACATCCCCAATTTCCCAATCTCCCTGTCGTCTTATTTCCTGGTAATGTCGGGGATGCGGATGCACTAGCAACTGCTTATTTGCGATTAGAGGGCAATTAGGCTTTAGGCTTTAGGGGTAGAGAGTAGTAAAATTCTTAAAGATGGTTAAATTATTTACCACAATTTTCACGCAACGAAGTACATCTGAGGAGAGCAAAGAGGGGAGAAGGCGAACTTTGCTATTACATCGGCTCCCCTCTATCCCTAAAGCCCAAAGCCCAGAGCCTGATTACCCTCTACCCCTAAAGCCTAAAGCCTTCTTGGTGCGCTGTCTTGACCCAAACACATGCGGAGGGAACCTCCGCGTGATTTGGGTCGCTAAACCCTCGGGGAACCCGTAGACGAGCGAAGCGAGGCGTGTCGTTGGCGTAAGCCTGCCGTAGGCACAGACGGAGCGCGCATCCGCTAAAGCCTAAAGCCTGATTACCCTCTACCTCAACAAGGTATTATTAGTCATACTAGCTAAATCATAATTGTTATGACTGAAAGCGATCGCAAACCTGAATATAGAGCTGGATTAGAAGGAGTGCCTGCTGCCAAATCCAGCATCAGCTATGTAGGCATCCAAACAACGGATCTAGGCGATCGAGAAGGTGTTTTAGAATACCGCAGTATTCCGATCCAATTACTCGCCCAGCATAGTAACTTTCTCGAAACAGCATTCTTACTAATTTGGGGTAGATTACCCACACATACCGAACTGCAAGAGTTTTCGGCAGATATTTACTCTCATCGGCGGATCAAATATCGGATCAAAGACATGATGAAGTGTTTTCCCGAAACCGGACATCCGATGGATGCACTCCAAGCTTCTGCAGCTGCGTTGGGGCTATTTTACTCACGGCATACTCTGCCCACTCCCGACTATGTGCGTCAAGCCGTGATTAGGTTGCTTGCCAAAATTCCGACAATGGTCGCCGCATTTCAACTGATGCGAAAGGGTAATGATGCTGTTTTACCGCGCGACGATCTCGATTATGCTGCCAACTTCCTTTACATGTTGACCGAAAAAGAACCAGATCCGATCGTCGCAAAAGTCATGGATATCTGTCTGATCCTCCATGCCGAACATACGATGAATGCCTCTACCTTCTCAGCACGGGTGACCGCCTCGACGTTGGCAGATCCATATACAGTCATTGCTTCATCTGTCGGTACCCTGGCTGGCCCCCTCCACGGTGGTGCCAATGAAGAAGCGATCGCCATGTTTGAGAAGATTGGTAGTGTCGCCAATGTCCGTCCCTATGTCGAGCAGTGCCTCAAGTTAGATCCCAAGTACAAATTTATGGGGTTTGGACATCGTGTTTATAAGGGCGTCAAAGATCCGCGCGCGATTATTTTGCAAGATTTAGCCCAACAACTCTTTGACAAATTCGGCGACGATCCTTACTACGATATCGCGCTAGAGCTGGAGCGGGTGCTCGAAGAGTATTTGGGGCCGCGCGGCATCTATCCCAATGTCGATTACTATTCCGGTTTGGTCTATCGCAAAATGGGCATCCCCACTGATTTATTTACCCCAGTGTTTGCCATTGCGCGGGTAGCTGGCTGGTTGGCGCATTGGAATGAGCAACTCCAAGAAAATCGGATCTTCCGTCCTACTCAGATCTATACAGGCTTGCATCAACAGGATTACATTGCCATCGAGGATCGAGTCTAGGGGGTAGGTTTTAGGCTCAGTAAGTAGGCACACATTACCCATACTCAATCGCTGTCTGTCTTGTCGCGCTATACCTGGAGGGAACCTGGTTGGGTTGCCAACCCAACCAAGAGCGCGCGCCGCAACTGTCAACTGTCAACTGCTATTAGCCATGAACACAAACGTCCTCACATCCACATTTATCCTTACCATCCTGCTAGCCATCGGGTTATTTTTCTTTATTCGTGCTTCTACAAAACCGCGAATCGAGCAAATGGTACTAGAAACTAGCGAATCAGAAGTAGACTTATTACCGCGACTGCAAGCTTATTTTACAGAGCGTGCTTACAAGATTGCTGCGGTCGATCGCGATACCGATATTGTTACCTTTGAGGGTTTAGTGCGTCCGAGTGTATTCTTGGCTGTGCTGCTGACTGGTCTGGCGGCGATCGGTGCGATGTGTCTGGCGTTGGTGCTCAGGATGTTATTACCCGATCTCGGTGATTTATTTTGGTTACTCATATTGGTCGCCCCCTTGGCTGGCTGGTTTTATTGGGAAGGATCATCGCGAACCGAACAAGTGCGACTCAAAGTAGAAGTGCCAGATGACGCATCCGCCACCATCGTCAAGATTAGCGGACATCGGGATGAATTGGCAGTATTTCAGTCCGCGCTGCAATTAAGTGTCCGTGAAGATATAGAATAAAAAAAGCACTCAAATGTAATCGCATTTGGGTGCTTGCTATCAAAATAGAGATTTTGTACCAGAAAGTCAGCTTAACTAGTAAGTACTGCTGCCAACAGTAAGTAGTTGTTGACTTTCTGTTTCTGGCTCCAGCGATCGCAGACTGGGAAATAGAAAATGGTTTTCTTCGACATATTGTGCGCCGAATAGACCCTTCTCTGCCCAAAAATAGCGATCTGTTGTATGTTCGTTGCGTTTCACCAGCAATAAAGCTGGCGGGGAGATCCCTTCTGACAAGATGTATTTGCGCGCAGCAGTAACAGGTTTATCTTCGCCACTTTCAATGCTGAACTGTGGCACCTGCTCCAAAATTCTCCGCCCTTCTTGACGTCTCCGACTTTTCCGTTTGCGTCTTCTAGCCAACCGCCTTACCTCCTCTTTGGTGCAGACAGATGTAATGTCTGTTACAAAAGCCGTCGCTATTCTATCCGCTTCAGTCTAAAAACTCAAGCCCCATGTAAATCACCTCCTCATCCGCCCAAATCCACTAATATAAAGAAAAAACGAAGTTATCCTGGTGATTTAGCGATAATAAATTATAAGATTCGTAATAAATCTTAATAAGTAATCTAGGCGATCGGTCTGACAAATTTGGTGACGATGCCCATCTAGATCGAGCAGATCGCCATCTCCAGGCAGCAATCGTGCCAAAATAGGTGAATAGCGGCGACGCGCACATTCTCCCTTCCCACGCACTACTCTAGATGCCTCATTCGATCCAGGTAAGTCAGTAGCGGAGGTAACTTGACCATCAACCAAGAACAAATAACCAAGATCGTGTCTACTGCTACGAGTTCTGAATTCATGGCTTTGTGTCGCGCACAGTTACGACTGTTGGCGGATGGCTTAGGTGCGAATTTGAGTATTGTCTATCTGACTGAGGACATCGCCGGCGGCGGAGAGTCAAAATTATTGCCACTGATAGTCTATCCAGAAACAGGCATCGCTTGGTCAGAGGTGATGAACCAAAGTATCGATCGATCGTCGAGTTTAGCTGCCGAACGGTTTGCGAGACAACTAGCTGGCAACGACGAGCGTCAGGTGACAACCCTAGTACCAAAATCAGCAGATCGGGGTGCAGAGGAGTCCCAGTCCAAACGCAATCAGCTCCTGCTCCCGTTAGTATCAGACGGGACGATCTTGGGACTGCTGGTGACGACACGGGAGGCTCAGCCGTGGAATGCAACCGAACAGATGCAAATTCAACAAGTCGCCCAAACGATCGCGCTGGCGGGGATCGTCGATCGCCGCCACAATTGGCTAGCACGCGAATATCGACAGCAACAGCAATTGCAACTCCAGCAACGAGATCTATTGCACAATCTCTTGCACCAACTCCGCAATCCGTTGACAGCGATTCGGACATTTGGCAAATTATTGATCAAACGTCTGAATTTA
This sequence comes from Chamaesiphon sp., assembly GCF_041738855.1. Classification (GTDB taxonomy): domain Bacteria; phylum Cyanobacteriota; class Cyanobacteriia; order Cyanobacteriales; family Chamaesiphonaceae; genus Chamaesiphon. The sequence goes on along the minus strand of NZ_JBGSPA010000157.1, from coordinate 9,614 downwards.
GCAGATCCCAATCGCGGTTTTGCCAACAGTATCGTCCGCGAAAGCGACAGGTTGCAGGAGCTACTCACACACCTCGAAAGCGCGATCGATCTACCAGCCATGACTGAAGCTAAATCTGCACTGGCGAAATTCTTGCCAGCCAGTCAGGATGCGGCGCAGACTTATAGTGCTAACTTATTACTTCCCGATGCCACATTTCGGAGCGAGTCTTGTCAATTGACAGACGTACTCGATCCATTAATTATGTCGGCTGAAGCGATCGCTCAGGACCGAAATTTAAAGTTGCACACTCATATTCCCCGCGATTTACCATTAGTGCAAGCACATCCAGCCGCCTTGCGCGAAGTCCTGAGTAATCTGATCGACAATGCCTTGAAATATACACCCGCAGCAGGGGAAATAGATATCGATGTCGAACCGATCGATACTCCGATGCCGCCATCAGGCGAAAGGGGTGAGTTCCAGCTCCAGATCTGTATTCGGGATACCGGAATGGGAATACCTCCCCAAGATTTGGATCGCTTATTTACGCGTCATTATCGTGGCGTCCAAGCTCAAGGCAGCATTGCTGGTACTGGCTTGGGACTAGCGATCGCCAAAGAACTCGTCACGCACATGCACGGTAAAATATCAGTCACTAGCCCGCCCCCAGGTGCCGTTCGGGGGACGGAGTTTATGCTGTGGTTGCAGTTGGTGGATGGTGGATAGTGGATGGTGAAGGGAGGTTAATCGGATGCCTATGTCGATCGGTTGTGCGGTGTGGTCTTATCCAGGTTGGGTGGGCGAAATATATCCACCCAAAACACCATCACGGGAATTTTTGCGGATATATAGTAATTATTTTCCAGCAGTAGAGGGGAATACGACTTTTTATGCGATCCCCGATCGGGCGACAATCGATCGCTGGAGCGCTCAAACTCCAGCAGGATTTAAGTTTTGTCTCAAGTTTCCGCGCGCTATTACTCACAGCGGACTACTTGCGCCGCAGATTGTCCCCGCGCTGGCATTTATCACTCAGATGCAGGCATTGGGAGATCGGTTGGGCGTGATGTTTATCCAGTTACCGCCGCATTACGCGCCCGATGCTACCAGATTGGCGGATTTGACTGCATTTCTGACAGCACTAGCAGGTCAGGGTAGCTCATTGGCGGTAGAAGTTCGGCAGCTAGATTGGTTCAAATCTCCCCACCAAGAGCAGTTAACGGAGTTATTGACACATCTGGGTATCGGGCGGGTTATCCTTGATTCTCGCCCGATTTACGAGGCAGATCCCGAGCTAGGCGCGATCGTCGAGTGCAAAAAACCGCACGTACCGTTGGCAACTTCCCCCACTGGCAGCACCGAGCTGAGTCTGAGAGCACCTTTTAGTCTGATTCGATACGTGTCGCACCCCGTCCAGTCGGCAAATCAGGTGTGGTTGGAAGGCTGGACGAGCCAGATTCAGGCATGGCTGGCACAGGACGCTCATATTTACATGTTCGTCCATTGTCCGATCGAAGCGCGATCGCCCATCAATGCGCGGTATCTGCATCAGATTTTTACCAATGCAGGGATCGCGATCGATCCGTTACCACCACCCATCGCCGATTCAGCGGTGCAATTAGATTTATTCTAAAATACCCCGCCATGTTCGCTTACCGTAGGATGTGTTACCGCAGCGTAACGCACCAGTGAAGATTCTAAGGATAGAAACTCATTTGGGGGAGTCCGAGCGTTTCATCCCAACCCATCATCGCATTGAGACACTGGATCGCTTGTCCGGCTTGACCTTTGATCAGGTTGTCGATCGCTGAAATCACAATTACTCGCCCCGTGCGGACATCAACTTCCACCCCGATGTAGCAAAGGTTGGTACCTGCTGCCCATTTTGTTTGTGGGTACATTCCCCCCTCCAATACTTTGACAAAAGGTGAAGACCGATAAAAAGCCTTGTAAATCGTAATCAAGTCCTCAGTGACTAGACCTGGATCGCGAATATTGGCATAGACAGTCGCCAAAATCCCGCGTACCATCGGCATCAGATGGGGCGTAAATTGCACTTTGACCTCATGACTAGCAAGATCGCTGCATACTTGCTCGATCTCAGGTGTATGGCGGTGTCCGGCAACACTATAGGCGGAAATATTGTTGTCAGCCTCCGCAAGCAGGAGGTGAGTTTTGGCTTGCCTCCCGCCGCCAGAGGTGCCGGATTTGGCATCGACAATCGCGGTGTCGGCATCGATCAAACCTTGCTTGAGTAACGGCGAGAGCGCGAGGAGACTGGCGGTAGGATAGCAACCAGGACAGCCGACGAGCTTGGCAGTACGAAGTTTCGATCGATAGAGTTCGGGTAAGCCATAGACGGCTGTCGCGGCGGTATCGCGATCGACACGGGGAATCTTATACCATTGGGTATAGATATCGAGATCGGTAAACCGATAATCTGCTGATAAATCCAGCACACTACAACCTTTAGCCAATAATTGCGGTGCTAATTCGCAAGCCAAACCATTGGGGAGAGCGAGAAACACCGCCTGACAACGGGTAGCGATGATATCAACATCGATCGGTTCGATCGTCAACTGGACAGCATGAGCCAGATGGGGATAGAGATCGCCAAACTTTTTGCCCGCGCTACTATCGCCACCGAGATAGGCAATCTCGATCGCGGGGTGATCTTGCAATAAGCGCACCAACTGGACACCGCCATAACCCGACGCACCGACGATCCCAACTTGAAGACGGTTATTCTGCTCACCCATGAATGTTATGACCTATATAATGAGAAGTGATTACCATATTCATGGTGGGAAATACCAACTAGTTCCACTCCAAATTCACACCTAATTGTGAACTTGCAGATCTGACAATGTAGATTTTGCCCTGCATTGGCGATCGAGCTGGAGTCTTGACTTGCTTTGATGGACTATATAGTTTAGCAACATTTTACCGATCTGTGATAGCAACTTCTTCTACTGACCTGTCCAATTTTGAGTTTGACCCGATCTCTACCGCCCTATTTGACTTCGCAGCGGGCAAAATGGTCGTGGTGGTAGATGATGAAAATCGGGAAAATGAGGGCGATCTGATCTGCGCTGCCGAGTCAGTAACTGCCGCTAGTATCAACTTTATGGCTGTCCATGCCCGTGGCTTGATCTGCCTAGCGATGATGGGCGATCAGTTGGATCGGTTGGATCTACCCTTGATGGTGACCAATAATACCGATCCCAATCAAACAGCTTTCACTGTCAGTATCGATGCCAGTCAGAAGCTCGGTGTCACTACGGGGATCTCCGCAGACGATCGCACCCGCACGATTCATCGCGCGATCGATCCGCAGACTAGACCCGAAGATCTCCGCCGTCCGGGTCATATTTTTCCCCTCCGCGCTCAAGAGGGCGGTGTCCTCAAGCGCGCGGGACACACAGAAGCAGCAGTAGACTTGGCTCGGTTGGCAGGTTTGTATCCTGCTGGAGTCATCTGCGAGATCCAGAATCCCGATGGTTCGATGGCGAGACTGGCAGATCTGGTTGATTACGCGCGTACCCACGATCTCAAAATCATCAGCATTGCCGATCTGATCGCTTATCGACTCAAACACGACAGGTTCGTCCATCGTGAAGCTATTACCAAGCTGCCCAGCCAGTTTGGGCAGTTTCAGATCTATGGTTATCGCAATCTTTTGGATGCCACCGAGACTGTCGCCATTGTCAAGGGCGATCCGGCTGATTTTGTCGGCAAACCCGTGATGGTGCGAATGCACTCCGAATGCTTGACTGGCGATGCCCTCGGTTCGCTCCGCTGCGACTGCCGGATGCAGCTCCAAGCCGCGCTCAAGATGATCGAGAATGCTGGAGCTGGGGTCGTAGTCTACTTGCGTCAGGAAGGGCGGGGGATCGGCTTGATCAACAAGCTCAAAGCTTATTCGCTTCAAGATCTGGGACTAGATACCGTCGAAGCCAATAATCGGCTGGGATTTCCCGCCGATCTGCGAAATTACGGAGTCGGCGCACAGGTGTTAAACGATCTGGGGATTAGCAAAATTCGGCTGATCACCAACAACCCGCGTAAAATTGCTGGACTCAAAGGCTATGGTTTGGAAATGGTCGATCGCGTACCACTACTGATCGAAGCCAATGACTACAACAATGAATACTTAGTGACCAAAGCCGAAAAACTCGGGCACATGCTCCTCCAAACCTATCTAGTCACAGTCGGGATTACCTGGAACGAGGAGCCACTAGCAGTCACCGCCAGGTACGATCGCTTAGATAAGCTGCGTCACATCGCCCAGGGGCACAATGTCCTGCTCAAAGAAGAAGCTAGACCGCTGGGGACTGCCTTATTTGGCAATCCTTCATTAACTTTTCATCTGGGGTTCGATCAAGCCAACCTGGCAATCGAGGGCTGGTATCAGGAACGTAGTCATCCTTACGTCCAAGCGATCGTCAACATCTTGGACGAGATCGCCACTCTCCCCCAAGTCAATCGCCTCGAATTTCTAGTCGCCAATGGGCAAGATCCGCTGACGGGGCTGCAAATGCACCTGGATAGACAGACTTATTCCAAATCACACTTACCCTCGACACTAAGTGCCCAATTGGAACTTCAAGTGATTTATAGCTTCAGTTAGTAAATAATTGATTGTAGTTCTCTCGCGATCGCTAATATGAATCACCGCTTATATCCTTGCTGTGCTGCGATCCTAGTGGGGATCGCACCTGTAGCTGTGGCTTACAACCCAGCAGATCTCCAAATCCTCACTACCACCAATAAATGCGTCGGCTGCGATCTCAGTGGTGCCAATCTCAGCCGCAAACAGCTAGTCAATGCCGATCTCCAAGCCGCCAATCTCATTGGTGCAAACTTGAGTGGAGCCGATCTCACCAATGCCAAACTCGGCGGAGCTAATCTCACTGGAGCCAATCTCACCAGCACCAACTTTACTGGCGCGGTATTACAGGCAGCTAGTCTCGTCAATATCAATTTTACGAGTACCAATTTGACACGGACAGATCTATCTTATGCCAATCTTGTCAATACCAATTTTCGCAGTGCGATCCTTGCCAATACCGATCTAGCGGGTGCAAATCTGGCACTGGCAGATTTTACAGGTGCCAATCTCACGAGTGCTTCGCTTACCGATGCCAATCTCAGCGGGGTGAGAGGAGTTAACCCATCATCGCCAACCTCACCAAACCCCGCATCCGAAAATCAGCGCGATCCGAGCCGCCAGCAACCGAATCCACCCGCAGCTACTCCCAATGTCAACGATGAAAGTAGTCCCGTCTTCCGGCGTCCGCGCGTCTATCGCATTCCGTCCGGTTTGGGTAGTCCACAACGACTAGTTCCTGGCGGTACTCGCCAATCTGCACCGCCAAATGAGCATGGCTATTAGCTGATTAGAACCTATTTCTTATTAGCTTGGCGGACGATCGCATAACCAACGGAGAGCGAAAACACTGCCACTGCCAGGGCGATGAGATCGCTACTACTTTTCTTTTCCAAGTCCAGAATGATGATTTTTCGAGCAACCGCAGTTAGTGACGTAACCAGTACTAGCTCGATTTGGATCACATATTTTCGCAGGTAGGCAGTGATATTCTCAAGAATTTCCAGAGCAATTAAGACATTTAAAAATAACCCAAACAATTCAAATAAAATCGTGTTGAAACTATCATTGGTCGGTCGGTTGATAGTGAGCAGAAACTTGTCAATGATGGCGTAACTCAACTGAGCGATCGCAAAGAAGGTGACAAAAATCATCCCAATTGATAAGATTTTAGCAACGATATTTTCGATCGATCCGATCGCTTCTAAAAACTTTGTATCTTGTACAAATATCGCTTTCAATCTGCGGAGTATCCCTATCATCAAGCTTGCCTATCTAATTGATTCGCTATTACTGATTTTACAACAATAAATCCTCCTAATTCATTGATTAAGAGGATCTAATTAAGTACTAGCTTTTAAAAATCTAACTAGTAGCAGCTTGAAGTCTAGCTCTGGCACGCTTGAAAGCGCGATCGGCTTGGATTTGGTCTTGACGATTACCTGCTGGTGCTGTCGCCAATTTTTGTTCGGCTTCGGTAAACTCTTTTTGGGCTTGCTCGCGATCGATATTTTCACCTAATTCCGCACCATTTACCAGGACGGTAATTTCATTATTATCGACTTCTGCAAAGCCACCCATTAACGCAATTGGCGTCCACTTATCTTTACCTGCTTTGATCCGCATCACCGCAGTATCCAGAGCCGTCAACAGCGACGCGTGACCGCTCAAAATCCCCAATTGTCCGGTGATACTCGGCAAGATGACTTCATCTGCCGTACCGTCCCATACCGTCTTATCTGGGGCAATTACTCTTACAGTTAGTGTCATAGTTATTTTTATAGTGGATGGTGGATGGTGGATGGTGGATGGTGAATAGCTTTTTGGCTGGTATTACCAGCCATCTATTAGTTACATTGTTTGTTGGGCATCGCCCACCAGCTATGTTTCTATTCACTATCCACCATTCACTATTCACTAATCTTAGCCTTTGAGCAATTTCTCGCCCTTAGCTTTGGCTTCAGCGATATCACCTACGAGGTAAAAAGCTTGCTCTGGCAGATCGTCTAATTCGCCATTGAGGATCGCTTGGAAACCTTTGATGGTATCTTCGAGCTTGACGTATTTGCCAGGAGAACCAGTAAATACTTCGGCAACGAAGAAGGGTTGAGATAGGAAGCGTTCGACTTTACGGGCGCGGGAAACGATGAGGCGATCGTCTTCAGCCAGCTCGTCTAGACCGAGAATTGCAATGATATCTTGCAGCTCTTTATAGCGTTGGAGCGTGGATTGGACGGCACGAGCGGTATCATAATGCTCGGCACCGACGATCGATGGTTGCAACATCGTCGAGGTCGATGTCAGTGGATCTACTGCCGGATAAATCCCTTTGGACGCCAGACCCCGCGATAGGGAGGTAGTACCATCCAAGTGAGCGAAGGTAGTTGCTGGCGCAGGATCGGTGAAGTCATCCGCAGGTACGTATACCGCTTGGATGGAAGTGATCGAACCTTCCTTGGTTGAAGTAATCCGCTCTTGTAAGTCACCCATATCGGTACCCAAAGTAGGCTGATAACCCACCGCAGAAGGCATCCGACCGAGGAGTGCCGATACTTCGGAACCAGCTTGCACGAACCGGAAGATATTGTCGATAAATAGCAATACGTCTTGCTTGTTGACATCGCGGAAGTATTCCGCCATCGTCAATGCTACTAGCCCGACACGCATCCTTGCTCCGGGTGGCTCGTTCATTTGACCATAGACGAGGGCGATTTTGGAGTTATTGAGGTTATCTTTGTCGATTACTCCCGACTCCATCATTTCGTTGTAGAGATCGTTCCCTTCACGGGTACGTTCGCCCACACCACCGAAAACAGACACACCACCATGATTGGTTGCAATGTTGTTAATCAGTTCCATCATAATTACGGTTTTGCCGACACCAGCACCACCAAATAAACCGATTTTACCGCCCCGACGATAGGGAGTGAGGAGATCGATCACCTTGATTCCGGTTTCAAATACGGACGGCTTAGTTTCTAATTCAGTCAGCTTGGGTGCATCGCGGTGGATGGGCGATCGATCTTCCGTATCGACTGGACCACGGTTATCTACAGTTTCACCCAAGACATTAAAAATCCGACCGAGCGTCGCTGTCCCAACGGGTACGCTAATCGGTGCGCCCAAATCGATGACATCCATTCCCCGCACCAAACCATCGGTGCTACTCATGGCAACAGCCCGAACTTGATTGTCACCGAGTAGTTGTTGGACTTCACAAGTTACGGAGACATCTTGTCCGGCTTCGTTTTTGCCTTCAACTTTGAGGGCACTATAAATCTGGGGCATCTTGCCGCCAGTAAATTCTACGTCCACAACTGGACCAATAACTTGAGTGAGTTTCCCCACGTTTGTTTTTTCTGCGGTGGTAGCCATGTGCGCGTTACTTAATTATGGTGTGATTTTGTCTATAGCGTTGGTGTCGTGCCTACTATTTGAGCAGGAGCTACACCAACGACTGTGGCGAATCGAGACAACCAACCAGATCGGATCTCGGTTGTGAGTTTTCAGTTGGCAGCAATTGGCTTCATTGCTAGGTTGTGACCCTTGGCAATGACCACAATCTTCGATCGAGTAGATCGATTCCCCCAGAGGATCGCTGTTGGCTGTTTACTAGTTCGATTCAGTATTGTTAGCTACTTTTAATATTTTGCAATGCTGTTGCCTAGTTTATCATCGAACGCACCCGCTGCTGTCGATTTTTGTGAGGATTTAGTTGAGTTAGTCGGATGCAGCCACTCCTACATTTTGCGCTCGACACGATCGCCAGTTGCTGACTCTGATGCTCGATCGATCCCCAATGCCCACTCTACGACTGCTGGGTAATGGCTGCTGGGCTTGCCACTGCTGTCACTAGTGGCGATGGCGTGTTTGCGATCGAGATACGTACGTAATTTCGCGCGGATCGAACGATTTTCCAAGGCGGTTAGAACTGCTGCTGCTGAGTGATAGCGTTCGGATAGCGGGATTTGGATCGTTTTGGCGATGATGTCACTCAAGCCTGTACTTATTTCCACTGTATCTGCCCATAGCAATTCGCAAGTGCGATCGTCGGTGGGAAATTGACTTGGTTCTTTTCCTGTTAATAGGTAAATACAAGTCATCCCCAAAGCATAAATATCACTAGCATCGACGGTGCGATCGGCTAATTGCTCTGGTGGTGTAAATCCTGGCGTCCCGATCGCGATCGTTTCCATCCGCTGCGACGGTTGTGTCGTCGGAGCGATATCCTTCACACTTCCAAAATCCACTAATACAAAGCGGCGATCGGTACGACAGAGGATAATATTTTGAGGCTTGAGATCGCGGTGAATCAGGTGGTGACTGTGAATGTACTTTACTACCCGCAGCATCTGGGTCAAAAAGTTTTCGACTTCCAGTTCGGTAAATCTGCGCTGGTTGCTGACAATCTGCCGCAGATCGATGCCGGGGATGTATTCTTCGACCAGATATAGATCTGTGCCAATCTGCAAATAATCGAGGAGTGAGGGGATTTGAGCGTGACTACTCAAGCGACTCAAGCTTAGTGCTTCTAGCTCGAATTGGTGACGGGCGATCGCTACCAGTTGTGGATCGGTAGATGGCGGTGCTAGCTGTTTGATCACACACAGTGGCTGTCCTGGTAAAGCAATATTGCGTGCCAAAAAGACGATCCCAAAACCACCACGACCCAATACCGATCGGAGCAAATACCGATCGCCTAGAATTTTACCTGCGTGGGTGTGACCCTCGCGGTGTAAAGCGGCGATCGGGAGATCGCTCTTGGCTGGTATTGACGACTGACTGGCGGCAAGATCGGTCATAAAACATCAATGCTCTGACGTTGAGGCAATACTAACGGTGCAATCCTGAACTGACTAGACGATGATGGTGTATGGCAGTCGCCACATCGGTTAAGACACTCTAGATCTCAGTCCGCGTAGCGATGCGCGATACGTAGGCTTTGCCGAGGGTTTAGCGACCCAAATCACGCGGAGGTTCCCTCCGCATGTGTTTGGGTCAAGACAGCGCATCAGCGACCGAA